>CBFHKY010000011.1:17874-68490 GCA_965656525.1 Pseudomaricurvus sp. | reverse complement strand
CCCATGCAGAGGCTTTTATTTGCACCCGTTAAACCCTTTACGATCGACTTTTCGTCTTTTGATCGCATAAAGCGGGATGTATGCCTCAAGGAGTGATCATCTTTATTTAGAAAAGTTGATGTACTTTTTCTGGTGTTTAGCACGAGCTTCGGTATCATGCCGCACTCCTTATCTCGTCCCGTTTTTTACCAGATTCTCAATCAAGCAATTGAGGGAGGCGCACCGGCACAATGAGAGTTCTCATCGTTAAAACGTCTTCTTTGGCGGAAGTGATCCACACGTTACCCGCCATAACCGATGCCAAACAAGCCATGCCTTCAGTGGTCTTTGACTGGATGGTCGAAGAAGATTTTGCTGAAATTCCTGCCTTACACCCTGCGGTTGACAACGTAATTCCAGTGGCACTGCATCGATGGCGCAAACACGTGGTGCAGTCTTTAAATTCGGTAGAATGGAAGCAGTTTCGCACACAGCTGGGTAAGCACCATTATGATTTGGTGATTGATGCTCAAGGGCTGATGAAGAGTAGCTGGCTGGCGAGTTTGGTGAAAGCGCCTGTCGCAGGTTTTGATCGTCAATGCGTGCGTGAGCGTTTGGCGACTTTAAGCTACCGACATCGTTACTTTGTGCCTCGCGAGCTGCCTTCTGTTGAGCGAACCCGTACGCTTTTTGCTCAAGCTCTAGGTTATGAAAAACCTAATACTCAGGCCTGTCATGGTTTAGATCGGAGCCGTTTTTGCAGTGTGACGCCAGAAGCACCAACGATTGTGTTCTTGCACGGCACCTCTACCGACGACAAAATTTACCCCGAGGCTGATTGGATCAATCTCGCTGGGGAACTCACTGACGCGGGCTTTCGGGTGCGCCTGCCTTGGTCAACGGAAGCCGAAAAAGCGCGCGCCAGCCGTATTGCTGAAGGCAGGCCTTCAGTCGATGTCTTGCCCAAGCTTAATTTACAAGGTGTGGCTGGAGTGCTGGGACAGGCCTCTGCCGTTGTTGCAATAAACAGCGGTCTTGGGCAGTTAAGCGCTGCATTGGATGTGCCTACGGTGTTTTTAGAAACCGGCCAGCTATGTGGTTTTTCTGATGCGAGTCGCTCGTGTCTTGTCGCTGATGCCAGTGGTCGAGCTATTCCGAGTGCAGTATTGGATGTGTTGTCACCTATTATCAAAGTTGCTTGATCAGCAATCTTGAATGAAACGTCGGTTGGTTCAGTTTGCCTTGTGTATTATGCTCATTGAATTGAGCTATGGGCTACTTCGGATGCGAGTTAAGACAGCCCCGTAGGATAATTTCTATCCATATGCGTAAGGTTTGCAATCATTATGTTTAAAGCCGCTAAGGGTTTGGGGGCAACAATATCGTTGTTGGTCCAGAGTCATCCCTATCGTGTGTCTCTCATTTTAAGTCTGCTGGCAAGCCTGCTGGCGATTGCGAGTCGTGGCCTGATCAATAGCGATGGTGTTTACTTTCTCTCCATTGCAAAACTGATTGCCTTACAGGGGGTAGAACAAACAGTTGATCAGCACCATAGACTGACCTTTTATTCATTGTTCATCTATGCTGGGCGTGAGTTGACAGGCATGAGCTTGCAGTTTATTGCTGATGTACTCAACGCCACCTTGTTCGCTTTTGCCAGTGTCGCTTTTACGGGTATCTTAAGATCCTTAAAACTGTCGATTTTCCAAGTCACTTTGGGCGTTTTCCTGTTTGCGCTTTTTCCGATTCTCAATGAAATTCGCGCTGATATCTATCGTGATCCCGGCTATTACGGATTTATGTTGGCCGCACTGTGGTGCTATTTGACGCCTTCCATTGATCGCTATTTTACAAAAGCTGCTCTGGCTTTGCTGTGTGTTCTTATGGCGGCGCTGTTTCGTGTCGAAGCCTTGTTTCTATTGCTCTTCCCACTGGCGTTATTTTTGAGCTACCAGCGGCCTATCTTTATTGGTTTAGCGCTCTTGTTGGCAGTGGCGATACTTGAAAATATACAAGATGTTTTTGCTGCAGTGGCGAACTTCTTGCCGCAAGACTTATCAACGCTGTCATTCTTTCAGAAACAGTTGACGATCTTTTTGCAGTTTCAGCAAGAAAGCTTAACTCTGCTGCGAGAACAAACTTTGAGCAAGCATGCCAGTAAGCACGCCGAAGGGTTTTATTTATTTGGAAGCGCGTATATCTTTTTAGCCGCTATAGTAAGTAACCTTCGCTGGTATATTTTGTATTTGGGCATGTCTAACTTTGTGGGCAAGGGGCGAGGCTGGAGCCGCGAACTGTTGGTGGCTATCGCTTTATTGTCCATTCCGCTTTTTTATCAGACGTATTACGGTGGCTTTTTGCAAGCGCGGTATACCGTTCTGATTTGTATCTTAATGTTGGCATTATTTGTAATGCATTACGGCCACTTGTTGCAACACGCGTCCCGCTGGCAAAAAGGGTTAATGGCATTTTTTGCATTGGTTTTCTTTGTGGATGGCTTTATTTCTACCGGACCCAGTAGGGATTTTAAAAAGGACGCGATCGTCTGGATAGATCATAACTTACCGGCAGAAGCGACAGTAATTTCCAATCAGCGCGGCCTGTCTTATTCCATCGATCGATTGCATCAGATTGAGGATGGTATGCGGGATGATCCAATGTGTTCTTTGGTCGATACTTATGATGTGTATGTTTATACAAGTAAAAAACAGATTGAACAAATGCCGCCCTGTGCAGAAAATATGACGCTCTTGAAAAGCTTTGCTAACGAAAAACGTAGTTGGGCCGGCATTTACTCTGAGAAGGTAAAGCCATGATCGATTTAACGGTGGCCGTTGTGTCTTACAACAGTGGTGCAGTGATCGTGTCTGGTTTATCGCAAGTGATGGAGACCAAAGGTTTTCAAGTGGTTGTTGTAGATAATAACAGTAGTGATGGCAGCGCTGATCTATTAAAAGCTCGGTTCCCATCGTTGAATGTTATGGCTCTAGATAAAAACGAAGGTTATGGTCGTGCTTCCAATGTAGCCCTTCGAGCAGCAAACACCCGTTATGTGCTGATTTTAAATCCCGACATTGTGGTGACGGATGACGATATTATTGAGTTCTTTGACGCGGCGCTGGCTATCGAAGGGCAGGCCGCCATCTATGCGCCGGCAACCAGTGAACGCGAACGCGGTAATAAAAGCTGGCAGCCTGTAAACAACGTCTTAGGGGCCGTGATGTTACTGGATACCCAGCGGTTACAGTCGGTTGGTTGGTTTGATGATAATTTATTTCTGTTCTACGAAGAAAAAGATCTGTGCTACCGAGTGCTTCAAGGTGGCGGTCAGATTCTTCGCCACAGTGGGTTCTATTTCCGTCATGATAAAGGCACTTCTTCAGGGGATTCACCTCAGGTCACGTACTTCAAACAATGGCATGTGGGTTGGTCCAGTGCCTACTACTTGTGTAAGCACGGATTAAACAAAGGGCGTATGCGGCTGACGAGTCTATTATTGCGTTACTGCGTTAAGAGGTTTTTCAGTGTTTCGCGTGCGAAGCGACAAAAGTTCAAAGCCAGATTGGGAGGTTTATTGGCTTATCGACAAGGCAAGCAGGCGTTTGATTCGCAGGGTAACCCGCGTCGGTTGGAGGTTCTTACAGGTAACGTGCGCTCACCCTGAACGGGATTCTTCGTTCAGCCACCCATGATAACCATAGTGGCTGTTATCAGCTTTTTTTTGCAGCAGCGCTTCGATCGCGAGGTAGAGCTGTGTCGCTTTTCGAGCCGCTTTGCGTTTGGCCAGAGGCTTGCAAACATAGCCTAGCGGAATTAAGTCTGGCCAGCCTAATCCATCAATGACAAACAGTCGCAGTGGAATGCCTTCTTCGCATTGCACCACAATATTGTGTAGCAGCAAGTTGCGTGACGGCATCCCCAGTTCGCTCCAGCGTCGAGTGAAGTGCTGGACGGCTTTCTGCAGCTCTGCGGTATTGCCATTGATCCACAAGAATTGTTTTAACGTCAGAGATATAGCGCCGGAGTCGTCCCGGATTAAATCGCTGCACAGACCCGGCCCTAAGTTGGTTGCCACAAAGCCGTGGCAAGGTGGAATCAGTTCAAAGGCTTGAGGCCCAATCCATCGGGTAATGCGTTGGTAGACCTCGGATTCTTGGAGGTTGTCATCAAATACACTTAAAGGTTTTAAGTTTTTAGGAAACGATTTCTCTCGTCGTTTGATGTGAGCCAGCCGGTCTGGTCGTGCCACTTTGATAATTTGATTTGAATTGTGGGGGTGCACAAAACACAACCGATTCCCGCCACGGGAAAACGCATCGTCTAATGTACCAAGATTGATGTCATTATGGCTTAACCTTGGTTCCTCTCGTTGGGTTGAGGTCGCTGTCATGAACGCCGCCCTATGCTGTCGAAAAACGCCATGTATTGGGCTGCAATAGTTTTTGCGCTGTAGTGCTGTTGGTAATGGGCGTACGCTTGCTGCGCGAGAGCTTGAGCTTGGGACGGATGTTGTAATAATTGGTTGATGGCGGTACTGAGGGCTGCAGCATCATCGACAGGAGTGATTAAGCCAGTTTGCTCGTGGGCAATCAGCTCTCCGGGACCCTGCGAATTAGCTGCAATGATAGGGCACTGATGAAACCAAGCTTCTACCACGATACTGCCGAGACCTTCATGCCTTGATGGGCATATAAACAGGTCCGCGGTCTTCATTAGGCGAGCGACATCGTTACGCCAGCCCAAAAATCGCACTCGATGATTGAGCTCTTTTTCATGACACAGTTTTTGTAAGCTCTCTTTTTCAGGCCCATCGCCTGCCAGCCATAAAACGGCATCCGGTACCTCTGCCAGCGCGTGAAGCAGTACATCAAATGCTTTATTCGTGTGCAGTCGTCCGGCCGCCAGTAGCAGCGGCACATCATTTGGGGTGTTGAAATCGCTACGATCGACAGCACTGACAGGAGTTTCATCGGCAAAATTAGGGATCTGCACCACGCGTTCAGCAGGCATCCCGCCTTGTACTAAGTGATTACAAATACCCTTGGTGATACCGACCCAATAGTCGGCATGGCGGTAGTATTTCAGGTCGTAATAGTGACCAAGGCGGCAGGCCAATTGATAATTCCCTCTAGGGGTTAGGCCACTCGCCCTATTCATATAGGTCAGCACAATATCAGGTGCTAAGGTCTTCAGTGCTTGGTTGTAAGCGTGGTGCCCGAAAATATCCAGCTTGCCGCCAAAGCGAAACGTTTGAACGGGGACCCCCGCCATTTGTAGTTGCCCAACTCGGTGCTCATTGGCTCGAGTAAAAGCGTGTTGCTCCAAAAGAGGCTCAGTGGCCAGCGTACAAACCATCCGAGTATAAAAGTTTTCCGCACCACCAAATTCAGCTCCAGCGAGACTTTGTACGACTCGAATTCTTGAGCCGTTTGAGGGGGTAGTAGCGCTTTTTTTGTCAGTCATCTCGGTGTTTATCGTTGTGTTATACGTTCTCATGCCAAACGTAACTGTGGCTGAGTGGGAGCTGTAGGCTAGCCTCTACAATATATTGCGCGTAAAGGGTGTTATTGATTTCGCGCTGGAAAAATTGGCGACATTGACTCGCCCAATGTTGGCGCATGGCATCGTCGTGGTGAAATGCCAGTAGTTTGCGTTTTAGTTCGTCGGCCGAGGCAAAATAAACTAGGGTTTCCTCAGGAAATAAACTGTCAAAGTTCGCGCTAGCATGAGTGAAAGTTAATACGCCATTGCCAGCCATTTGCGCCATCCGTGCTGAAGAGTACCAGTGCAATCCCTCTTGTCGATTCAGGTTGAGGCCCATCTTACTGTCCGCCAACGCAAGATCGTAGTCGCGCCCCCAAACTCCGGGGGTACCAAAGCTGCCGGGCGTGTAAAAAGACAATTCACTGGTTAGATGTTGGTGGATGTCGCTAACGAGTTTGCCGCGTTCCGTGTAGGCCTCCGACTTACTGCAAAAAATCAAATCGTGCTGCAGTTGGTCTGCTTCACGGCTGCTGGCATCGAACGTTTCTACGGCTGGATCAACCGGGTTGGGCATGTGCAATAGTTGCGCGCGCGCGCCGCGAAAACGATCCAGCTCTTGGGTTCCGGTAGAGACAAACATGGCATCCACAACCTGGCAGCGGTGTTCAATTTTTGCGGCATTTTCAGGGACAAACAACGGGTCATTGTTACAGGACACAATCACCGCATTAGGAGCAAGCTTTCGGGCAGCTTCTAATGTGTCGTTACGAATAATGTCACAGTGACCAACGATAATTAGCTCTGGCTGATAGGCGTCGACGGTTTGCAGTAGTCGTTTATTGGCTTTGTTCACCCCTAAATCACGAATGCCCAGTGGTGCTTCAAAGGCGGCAACGTCTCGGTCGCTGAACGGTTGTACATGGTGATCGTTTTTGATCAGGCCGTAGAAAAGCTTTTGTGCCCAGTTCACACGTGTGTGACCGTATTTACGATATTGTTGATGGGCGACATGAAGGATGCGCATGACAGGTAGACTCTGCAAATGAGCCGCGATAATACCGTATCAGCGAAGCCTAAGTACAGGCGTTGAGGTGGCTGTATCGCCAGCGTGTTTCAAGTCGAGGCGCGCGAAGTAAGGGCTTTTTGATACACGTTCAACGTCGCTGCGGCTTGATGTTCAAGAGTAAACTGTGCGGGCAGTTGGATATCAGGTCGCTCTGTTAGGCAGGTTTCAACCGCTTGGCAAAGGGCTTTCTGGTCGCCTACAGGCACGAGCCCTTGTGGAAAGCAATGGCTTAAGGATTCGGCAGGGCCACCATAATCGTAGCTTACTACAGGCACGCCCATGGCTAAGGCTTCAATCACGGTACGGCCAAACGGTTCCGGGTGTTGCGACAAATTGCACACCACCGAAGACAGTGCATACAGGTGTGCTATTTGGTCGCTGTGAGTCAGAAAGGTGATGTGAGCGTCTAGCTTTTTGGCTTTGACTCGCGCTTTCAATTCAGCCAAATACGATTCTTTGCCCGGGGTAGGGCTGCCAAGAATCAATCCGTGGCAGGGGGTTTTTCGCGCTATAAGAGTGGCGATCATGTCGATAAATTCAGTCTGGCCTTTCCACCGGCTCAGTCGGCCGGGCATCATGATCAAAGGGGCGCTATTGAGTTGTGGGTACTGCTGAAAGAGCGCCGTTTTCCACTCATCAGGAACTGTGTGATTTGATGGAAACTGTTGGGTATCGACACCACGATGGACTAGGGTGATGTTTTGGTGATCCACTTTCGGGTAGTTACGGGTGATGTAATCTTGCACGCACTGGCTGATGGCGATCACTTGGTCGCCGCAGCCCATAATAGCGCTGTAGGCATTAATGGAATATAACCCATGAAAGGTGGACACTAATGCAGGGCGCTGCTTGGTGGGCAGCTTTCGAATGGCCAACCAAATCATCCATGCGGGTACACGTGAGCGTACGTGGACAACATCCACATCCAGCGTCTGTAATAGGGCTCTTAGTGACCGCACCTTAAGCAGGGAGCTGAACGATTTTTTGTGCACCGGAAATTCAATATGAGTGGAGCCCTCCTCCTCTAACAGTGACACCATTCGGCCACCTGCCGACATGACTAAAGAGGTGTGTCCTTGACGTACAAGGTAGCGCGCGAAATCGACAGTACCGCGCTCAACACCACCGCTGTTCATTTCGGGTAAGACTTGCAAAATTTTCATGATTTGAGGCTTCGAATCTTCAACAGTGTGAACAAAATGTAGTCGGCAGCTCGTTTGGCTTCTTGCAACGGTGGAAAGGGGCGGGGAGGAAGGTTGCCCTGCTCTAGTAGTGTGTCTAATTTTAGCACTCGTCCGTTGGCAATCAATTGTTGCAGGTTGCGGCTGATGCGATTTTCACGGATTAACGGGACTTGTAACACCCCAACCTGCGCGCCACTGCTAAGGCTTTCATATACCATAGAAACGCTGTCCTCTGTGGTCCAGATGCTGCCCGCGTGTTGGTATTGATCCAACAGCCAAGCGTGATCAGTTTCGTCCTGTGGTACCACGGTAATGCCCAACTGTTTTAAATCAAAAATGAATTGCGAAAAGCTTTCTGGGGTGCGCCGTGAAGTCGTTAATACCCAATCAATTTCTGGCAGCGCAGAGCACAGTTGTTGCAGTTGTGCTAACAAGTCCACATTGTTCCACTGATAATATTTGGCAGGGCCTCCAATTAGAATTAAGCCTTGCCGAGGATCAGAAGCTGAAGACGGTGGAACGGGGTTCATGGCTCCTTCGGTATTGAATACCCGAGGGTTCTTTTTAAGCCCGTCGTGTATGGGGGCAATGCAAAGATCAAATAGCCACAATGGCAAGCTTGGCTTCATGATAACCACTAACTTACCACCGTGTTTGAAGCGGCATTTTAGTGCGCTCCAGTGAGTCCGGTGGCCTGCGGCTAGAATTAAATGCGCCCGATAATGAGCGGGAAGAGGCTCTGGCGAGTGAATACTCAGCCATTGGCTTTCCACGGTTGTGCTCTCGGATAAGCTTTTAAGCAGGCCGTCCATTTGGCTGCGATGACCAGGCTTATCATCGGTTATACAAAGAATCTTGAGCAAAGTGTACAGAACTCCTTTTAGCAAGCACGTATTCTAACGCGATTTATAGCAATGCTCGACGGCTGTCTGAGTATCAAACGTGGGGGGAAGTTCCCTATTGCAGTTTCTGCTGCTGTGCACGTCCATGTCTTGTCGAAAACGTTGTGGTAGCATGCTCAGCTTTCGGGGGGATGGCTGAGTCGTCCAACAGAGTTACATAATTATGATGTTCCGCTACCTTTATACCTTGTTGTTTTATTTGGCTTTGCCGCTAGTGCTGTTGCGCCTTTTGTGGCGTGCGATCAAAGCGCCAAGTTATGCAGCACGATGGTCGGAGCGCTTTGGGTTTGGCCCCTCACTGCCGCGGTCGACATTACACGCCCCCCGCATTTGGGTGCATGTGGTTTCTGTCGGCGAGACTTTGGCAGCTTTGCCAATGATGCGTCAACTGCAAAAGTTGGGTTATGAGCTGGTGGTAACAACTATGACGCCCACTGGCTCTGAGCGGGTAAAAGCCGCTTTAGGTGACAGCGTGCATCATGTGTATGCTCCGTACGACCTGCCCGATGCGCTCAATCGTTTTCTGGTGCGCACCCAGCCACAACTGGCCATTATTTTAGAGACTGAGCTTTGGCCCAATACGCTCGCGGCGTGTGCGCACCGAGGGGTCCCTGTATTGGTGGCCAATGCCAGGTTGTCGGAAAAGTCAGCGCGAGGCTATCAGCGATTTGCTCGGGGATCCCTAGAAATGATGTCTCACATTCAGTGTGTGGCAGCCCAAAGTGATGCCGACGCCGAGCGCTTTATGCGTATTGGTTTGCCAGCTGAGCGCTGTGTGGTGACAGGTAATATAAAATTTGATCTGCAGTTTGACGCATCGGTGACAAGCCAAAGTGATCAGATTCGACAGCTTTGGCAAGCAAAAGGTCATCGACTGGTGTGGTTAGCTGCCAGTACTCATCAAGGTGAAGATGAAGTCATTCTCAAGGCTTATGAGCACTTGCGGCAAAAGTTCCCCTCTTTACTACTGGTGTTAGTCCCTCGTCACCCAGAGCGATTCGATAGCGTGACGCTCATGGCGGAAAAGACGGGGCGTGTTCAGCGTCACAGCCTACAGTTGCCAATCAAAGCGGCTACCCAGATCGTGATCGGCGATACGATGGGCGAATTAATGGCATTACTGGGGGCGGCTGATGTGGTGCTGATGGGGGGAACATTAGTTGATAATGGCGGCCATAACTTGATTGAGCCCGCGGCTTGGGGCAAGCCTATCGTCTGCGGCCCTTCGTTGTTTAATTTTGCGCAGGTGAGTCGTCTTTTAGAGCAAGCGAACGGTCTACGCGTAATCGATGATGGGCCAGGGTTGATAGCGGCTATGTCAGAGATACTGGCCTCACCTGAATTACGACAATCCATGGGGACCTCGGCTAAAGCTGTGGCGCAAGCCAATCGTGGTGCTTTGGATTATTTGTTGATCGAAGTGAATCGTTTATTGCCAATAGACGTGAAAAGCGATTAATCGCACGACACTACACGAATCGAAAAAAGCCCCGTCTCGATCAATACCAGACGGGGCCTTTGGGTAAGTGATGGCGACTGCTCGCGTTACGATTTATTCGTACTCACTGCGGCTCACTTGGTTGCTTTTGTCTAACCAGCGATTAAGTTGCAGTACATCTTCGGGAGATAGGTTGCCCGCTACTTGTTTCAGTTTCAGCAGATTTAAAATGTATTCATAACGGCTGTTGTCATACTCACGTTGCGCTTGATACAAATTGCGCTGTGCGACGAGCACATCCACCAAGTTACGGGTACCTACTTCATAGCCGGCTTGGGTTGCTTCCAGAGCACTGGTGTTAGAGGTGATGGCTTGCTTGCGTGCTTTCACTTGCGCCACATTGGTCATGACTTTCAAGTGCAGTGAGCGAGCACCCTGAACGGTGTTACGCATGGCTTGGTTGTAAAGCTCTTCGGTTTGCATCTGTTGTTGGTACGCTTGACGACGCTCAGATGAAACCCGTAAACCACTGAACAGCGGTACCTGCAGCTGTACCGAAAAGGTTTCGCGGTCGTTGTAGCGTGAATCGGGCTCCGATACGACATTGCCGGCTACGGCTACTTCCACATTAGTATCTTCGCGGTCTTGGTAGGAATAACTGGCTGTGATTTTGGGTAGGTGTCCAGAAGCTTTTGCGCGTGCGTTACTCTGTGACGCGTCGGCCTGAAATTTCGCCACCTTCAAATCGTAATTATTTTGCAGTGCAAACTCTACCCAGTCATGACGATCTTCTGGTTGGGGTGGCGTGGTCGTGAACTCATCCACTAAGGGCGCAATTTGCGTGTGGGCATGGCCGGTTAATACTTCCAGTTCCTCAAACGCAATACCAAGATTGCCCATTGCTTCCAATGTTGTAGCAGTGGCGGTGTCGAATGCGGCTTGTGCTTCGTGGACATCGGTGATGGCCGTGAGACCTACCTCAAACCGTTGGTTACTTTGTTCAAGCTGGTGACCCAGAGCGGTTTCCTCAGCTTGTGCAGTTTCTATGGCATCGATGGTGCTGAGCACATTCAGATACGCCTCAGTAACACGAATAATAAATGCTTGCTGGTCAGCACTGAATTGCGCTTCGGCTTGTTGACTGAGCGTTTTGCCTTGCTTATAGCCAAACCATGCGGCCATATCAAACAGCGGCTGACTCAATGTCACGCTATAACTCTCGGTTTCGTTGTCTAGGTCGTAGCCAAGCGTTCGGTCAACAGAGGATTGATAGCCTTCAGCTCCAGCGGTGCTTTCGCTGTAGCTGGCGGTAGCGTTCAATTGCGGCAGTAAGTTTGCGCGACTAATGGGCTCGGCCTCAAGGCCAGCTTTATAGGCGGCGGTATCTGCTCTGAGCTGATGATCGTACTCCAGCGCCATGGAGTAAATATCTTGTAGTGTGTCGGCGTGCAGGTTACTTGTGGTAAGGCTTATTAGCCCCAAGAGACCTAAAGTTAAGCGTTGTTTACGCATGATTCATCCTGTATTCGGAGGTAAGAATGATTGTTAGTCAGCTTTGCGAGTGTAGCCTTTTTCTCGCGATAGCGTCACTATGCCCGTGCTGTGTGAGTCGCGTTCATAAAGGTTAAAGACGCGATGCTTTACTGGCAATCCTTTCGGTGCCACTGATTGGCTGTTGTTCATAAGCATGCGGATAGACCACACTTTTTTGAAAACGTTTCTTAGTATCTCATAGGTCCCCCTCTGAATGTTGGCAAAAGTTATAACCCTTATCGGCTTGTGGTGTGTGGTGCTCACGGCGAGCGGGGAAAACACTCTTGATTTTGTTGGTGGCGGCACCTGTGTCAGTTGTCATCAGACGCAGGCCAGCGCATGGTTAGGCTCGCATCATGATTTGGCCATGCAAGAGGCCGATGCGGCTGTCGTGCTGGGTGACTTTTCGGGAGTGGAGTTCAATCATTACGGTGACATTACCAAATTTATGCGCAAAGGTGATGAGTACTGGGTGACCGTGTATTCGCAAAAAACGCCCAGCCAAGTTGAAGAATACCCAGTGAAATACACCTTTGGTGTCTACCCTTTGCAGCAGTACCTGATACCGATGCCTGATGGACGGCTGCAAGCATTAACGGTGGCGTGGGATGCAAGACCCCTTGCGCAAGGAGGGCAGCGGTGGTTTCACTTGTATCCTGATGAGGCAGTGCCAGAGGGGGATTTGTTGCACTGGAAGGGGCCCTATCAAAACTGGAACAGTCGCTGTGCTGACTGTCACTCAACCCACTTACAAAAAAACTATCAACCCGCCAGCGATACTTATGCCACCACTTGGCAGGACATCGATGTAAATTGTGAAGCATGCCATGGGCCTGGTCGTCAGCACGTGCAGCAGATGCAAGGAGGTCCGTTTTCTGAGGCGCAGCCTATTGCTTCTTCTCAAGGTCACCTTGGTTTGGCTTGGCGTTTGAACCCCGTTGGTCAATGGCTACAACAACCGGATTCGGATACAGCGATCAGAGTGGGGGCGCCTCAACCATTAATGGCTCAAAATTCGTCAATGCACCCACAGCTGAACGTTTGCGGTCGTTGCCATGCTCGGCGCTCGGTAATGGCTGAACTCCAGCCTCTGGCCGATTTTCACCAGCAACATCGCCTGCAATTACTGCAAGCACCAGAATATCACGTGGACGGTCAGGTAAGGGATGAAGATTACGTGTTGGGCTCGTTTCTACAAAGCAAAATGAATCACAAGGGTGTGGTGTGCAGTCATTGCCACGAACCGCACAGCCTGAAGCTACGATCCGAAGGTAATGGTGTCTGTTTGCAGTGCCACAAATCGTCGGTATTTGATCAACCAGCACATCACCATCACGAGCAAGACACCGCTGGCGCGCAGTGCGTCAACTGTCACATGCCGCCTACCACTTTCATGGTCATTGACCCGCGGCATGACCACAGCTTTAGAGTGCCTCGTCCAGATTTGTCGGTGCAGTTTGGAGTGCCAAATGCGTGTACACAGTGCCATAAAGAGCAGTCACCACAATGGGCAGCGGAGGCGTTAGCGCGTTGGCGAAACTCTACTGACAAGACCCCAGCAGCTCATTTTAGCGATGCGTTAGCGTTGGGCTTATCGGGTCAACAGGGGGGGCATCAAGCGTTGATGGAGTTGGCGATGACGACGCGATGGCCAAGTTTGGTTCAAGCTTCCGCGCTGAATGCGTTGAGTGGCTACCCTTCTGAAGCCTCTGTATTGGCGGCGCAAGCGCAGTTGCATGCTAGGAGCCCTATGGTGCGAGCGGCTGCGGTAGATGTGTTGACCCTGTTGCCAATATCGAGGCGTTGGCCCCTATTGCGCCCCCTGTTAGAGGATGAATCGAAGTTGGTGCGTATGGCCGTTGCTAGGGCCAGTGCCGAATTACTGCCCAGTCAAGAGTCGTTTAGTGATGACCCATCAGCTTTGGCGCGCGTAAAAAAAAGCTGGGCCAGCGCACAGGCAGAATATGAGCAAGTGTTGTTGTACTCGCAAGATATGCCGGAAGGGCTGCTGAGTTTAGGTCGCTACTCTCAACTGCAGGGCGAGCCCGAAAAAGCGAAGGCTTTTTATCAGCGTGCACTGTCGATGAATGCACAATTACCGGGTGGTTACTTGAATTTGTCGGATGTGTGGCGACTGCAAGGCAAAGAATCGCAAGCAGAGAGCGTCCTTCGGCAGGGAATTGCGGTATTGCCAGAGGTTGCGGTTTTGTACCATGCAGCGGGTTTGTCTCTGATTCGTCAGCAGCGTTATGAGCAGGCCTTACCACTGTTGGCAAAAGCGGTAGAGTTGCAGGGCAATGATCAGCGCTACGGTTATATGTATGGCTTGTTGTTACAGCGCTTGCATCAAGAATCGAGTGCGGTTGAGGTTTGGCAGCAATTGCTGCAGCAATATCCAGATGACCTAGAATTGCTGCAGGCTTTGTTTGCTCAAGCACAAAAGGATGAGCAGTGGTTACAAGCATTGCATTACGGGCAGCGACTGTTAACGCTTATGCCCGATAATCGTAATCTTGAAAATTGGGTAGAACAAATGAAGCGCCAAGGGGTTCCGAGTTTGTGATTGTGCTGACAATGTTTATGATAAGCTTTTGATTGCTGTTATAAATGGCCACGCACAGGTGGGCCAGTCGTGAGGATACCGTGACCGATAAGTACCCCGAGGAATTAACCCCCCGCTTTGGCCGAGCAGATGTTGAATTGTTCGAGCCGGATATCTTGCACGATGGCTTTTTTACCATGCAGCGCCTGCATTATCGTCATCGTCGTTATGCCGGTGGCTGGAGTGAAACGGTAAATCGCGAAGTGCTGATGCGTGGTGAGGCAGTGGGTGTGGTTTTGTATGACCCAGTGAATGATCTCATTGGGTTGATTGAACAGATACGTCCTGGGGCTATGGAGCAAGAAGGCGGGCCTTGGTGCATCGAGGTCGTGGCCGGTTTGGTTGAGCCTGGGGAAGCACTGGCGGACGTAGCATGGCGAGAAATCAAAGAAGAAGCCAATGTAGTGCCACACAAGGTGGAATACATTTGTGAATACATGGCGACTCCCGGTGGCTGCAATGAGCGGCTACACATTTTTTATGCCTTGGCCGATTTGCGTGGTATTCATGGTGATATCAACGGCTTAGATGAAGAAGGCGAAGACATTCGTTTGCTGACTTTACCTGCGTCGCTGGTGTTCGATAACCTCTATGGTGGTCGTTTCAATAATGCGGCCACCTTGATTGCGTTGCAGTGGCTGCAGATGAATCGCCCAAGTCTGCAGGCGCAGAAATTTGAAGGTTCGCGCCCAAGCGGCTCGACGAGTGGATAAAAATGGCAACTCCAGTACAAGAATTGAGGCGTAAACGCTATAAAGTGGATCTTTCGGCGCAAATGGCCGATTGCGAGGCCAACTACGCGCGGCTACTAAAGTTAATGCCGTCTTTTGATGAACAAGATCAATGGCTTTACGATCTGAACGCGGGCGATCAAACGTGGCAAATGCAGCTGCAAATACAAGAGCGAGCACCCTATACGACAATGCTGGAGGTTTCTCAGCGAGACAACCTGAACATGTGGGGCAGCTCGCCGCTATTGCAGGTAAGGCTATACCATGACGTGCGCATGGCTGAAGTGACGGCTTGTAAAGGGTATCGTCGAGTGCTGCCACGTTATGACTACCCTAATCGCCATATGCACCAACAAGATGAAAAAGCACAGCTCAACCGCTTTTTAAGCGACTGGCTGAGTTTCAGCTTGCGTTACGGTCAGGTTACTCAAACAGCTAATTTTTTGTGAATCTAACGCAGGGTCTAAAAGACCTTGCCGGTAGATTGAAAGCGAGAGTACAAATCTGATCTTTGGGGTGGTGCTCAGCGTACAAACCAAAGTTAATATTATAAATAGGACACAGAAGCGAGATGCGCCTCACAGCCTCGATATGCTTGCGTAGATAAAATGCTTTAGCTTGAACGTGATTACGCTGGAAAAGAGGGATAAGCGATAAAAAGAATCAATGTGAATAACTTATGGTTTGGGTCAGCGAATGTCTGAAAACCCTCTGCGGTTAATACAAATTACCGACACACATTTAGGGGCCGAGCCGGGCGAGAAGTTGTTAGGGTTGGATACCGATGAAAGTTTGAAAGATGTTCTCAAGCTGATTGCAGCTAGGGAGTCTTCCGCACGCCTGTTGGTCGCTACGGGTGACATTACTGCTCACAATCAAGAAGGCGCTTATGGCCGCCTGATCGATTATGTCGAGCAAATGGTTGGTAAGCCTTTGGCTTGGTTAGCAGGCAATCACGATAGTGATCTCCAGATGCGCCGCTTTTCAGCGGAAACTGTTAGTCGTGAAGTGGTAGAGTTGGAGCACTGGCAGATTATCTTGTTGGATTCTACTGTTCCTGGTGCTGTTTACGGTCAAATCTCTACGCAGGAGTTAACCCGCTTACGTCATCAGTTAGAAGCGTGCTCTAAGCACGCGTTAGTGTTTGTCCATCATCAGCCTGTTTGCATTGGCAGCAAATGGATGGATAAATACGTGATTCGTAATGGCAGCGAACTGGTCAGTTTGCTGCAGGAGTTTCCCTATGTGAGAGCGCTGTGTTGGGGGCATGTGCACCAAGAATTTCAGTTGCAGCTCGGTGAATTGCAGTTACTGGCCTCGCCTTCTACGTGCATTCAATTTAAGCCAGGGTCTGACAACTTTGCCGTTGACACTGAAATGCCCGGGTATCGTTGGCTGGATTTGCACCCCAATGGCGAGCTGGGTACGGGCGTCGAGCGGTTGCAGGGCATGACTTACGACATCGACTACGCTTCTAACGGCTACTGATGGTCATGAGAAGATACCTTAACTTCAGCACTCCCCACTAAAGGGCTGGTTGCAACGGAACCGTCATGGCGACACTGATTTACATACATGGGTTTCTAAGCTCACCGAACTCCCATAAAGCGACACAAACTCGTGAATGGCTTTCGAACCACGCCCCGCATATCGGTTATGAGTGTCCTTTTCTGAGCCCCTATCCCAAGGAAACACAGCAGCAGCTCGCCACTTTAATCGATGCGCATGTAGGCGAAACGCTTGGGTTTGTTGGGAGTTCTTTGGGAGGGTTCTGGAGTTCATGGTTGGTAGAAAATTTTGGTCACAAAGCGGTTTTGATCAATCCATCTGTTCGCCCTTTCGACCTATTTCACACCGTTGCAGGGGTGCCGCAGCAAAACCATCACACCAACGATGTTTATTGTATGACAGAGGCTCACAGCGAGCAGATGAAAGCCTTTTATCACGATCATTTGGCGGATTTAAGCCGCTATTGGTTATTAGCCCAAACCGGTGATGAAACGCTAGATTATCGTTTGGCCGAGTCGCACTACCAAGGTTGCCGTCAAACGATAGAAGAGGGTGGTGATCACAGTTTTCAAAGGTTTGAGCGTCATTTGCCGGCTATTACTGGGTTTCTGTTCCCCGAATTGTACGAGTCGTAAGCTGCCCGAGGTTATCAGTGCCCTGAGAGGGGTGCTAGAGGGTAGCCAATGTGGTACAACTGCTGGCCTGCGTTGTATTCTTTGAGAACCGCAATCCTGATACATCCTGATAATGTGAGAAGCAGCTAATTTCTATGGCGAACTATACCGCGCAAGATATTGAAGTTTTAACGGGGCTGGACCCGGTCAAAAAACGCCCTGGTATGTACACCGAAACCACCCGCCCAAATCACTTGGCGCAAGAAGTTATCGATAACAGTGTGGATGAGGCTCTAGCGGGACACGCCAAAAACATCGAAGTTATCTTGCACAAAGATCAATCGCTGACGTGCTCGGATGACGGCCGTGGTATGCCAGTAGATATTCACCCAGAGTCTGGTTTACCTGGTGTAGAAGTTATTCTCTGTACTTTACACGCAGGCGGAAAATTTTCTAACGACAGTTATCAATTTTCTGGCGGCTTGCACGGCGTAGGTGTATCGGTGGTGAATGCGTTATCGCAAGCACTGGAAGTCACCATCAAGCGCGATGGACAAGTGCATCGTATCGGGTTTAAAGATGGTAACAAAGCCAGTGATTTAGTGGCTATTGATACGTGCGGCAAGCGCAATACCGGTACCAGTGTGCGCTTTTTGCCAGATCCTAAATATTTTGACTCTCACAAGTTTTCGGTATCGCGATTGCGTCATGTGTTGCGCGCTAAAGCGGTCTTGTGCCCCGGCTTGCGCGTCGTATTCAAAGACGAGTTAAGCGGGGACACGGATGAGTGGTTTTACGAAGACGGTTTAAAAGATTATTTATCGGCCGCTACCAATGGATGGGAGACTTTACCTGCAGAACCCTTTGTGGGTGTATTTACCGCCGAAACGGAAGCCGCCGACTGGGCTGTGCAATGGCTGCCTGAAGGCGGTGAGCTCACCCAAGAAAGCTACGTCAATCTGATCCCCACGGCGCAAGGCGGTACACACGTTAATGGATTGCGCACGGGCTTGCTGGATGCGTTAAGAGAGTACTGTGAATTCCGCAGCCTACTGCCCCGTGGCGTTAAGTTAGCACCGGATGACCTTTGGGCTCACTGCTGTTATGTCTTATCGTTCAAATTAGCTGATCCACAGTTTTCGGGACAAACCAAAGAGCGATTGTCTTCACGGGAAGCCGCTGCGTTTGTTTCTGGTGTGGCGAAAGATTCCTTCAGTTTATGGTTGAATCAAAATACTGAAGACGGTGACAAGCTGGCAGAATACTGCATCAGCAATGCACAAAAGCGTGTGCGTTCCAGTAAAAAAGTGGCGCGCAAGAAAATTACTCAGGGGCCAGCCTTGCCTGGCAAGTTGGCGGATTGTTCTAGCGGCGAACCTGAGCGCAGTGAGCTGTTTTTGGTAGAAGGTGATTCCGCTGGTGGCTCCGCCAAGCAGGCACGCAACCGAGAAAACCAAGCCATTCTGCCGTTGCGGGGCAAAATCTTGAACAGCTGGGAGGTGGACAGTCAGGAAGTGTTAGCGTCGCAGGAGATTCATGACATCTCTGTGGCGTTGGGCATTGACCCTGCATCTGATGACCTTAGTAATTTGCGCTATCACAAAGTCTGTATCTTGGCCGATGCCGACTCCGATGGGCTGCACATTGCGACGTTGATCTGTGCGCTGTTTGTGCGCCATTTCCGTCCTATGGTGGCCGCTGGCCATGTTTATGTGGCCATGCCTCCTTTGTATCGCATCGATATCGGCAAAGAGGTGTATTACGCCTTGGATGAAGGCGAAAAAGAGGGCGTTATTCAGCGTCTGAAAGCGGAAAAGAAAAAAGGTGCCATTGGGGTACAGCGTTTTAAAGGGTTGGGCGAAATGAACCCCTTGCAGTTGCGTGAAACCACGATGGACCCCGATACTCGTCGCTTGGTTCAGCTGCGCATAGATGTCGGTGATGACACCAACCAGATACTGGATATGCTGCTGGGTAAGAAGCGTGCAGCGGACCGCAAAAGCTGGTTAGAGGAAAAGGGGAATTTAGCTGAAACCGTCTTGGAGGTGATTGAAGACCCTGCACCTGTGCTCTAGAGCATATGGGGTTTAGGACGCTTTTATGCTTGCGGGTCTAAGCGTTCTATGACCGCCGTCAAGGCATCAATACAGAATCGATATTGTACGGCTACATCCGCCAGTTTTTTTTGGGTATCGTTGACTTGAGCGCTATGAACCCATTCAATCAGCTTTTGCATTTGTCTTTTTTGCAGGCTGAGCAGATTCTTAAGCGAATGTTTATCCATCTTAGGGTGATATTCTGCTTTCAGTGCGTCTATATACCAGTTATTCAAAGGGCATTGTGAAGGTGTTTTATCGTTCGCATAAGCGGTGATCTCATTCTTTGAATAAGGTTTGTTTAGCATTTTCAGAGTTTTCTGACATATGACGTGGTGGGACTGTGCGACTTCAGTCACAAGGCGCCGTATCGTATAGTCGTCGATGGAACGCGCTAGAGAGTAAAAGTAGCGCTCGGCATTGCAACAGAGTATTATGAGCCCTTCCAATGCGAATGAATCCAATTCACCGGTAGGGTTCTGGCCTGTTCGTAACATGGTAAGCCTCGAAGTTCGCATTGTTTAGTCGCTTTCTTTTAAATATTCATACAAGAATCACGCCAACAGCTAACTAGCTGTTTTGTAAAGGATTATCCCCTCAGCGTGCTTGGAGGTTGTTTTTTACGGAAAAACTTACATGCTAGGTCGGTTAATTTTTCACAAACACGGACGCAGATGAAACACTTTTATTCACTGAAATAAACTCTGCGGATAGGTTGATAGGTACGTTTAAACGCTTAATAGCCTAATAGGCAGCAGCGTGCTGAACTTGAGATGGATATGATTGTATGATTCGGCCTAAATTATTTTTTCACATAGACCAAACCCCTCTAAAACAGTCGCTTACTGAGTCAGATGCAGCAAAAAAATATTTGCTATCACAAAGCAATACTTCAGACCACTGGATAGACCAAGTGGCCAGCACTGAGGCTAATGTTGCCGTTGTGGAAGTGAGAGGATTCAGTGAGCAAGACTACAAGCGTTTAATGAGTCTGCGTGACTTGAG
This sequence comes from Pseudomaricurvus sp., assembly GCA_965656525.1. Taxonomy (GTDB): domain Bacteria; phylum Pseudomonadota; class Gammaproteobacteria; order Pseudomonadales; family Cellvibrionaceae; genus Pseudomaricurvus. The sequence goes on along the minus strand of CBFHKY010000011.1, from coordinate 48,347 downwards.
CCAGGTTGAATTGCTGCTGTTGAGCGACGGTGAACCCAACGAGTTTCTTGATCAGGCCATGCGAAGTGGTGTGATGTACCATTTCCGAAGCCCTTTTAATTTGGCCATTATTGAAGAAACCATTAGTGATATTTTTGAATCTCTAGTGACGTCAGAAGGGCATTCGCAAACCATTGAAAGTAGTGACCTTGATCAATTTGGTTTGCTAGTGGGTTCGTCTCAGCTGATGCGTAATCTTTATCGTACGGTACGTAAAGTGGCTTCGACGGAGGCCAGTGTGCTGCTAATTGGCGAAAGTGGAGCAGGCAAAGAGCTGGTGGCCAATACCATTCATTTGGCCAGCCAGCGTAGGGAAGGCCCTTTTCTGGCGATCAACTGCGGCGCCCTTAGCCCTGAACTGGTGGACAGCGAGCTGTTCGGCCATGTGAAGGGGGCGTTTACAGGTGCAGACCGTGATCATGAAGGCGTGTTCGAGCAGGCGAAAGGTGGCACCCTATTTTTGGATGAAATTACCGAAATGCCTTTAGAGCAGCAGGTGAAGTTGTTACGAGTGCTAGAGGCCGAGGAATTCAAGCCAGTGGGCAGTCGCCAGATACGTAAAACGGATGTGCGTATTGTCACTGCCAGTAACCGTGTTCTGGAAGAAGCCATCAACGACGGTTTTATTCGTGAAGATTTATTTTTTCGGTTATCTCAGTTTCCAATACATGTGCCACCTTTACGAGAAAGGGAGGGCGATATTATTGGCTTGGCTAAGCATTTTCTCGCGTACCGCAATACCGAAGAAAACCAAGCAAAACAAGTATCTGATGCTGCCTTAAACCACTTAAGTGAGTACGACTGGCCGGGTAATGTACGCGAATTAAAATACGTGATTGAGCGCGCCTATATACTGGCTGATGATGTGATACAAGTTGAGCACTTACTGTTTGAGTCTACATCTTCTGGTCATTCAGAAAACATTTCTGATGTACCTAAAGGTATGCCACTTCAACAGATTGAGAAAATTGCCATTGAGCAAACCTTGCAGGATAACGATGGCAACAAATCGGATACGGCTGAGCAGTTAGGCATCAGCGTAAAAACGCTCTACAACAAGCTAGAAAAATACCAAGAGAGTGATTCTTAGTTGCGCCAGCGACTTCTGGATTTGATCCTTCACAGGACACACCTTTAAGGATACTGATTTTTCGTTCGGTATCTTTTACAAAAACGGTTGCGTGAAGTGGTAATTGTTGCCGAGCGCCATGTTTTTGTTCTTCCTTTCAACGTTCCTTTTCTTTTTTAATCTTCTTTTAAAACAGTGTGTTACGGTTTTTTTGGGTCAGTTGGCACGGTTTAAGCTTTATTCAGATTAAGTTTCAGCGTTGATGTGCATTTTATCCAGCGTTTGAAATACTTTGTATTCATAAAGATGAAAGGAGTCTTATATGTTGAGTTGGACGCTAACATTTCTAGTTATTGCATTAATCGCGGCGGTGTTTGGTTTCAGTGGCATTGCGGGTGCAGCAGCGGGTATCGCCAAGATTATTTTCTTTGTATTCGTGGTGCTGTTGGTCATATCTGTTGTAGCCGGTGCAGCGAAAGGCAGAAAACCAAAGTTATAGCCATGAATACCGGTCACTCTTAATAACACGCTGTAATTTTTATTGTAAAAAAGTCACATATTTAACTGGGGAATAACCTATGAAACCGAATAAACGTACTGCTTTGATCGCCATGATATTTTCTTCATTACTGGTGTTGTCGGCTTGTAACGACGAGCCTGATACTTTGAGTGAAAAGGTCGAGGATGTCACAACTGACGCCGGTAACGCGGTTGAAGATGCAGCGACCGAAACAGGCAACACTCTTGAAGACATTACTACAGACACTGGCAATGCCGTTGAGGATGCTTGTGAAGAAGTTAAAGAAGGAGTAAACGCTGAAGACAGTGATTGCTAATTCATGTTCTGAATATCGCGATTGAACTCTTCTGGGTTAAATCGCGTATACTTTTGGCAGCTCTTATTGTTAAACGAGCATTAAGAGTGACCATAAAGGCTTCAGAAATAACGCTGATTGTCTTAATGTATTTATTTTGGAGGAAGAAGTTATGTCTAACGAAGGGTACCACGAGCCTATCAGTGAATTATCGGATGAAACCAGAGACATGCACAGGGCGATTACCTCTCTAATGGAAGAACTCGAGGCTGTGGACTGGTACAACCAGCGTGTAGACGCTTGCAAAAATGAAGAGTTAAAGCGCATTCTTGAACACAATCGTGATGAAGAAAAAGAGCATGCGGCCATGATGATTGAGTGGATCAGACGGCAAGATGCAAAGTTTGACTCTGAGTTAAAGGACTATGTATTTACTGATAAACCCATTGCTCATAAGTAATGCGGGCTAGTAAATGCCGGATAAAAAGGGTTGTTGATACAGCCCTTTTTTGTGCCTGAGCTATCGGCTTTTCAGCAGCCGGCTAAAGATACGCTCCATATCTTGAAGATTTTTGCAGGCTTCCACCACTGAGCAGAATGGCGCATATTCTTTCATGATCGAATCGCCAGTGTTCCAGCGAGAGCGATCTTCTGGGTTGAGCCACAGTACTCGCTGTGCTCTCGTATAAGCAGTTTTCCATATGTCGCTGCGACCAGTATCGTAATTATTTCTGGCATCCCCCAACATGATTATTTGAGTATTATGGTCCACTTTGTGTAGAGCAATATCACTGAAATCCTCTAACGCGCGACCATAGTCGGTAGAGCCGCCAGACCATTTATCTAGAATGCTGTTTAGAGCATTGGCGGCATCTTGTTGTTGTAATTGTTGAGAGATTTCGGTGAGTCGATTGGAGAACACAAACGAGCGTACATTGGGCAGAGCCTCTTGAAGTGCATAGACAAACAGTAATAGGAATCGTGCATAGATGCTCACAGATCCACTGATGTCACAAATAACCATCAGTTTTGGACGATCTTTCCGCGTGGACTTCCATCGTGTATGCATCAGCAACCCTTCAAAAGCGGCATTAGCGGAAATGGTTTTACGCATGTCCAAGTGGCCACGCTTGCTGACTTTACGTTTCCTTGAGTGCAGGCTAGCTAGTTTTTTAGCCACTTTGTGAACCAGCCTTTCCATTTTTTGGAGTTGAACGCCGTCTACGTGAGAAAGCTTAATCTTTTGTAGGTTACGCTCACTGAGACTCGCACTGTGTTGACTGCTGTGCAGTAGAAATTGCTGTTCTACGAAATTATGAACGTCGTCTATCCACCGCTGACGTTTGGCTTTTAATTCTGAAGCCATTTGTAAATATAAGCCGCGACTTTCCCATTGTTGAATTTCACGCTGAAGCGCTCGGTCACCCATATCCAGAATAATGCGATTCGCTATCATTTTTTTTTGCAAAAAAATGCTCATGTCGCGGGCACCAGCTTGCTCAGCCGCGATCAGCATTTTTTGGTGCAGTCGTGAATGATCATTTTGGTGCAGCCATTGGCCCAAAGTGGATTGAATAATCCCCGTGTGTGAATCGGATACGGACAGTTCTGCTTTGGGGGGCCAACCGTTATTGTGATTTTCATTGTCAGTGCTTGAAAAGAAACGATCAAAAAGATCGTTCAGCTGACCTTGATGGCTTAGAGTTTTGGCGAGCGTTAGGCCCAATACAACTCTCAAGCGCTGTTTGTCGGCAAGTCCAATCGCTGCAACGGCATGCATGGCGTCCAGTGACTCAGCCGGCGACACGGGCAGTCCATGATGGCGCAACGCTTGAATAAAATCGACGATGACCTTATCCATTGTCTGACGGCGGTTTCAGGTGCAGCTCATTGAGCAGCTGCTGAAGTTCCGGTTCTACCATCTCTATGTCATCTTGAAACTTAAGCAGTAGATTCAATGTATCGCTGACCCATTGTTTATCCAGTTGCTGCACATTCAAGAGCACCAAAGCGCGCGCCCAGTCGATGCTTTCGCTCACAGCGGGAACTTTTTTTAACGCCATTTCTCTGAGTTTTTCCACAAACGCTACAACTTCATGGCGCAGTCGCTGATTCAGTTCGGGTACTTGAGATGCAAGGATTCTCTGCTCCAACTCGGCCGTTGGAAATGGGATGTACAGATGCAAACAACGGCGCTTCAATGCATCCCCCAGCTCACGTGTGTTGTTACTGGTAAGAATAACAATGGGTCTGGATTGTGCGCGAACCGTGCCTATTTCAGGAATAGAGACTTGATAGTCGCTGAGCATTTCCAACAGAAATGCTTCAAATTCCTGATCCGATTTATCGATTTCATCAATCAAAAGCACAGCATTATCTTCGGCCTGTAAAGCCTGCAGCAATGGCCGTGCTTCGAGAAAATGTTCCGAGTAAAAAATATCGCCGTACTGGTGCAGGCGTTCCAGTGATTCATCCAACCCTTTTGCACCTTTTAGTACGTCACCAAGCTGTTCTTTCAATAGTTGGGTATAAAGCAGCTGTTTACTGTACTTCCATTCATACAGGGCTTTGGCTTCGTCTAAACCTTCGTAACACTGCAAACGAATCAGTTCTGCGGATAAATACTCAGCGGTTTTCTTTGCCAATTCTGTTTTACCTACACCCGGTGGTCCTTCGATAAGAATGGGTTTTTGCAGTTGCGCCGCCAGAAATACAGCGGTGGCAATGGCGTCGTTACAGATGTAGCCGAGAGCTTCAAACCGTTGGCGCACTTGGTCTGGGTTGTTCAATAGCTCACGGATTCGTTGGTTTGGTGTCGCTGCTGATGTTGTCAATAGGGTACCCATAAAAAGTGTGTTTAAACAAAGCTCGCATTAAGAGCCAGCAGGTTTTGCTGGCTGTAGCTTTTGTTGTGCCCAAGAAGCAAACTCTGAACGAGAACAGCTCCCCGTAGAATTTTTTTGTGCGCCGTCTAGTACTCGGTAAATAATCAGTGCTTTGTGAGGGTCGGGGTGACTGGCGTAATCAATAATTTTACGAATCGCCCAGTCAGCGCCAGGACGATTGTTACTGTATACGCCACCAGCTTCAAATTCAAAAGCAGCGAGAACATCCTGTTGGCGAATGCTTTCGGCCTGTTCATAAATCTCTTGTAACTGAGTAGTCGACACATCTACGACAGAATCCATTTCTTGAAGAGCTTTTTCAAAGTGTTCAGGGCGCAAGGGCAGGGTAAGGCGATTGGATGGTTTGTAATGCATTGCCGCCATCGGATAACGCCGCCAAGCAAACAAATTATTAAACATCAGTGCGACTGAAAAAATCAACACACAGTTCAGGAGAATGGGCGTAAGGATAAACAGGTAGCCGAGCTGCGATACAGCATCGCCGCCGATAACGGCCGCCAGAGCTGTTGCACCACCGGGCGGGTGTATGCAGCGACACACATGCATAGCGCCAATGGCAAGGCCAACGGCTAAGCCTGCCGCTAACGCGGTATTGGGTACCCATAGAGCACAGCTTACGCCGATTACCGCCGACAGAAGATGTCCGGCAAATAGCGCCCAAGGTTGCGACAAAGGCCCGTGTGGTACAGCAAACAGCAAGACGGCGGTAGCCCCCATAGACGGCACTACCGCTAAAGTGCCTTGAGCATCGAGCATAAGATAACTGATGAAAGAGACGAGGGTCAGGCTGAGTGTGCCACCCAGTGTTGCGGTGAGTTGTTCGGCATGGGTGGCGGGGCTTTGTATGCCGAGCCACTGTAATGTTTTCTGTAAGCTCATGGGTAAAACTATTTTTGATCAGTGAGTGTTGGTGCGTGAATGTCAAAATTGTTGGCCCAGTATTATGAAAGACTCGGCGGTTTGCAAAGCTTAAGTATTCGCAAGGCACTCATACTGCAGTCAACTTAAGTAGCACCTTCACGCTGTTATTTTATTATTGTCATGATGAATGGAGTGCCTTTTTGAGCGCGTGTACTCTGTATATGGGTGTGCAGTTCACAAAATTCGATGATACGTCACTGACTGGTCGTTATTCAGTGGTAATGTCTGTTTTTAAGCAAGTCAATTGGTTGGCCGTCAGTACGAGTAGGGAAGAACCATTTTCAGGAGAAAACATGAAAGAAAAGCACATCGCATTAATGTTCTTGTTGGTTTCTTTAGGCAGTACACATGCGCTATCGGCTACTTATTATGTGGCAACAGATGGCTTGGATACCACGGGTGGTGGAGCTATCGCCAGCCCTTTTGCGACGCTACGTTATGCCACCGGTGTTGCGCAAGCAGGCGATGACATTATCATGCGTGGGGGCACCTATCATAACGCCATCAACCCCATTAAAGGCGGAGCCAGTAGTAACCCGGTGACGATCACACACTACTCCGGCGAAGAGGTAGTGATTGAACCCACCGATTACCCTCACGGCGCTTACTTAGATAAAGACGACTCTCACCTTGTGATCAATGGGCTAACGTTTATAAATTGTACCGGCGACGGGTTGCACCTTAGGCCTCATACGGCCAGTGATGGCCCCACGGAAGACGTTAGTCTTTTGAATAATAAGATTATCGACTGCGAAAGGAATGGCATTTTCCTAGGTGGTAACGATCACCTTGTTCAAGGTAATACTATTGCCGGGAGCGGCCATACCACAACCGGTACTAGCTCGGCTGGGTATCATGGTGTGTATGTGCTGGGGGATGAAAATCACATTGAGCAAAACACCATCACTGGCAGTGCTTACTTGGGTATCCGAATGGAAGGCGATAATGTTGTTGTGACTGACAACACCGTGGCGGCAAATCAGACCCATGGGATTGGTATTTGGGTGGATGCTGGGTATAGCGCCAATACTGTCGAGATTACGAATAACAGAATTTATTACAATGGTGGTAATGGCATCGAGGTGAATGGGGCTGGCGGTGGTGGAGTGCCAACCAATGTCACCATTTCTAATAATATTATTGGTAGTCATGCTGCCGGTATTGCTGTGTGGCAGGACAATCTAGGCACCAGCATCTACAGCAACACGCTAGAAGGGACCTTTAAATTCTTTACTCGACTGGACAGTTACGTCAGCAGTGTGGTGATGAGCTATCAGAATGAATTTAAGGGCTGCGGGAAATACGAGCGCGATGGCATGAAGTACGATTCACTGATGGATTACCAAGCTCAGACTGGACAGGAAAGCGGCAGTGGGTATGTCGCTCAACCCGCTGGCTGCCCAGTATGGGTTACGCCTGTATTCACATTAGTCAATTAGTATAAGCACTGGCGTGATGGCACAGCCAATAAAGCGTGCCATCACGCGAAAGCCGTTAGTGTTATTTCTTAAGGTCTTCCCAAGCTTTTTTCATGTCTTCTTTTTGTTCGCTCATTGCTTCTTTCGATTCTTCTAGAGTCTCTTCGGCAGAGTCTGAAGCGTCTGCGGCTGCTTCTTTAGCCGAGTCCATGGTGCTGTTATAGCTTTCTTTGGTGGCTTCGGCGGCGTCTTTTGCCATCTCTTTGGCTTTTTCAGTTGCTTCTAAGGTTTTTTCTTTCGCCGCTTCCATGGAAGATTCAGTGCTTTCCATTAAGGTTTTTTCGGCAGTGTCATTATTGGAAGATGCATCGGATGAGTCTTGGCTGCAACCAGCCAGTAGAGCTGCAAGGAAAAGCGCAGGGGCAAAAGTTTTGTATAGATTCATGAGTATCATCCTTTAAATGGTTTGCTGTAGAGTTATTGTGTCAGCAGCGTACTTGCTGCTGTGGGTTATAGACATCGATATGAGGAACAAGTTTTGACGCTGTTGAAGATTCTTGGATTACTGCTATTGGCGCTGTTGATTATGGTGCCGTTGGTACGGCGATTCGGACAACCAAAAGATCCAGAAACCACTCAAAAGCTGGCGCGGTGGATTATGCCATTAGTGATGCTGCTGGCAGTATTGCAGTTGGTGTTGTATTTGTTGCGTAGCTGATCGTTGGGGCGATCAAGACGGCAGGGCAAACCCATGAGACTACCAAGGCACTGTGGTATATTTAGCGCCTATTGATGTGCTGAAATCTGCGCAAGCAGTTTTAGCGAGAACCAAAGTGAGGCGCCCGAATGAAGTTTCAAGTTATCCCAGTGACCCCGTTTCAGCAAAACTGTACGTTGATGTGGTGCGAAGAAACGCTCCGCGCGGCTGTTGTTGACCCCGGTGGTGATTGGGAACGCATTGAAAAAGTGATTGTGGAGCAGGGGTTGTCGCTAGAGAAAATTCTGGTCACACACGGTCACCTAGATCACGTTGGTGCGGTGGCTACTCTTGCCAAACAGTACGATTTACCCATTGAAGGGCCTGGTAAAGAAGATGCTTTTTGGATTGACCAACTGCCTGCACAATCTCAGCAAATGGGGTTTCCCCCTTCAGAAGCATTTGTGCCCAACCGCTGGCTAGAGGGGGGTGAAGAGGTTCATGTGGGCAAAGAAACCTTACAGGTACGTTTTTGCCCCGGTCACACACCGGGCCATGTGATCTTCTTTCATCAGCCCAGTAAAGTTGCCATCGTCGGCGATGTGCTGTTTCAAGGCTCTATCGGGCGTACGGATTTCCCCCGAGGGGATTTGAATACACTGATCGCGTCCATTCGTGAGCAGCTATGGCCATTGGGGAATGATGTGCAATTTATTCCCGGTCACGGCCCTACATCTACTTTTGGGCAGGAGCGTTTAACAAACCCATACGTTTCTGATCGAGCACTGACCTAAGGCGTCAATGCTCGTTTGACTTTCAGTGTTTGTTTATAGCTGTCGTGGCACCTCACCTGTGTCTTGGCAACGTTCGCGCCATAAACGCTATGATTAAGCGGCGAAGTGGTGGCGTTTATGGAGTAATGACTTCACTTTTGAAGGCGTAACGTCCCAATGCCACTGTGACGCGTTCCACATCGGCTGAGTTTGTGAGTGTCACGGTGACGGCTTGGCCTCGCTTCTTATCGATGGCCACTGCAATGCTGAAGTTTTTGTCACTCAGATTCAGGTTGTTTAATTCTTCACGTACGGTGAGTTCGGTAATCCGATTGCGCAATTCGGGCTTAAAGATTTTACCTACGGCGGTCAGTGGCATGGCATCCACAAATAGAATGTGTTTTGGAATAGCCGCTCGCTCAGGAATATGGTCGGCACAGAAAGCCAGTAGGTCGTTTTCAGTGATCTTCGTATCGGCTTTCAGTTGTACGTAACACACCGGCATTTCTCCAACGCGAGCGTCGGGCTTGCCTACCGCAGCGGCATCGGCGACAGCAGCGTGTTGGAATAGGGCCTCTTCAATCATTTGTGGGTCAATGTTGTGGCCACCACGAATGATCAAGTCTTTGCTGCGGCCAGTAAGCCACAGGTATCCTCGGCTATCCATGCGGCCTAAATCGCCGGTATTAAACCAGCCGGGCTCAACCCATTGGCCTTTATTTTGTTCGGCGTGTTTGTAGCCGTCGAACACATTCGGCCCGTTGATGGCGATCACTCCGGGCTCGTTAACATCGCAATCGCGGATGACAATACCGGTTTTTTCATCCACTTCGACAATACGAATGCCCATGTACGGCAGTCGCAGACCTACCGAGCCGACAAACCGATCGCCGAAGCGTGGGTTCAGTGTACTGGCGCAAGTACCTTCGGTTTGCCCATAGCCTTCCACTAACACTAAGCCGGTTTTGCTTTCGAACTGACGAGCCAACTGTGTGGCTAAAGGGGCCGCTCCACATATGGCAAATTTAAGTGATGATAGATCGTGTCCATCGGTGGGGCTGTTTAATAACCCGGACAGAATAGTGGGTACTGCGCTGAAGATACTGATCCGGTACTTCTCCACCAGAGGCCAGAAGTTTTGCATGATGGTTGGGTTGCGATAACCCTGTGGTGCAGCCAATAACACCTCGCCACCACACATCCACGCACACAGGCTGGTGAATACTGCGTTTACATGAAACAGCGGTAAGCCAATCAGGATGACATCGCTTTCGTCCATGCCGCAAGTCGTGCTGATTTGAAACGCACAGGCGACTTCATTGGCATGGGTGTGAGGGGCAAGCTTGGGGGTGCCAGTGGTGCCGCCGGTATGAAAGTAAGAGGCTGTATCGGTTGCTTCAATAGACCGTTGACTGATGAGTGTGTCGTTCGGTTGTGCTCCGATAAAGTCATCGAAGTCGAGAATGCTATCAGTTAGGTAATCACCACGGTCAGCCTCGATAGTCAGCTTAATAGACTCAGGTAAAAAAGCCGCCATATCCACGGTAAGGATCGTACTTAAGGTGGGTACCTGCTGTTGGATTTCTAAGGCTTTCTGCCACAGATCGGTGCCGGGGAACGGCGCTAAAGTCACCAATACCGAGCATTGTGTATCGTTTAGAATCGAGGCAATGTGCTCCACTTCTAACAAAGGGTTTATGGGGTTGAGTATACCGGCCGCTTCCCCCCCCCAGATGACAAACTCGGTTTGTGGTAAGTTGGGCAACAGCATGCCGACGGTATCGGTAGAGTTAACCCCACGTTCATAAAAAGCATTCGCTGTTTGGGTAATGCGTTGCAGCAGCTCGCGATAGCTATAACGAAAAGGCGCTTCTTCTAAAGTGCCTTGAGCTAAAAACTGCATCGCTGTGCGATCTTCATAGGTATCGGCTAGCTCACAAAACAATTGGTAAGTGCTGTGTGGCAGTTGTAATTGATCGTAAGGCGTGGATTCCAGTTCGGCTAAAGCATCGAGACCTGTCATCCTGAAATTTGCAGGGCGGTACTGACCCATAATGAATACTCCTTGTCGTCTACTAAATTCTGGTTTTACCGCACATCATTCTGTCTCTAGGCTATCGTCACCAGAGTCATTAAACCATGCCTATATGAACATTTTTTAATAGATAATGTTGCTCTGTTTTTACTTTGATTTTTATTGGTGCAAAAAATAAAAAACCTGCTTCAACAATGCTCATAAACTTAGGCTTTTTACAGGCTAATGCTTTTATTGGCGTTGGTTACTTTTAATAAAGGCCAAGGCGTTGCGCTAACCACATACCGTTGCGGCCCAGACGTCAAGGCTGAAAAAGGGTAGCAAGTGACCAACAATAGCTGTGGCTGCGCAGGGGCGAAATAGGGTTGGCGACTATCGACAACGTTAGCCCCTTCTACTTCGTAGTGGTGCCAACGGCTCTGGCTGTCTTGTAGATGAACGGCATCCCCCGCTTGTAAGTGTTGTAGAAAACGAAAGTGCGTATCGCGGTGACCACCAATTAACAGTGTGGCCTCGTTACTGGGTGCAGGAGTGGATGAAAGAGGATTCAATGCCTCACGGTTTGCAGACACATTTTGATAACCTGGGCCAAACGCTAAGGCGTTACCTTGTATTCCGCTCAGCACATACAGATCCTGATTCAGGTGCGGCACCTGAAGGCGAGCAACAGGCCATGTGTCGGCCCACGGCCAGGGTTTGTGAATACGGTTTGGCTCGATCAGTGTTTTTTGCCATGCCTGCTGAATTAAGTGCTGCGCCAACGTGGCTTTAATATAAATCCAACTGGCTTGCCCCCACTGCCAAAACATGAACCCCAATAAAATAGCCGACAGCCACACTCTGAAGGGTTTATTGCGTAAGGTGTTTACTGGGCTCATGGTTGTACTCCACGCCGCCAAAATGCGGGCAGAGATAAGGCGGCTAACGCAAGTAAACACAGTGCGCCTAGTAATAGGTGCAAGGGGCCTGTAGTAGCGGTTTTGGGTAGATTCAATGGTACCTGCCCCACAGGTGTTTGATTGCCTACCGCCTGTGTGTGTAGTGTTTTTGTTTTTAGATTTTGGGTTTGCTTTTGCTCACTATGATTGTTTGTGCTGGTAGGGCGTCGCGGCGTTGTGTCTTCAGCAATAAAACTTGTGTAAGGGGACAGTAATTGGTGACGCAAGGCGAGAGGTAATACTCGCGCACGAATAGCGTCAGCATTTGCGCCTAATGCTTTTTCATCCAATAGATCACTGATTTGTTGCCGTGCCCAGAGTTGTGCAATACCCGATTGCGGATGGTTTGTATTGGGCAGCAGAGTAAGCGATTGATGCCACGTGGGCGACTGCTTGGATGAGGGTGGCTGCTTGGGTGAGAGTGACGATGAATGAGAATGAGCTTGACCTGTAATCTCAAGCTGTATGCCTGTGGCGGGTAAGCGATCTAAGCGTGCCTTGATCAGTAAGGGTTCCCCTTGGTACAAATCCGGCACTCGATGAGGATTTTGTTCCACGGTTAAACCGTCGGGCCAGCGGACGTTGATGTTGTGCAGTTGTGGACTTTCCAATTTGTTAAACAGTTGGTTCATCTTGTGTGCCACTTCATCGGTGCTGCCAATGTGAGTAAAAGTCCCACGACCAAAATGTGCAGCTTTGCGCATAAAGTGGGTGTTGGGAGCAGAGCCAATGCCTACGGTAAACAAACGCGCGCTATGGAGTTGCTGGTGAATCAGTTGAAACAGCGCGGCTTCGTTACCGACGCTACCATCGGTGATAAAAACGATCTGTCTGACGCTGTCGTCACCGATCTCTGGAGTATTTAATGCCGCTTGTAATGCGGCTGCCATTTCGGTGCCACCACCAGCCTCTAAACTGCGAACAAAACTTTTGGCGCGGCGCACGGTTTCTTCTGTGGCCACTAGGGAGTTGCTAAACAGCTTGCGATAGCGGGAGTTGAATTCAATAACATTAAAGTGGTCTTGTGGTTTCAAACGGTCCAATGCCAGTAGCAGGCTTTTTTTCGCTTGCTGGATAGAATTGCCGCCCATAGAACCCGATGTATCAATGATAAAAAGGCTGTCGCGCGGAAGAGTTGTGGTGAATTCTGTTGTCGATGAAGAAGGCTGTGGCGGCAGTAACATGACCATGGCGTAGTCGTGGGCTTGCTGGCTCTCTATAAAAACAGCGGCTTGCGGGTTTTGACCTGAAACGGGTTGCCACTGCAGGACAAAATCACGATCCATGGAAATCGTAGGTTGACGAGTTCGGATACGATGTTCGGCACCGTGCTTTTCTACGACCAGATCATGGTAAGGGCTAGTGATGGACTGCAAGGGCAGGCCTGCCTGTAAATTGACGCTTAGAGAGAGCTGGTGAGTCTGTGCTAGCATGCCGGAAGGCATTTGCGGTGGTGTAATCTGATCCGCATCAGGCACTTGATCCGTGGGCAAAGCCCATCCCCAAGGGCTGTTTTGAGGCGACAATAAAAGCGCCGTCTTTTCGGGCGCGCGGTAGTTGGACGGCGTGTCTTGCAATGGCATATCGTCAGGAGAATCGACATGCCCGGCCTGAGGCGCGACAGTACCCGGCACATAGCGCGGCGTTAAAGTGGTGGGCAGGCGAGTGCTGAATACCCCTTGGTCGTAACGAGCGGTATCGGTATAGGCCAGTGTAATGCTCACCGTTTCACCGGGGCCTATATTAGCCACTTTTTGAGTAAACAGGTTAGGACGTTGCTGGGTTACAAGGCTGACGGTTTTGCCCGTGGCTTTGGCTTTTTCATATTGCGTTTTGGCTGCCCCCTTTTCTTTTATGATACCTTCAATCACGCGCTCACCAATCTGCATGCGCATCTTGCTGATGGCGGCGGTATCCGGAAGTGGGAATACGTATACTCCCTCTGCCCATTGGGTGTCGCTGGTGTTCTTGAAGCTTTGTTTAAAGGTGGTATGTATCACCATACCTTGAATGGTCAACTCAGCTTCTGTCTTTAGGATCAGGGCACTTTTATTGACCCCGTCGGTCGTGGTGAGCAGCAATTGGCCAGACCCTTGAGCGGTTGTTTCATCGGCGCGGCTGTGTTCAGCCAGCCAGATCGAGGCGATGATAAGGCTGGCGAGCATTAACCCACCTAACCACAAGCGACGCTTCCACAGTGTTTTTTGTCGGTATGGTCCACCACTGGCGTAAGGGTTGTCTGACAGAATTTGGTGTTTAGGGATACGGGGTGAATCAAAGCACATAGCGGTTCTCCTCAATAGTGAGGTTATTGAACAGGTCAAAATCGTCGCTTGATGGACGCAACTGTGGTGGTGGGCTGATCAATTGTGATGAATTATGGCAAGTGCCGCGCGCGGCATTTTTAATCCGTTACAATGCGGCATCGATATCGAGGAATAAATACATGGGACGACATATCGCAGTTGTGGAAGATGAATTGGCCATTGCGGAAAATTATCGCGATGCGCTGATGCGACAGGGGTACGACGTGTCCTTGTATTCCGCTCGGGCACCAGCGATGGCGGCGTTTCGCGATCAGCTACCCGATCTAGCCATTATTGATGTTGGCTTAGGTGATGATGTGGAAGGTGGTTTTGATTTGTGCCGCGACCTGCGTGCAATGGCGCCGGAGTTACCGATTATTTTTCTTACAGCACGGGATAGCGATTTTGACGTAGTGTCTGGTTTGCGTTTGGGGGCTGATGATTACCTCACCAAAGACATTAGCCAGCCACACATGCTGGCGCGTATCGTCGCTTTATTTCGGCGTGTTGATGCGCTCTTGAATCGGTCTGGCCCCAAGACGGAAGAGTGTTTGCAGCGCGGGCCATTGTTACTCAATATGGATCGTATGAGCGCACATTGGAATGAGGTTCGTGTTGATCTGACGGTCACGGAATTGTGGGTTGTACACGCTTTGGCGCGTCACCCTGGACACGTCAAAAATCGCCAGCAACTGATGGATGCGGCGAATGTGGTGCTGGATGACAACACCATCACCTCGCACATCAAACGCATTCGCAAAAAATTCATGCGTATTGATCCTGCGTTTGAGTCTGTTGAAACGGTGTATGGCATGGGCTATCGCTGGCTTCACGCATCTTAGTGGCCAGTACACAAACACTGGTGCGTTCTGGTGATACATTTGTGGTATTAAAACCCTCTTTGCTCTGAAAACTGCTGCTCTATGAACCTTCGTCGTCAATTATTGCTGGTGAGTCTACTGACTCTTTGTCTGCCTTGGGCGGGGTATCAGTACGTACAGGAAATGGATGCTGCCATGCGTTTTGGTCAGTTGCAGTCGTTGAAAGCAACGGCTCAGGCGGTAGTCAGTCGCTTGGCCAGTGAGCAAACGCTGCTGGAAGAGCTGGCACAGCCTCGCTGGCGAGCCGACAGCAGTCGCTCCTTGTATGCGCAGCCATTAGTGGTAGACCCCCTGCTAGACGGTTATGAAGATGAATGGCGCTATTGGCACAAAAGCCCAAGACATTACCCTCCGCTAACGACTGCGGCAAAGCATACCGTGGACGAGCACAATAACGGCTATGACGCGATTGACCATCAAACGGTGGCCACCACTGAACCGCGCATGAGCTTATCGCTCGGCGTGCGGGATCAGAACCTGTGGCTGTTTGCTTCCACTACAGATCATCACATTGTTTATCACAACCCTTCGCTCGACCCATTAGCCAGCGGGGATCATTTACGTTTGCGCACCCGTTTGGCGGATGGCCGCTTACGCGACTATGTATTGTCAGCCAGTGCGCCAGGGTTGTTAACCGCCGTGTATCAAGATGCTGATATGGCTTTCCCGCAACAGGAAGCACGCCTTCAAGGGGTCTGGCAGGAACATTCAAACGGTTTTCAAATCGAATTGCGCCTGCCTCAGTCGTTGGTTAGCGAGTATTTGGGGGTGGCCTGGGTAAATCGAAATACCCCCTTGGATAGCCGCATCCAACCAATGGGCCGAGCGCGAAAGAGCCAGCCTGCCGAATGGCTGGGTAATATCGGGCCCGACGATGCCCCGCCATTTTGGCTACTGAGAAGTGATCGTTTGCAGGCCGCGGTGGATATTTTTGCTAGGCCTGACTTGCAACTGCAATTGGTGGCTCCAAATTCAGGGTTGGTTATGGAAGCTGGCGGCTTGGCGGGGTCGGCTGACGTCGCATCCGACTTGCCTGCGTGGCAAGCGCGTTTGTATCGGTGGTTATTAAAAGAAGCGCAGATGCCAAATTTGTCTCAGAAGGGCGTCTCCGGTTTTATTCGTAGCCCAGAGGTTCAGCGTGCCGAAGCGTTTGGCAGCGGTGCCGCTTGGTATGAACACCAAGGTCGCCCAGTAGGACGTGTAGCGCTCGCAGTTCACAATGATCAAGGCGAGCTATTAGGTGTGGTCTTGGCTGCACAAAGCAGTGATCAAATGCTGGCTCTTACGCATACAGCATTTTATCGATTGCTGTTATACACGCTGCTGGCGGTGTTGATTGCAGGTGGTGGCTTACTGGCGTTTGCTTCGGTACTGTCGTGGCGGATTAAGACGCTCAGTCATCAGGTCTCTGCTGCAGTGGGGGATAAAGGCCAGGTTGAGATACCGTTTAAGCCTTCTAGTGTGCAGGATGAAGTCGGCCAGTTATCGCGACATTATTATCAAATGTTAGTGCGCTTAAAGCACTATAACGATTACTTGAAAACATTGGCCAATAAGCTTTCTCACGAGCTGCGCACCCCATTAGCAGTGATTCGAACCTCGCTGGATAACCTTGATCAAGAGCCTCTTAGTGACTCTGCTAACGTTTTTGCCCAAAGAGCACTCCAAGGCAGTGAGCGGCTCTCTGGGATATTAACGGCGATGAGTTCGGCCAGTCGCATAGAGGAGGCCATTCGTCAGGCTGAACTCGAAGAAGTTCCACTGGCATCAATGTTGGCCAGTGTGACAGCCGCGTATCAGGATCTGTTGCCAGGGCATAAAATTCGTTGGTCTGTTGCGCCACCACTAGCGTCAATTAAATTGTTAGTGGCGCCTGAATTGCTGGTACAAATGCTGGATAAGCTGATCGACAACGCTGCGGATTATTGCCCTCTGGGTGGTGAGATTAGTGTGCAGTTATTGCATTATGCCAAGGGGCTTGAAATTCGAGTCAGCAACGATGGCCCTTTATTGCCAACGGTCATGCAAGACGAGCTGTTTGAATCCTTAGTGTCACTGCGAGAGAGCCAAGCGAATATCGATTCGGGAGAAAAAATACACCTAGGGCTCGGTTTACACATCGTTAAACTGGTAGCTGAGTTCCATCGTGGCCAAGTGATTGCTCAAAACCGAGAAGACTTATCCGGTGTGATGTTCCGTATTCTATTGCCTATTTCTTCAGGCTAATACTCAGTTACCTTTATTACTCCTTCCCCTCTTCGGCTTTCTGTTTCAATTTGGTGCCGTTTTTAATGTCTCGCCCATAAATAAGCATCTTTTAAATATTTTAAAGTCTTATGTTGGTGCCTTTTGGGTTAATGGTGATTCATATTGAAGGCGTACTTTTTCTTTTGTCGTTCACTGGGCGCACTGTCTTTATCTGGCCTGCGCTTATTTGGTGATTTTTTCGGGGCGCATTCATCAGGAAATCTGCAGTATTGAATCAACCGACTCTTTTTTGGGCACACTACTTGCTCTGCAGATGATTAAAGCCGGAGTCAGTATCTAAAAGACAAATCCGCTCTAGCGTCTGTGAAGGAAGGTTTTCGATATGAAGTTTGATTTTGGGAAGTACAAAGGAATTATTGTCTCAATTGCGCTGTTTCTGCTGCTGGACGCTTCTGTATTGATGATGAATTTTTATATTTCATTTGAAATTTCAGCGGATGCGGAAGGTGTGAACATTGCCGGCCGCCAACGGATGTTGTCGCAACGGATGATGAAAGCGTTATTGGATACGAAGGCTCAGGGGGAGGCGGTCGGTGAAATAGATGCCTCCATGGACGAGTTACAGTTCACGATGAACTTGTTTGATACCACCTTACAAGCTTTTGATGTGGGCGGTGCAACGAGCGGCGCATCAGGTACGCCAGTTACGCTAGAGCCAGTGCAGTCTCCTGCAAGCATCGTTGCCGTAAGAGAGGCCAAAGTGATCTGGCAGCCTTTCTACAGCCAATTGAACCAGCTAATGGCGACAGACAAAACCGACTTGGTCGAGTTTTCTGCACAACTCGACGACGCCATAGCTTACGGTCGTGAAAACAACTTGGCACTGTTGACGTTGATGAACCAGCTCACCATTGATCTAGAAAGTGTGGCCAGCTCAAAAGCAACGCGCTTACGCTGGATTCAAACGGTGGGTATTACACTGGCTGTGATTAATTTTTTCATCATTATGTTCCACTTCTTAAGACAGTTGCGTGAATCCGATGAAAAAATAGAAGCCGCTCAGAAGCAAACACGTGAAATTCTGGACACAGTTAACGAAGGCTTGTTTTTATTGGACAAGGACTTTCGTATCGGCGATCAAAGCTCGGGTGAATTATCCCGAATTTTTGGTCGAGATCATTCGCACGATGAGTTGTTGTCAGATTATCTAAAGAATATCGTTTCAGAAAAAGATCTCGCTACCACCCAAAGTTATGTTCGATTATTGTTTGATCCACGCAAAAAACAAAAGCTGTTGGTTGATCTTAATCCATTGCGTCAAGTGGACGCCCATATTCCTAGTGTTGATGGCTCCTACACCAGCAAACATTTAAGTTTCACCTTCTCGCGAGTCGTACAAGATAATCAGATTGTACACGTGCTTGTGACCGTTATGGATATATCGCGACAAGTACAGCTGGCGAAAGAATTGGATATAGCTCGATTGCAGGGGCAAGAACAGTTGGAAATGCTGTCGGTGATTGTTAATAGCAATAGCGACATGCTAAAAATGTTTTTGAATAATAGTCAGTCGACATTCAACCAAATTAACCTTTTATTGAAGTCGCAAGTTAAAACAACAGCGCAGTACCGTGAAAAGTTGAACAAAATTTACAGCTTTATTCATAACTACAAAGGAGAAGCTTCATCATTAGATCTGACGCAGTTTGTGGATTTAGCTCATACCTTTGAAAGCCAGTTAACAGAATTAAGCAACCGCTCAGAGCTTTCGGGTAACGACTTTTTGTCATTGGCGGTTCAGTTGGAACGCTTGATTCAGCAGACAGAAGGCACGCATCGGTTGGTTGAAAAAATGTCGGGTGTTAGCTTGACGGCGGCAGGTAAAGGCAAAGAATCAGAGAAGAAAATCGTCTCTATGGCACACGTAGCTGATTTGGCCGAGAGAGCCGCGCAGCGGCAAGCTAAGTCAGTCGAGTTGGTGTGCTCGGGCTTTAATGATCATGATCTTAGCGGTAATTCTTTCAGTGTACTCAACACCATGGTTATTCAGTTGGTTCGCAATGCGGTAAGTCACGGTATTGAACCTACTGACGATCGAATAGCCTCACAGAAATCAGAAACAGGACAAGTGGTTATTCATTTAGTGAAACGTCGCAATGGTGAGTTTCAGCTCAGTGTTGAAGACGATGGCGAAGGTGTGAATGTTGAGAAGATTCGTCAGGTTGCCCTTGAAAAAGGCTTATTTACAGAGGTTGAATTAGATCAGATGGATGGCCGACAAATAACGGCGCTCATTTTTCATCCAGACTTTTCTACCAAGTCCGATGTGGATGAAGACGCTGGTCGAGGTGTCGGTTTGCATGCCTTGCGAGAAATGGTGAAAAGCATTGGTGGGAAAATCACCATCAGCTCTCGCAAAGGCCAAGGCAGCACCTTCTTGATTACTTTACCCGAAACGTTTCAAGTGCTGCGCGAAGCAGCTTAAGAGGTGGTTATGTTAAAACTGATGGTCGTGGATGATTCAAATATCATCCGCTCAAAGATTCAACGTGCCAACGACAACAGCCGCTTTGAAGTGGTGGCTATTGCCTCAAGCGGTAAAGATGCCGTAGAAAAATATAAGCAGTTTGTACCCGATGTGGTTACCATGGATTTGACCATGCCAGAAATGGACGGCATAGCTTGTATCGAAGCGTTGGTTGCCCTGAACCCAGAGGTTTTGATTTTAGTGGTGTCGGCTTTGTCTGATGAGGCTACAGGTATCGAAGCTTTAGAAAAAGGTGCTAACGGTTTCTTGTTGAAGCCATTCAGTGAAGAAGATTTAAGGCAAGCCTTAGAAGAATTGACGGACCACCTTTATGTTTGAAGAAAATATGCAAGTTTTTATTGATGGAGTCAAACGCTACTTCAATTTGACAAAAGAAAACGATTTGCGGATTGGGTCGCCTTATTTAACGTCTAATGCTAAACCAGAGGCGATGGATTTTACGGGTATTATTGGCATTTCTGGTGCAAATAAGGGTTGTGTGTATTTTACAGCACCTAAAGCGATGCTAAAGCACTTGATCTTGAGTTTAGGTGAGCCCGACACCTCTGAGGCAAACATGGTGGACTTGGTGGGTGAGGTTGCCAACACACTATCGGGCAATGCCCGCAGTGAGTTGGGAAAAGATTTTATGATTTCTGTTCCGGTCGTGGTCTCTGGTGCCCCCTCAACTATCCATTTGCCACAAGAGTTACGGTCTTATGTCATTCCGATTACATGGCGCTCTTATCATGCTGCTGTAGTGGTGTGTTTGCAATAAGTGTGATTTTTTGTGGGCCGCTATAACCAACGATAGTCATTAAAAAGCACAGTACTGTGTTCGCACGTCTTTTGGTTATCTCTAGGTGGGGGTTAGTCAGAGATGCCTACTTATGAGTCAGAGTGTTTCAGCAGGCTCTTTTTTATATGGTCTTTTTACATGACCTTTTTACGTGATTATTTACACGCTCATACAGAGAGGGAGCGAGTCATATAAGCGTGGTCTAAGGCTTAGAAAAATACAATTGTTCGAAGTTTAACGCACTAAAGCCACTCATTTTTTTATCTCCCATCACAATCAAGGGGACGCCTTGTCCGCCAAGTGTGTCGAACTGCCTTCTTGCGAGTTGGCTTTTTTCAATATCATGTTCAATATATTTAATATGGTTGCGCTGGAAATACTGCCGTGCTTTTTTACAGTAACCACACCAGCTAGTGGCATAGAGCGTAACAGGCCGTTGAGTTTCAGAAAAACTTTGTTGGCGGTATTTTGGCTGAGTCACTTCAGAATATGTGTTGGCTGTCGTCTCTAGCGTTTCGCTGAAATATTCTGCAGAAGGGGCATCGCCATAGTGAACATTTCCTTGTTCGTCAGTCCACTTGTAGATGCTGTCACTACAGGCGTAAAAGCTGTTGAACAAGAGCAAGGTAAAAAGTATCAGTAAGCGGTAGGTGTGTGCTCTATGAGCGGGCGCAGGGGAGGGTTCGATGATCAAAAGAGGCCTACAATAAAGTGGGTGCGAAAAATTTTGATCAACGAGCCGTATCATCTTTGAGTCAGCCGTTGATCATTAACTCAGTTAATGCGCTTGAGTACGTTGCTGTCGCCATGATCAAACGTTTTGCCATAAATATCCAGCATAGTAGATTCTTTGTAGGTCATTACATCACCTTTCACCTCAATCCGATTGGTGAAAGCTGTGGTCTTGGCGTTTTTTTCCATAAACGGTGATTGCAAAATTCCCCAATCCAACTTTCCGGCGGTAGAGTTTACTTCGATGATGGTGGTGTCACCGGATACTTTACCCGTTCCGCCCGCCAGCAAGCACACCCCGCGAGGAATGACTAAACTTTGCATCACGAGATCTTCGGCGGCATCGTATAACAGGTAGCCAGATTGATGATGGAAAATTTCACCATTGGATTTACGTTTTACAATTTGTAAATAAGGAACAATGGCGATGGTCTGCGTTTTGGCGTTTTTCAGTGAGCCGCCTGCATCGTAAACAATGGTTTCGGCGTAAGGGCTGTCTTCAGAGCCATTAGGTTCTGGAGAAATGTCCATACCGTTGTCGCCTTCCCAGGTACCAATTAATTCAGCCAGTGGCCCGTAATTAACGTCGTCAACCATAGGTGTTCTCCTTGATTCGTAATGTGCCACCTCAATAGAATGCGTTATGTCACAGTGACTATATGCGCTCTAGGTGTCGTTATTGTGAGCAATTTATCAGTTTATAGATTGTTAAGTGGGTAAGTCTATTCAGTTTAAGATAAATCGTCATGCAGGCAAGGATGTAAATCAAGGGCGTTATGTCTGAGAAGCGCTTTTATCTGACACGGGTCAATGTTGACTGGCATACCTCAAGGGTAAAAGGTACGCCGCCGCTATAGTGAAGGGGCGTGTTACAGCCCCAGTTTTTTCTCTAAGTAATGAATGTTCACACCACCTTTAGCAAACCCGGCATCTCTTACGAGGTCTTGTTGTAAGGGAATGTTGGTTCTAATGCCGTCAATTACCAGCTCATCGAGAGCGTGGCGCATGCGAGCGAGAGCTTCTTCACGAGTATCGGCGTGAGTGATCACCTTGGCAATCATAGAGTCGTAGTTAGCTGGTACGGTATAACCGCTGTACAGGTGTGAATCTACACGAACGCCTAAACCCCCAGGAGCGTGAAATTGGGTTACCTTTCCGGGGCACGGCATAAATGTCTTGGGGTCTTCTGCGTTAATCCGGCATTCAAAAGCGTGGCCGCGTAACTGAATGTCTTCTTGTTTGAGAGACAATGGCTCGCCGGAACAAACACGAATTTGCTCTTTGATTAGGTCGCAACCGGAAATCATTTCCGTAATTGGGTGTTCTACTTGGATGCGAGTGTTCATCTCAATAAAGTAGAAACCACCGTTTTCATACAGAAACTCGAAAGTTCCTGCGCCGCGATAACCGATTTTGATGCAGGCTTTGATACACGCCTCAAGAACCTTTTCTCGTGCCGCGGGATCGATGCCTGGAGCAGGAGCTTCTTCCAAGACTTTTTGATGACGGCGTTGTAGGGAGCAGTCTCTATCCCCGAAATGCACGGCATTTCCCTGACCGTCGGACAGCACTTGAACCTCTACGTGTCGAGGGTTTTGCAGAAATTTTTCCATGTAGACGGTATCGTCACCAAAGCCCGCGAGTGCTTCTGCTTTGGTGATGCGGATGGAATTAAGGAGTGCGGATTCTGTATTCACGACACGCATGCCGCGCCCACCACCACCCGCGGCGGCTTTAATAATGACGGGGTAGCCAATGGTGCGGCCATGTTGCAAGCAGGCTTCGGTGTCGTTTGTCAGTGGTCCATTAGAGCCCGGAACCGTGGGGACACCAGCTTCTTTCATTGCGGCAATGGCCGATACTTTATCCCCCATCAGTTGAATAACGGCAGAGGAGGGGCCTATAAAGGTAAAGCCACTCTTTTGAATTTGTTCGGCAAAAGCCGCGTTTTCAGCCAAAAATCCATAACCTGGGTGGACGGCTTCGGCATCGGTAATTTCCATCGCGGCGATCAGTCGTGGAATGTTCAAGTAACTTTCGGTGGATGCGTTTGGACCGATACAAACGGACTCATCGGCGAGCCTTACATGCATAAGGTCGCGGTCTATTTGAGAGTGAACCGCAACGGTTTTGATGCCCATTTCTTTACAGGCGCGAAGCACACGTAACGCGATTTCGCCACGGTTGGCGATTAAAATTTTCTTAAACATGTCCATGCCCTCTGTAGGCGGTCATCCTTAAACGATCGTGATCAGAGGCTGATCAAACTCAACCGGCTCGCCATCGTCTACCAAAATCGCTTCTATCACCCCCGCTTTGTCAGCTTCGATCTGATTCATCATTTTCATCGCTTCTATGATGCAGATAACATCGCCAACCTTTACGTGCTGGCCAATTTCGATAAAGTTAGGGGAGCCTGGGCTTGGTGCGGCGTAATAGGTGCCAACCATAGGCGACTTCACCACATGACCGGACAGGCTTGGTGTTTGTTCTTCGGGAGCCATTGGTGGGGCTGTGGGTGGTGAGCTGGTAGCAGCAGGGGGCTGAGCTACAGGGCTAGGAGTAAACGTTTGACCCCCACGAGTTATTCGAACTGATTCTTCGCCTTCCTTGATCTCCAGTTCGCTGATATCGGATTCCTCTAGCAGCTCTATCAACTTTTTGATTTTTCTAATATCCATAAATATTCCACCGTGCAGGGGGTTTGTGGGGCATTAAAAATCAGGTTGTGGTCATAGCATCTATCGCAGCGTCTAAGGCTAAATAATAACTGTGTGCACCAAAGCCGCAAATCACACCTTGAGCAAGGTCTGAAAAGTATGAGTGCTGGCGGAATGGCTCGCGTGTATGAACGTTGGAGAGGTGCACCTCAATGAAGGGAATGGCCACCCCTGCCAGAGCGTCGCGAATGGCAACGCTGGTGTGTGTGAACGCCGCTGGGTTGATAATGATGAA
This sequence comes from Pseudomaricurvus sp., assembly GCA_965656525.1. GTDB lineage: Bacteria > Pseudomonadota > Gammaproteobacteria > Pseudomonadales > Cellvibrionaceae > Pseudomaricurvus. Next base: position 24,328 of record CBFHKY010000011.1, on the reverse strand, counting down.
GTTAATGCCTTCTTGTTTGGCATCGTGAATACGATCAATGAGTTCGTATTCCGCATTACTTTGGAGAAATTGTATGTGGTGGCCAGTTGCCAGGCAGCGATGGGTCAGCTCTGTGTTGATGTCGTCCAGTGTGGTGCTGCCATAGATATCCGGCTCGCGAGTGCCTAGCAGGTTTAAGTTAGGCCCGTGTAATACCAGTATGCTTGCCATGGAGTGTCCCGAACTTACATGAATGTATGATCTGCTCTTGTCGAAAGAAAGTCTCGTGAATGAAAGAGGTTGTTGCCGATCAACAAAAGTGTGTGTCTTTTTTATCGAGTCTGCCGCAATTTGAAGAGGGAGTCCATAGAAAGGCCGCAACTTGTAAAGTTGTTGAATTTTGGCAGCAAGATGGCCGACGTTCCACCGTCTTGGCTAGGGTTTTCTTCGGTTCTTTCAGCACGTTTCTCGACGTTTGCGGGCGAAGGCCTCCGGTTTGTGGTCAACTTTAGCGTATTGATGAACTTTAGCCATAAAGGCAGAGAAAATTCATTAACGCGCTGCTAACGTGCGTGATTAAGTTCTTGTAGGCTCGCTAAAACGGTTTTTTCGCTCAGGATTTGCGGCAAAATCTGCGGCATAGCATTGGCTTTGCCTGAGTACAGCAGATAGAGCGGTACACCGTTGCGGTTGAACTGGGCCAGCAGCTCGGTAATTTCGGGGTTGTAATGAGTCCAATCGCCTTTGAGTAACACAACACCAGCTTGCCGAAACGCGGCGGCTGTTCGCTCAGTGTTTAAAGCAATCTTTTCATTGGCCAGACAGGTAATGCACCAATCTGCGGTTAGATTGACGAACACTGGTGTACCGCTGCGCTGCAATTGATCCAGTCGCGCAGGGGTGAACGGTTGCCATTGATTGCCTCGCGAAGAAGCTTGTTGGCTAGCCAGGCCTGAGGCTGAGGTTGACAGAGTGTTGAGTGCAGGCAATGGCCAAAGCGCGGCAAGCAACAGCGCCAGAGCAACGATTTTTTGCCAGACGCGCTGAGGCTGATGTTGCCACAACCAAATACCAATGGTCAGACTTAACACTCCACTGAGTAGCAGTGCGAGTCCGTCAACACTGGTTTGTCGCCCCACGACCCAGAGCAGCCAAATGGCCGTGAGCAATAAAGGAAAAGCCATGAAGTGTTTCAAGGTCTCCATCCATGCGCCGGGCTTGGGTAGCTTGCGGCTTAGAGCAGGAAGGTAGGTCAGCAGCAAATAAGGCGCGGCCATACCGAACCCCAGTGCTGCGAAGACACTCAGTGCAATAACGGGTGGTTGAGTGACAGCATAACCAAGCGCACTGCCCATAAACGGCGCGGTACAAGGGCTGGCGACCAATGTGGCCAATGCGCCTGTAAAGAAAGAGTGGCGATAGTGATTACCTTCAGTGAGCGATTGGCCCAAATCGCTGTAGCGCCCACTGAGTTGCCAAAAGCCCAAGAAATTGAGTGCCATGATAAAAAACAGATACACCAACAGCGCGACAAACACCGGATTTTGCAGCTGAAAGCCCCAGCCAATGGCTTGACCAGATGCGCGCAATATCAATAACAGTGCGGCAATGAGCGTAAAGGTGCTCACGGTGCCTGCTGTATAAGCCCAGCCGTGGAGATGTTGGCTATGAGGCTTGGCCTGGCCGCGCACCAAACTCAACGCTTTTAACGACAGCACCGGAAATACGCACGGCATTAAGTTGAGTAACACGCCGCCGAGCAGAGCGCTGATAATTGCAAATAGATAATAAGCCCAAGACGATGAGCTGGTATTGGGAGTGTTAGCCGAACTTTGCTGCGCGACCGTAAAGGACGGTGTCACTGCTACTGGAGTGTCTATCGTTAACGCACGGTCTTGGCCAACACTCACCAAGTCCACCTGAGGCGGGTAGCATAAGCCTGCATCGGCGCAGCCTTGTGATCGCACCTGCAGCTGAAAGGGCTTCTTTGTCGAATTTGGGATATTCACCGTGACGGGCAATGAGTCATAGAAGACGGCTATTTCTCGCTCCAAGTACTCATCATAGTGTTCTTTACCTTGCGGCATCTCGATATAGAGAGTTTCATCGTCGAGAGTGACACTGACTTGATGACGATAAAGGTAATAGCCAGGAGCGATATCCCAGAGCAGTAATAGTGTGGATGGTTTGTCGACAGACCATTCAGCGTGTAAGCGGTAGGCTTCTGTGACGGGAAGAAAGTCCGTGTTGCCAGAGCTGAGAACATTGACTGCGCTAGAGGGGCTTTGAGACGGGCTCAATGCCGAAAAGGTGTTGGATTTAGGGGCTGAAAGAGCCAATACATTAGCGTTACTGTTCAGAGCGAACAGCCAAAGTGCCAACAAAACGAATACCGGGCGATGCATGAGCAGCGAGTTCCTAAAGAGGCTTTAAAAAGTACCTAGAAAAGTATTAACAGCGTGTGCTGCTGAAACTGTGATTTTCACTCTTACTCTGGTGTGGAGGCCAGATACATATGTCATTTAGATGATCTTATGTTTACTGTTTCTTTACCCGCTTGGATTGGCGTAGGACCTAGCATTTGGGTGTATTAGCAGTGGGTTTAACGTTGCTTTGATGCCTTATATCGGGCAGAGTTTCAGGCATTGTAACAATGGAGGTTCTGGACTGCATGAAAACTTCTGTAATGTTGGTCGCACTGGGGCTTGTTGGCCTTTGCGGCTGTGTGGCGTTGCCCCCGCCCTCTGCTAAACCGGTTGCGCCAGCACCGACCCAAACGCTTGAAGGTGAGGCTGAGCGCAAACAAAAATTGATCAAAAAGCTTTTGGTGCAGGCGGAATACGCTTTGGTTCAAGATCAGCTGACTGTACCAGCGGAAGATAATGCCGTGGATCGTTTCCGCGCCGTTTTACTCATGGATACTGATAACGCGCAAGCGATCTCCGGCTTGCAGCAAGTGGTTGTACGCTACGTTGAGTTGGCCCGTGAAGCATTAGCGCACTCCCAGCCGGACTTGGCCGCAACCTATGCTGCACGGGCGTCACAGATTCAGTCTGATAATGGGCTTTTACAAGAGTTAGACGTTGATATTGCTCGCTCGCTCGCACGAGCAGCGGCAACAACCTCAAATTCCAGCTATTCTTTATCTGTAACAGCATTAAATCAACGAGATGCTTCGGCCATACCCGTGCTTGAACAGTTGGCTTTGCGTGTGAAGGACAGTGGTGAGAGGCTACTCATCACGGCGCGAGACGACGCCGAAGGGCGCTGGCTTTATCAGCAGTTACGACAGGCGGCGGAAGGCTACAGGATCCGTGGGGATATTCGTTTGGGGGCTCAACCGAGCATCATCGTGCAATCAGCCACACCCTAGCCTGAGTTACGCTATAAAACGGGCGGCACTTTCAATGCTGCTCAATGAGTTTAATCTGAGCGGAGTTCCACTCGGCTCAAAGACAGGACGTTTTTATTGTGACGCTATATAGACAGCTGATCTTTGCCATTACCTTTATGATTGTGTGCTTAATGGCGGGCAATATGTTCGTGAGTGTGATTAAAGCGAGAGGTTATTTGTACGAGCAGCTTCAAGTTCATGCTCAAGATACGGCAACCTCCTTGGGGTTAACCATGTCTCACTCGGCAGCGGATAAAGATCAGGCACAAATTCGGCTGTTCGTTGATGTGGTTTTTGATCGCGGCTATTACCGTAACATCACTTATCGTAGTCATGATGGCAGCATTGTGGTTGATAAAGCGCTGCCTATTGAGGTGGAAGGCGTGCCGCAGTGGTTTGTTAAGGTCGTCGATTTGCCCGAGCCCAGTGGTGTGTCAGAAGTCGTTTCTGGCTGGATGCGATTGGGTGAAATTACAGTGGTGTCACACCCAGGTTTTGCGTATCGAGATCTGTGGCGCATTTTTTGTGAGCAGTTGTGGTTATTCTTTTTCACGGCGGTATTAAGTTATGGCTTGGTCGGTATGGGGTTGCGGCTCATGTTGCGGCCGCTGCGTAAGGTAGAAGATCAAGCGGAAGCCATTTGTCGTCGCGAGTTTCCGATTCAGGAACCTTTGCCGAAAACCCCAGAGTTGCGCCGTATGGTGACGGCGATGAACCGGATGGTGAAAAAGATTCAAGCCATGTTTCAAGAGCAGGTTGAGTTGTCCGAGTCTTTACATCGACAAGCTTGTATCGACTCTGTGACTGAACTGGGCAATCGCCGTGACTTTGATAGCCGTTTAGCGAGCTTCATGAAGTCAGAGCACAAGCGTGGCAGCGCGGTATTACTGTTGCTTCAGATACAAGGCCTGGCTGAGTTGAATGTTAATGCGGGGCGTAAATCGGGCGACTTGTGTTTGAAGCACGTAGCCGAGGTGATGAGACGAACCCTAGGCCACGGGGAAGGAGTTATCTTGGCGCGCCGCAGTGGAGCTGACCTCTGTGCATTCTTGCCCTGGCTGGATATAGAGGAAAGTTCCGAGTTAATTAATACCTTGTTCCAGCAGCTTCAGGGGTTGGCTTGGTTTAAGAATGAAGAAGAACTGCAGATTCATATTGGAGCGGTATACGAAGATGCGCTCAGCCAAGACAGCTCAATGCTAGAAAGAGCTGATCTGGCTTTACGGCAAGCGCAACATAAAGGGCAGCCGGGCGTTTTTTGGTATCGAGATCTTGGTACCAGTGCTCGTAGTGCTGAAGAATGGAAACATCTATTGCGTACGGCGATCGATGAAAAATTATTTAGTTTCTACATGCAGCCCGTGTTTCAGCGTGATGGTACAACCATCGAGCAACTCGAAGTTCTCTGTCGCTTGCGCGATGGTGACGCCTTATTAAATGCGGGTGTTTTTTTGCCAATGGCAGAACGCTTTGCGATGTCCGTGGAAGTTGACCAGCTGATGCTGGAGTTGTTAGCGGAAAAATACGGTCATCTGACCGGGCCGCACCTGTGTGTCAATATCTCTATTCGTTCTATGTTGGACCCGAGTTTTAGCGCTTGGCTGCAACTTTTCCTGGCCGCAAGACCCTTGTTTGCTCAGCGGTTGATTTTAGAGTTGCCGGAGCACGGGTTAGCAGTCAGCGAACCAAGAGTGAGAGAGTTCGGCCGTTTGCTAGAGAGCGTAGGGGCGAATATGTCGCTTGATCATTTTGGGATTGCGTCAAAAGCGTTCTCATACTTACAAAGCTTACCGCTGTTTGCCCTGAAGGTAGATCGCTCCTTTGTACACAACATTCAATCCAACAAAGACAACCAATTCTTTGTGAAGTCCTTACTGCAAATTGCTCACAGTTGTGATGTACGCTTATTTGCCGAAGGGGTAGAAGAAGATTCGGAATGGCAAACGTTATTGGATTTGGGTATTGATGGTGCTCAAGGTTACTTGTTGGGCATGCCTGCGGAACCTCAATCTTTCTAATGGCTCCAGAAATAAGCCTTTGAAGGTTGGTTCGTAGCGACGTCATTGTTGGATGATCATGCTATTCTACCTCCATTGGAGGTCGTTTTTATGGAGCAGCAATTGGCTGCCTGATGCTGGATTTCTAAAGATCCCACGCCCTTTCCGTACACTTTAATTGATTTGTTTGAGCCTGCTCCCTTAGTGTGCAGGTCAGGCTTTCTAAAAGGACGCAACATGAAAAAGCTCTCTGGCTTAGGACAAGGTATTCGCGAACGCTTTCAGGATTGGAAAGAGGATTTCGTGGGTGCTGGTGTTCTCCCTCGCGTGATTTTAATTCTGGTCATCGTGTATTTTCTGGCTATGTTGGTTATGGGCTTTGTTTGGAGTTCAACGCCGGACAGTTTTTCAGTACGCGATCGTTTACAGGTTGGGGAGCAAAGCGGACGTCCCGTTGTGGGCGTCGCCACAACGGCCACGCTGGTCACCGTTATGGACACGCTACTGGAAAAGCCTGGCGGGTTTCTTTCAAACGACATTATGCCGCCGGGGGTTTGGCTGGATAATATTCCTAACTGGGAATATGGCGTGCTTATTCAAGCTCGAGATTTGAGCAAAGCCATGCGCGAATCGTTCAGTCGTTCACAGTCGCAATCCACAGAAGATTCCGCTCTTGCAAAAGCCGAATCGCGCTTTAACTTTAACCATAACAGTTGGGTGGTGCCCGCATCTGAGTCTGAATATCGTGAAGGCGTGCGCGCATTGGAAGACTATTTGGGGCGCTTGGTGGACGAAGACCAACACAACGCACAATTCTTTGCGCGTGCGGATAACCTGCATTACTGGTTGCGAACGGTGGAAACTCGTTTGGGCAGCTTGTCACAGCGTTTAAGTGCCAGTGTGGGGCAGCGTCGCTTGAATACGGATTTGGCCGGTGAGCAAAATGCTTCGCGATCCACCTATGCACCGGTTGAGTCCGAAGTGAAAACGCCGTGGCTGGAAATCGATGATGTTTTTTACGAAGCTCGGGGCAGTGCTTGGGCGTTGTTGCATTTTCTAAAGGCCGCTGAGGTGGATTTTGCCG
>CBFHKY010000011.1:8003-17776 GCA_965656525.1 Pseudomaricurvus sp. | reverse complement strand
GATGTGCTGTCGCAAAAGAACGCTGGCGTGAGCTTGCAGCAGATTATTCGGGAGCTGGAAGCCACTCAGGAGCCTATATTGAGCCCTGTGATTTTGAATGGCGATGGATTTGGTGTGTTAGCCAATCACTCATTGGTGATGGCGTCTTACATTTCTAGAGCCAATGCCGCCATTATTGATTTAAGGTCGCTCTTGTCTCAGGGGTAATGATGGGATGCTAAGCGGATACTCTTCTCCTTTAGTAGGTAAAGAGTATCCGTCTGTCGAAGCTGGGGGCAGAGCTTTTGAGCGACGGCCCCTCTCTTGTTCCAACGAAAGGCTTAAGCCAGTGCTAGCGCTTGCAGGATCTCTTGGTGTTGCTCAGGGCGTAAGCGAGGACCAAACTGGCTAACCACTTGAGCGGCAGAGCGGCTCGCCAATAGTCCCGCTTGTGCATAGCTCATCCCGTGAGTGATACCATACAGAAAAGCCCCCGCAAACATATCGCCTGCGCCGTTGGTGTCGACGGCGGTTACTGGAAAACTTTCGATACGGTGCTCATTAGTGCCATCAAAGATCAGTGCGCCTTTATCACCTAAGGTGACCGCAAAAGTTTTAGCAATTTTTTTCAGCGCTGTAACCGCGTCTTCCAGTGAACGGGTGTCGGTGAAGCCTAGTGCCTCGCCTTCGTTGCAAAACAACAAGTCCACGCCATTGCCGATCATTTCATTCAGTCCATCGCGGAAAAACTGCACCATAGCGGGGTCGGATAGGCTGATTGAGGTTTTAACACCCTTTTGTTCAGCGTGTTTACGCGCGCTGATGGCGGCGGCACGACCGGTTTCGGAGGAAACAAGATAACCCTCAAGATACACATACTTTGAACAGGCTATTGCTTCTGGGTGCAGTTCACTGCTGGACAGAGACTCACTGATACCCAGATAGGAGTTCATGGTACGCTCGGCGTCTGGCGTGATCATCACCAGGCACTTGCCGGTCACGCCCGCTTCTCTTTCCAGTTGACGGTGATAATCAACACCTGCAGCTTCTAGGTCTGCTAAATAGAAATCGCCGTTATCATCACTGGCTACTTTGCCACTGTAGAAGGCATTGGCACCAAAGTAGCTGGCCGCGATGATAGTATTGGCAGCAGAGCCGCCACTGGCGCGTTTAGAAGCGACCAAGTGATCCGCAAGCTGGTCGATCAGCTCTTTTTGGCGAGGTTCATCAACTAGGGTCATTACGCCCTTATCAATATTTAGTTGATGTAAGTCTTCATCGCTGACTTCGATTTCGGTGTCCACAAGCGCGTTGCCAATGCCATAAACGTGATAATTGCTCATTTTGTGTCCTGTCTTTTGGGGTTCTTAGTGAACATCTGCGCGTTCTATGTCTCGAAGGCTATTATGCCTTGTCTACCCACAAAGAGTCAGTACACTTGCGCCATGACCAGAAAAAGACCTCCTCCTAAGCGCTCTCGCGCTAAAAAAAATGTCCCGCAGACAAGCTCATCTCATACTCTGTGGCGCACAACAGTAAAAATAATTCTGGTGTTAAGTGTGCTAGGGACTGGTTTCTGGGTGGCATGGCTGGACTTTCAGGTGAGGGATCAATTTGCTGGCCGCAAATGGGCGTTGCCAGCAAAAGTGTATGCCCAGCCTCTGGAGGTTTTTGAGGGTAAGGCTTTATCGCAAGAGGATTTACGCTTTGAACTGAAGGCTTTGAACTACCAAGCGGTCAAGACAGTTAGGCGGGTTGGTCAGTGGAGTCACAATGGCAATCAAGTTGAGATCTTTGTCCGTGCATTTTCCGATGGTCAGCGCCAAGTTGCTGCTCGCCATATTCGCTTCCAGTTAAGCAACACTTATGTCAGTGGATTAACGGTGCTTTCTGGGGGTAGCGATACGGTTGTGCAGTTAGAGCCTGCGTTGATTGGTGGGGTATACCCATCGTTGCAAGAAGATCGCGAATTGATTCAGTTACAACAGGTGCCGCCATTATTGGGTGAAGCTTTGATTGCGGTTGAGGATCGCAGTTTTGCTCAGCATTGGGGGGTGTCTTTACCGTCTATTGCTCGGGCCGCTTTGGTGAACTTACAGTCTGGGCGAGTGGTACAAGGTGGCAGTACACTGACTCAGCAACTGGTGAAAAACTTCTTTTTAGACCAGAGCCGAACCTTGTCGCGTAAGGTGACTGAAGTCTTGATGTCCGCGTTGTTGGAAATTCATTACAGCAAAGCGGATATTTTAGAAGCCTACATGAATGAAGTGTATTTGGGGCAAAGTGGGCCGCGACAGATACATGGCTTTGGTTTAGCCGCAAAACATTATTTTGGTAAACCTTTGCAGGATCTGAAACCTGAGCAATTAGCGCTGTTGGTAGGTTTGGTTAAGGGGGCTTCTTTTTATAATCCTTGGCGTCACCCAGAGCGCGCCCTTGCGCGGCGCAATGTCGTGCTTTCTGTGTTACAAGAACAGCGCTTGCTCACTCCAGAGCAAACGAATACCGCCAAGCGTGCACCGCTGGGAATTGTGTCTGCCACGCAGCGTACACTGCAGGAATACCCCGCCTTTATTGATTTGGTTAAGCGCCAGTTACGCAAAGAGTACAGTGATGAGGTACTGGGCAGTGAAGGGCTCAAAGTATTTACCACACTGTCATTAACTGCTCAGCGCCGGGCTGAAGCGTCTTTACAGAATACCTTGCCGGCATTGGAGCGACAGTACGGATTGTCTACGAATGTTTTGCAGGGTGCGGTGTTTGTCACCGGAGTTGGCACCGGTGAAGTGTTGGCAGTCGTGGGGGATCGCAAACCGAAATTCTACGGTTTTAATCGTGCGCTGGATGCTTCGCGTCCCATTGGTTCTTTGGTAAAGCCGGCGGTTTATCTCACCGCTTTGCAGCAAGGGTATCATTTGGCCAGCTTGGTGAGTGACGCTCCTGTTCGTGTGAAAGACGCTGGTAATGAAGTCTGGCAGCCAGCTAATTTCGATCACCAGTCCCACGGTGACGTCACGCTGATGGAAGCGTTTACGCATTCTTATAATCAGGCGACTGTGCGTTTAGGAATGACAATAGGCTTGTCTAAAGTGATGAGCACTATGAAACAGTTGGGAGTCACCAAGCCTGTAGAAGCTGTGCCTTCATTGTTGTTGGGAACGCTAGAGTTGACCCCGCAAGAAGTGGCTGCAATGTACCACAGTATTGCCAATGATGGAGTGGTGATGCCTCTGCGCGCGATCCGAGTGGTGCAGGATGCCAGTGGCAAGCCGTTATCTCGTTACCCTATCAGTCTGGCTTCGTCACTGGATGCCAATACGGTCGCTTTGTTGCAATATGGGTTGCAAGGGGTTGTTCGAGAGGGGACCGGTAAGCGCTTGTCGCAAGTATTACCGCAAGGGATGTCAGTTGCCGGTAAAACGGGCACGTCGGATGGGCAGCGAGACAGCTGGTTTGCCGGTTTTAGTGGTCAACATTTAGCGATAACTTGGGTTGGTCGCGATGATAATCAGCAGACCCCTTTAACCGGATCATCGGGAGCACTGCGAGTGTGGGGTGAACTGTTTCAAACTTGGTCTTCAGAGAGTTTAGACGTACATACCAGCGATCAAGTGGATTATCTTTGGATTGATCCAGTTTCTGGAAAATTAAGCGGTGAAAATTGTCGTGGGGCGCGAGTCATGCCTTTTCTAAAAAGCGTACGACCGACGCAACATGCGCCTTGTGATTGGGTTGAAAACCCTGTGTGGCACTGGATGAGAAAATGGTTTTGAATCAAAAATTGTGGATGGTTTTTTTAGGTGCTTGCTTGCTTGTGGGTTGTGAGTCAAGCTCTGTTCGGCGGGCGCCAATAGGGGATGTGAGTCATCCGCAAGCGCCAACGGTTGAGGAACACCGTCAGCCGTCAGGAGAGGGGGTGATGAACGAACCCCCAATCAGTACCGGAGTCACAGCTCGTCAAAGTGTTTTAGATAGCCTGATGACAGAGGGCAGGAGCTTGCTCGCGCAACGTCAATGGCAACAAACGATTGCCGTCGCTGAACAGGGGCTTCGTATTGATCGTCGTTTTGGTGGCTTTTATCGATTACTGGCCGAAGCCCACGCCGCACTGGGGGAACAGAGTCAGGCAGAGCGCTTTGCTCGCCAAGCGGAGCGCTTATGTGTTGGGCGCTGCGAAGATGAAGAAGCGTTATTACGGCGACTAAACGTCAGCCCTTGATAGGCATAAAGCCGACATTAAGATATCAACAGCGTATAATCATGATGACTTTCGTGCCAGCCCTTCCATTCGCGACTATATTTAAAGAGGAAGTTGGCTCGAATTGTCTATACTGAGTTGAATAAACATAAATTTAATGTCGAGTTAAGTAAAAATGGTTGCCCGCACCGCCTGTTTAATAGTCGTTATGGTGACCCCCTATGCTAGAGCATTATCTGGCTGGGGGCATGATTCATGAAAAGCCCCCATAAAGGCCTGCTGTACGATGCGCTTGAAGGCTTACAGCGACGAGCTTTAGACGCTTACCGACACCAAGTGGCTGGTTGCTCACCCAGTGCGCTGAAGCCACAGCACGCCTTCCGCGATAATCATCAGCTATTGAGCCAGTTTAAGGCTCCATCAGGTCAGGGCGGTGCCATTGATGCGCTCACTTTTCACCCTCTTGATCTTGCTGGGATGGTGTTTGAGCACTTGCTGGAAGATGACGTGATTCCCAGTGCTATTAAAGCACTCCTGAGCTATTTGCACGTACCTTACCTAAAAGTCGCCTACCTTGATCGAAAACTGTTTGAGTCGCCAGATCATCCCGCAAGAGCGTTACTGAATCAATTATCCGAAGCCTCTATTCTTTGGGTGGATATCCACGGTAACAGCGCCTATGCAATCACAGAGCTGGTGCAAGATATGGTGGGTCGGATACTGGAAGAGTTCACTGATGACACTTCTGTATTTGGTGGCTTTCTTGATGAGCTTACGTCTCATGTACAAAAAATCTCCCACAGCCACAATGCCGTAGAGGGGCGTGCGTTAGAAAAAATTCAGGGTGAAGAGCAGTTGTTAGAAGTGAAGCTGCGAATCAATCAAGAAGTGCACCAGCGGATTGATGACTTGGCGTTGCCAGCCGCGGTGTTGCTGTTGTTGTTGCAGCCCTGGTCGGATTACATGGCGTTTGTGTTATTGCGTTACAGCGAAACGTCGGACGCTTGGAACAAAGTACTGCAAACCACAGATGATGTTTTGTGGAGTATAAAGCCTAAAGATAATCCAGCCGAAAGGGCGTTTCAGCAAGACCTGCACACTGATTTATTAGAGCGTTTAAGCGAAGGTTTGCAGAGTATTGGGTATGATTCCGACAAAGGCCAAAAGCTGCTGGATGCTTTAGTTGCCCTTCAGCGTGTGGCACTAATGGGACAGCAGGTTGCTCCAGCTCCAGCTTCTATGCGGCAAAAACTGGAATTCTTGGCTGCCAAAAAAGCGTGGCGTAGGCCTGAAGATTCTGAACATCCCGGCCCCGAAGAAGCTCAAGCGCTTGCCGAAATCAGTCAACTAGGGACTGGCAGTTGGATAGAGTTGAGCACGGGTAAACGCATGAAAGTAGCGTTTTTTAACGAGAAGACTCAGCATTATATTTTGGTGGATCAGAACGGTAAATCGGTGGTGATTAAACCTGCACTGGAATTGGCTCGATCGATAGTGACGGGAAAAACAAAGATCCTGTTGTATAACGGTCAGCCTTATGTCGACTGTATTCTTAATCGAATCTTTGCGAGCTCACATCTTATAAGGCTTGGCTTGACTAATCAGGTAGCCGTAGCTCATGAATAGTGACAACCAACGTCGTAAAACTCGGCACAGTTTAACCATTACAGTAGATGTGGTGGATGAGTCCACGAAAACGGTAGTCGGCAAGTTAGCGAATATCCATGAGGCAGGAATGATGTTGGTGGGGCAGTCATCGGTAGTGACGGATCGAATTTATCGCTTTCAATTATTGCTCCCTTCACCACTTAAAGGGCAACACTTTCTGTCCATTCAAGCCGACTGTTTGTGGGAGCGACACGATCAAGGTTCCACAACATGCTGGTCTGGCTATCAAATTGTGGAGCCTCCACGAGAAGCCGTCAGACAAATTCAAGCTTTAATTGCAGAATGGAGTGGCTCTCTCCATTAAAGGCCAGCTTGTGTACACTTGCGAAGAGATTGAATTCGCCGCGCAAGCGTATAAAAGTCTGCCTTATTTGAGTGTTGCCATCACTTTATCAGCGGCTTCTAAGGTGAAGGCGATGTCATCGTCGCTGTGAGCGATTGAGACAAAACCTGCTTCATAGGCTGCGGGCGCCAAATAAACCCCCTGCAGCAGCATGCCATGAAAAAACTGATTAAAACGTTCAGTGTTGCAGGCCATGACTTGCTGGTAATTAGTAATGGTGTTCTCTTCGGTAAAGAAAAACCCAAACATCGAGCCAACATGATTCGTGGTTAACGGTATACCATGTTTGGCAGCCTTGGCTCTTAACCCTTCGACTAGCTGATTGGTTTTTTTCGCGAGCAGTGGATATAAGTCACGATACTCTGTAATCAGCTCCAATGTTTTTAGGCCTGCAGCCATGGCCACAGGGTTGCCCGACAGAGTGCCAGCTTGATACACCGGACCCAGTGGCGCAATGTAGGACATGATTTCTTGCTTGCCGCCAAAAGCTCCCACCGGCATGCCACCACCAATGATTTTGCCTAAGGTGGTGATGTCTGCTTCTACGCCATAGTGACCCTGCGCACCGGTAGCACTGACTCGGAATCCAGTCATTACCTCGTCGAGGATGAGCACAGCGCCGTATTTATCGCACTGTTCGCGCAGGCTTTGTAAAAAACCAGGAATTGGCGGAACGCAATTCATGTTACCGGCAACAGGCTCTACGATGATACACGCCACCTGATCACCGATTTCAGCAAAAGCAGATTCCACACCTTCAATGTCGTTGTAGGTGAGTGTAATCGTGTGGTCGGCGAGGGAGGCAGGGACCCCAGGTGAGCTAGGAACCCCCAATGTGAGGGCGCCTGATCCGGCTTTGACTAACAATGAATCGGAATGCCCGTGATAGCAGCCTTCAAATTTGACGATCTTGTCTCGGCCGGTATAGCCCCTGGCTAGGCGGATGGCGCTCATAGTCGCTTCTGTGCCTGAATTCACAAACCGCACCATATCCATACCTGGCATGATGCTGCAAACGGTATCCGCCAATGTGGTCTCAATGGCGGTAGGCGCACCAAAGCTGAGGCCTGAACGGGCTTTCTCGATCACAGCGGCTAAAATTTCTGGATGGTTATGGCCCAGAATCATAGGGCCCCAAGACAGCACATAATCCACATAGCGTTGCTTGTCAGCATCATACAGATAAGGACCTTCTGCGCGCTCAAAAAACACAGGGGTTCCGCCTACAGCTTTGAAAGCTCGTACGGGAGAATTTACCCCGCCTGGGATGTGTTGCTGGGCTTGCTGAAACAATTCGGTGGAACGACTCATGAGTAAACCTTAAACGTAAATTATGCAGCTTTCATTATCGCTAAGCCGTTCGCAAAATGCGAGGTGTTACACGTTTATGATCAAGGAAGAGGGGCGGTTATGACTGGTTTTCAAGGGCCGTTGCTGAGTCGTCGCTTGCCCAAAAAAGACGATTAGGAATGTGTAGCCCCATTCCTAATCGTCGGCTCTTCGATAGAGCATTCCACGCAAAGCGTTGCCCTAGGGCAATGGCTTCTTCTGGCTGTAGGCCATGCGCAAAATAACACGCGATACTAGCCGCCAGAGTAGCCCCGCTGCCATAAGACAGAACTTTTAAGCGCGGCCAAGTGTGTGTTCGAATTAATCCGCGCTTGGTGTAAAGGTGATTCTCATAAGTACTGTTTGAGCGCTTAGCACCACTGATAAGCAGGTACTCGCATCCGCTCTCTAATATCTCATGGGCACAGGCGTCAATGGTATCCCCCTGGGGGGCAAGGTCGTGAGCCTCAATCAGGTCGGGGGTAGCGACAGTGGCTAGTGGTAGCAATAGTGTGTCGGTAGCGAGGCGAATACTGTCCATATCCGCTAAGTAATTGTTACAGAGAGTACTGGTTGGCTCTAAGATAACAGGTAGGTGAGGATAATCTCGCAGGATGCTGTGAATGGCTTCAGCGTTGGCAACACTGCCCACAAACCCAACTTTGATGGCTTTAATGGGCATGTCCTCGAGCAGTGATCGGGCTTGCTCAATGATCAGGGAGGACTCTACGGGGACAATGCCATGAGTCTGACGAGTATCTTTGGTAATGAGCGATGTGACGATGGCAGCACAATGACAGCCTAGGCTGACGGCCGACTCAATGTCCGCTTGAATGCCGGAGCTGCCCGATGGATCGTGTGATGACAGGCTCAATATAACGGGTGGCAAATTATTGTCAGTCTCCATCAGGGCTGCTCTACTTTTAACACTGTGTGTATGAGTCTAGCACGGCCTAGGAATTCTTCCTGTCAAAGACGCTTATCCCCTTAAAAGGCCGGCTTCAGAACCACAAGAAATATAATGGCGAACAGCGCCAGCACGGGAGCTTCATTAAATATTCGATAGAATACGTGGCTGCGAGCGCTCGGATCGTGCTTCAGTAGGGTGATGCAGTGACCGCAATAAAAGTGATAGCCAACTAATAAAATAACCAGCAGTGTCTTTGCGTGAAACCAACCAGATTGCAGGTAATAGTTGGAATTTAGGCTCACCAAGGCCAAGCCAAATCCTATGGTAAGAAACATAAACGGTGTAATGAAACGATACAGCTTGCGCTCCATTAGACCAAGCTGCTCACGCACGGCAGCGTTTGTTGTCATGGCATGGTTGACAAATAAACGAGGCAAATAAAAGATTCCGGCGAACCAGCACACCATAAATATCAGGTGAAAAGATTTGAGCCACAACATGTGAACGGCACCCTATGTAAAGAAATTGAAGAGGCAATAACGCAAAGTCATCATAACTGATAGTGCTCGTTAACGTGACTTTCTGTAATAATTCCAATGACTGGGTGAAGCCACGGGGTGGTGGGGCGAATCACATACAACGCATCTGCCTTATGGTTGCTGAACTGGTGGAATGCTTCCAGTAGGCTGGCTTGGTGATCGATGGGTTTGAGTAGCCCCATGCGGCCAGGTATTTCCAAGAGATCAATTAAGTCTTTTTCTGATATCGACTCTTCTTGAGAGCTAGCTTCAAGGTAGGCTAAGGCGTCTGTGGCGGGTAACAGGTACTTCTCACCGTCAGGGTGATCCAGCACCAACCATTTAGGCTTCTGTTCAAGACGCTGTTGCAGTTGAGCCAGTGTTTGCGTGTGGAAGCAACGTTGCAATTGTGTGTCCATCACGCTTCGTACACCAACGCGGTTGAGCGTTTGCTGTATTGGGCCTAGAGATAAAGAAAAGCCATTGCTTTCCAGTTGCGCGATAAACAAGCCTTCGCAGCGGAAGAGCTGACGAGTAGCAATCACCGCGACCACAATGATCAACATGGTAGGGAATATGATGTTGGGGTTATGGGTTAATTCAAAGACAGTAATCAGTGCGGCAAGGGGCGCGTTGATCACCGCGGCCATCATAGCACCCATGCCAAGGAGCACGTAAAATCCAGCGTCACTGCCGGCGTCGGGCGCTATACTGTGAATGACAAATCCCAGCAAGCTACCAAGTGCGGCTCCCACAAACAGGGTTGGGCCTATGACGCCTCCAGGTACACCCAAACCACCGCTCGCAGCAGTCGCAATGATCTTGGCG
>CBFHKY010000011.1:2085-7905 GCA_965656525.1 Pseudomaricurvus sp. | reverse complement strand
GCAGGCCTATTTCGCCCATCATGGCGGCTTCAATAGTGTCGTAACCAACGCCTAAAATTTCTGGGAAGCCTAGTGCCAAAATGCCGGTAATAAGACCGGCTACGATCATTCGCAGCCCAACGGGGTGCCGCTGTTGTTTGTTGAACCATAATTGCAGGCGAATAAAAATAGCTGCGAATAACGCTACAATCAGACCCGATAAGGCGATCCAAAGCAATTCCCAAAGGTTGTTCATACTGACATTGGGTACGATAAATGCTGGGTCATCACCAAACACGAGCCTTCCTATAACTGCGCCAGTAACCGACGCCATCATCACAGGGATAAACCCCGCGATGGTGTACTCCATTAATATCACCTCCATCGAAAAGATCACGCCGGCCATCGGGGTATTAAACGATGCTGAAATGGCTGCCGCCACCCCGCAGCCAACTAAGGTTCTTTGGCAATTGTTGGGCAGGTGCAGTCGCTGCCCCAGTTGGCTGGCAGCACCCGCACCTAAGTGTACGGCGGGGCCTTCTCGCCCCATCGATTGGCCACTCAGTAAGGCCAGTACGCCCCCTACGAACTGTATTATCCAGTTTCGCAGTGGTAAACGGCCGTGGTGATTTTGCAAGCGCTCTAATACGTGTCCTACACTGACAGAGCGCCCTTCTTTGGGGGTGCAGTGCATTAGTGCTGCCAGTACTACGCCACCAATAACGGGTAAAAAAAAGTGCCAAACGCGTGGCAGTTGCTCGAAGTGTTCGGCACTCCCGTCAAGCACGAGTTCTAATGGCACATCAACCGCTAAACGAAAAGCAACCACTAGACCTGCAGCGGCTAACCCGGCAAGTAAACCCAGCAGCGTCAGTTGCGGCAATGCGTCTAAATGCGCCAGTTGATGCTGCAGCTGATCGAGAAACAGCTGAGTCTTTTGACGCAGCGAAGGCTTGCGGCGGGAAGGCTGGATGTCAGGTGTCGGAGTAGGCATAGGGTAGTCGGATTGGGGTGGATGACATTGCTTCTGTTTGACATTGTTATACACTAGCTGGTCTTTAATGTCTGATTTGCAGAAGCCCATGTTGTGCTTAGTGATTATATTTTGGTCATAAAAGGCAAGTGGGGCAAATTGGTGATGAACAGCGCGCGCAGAGGTTTGAAAGAGTGAGCAAAATTCAGGTAGGTATTGTCGGGGGCACGGGGTATACCGGTGTCGAGTTGTTACGCTTACTGATCGATCATCCTCATGCTGAGGTGAAAGTGATCACGTCGCGTGCGGAAGCAGGTTTGCCGGTAGCTGATCTTTACCACAGTCTACGTGGCTTTCTAACACTGACGTTCAGTGCGCCAGATGTGCAGGTATTGGCTAGCTGTGACGTGGTCTTTTTTGCGACGCCCCACGGTGTGGCCCAAGATATGATGCCAGAGCTCATCTCTCGTGGCGTGCGTGTTATTGATCTGTCCGCGGACTTTCGCCTGCAAGACGCTAAATTGTGGTCTGACTGGTACGATCAAGCGCATGCCTGCCCCGATTTGCTGCCGCTTGCAGTATACGGTTTACCAGAGATCAATCGCGAAGCTATCGCTAAAGCGCAATTGGTCGCGTGTCCTGGCTGTTATCCAACAGCGATCGAGCTGGGGTTTCTTCCCTTGGTCGAAAAAGGCTTGGTGGATGCAACCGATTTGATTGCTAGCGCTGCATCTGGTGCCAGCGGCGCGGGTCGTCAGGCTAAAATTCCTATGCTGCTGGCCGAAACGGGTGAAAACTTTAAAGCGTATGGCTGCGGTGGCCACCGGCACCTGCCAGAGATCGAGCAAACGCTCAACGAACTGCTGCCCAAAGGGAACGGTGAAGTAAACGTGACGTTTGTTCCACATTTAATCCCTATGGTTCGCGGGATTCATGCGACGCTATACGCTAACCTAAAAGGAAAGGGCAGCGCAGCAGACTTACAAACATTGTTTGAGGAACGTTATGCCAATGAGCCGTTCGTCGATGTGATGCCTGCAGGCAGTCACCCAGAGACCCGCAGTGTCAAAGGTTCTAATGTCTGTCGCCTCGCAGTTTTTGAGCCCCAAGAGCGAGGCAAGGTCGTGGTGTTGTCCGTTATTGATAACCTGACACGAGGCTCTTCTGGTCAGGCGATTCAAAACATGAATATCATGTTTGGCTTTGATGAGACGGCAGGGTTAACCCAAGTAGCCTTGATGCCTTAATTGCTATTTGCATTTACGTCTTCACTTTCAATGGTGAGTCAATTTTAGGTGACGAGATAATAAGCTTGAATCATAAACTCGAATGTTTTGGGGGGCGCTATGACGGCGGTGAAAGGTAGCGAGCAGTATCGCCTAATCGTTGCGCCTTATCGTCCTTGGCGTAAGATTACTTTCGTCACGGTGGTCCTGTTGCTGATGGCGGCCTTAGTCGTGGGAAGCTTCTGGCTCGGAAAGCAAGAAGGCGCTTCATCGCAAGCAAATGCTGTTGCAGAACGGGACCAGTTGCGCATTGATGTGCAGGATAAGTCACTGGAATTGAACAATTTACGGCAAGAAGTTGCGAACCTGAAACTGGGTTCACAAGTGGACCGTAAGGCCAGTGAAGGCGTTAAAACAGAAGTGGTTGAACTTAAAGGCCAAATCGCGGCCTTGCAAGAAGACATTGGCTTCTATCGCGGTTTAATGTCGCCGACCAGTAATGATCGTGGATTGACCATCGGCTCTTTGAATGTTATTTCGCGGGGGGTCCCCCGGCAATACAATTACAAACTGGTAGTCCAACAGCTGGCGACAAGGCATGATACTCTGAATGGTAACCTAACCTTTACAGTCGTTGGACAGCAAGACGACAAGCTAATGACATTACATCTGAAGGACATCTCGGATAATGTCAGCTATAAGAACATTAAGTTGCGATTCAAATATTTCCAGACAATTGAGGGCGTTCTCACTTTGCCGGAAAACTTCGAGCCAATTCGAATTGAATTGGTGGCTCAAACCTCGGGTACTGATAAAGTGGTGGTCGAGAAAAAATTCGGGTGGCTGGTACAGGAGAATTAAGGCACATGTGGGGCAAAAAAGAGAAAGCTATGGCATTTGCAGCAGGAAGTACAACGTTGATATCTTTGTCCACCGAGCTGGTTGGAGACATTCATTTTAAAGGCAACTTAGAAATTGAGGGCCGTGTAAAGGGTAATATTTTTGCTGAAGCAGGCTCTGATGCGCGCGTGCGAGTCATGGAAAAGGGTTTTGTAGAAGGTGAAATCAACGCTCCTACCATTGTGATCAATGGCTCTGTTAAAGGGGATGTTTTTTCATCCAAGCACATTGAGCTAGCAGCAAAAGCTTCAGTTGCCGGCAACGTCCATTACAACATGATTGAAATGGTGAAAGGCGCGCAAGTGAATGGCAGTCTTGTTTTTGATGGCAGCAATGAATCCAAGGTCGCAACCAGTAAAGCCGAGCCGATAAAAACCAAAGCCAAAGCAGGTGTAACCGAGACGTTGGCCACTGCAGGTAATACTTGACTGTTTTGGTCGGGTAAAGAATAATCCCAATCCTGCTAAAACAGGGGCGAGCCCCTGTTCGTTTGCAACATTGGAGTAAACCATGAATTCCCCAGAAGTTATTACCCCTCAAATGGTATTGATCACCGATAACGCGATCAATAAAGTCAGATCTTTGATTGAAGAAGAAGCCAATGAGGATTTGAAGCTCAGAGTCTTCGTGACTGGAGGAGGGTGTTCAGGCTTTCAATACGGGTTTACGTTTGATGAGCTAGTGGCAGAAGATGATGCCGTGGTAGAGAAAGACGGCATTGCTGTAGTGGTAGATTCTATGAGCTATCCTTTTATTGCGGGTTCTCAGGTGGATTATGAAGAGGGCTTGCAAGGCTCTAAGTTCGTGATCCAGAACCCGAATGCAAGCTCTACTTGTGGCTGTGGGTCTTCATTTTCCGTTTAGCCCGAGACTTGGGTTTTACGTCGCGCCCCCCTTCCTTTTTTTGGCGGTATCTTTCTTTGTATATTAAGGTCTAGCCTGCAGGGTAAATACCGCCCAGTATTACAGAATGCCGAGCCCCTGTAGCGACGGGTAAATTCCCTGCTTTCCGATTTAGAGTCTGATGTGCGAGCCAAGCAAAGGCCGCGCCTTCCACTTGGTGTGGTAAAACATTTAAGGCTGCGGTTGACTGTGCTCGCCCTTGACTGAGCTTGTTAAGCCTCGTCATCAGCGCATCATTAAACGCGCCACCACCGCACACGTACAGTGCGTCAAAACCCTCTACGTGTTGATTGATACTCTTCATTAAGCTTTGGCAGGTTAACTCTAACAAGGTGGCTTGCACGTCTTGCGCCTTAGCGGAATGATGTGTAAGAAGCGTATTTAGCCACTGCTGATGAAACTCTTCTCGCCCCGTGCTTTTGGGGGGCGGCGCTTTAAAAAATGGGTGCTGTAGCATCTCGTCCAGTAGTGAGGGAATGATTTGTCCACCATTGGCCCACTGGCCGTCTCGGTCGAAAGGCTGACCCAAATTTTTATTGATCCACGCATCCATCAATACGTTGCCGGGGCCAGTGTCAAAACCGCTGCGCACTGTCGACGTTGTTAGGTCTGTGATATTGGCCATTCCACCAATGTTGGCGATGACACGCTTTTCCTTATCAGAAAAGAACATCGCTCGATGGAAAGCGGGTACCAGTGGGGCACCTTGGCCACCGGCAGCCATATCCCTGCGCCGAAAGTCGGCAACCACATCGATCCCTGTAATCTCTGCAATCAAATTAGGGTCGCCAATTTGTAAGGTGAAAGCTTCTTTCGCGTTCGGGCGATGACGTACGGTTTGGCCGTGGCTTCCAATGGCGGTAACCTCAGAAGGGTTAAGCCCGTGTTGTACTAAAAGCTGCTTTGCGGCGTTAGCAAAAGCGTGCCCTATTTGATGGTCCAACCTACCCATTCGGTCAATTTCATTGTCACCAGGACGACAGAGGCTCAGAGTATCTCTGTACATCTGAGGGCTGTAGGGAATTTCTAAGTGGCCAAGTACGCGTAATGCAGTGTCTGTTATTTCCACTAAAGTCGCATCAATGCCATCGGCACTTGTGCCTGACATTAAACCGACAAACAGCTGTTTCACTGTGTGGCTGCCCGGGCAGTACTGGCCAGCAAAACCTGCTGATGGTATTGCTCTAATGAGGCTAGCAAAGGCTTGGTTTGTTGGTGGAAACGTTCTGTTTCGCTGCTGGGGATAGATTTTGCTTTTGGCAGTTTGTTTAAAATGGTGCGCGGGTTTCTGTGTACGCCATTAAGTAAAAATTCATAATGAAGGTGAGGAGCTGTGGAATAGCCTGTGGAGCCGACAGTGCCGATGGTTTGCCTTTGTCGCACTCGCTGCCCTACATTAACGGAGCGCTTATTCAAATGAAGGTATTTGGTTTGTATATTATTACCGTGTTGAATGACCACGTAGTTACCGCTAGCTCGGTTGTAGGTGGAGGTGATGACACGCCCATCACCGGCGGCCCAGACAGGAGTCCCTCGAGAGGCTGCATAATCGGTGCCTCGGTGGGGTTTCACGGTTTTAGTAATGGGGTGTAAGCGCTTGGGGTTAAAGTTAGAACTGATGCGACGAAAATCCAGTGGTGCCCTCAGAAAAGCTTTACGCATGCTTTTGCCTTCGGGCGTATAAAAATGAACATTGCCATTGGGATCTTCGTAACGTACGGCGCTGAACGTTGTTTTTTGATTGGTGAACTCGGCTGCTAATATATTGCCATTGCCAATCTTTTCGCCGTCGAGAAAACGCTCTTCGTAGAGCACTTTGAATTGGTCGCCTTTTCGTAT
>CBFHKY010000011.1:0-1985 GCA_965656525.1 Pseudomaricurvus sp. | reverse complement strand
ATATTGCCATTGCCAATCTTTTCGCCGTCGAGAAAACGCTCTTCGTAGAGCACTTTGAATTGGTCGCCTTTTCGTATATCCAAGCCGAAATCAATATCCCAGCCAAAAATATTAGCCAGCTCCATAATGAGGTCGGCATCCATGTTGGCCCTTTGACCCGCAAGAAACAAAGAATCTTGGATAGTGGCGTAACGGTAGGCTAATTGAGTATCAGGTTGGCGGATTTCGGTTTGATGGGCAAACTGATCAGGGCCAGTACGAGTAAAAATTTCGCTGGTCAGTTTGTCTTGGCGATACCTCAAGTCAATAAGCTCGCCATCCTCGATATGAAACTCGAGTTCGTGACCGGGATGGATCCGTTTCAAGCCTTTTGTGGCTGAATTGCTACCCATAAATAGAATCAGCTTTCGGTCATTTAAGCCGGCGCGCTGGAATATCAATGACAGGCTATCACCAGGTCGAACAATTTCTCTGTGCCACTCAATCTCGGGCAGCAGTGTTTCAGCAATGGGGTCGCTGGCATCATCCAGCAAGTGCTCCATGTCAGAATGCAAGCCAAGATCTAATTTTTGAACGTTTCTTCGGGCGCCCTCATCAGGCTTTCCCGGAGCCAAAATTAATGACCCTATTAGGCAGGCGCTCAGTGTGGCAGCTATTACTAGATGCCGACGCGGGAACGCATCCAGAAGACGCCAGCGTGTTGTTTTTTCAGTTTTATTTTGTTTTGAATTCATACCGCAATATTTTTTTGCCTAATGCTAGACCATTGGTCACCTCTGCGCAGCAACGTTTATAACAGAATTGTTTGCCGATTTACACTCTGAAACTGATAGGGCTGGCTGCTGCAAGAACTTTGTTTTTGTTGCTGGATTCGGTATTGTGCGCCTTTTATTTTGAGCGGTTCCCAGTGAGAGACAGTGAACTATGAGCACCTTGGACAACAACTTGATTGAAGAATTGCGCGCGCGCGGGCTGATTGCTCAAATGACTGGTGAAGATGAGTTGGAGGCGTATTTGTCTGAGGCGCCCCGCACACTTTACTGTGGCTTTGATCCTACGGCGGATAGTTTGCATTTGGGGCACTTGGTTCCACTGTTGGTGCTGCGACGCTTTCAGGACGCAGGCCACAACCCCATTGCTCTAGTGGGTGGGGCGACAGGGTTGATTGGAGATCCTAGCTTCAAGGCGGCCGAGCGCCAGCTGAATACGCCTGATGTGGTCGCCGGTTGGGCCGACAAAATCCGCGAGCAAGTCAGTCAATTTGTAAGTTTTGAAGGCGTTGAAAATCCAGCAAGGGTGGTAAACAATCTTGACTGGGCCGGACAGATGAACATGTTGGATTTTCTGCGTGACGTCGGCAAATATTTCTCTGTGAACAATATGATTAATAAGGAGTCTGTGCAGCAGCGTTTGAATCGCGATGGCGCAGGCATTTCCTTTACGGAGTTCTCCTATGCCCTGCTGCAGGGTATGGACTTTGCTGAGCTAAGCAGTCGTTACGATTGTAGCTTGCAAATTGGTGGTAGCGACCAGTGGGGAAACATTCTTGGTGGTATCGATTTAACTCGCCGTCAAAATCAAGCTAAAGCGTTTGGCTTAACAGTGCCGCTTATTACAAAAGCCGACGGGACCAAATTTGGTAAAACCGAATCGGGCGCAGTTTGGTTGGATCCGAAAAAGACCTCTCCTTACAGTTTTTATCAGTTTTGGCTTGGTACGGCGGATGCCGATGTTTATAAATTTCTGCATTATTTCACTTTCTTAACTGTTGCAGAGATTGCGGCTTTGAAGGAAGCAGACGAGCAGGCTCAAGGTCGCCCGCAAGCTCAATTTGTGCTCGCTCGTGAAGCCACTCGATTGGTGCACGGCGAAGAAGGCCTTAAGGCTGCAGAGCGAATCACCGAGGCCATGTTCCAAGGGACTCTAGCTGACTTAGCTGAAAATGATTTGAATCAGCTTGCTCAAGACGGTCTTCCTGCTTCAGT
>CBFHKY010000010.1:129816-133060 GCA_965656525.1 Pseudomaricurvus sp. | reverse complement strand
TACCCAGAGTTGCATGTGACACGTTTAGGGCAAGCCAGTGCGACAATGGCTACGGTGCGTGATCATATTAATGCAGACAAACCTTGTCTGGCCGAGTGCGGTGGCATGTTATTCTTGCAACATACGCTGACCAAAGATAACGATACCGTCGAAATGGCGGGTATTTTTGCCGGCCAAGTAGTGTTCGGCGCACGTTTGGCCGGCTTGGGGTATCAAGCACTGCCGGATACCCCGCTAAGAGGGCATACCTTTCATTATGGCCGTGTGGAGCACGTGACACCTACTGCCCACGCGAGTAACAAAAACGGTGCAGAGGGTGAAGCCATTTACCGCACTGGTAAAACACAGGCCTCGTTTGTGCATTGGTACTTTGCCTCCGACCCTTGGCGCATTGTTCGCTGGTTTAATGGCGAGTTTGACATTGTTGCTGAAAAGTCATCGTTGTGAGCTTGAACCAACAGCCGCAGCCTTCAGCAACCATTAACACCAAACCGAATCGTAAACGCTCTAAATGGTTATGGCTGGGGCACCGCTGGTTGGGGCTGATGATGATGTTGCCTTTGTTGGTCTGGTCAGTTACAGGGGCGATTTTTCTATTTAAGCCAGGCTACGATCAAGCGTATCAAAAGCTATCGATAGTGACTTATCCTGCGTTGAGTTGGTCTAATGCATTATTGCCTGAGGCCAAACTTTCTGATGTCACGCAGCTGCGTCGCCTGAACACCATTTTAGGTGAGCATCTCTTGGTAGAGCGCGATGGGCAATGGCAGCAGCTCTCTCCAGTGAGCGGCAATCCCAGAGAATTAACGATTGGTGATACCAAAGCTTTGGTGGCCGATGCGGTTCGCCAGTATCCAGAACGTTACGGTGACACACTGATTGTTGGTGATGCTGTGAACCACCTGCGCACTGCGACTGGAATCGACATCACCCTCGATTGGGAGCGCATGACTTTGGCGCAGAAGGGCGCAGATACTCGCTGGATCAAACGCTTCTATCGTTGGCACTATTTACAGTGGACGGGTCAGTCATCGATAGACAGTGTGCTGGGCGTTGTAGGGCTGTGTTCGCTAGTGGTACTAACGGTATTGGGCTTTGTGTTGTGGCTCAGACGCGCGCGCTCGGCTTAACACCCGTTTTGACTGTGGTCGTGTTATTGTGTGCGACCATTAGAGCGCTACGCTTTATCCGTTTAAAGGAATCTTTATGTTGCATCGGTTGCGTTGCGTGCTCCCTCGTCTGTTGTCATGGAAAGCGTGGTTGCTTATAGGGCTCTTGCCAGGTTGTGCCATTCTTGCCAGCTTTGACTTAAATTCACGCTTTGGTGAACCTGTTGTGCAGCGCCGCAACGTGGATACTTCAATACCAGAACTGTCGTCAATCGTGTCGCAATATCAGCAAGCGCAAGACGTTTTAGAAAGCCGCTGTGTGGTTTGTCATGGCTGCTACGATGCGCCTTGTCAGTTAAAGCTAACCTCAGCAGAGGGCATTGATCGAGGCGCGAGTAAATCTAAAGTTTATCACGGCACGCGCCTCTTACCCGCCGAACCTTCGCGTCTATTTGTCGACGCCACCACAACAGACGCTTGGCGTAAGAAAGACTTCTTCCCTGTTTTGAATGAGCGAGATCAATCCACGGCAGCCAACTTTTATTCAGGTGTAATGTGGCAATTGTTGGATCAAAAACAGAGAAACCCATTACCGGCTAACGCCATTTTGCCAGAGAGCCTAACGTTAGGGCTGGATCGCGAACAACAATGCCCAACGGCGGAGGAATACGCGGGTTTTGCTCAGCAATACCCTTTATGGGGTATGCCATACGCTCTGCCAGCTTTAACGGGTACGGAACAGCAAACTTTAACGGATTGGTTGGCCAGTGGCGCGCCGATGCCAGAGCCAAAATCGTTGTCGAATTTTTGGCTAACCAAGGTGGCGCAGTGGGAGCAATTCTTAAATCAAGATTCGCTGAAAGGCCAATTGGTTAGCCGTTATATCTATGAACATTTGTTTTTAGCGCACCTTTATTTTGACGAAGCTGCTGAAAAAATGGGCGTTAGCAGCCCCTATTTTCGTTTGGTGCGATCTTATACCCCGCCGGGCGAAGCGATTGATGTGATCCCAACTCGACGCCCTTATGATGACCCCGGCACAGCGGATTTCTATTATCGATTGCAGCTGGATCACGCGATCCCCGTGGCGAAAACACGGATGCCATATGCTCTCAACCATCAACGTCAATCCGATTGGCAGCAGTGGTTTTTTAACAACGATTATCGTGTGACGGAGTTACCCAGCTATCAGGCCTCCATCGCCAGCAACCCGTTTGTTGCGTTTGAGCAGCTGCCGGTGAAGTCCCGTTATCGCTTTATGTTGGCCGAAGCCGAATACACTATATCGGGTTTCATCAAAGGGCCGGTCTGTCGTGGGCAAGTGGCTTTAAACGTGATTAGAGATCGTTTTTGGGTGGTATTCTTGGATCCAGAATTGACAGACCCAAACAGCTCGGCAAAGTTTCTTGCCGATAACAGTGATCACTTGGTGCTGCCGGCTGAAGCAGAAAATACGTTGAACCCACTAGGCAAATGGCGCCATTACTCCAAACAACACAGGGAATACGTGACTGCACGTTATGAATACGCCAGTGATCTACTAGAGAGTAGCTCGCTACAATTGACGACGGATTTGATCTGGGATGGCGATGGCGATAACCGCAATGCGGCCTTAACGGTCTTTCGTCATTTTGATTCTGCAACGGTGGTCAAAGGTTTAGTGGGGCAAGATCCGCAAACCGCATGGGTGGTCAGTTATCCTATTCTGGAGCGCATTCATTATTTGTTGGTGGCAGGGTTCGATGTCTACGGTAATGTATCCCACCAATTACTGACGCGTCTTTATATGGACTTTTTACGGATGGAAAGTGAATTCTACTTTCTGGCCCTATTGCCCGACGCCGAGCAGCAAAAACTCTGGCAAAATTGGTATCGCGGCGCTAAGCCTGAAATCCTAGACTTTGTATCGACCCAAGGGGAAAGTTTTCAGCATCAAACAGAGATGGCCTTTCTCACCGATAATCCACAGCACGAACTTTACGAAGCTCTTAAGCAGCGGCTGGCGGGTGTGGTTGACCACGCTTTTGACCGGAATTTTGATCCGCTCCGCAATCAAATCGACCAGCAGCCGTGGTTGGATCAAATTGAGCAGCTGAACTATCCAGCCATTACCTTGCTACCACAAATGATAGTTC
>CBFHKY010000010.1:104116-129717 GCA_965656525.1 Pseudomaricurvus sp. | reverse complement strand
TCGACCAGCAGCCGTGGTTGGATCAAATTGAGCAGCTGAACTATCCAGCCATTACCTTGCTACCACAAATGATAGTTCTAAGTGTTCAGCTTCCCTCGGGCGATATGAGCTTGTACACCGTTTTGCGCAACAACGCGCACAGCAATATTTCGAGTTTATTGGATGAGGAATCCAACCGCCTTCCCAAAGAAGATGACCTTACCGTTGTGCCTGGCATTTTAGGGTCGTACCCAAGAGCCTTCTGGCATGTCTCCGCAGAGCAGCTGCCAGCGATGGTTAAACAGCTTGGGGGCATGAACAGCGAAGACGACTATCAAGACTTTATGCAGCGTTTTGGTATTCGTCGCACGCACCCTGATTTCTGGGCCCACAGCGACAAAGTGCACCAACTCTACGCTAAGCAAGACCCAATAGGTTTCGGCATGTTGGATTACAATCGGCTTGAAAATCGTTGATGAAACACAAGAGTCGCGAATGCTATTGATAATAATTATCGCCATCTTGTATAGTGGCAATCATCTAAACAGCGTCATTTTTATCGATAAGGTATAAAGCTATGTGGAAACCAATAAACCTAATGATGTGTGCGGCACTGTTCGCAAGCGGTCATGCTTTTGCAGGTGCCGATTGCACAGAGCACCCTGAAAGTGAACAGCTGCACGTTTTGGATATGCAAAAAAAGATTGTGAATGAATACGGTTTTGCTATCAAAAAATTTCAGCGATCTGGTGATTGTTATGAAATTTATGGCTGGGGTTTAAACGAAGATAAAACAGAATTCGTTAGGCTGGAGGTTTATTTCGATACCAAAACCGGTGCGATTGTTAAGCTGAAAGACTGATCATGAGTGTGGATACTGGAGCCTATGGTCAGTGGTCTTTGTTGATTCGTATTGGTCATTGGCTGATGGCAGGTGCGTTTCTGGTCAATTACTGGTGGCTAGAAGAGGGCGACGACGCACATGAGTGGGTAGGTTATGGTCTGTTGGCGGTGCTGACTGTACGTATTTTATACGGATTTTGGGGGCCATTGAACGCCCGTTTTCGTGACTTTTTCCCTACGCCGTCCCGCCTTAAGTACGCTTATATTCACTTCACGGCGTTGCAGCGAGAGCACCAAGATCAGCGTCGCCACAATCCGATAGCGGGTTTGATGGTGATGTTTTTGCTGAGCATGATGTTAGTCACCGGCATCAGCGGCTGGATGCAAGAACTGGACGCCTTTTGGGGGGAAGACTGGGTGCAAAACCTGCATGCGTGGTCGGCGGATGCGGTTATGGTCGCTGTGGTTGGACATATCGCCGCGGTTCTGGTGATTCAGGCTAAGTATAAGGTGCCATTGATTCGGCATATGCTACGAGGCTAATCCTGCGGTTTTACGCTCTATTTTCCTTTTTAGTAACAAATTTCCCCCTTAAACGCCGAAAAAGGGGAGTTTGCACAAGTTTTGCTCGATCTTGTGCGCTCAGATCTCTATAGTGCCACTCCTTTGGGGTAATGCCCTTGTGCATTACCCGAGCTCTTCCGCCAAACTGTGGCGATGGGGCTCCCGCCCCCCATTTATTATGTTTTAGGATGTACCCTTGATTACGACCGCTAATATCACCATGCAATTTGGTGCTAAACCTCTGTTCGAAAATATTTCAGTCAAATTCGGTAACGGCAATCGTTATGGCCTGATCGGCGCCAACGGTTGTGGTAAATCCACCTTTATGAAAATTCTGGATGGCTCTTTAGTCCCCAGTGCCGGTAATGTGAGCATCACTCCAAATGAGCGAGTGGGCAAGTTGAGCCAGGATCAGTTCGCTTTTGAGCAATACTCTGTGATCGATACGGTGATCATGGGGCACAATGAGCTGTGGGCTCTAAAGCAAGAGCGTGAGCGCATTTATTCGCTGCCCGAAATGTCCGAAGAAGACGGCATGAAAGTAGCCGAACTAGAAGTACAATTTGCCGAAATGGACGGTTACAGTGCCGAAAGTCGTGCGGGTGAAATTCTACAAGGTGCCGGCATTGAGCTGGATTTGCATTTTGGCCCCATGAGCGAAGTGCCTCCGGGCAAGAAGTTGCGAGTACTCTTAGCGCAGGCTTTGTTTTCCGAACCCGATATTTTGTTGTTGGACGAACCAACAAACAACTTGGATATCGCCACCATTCAATGGTTGGAAGGGGTGCTTAACACACTGAAAAGCACCATGGTCATCATCTCGCACGATCGCCACTTTTTAAACTCTGTGTGTACACACATGGCCGATATCGATTACGGCGAATTGCGTATTTACCCTGGTAACTACGATGACTTCATGACCGCTTCGATTCAGGCACGTGAACGTTTACAGTCCGAAAATGCCAAAAAATCTGCCCAGATTGCTGACTTGCAACAGTTTGTGAGCCGCTTCTCGGCCAATGCCTCGAAAGCCAAACAGGCGACTTCGCGTGCGAAGCAGCTGGAAAAAATTAAGCTAGACGACATTAAGCCTTCCAGCCGTGTTTCCCCTTACATTCGCTTTAAGCAAGACAAAAAACTGCATCGCCAAGCACTTACGTTAGAAAACCTGACACACGGTTTTGATGAAGGCCCGTTGTTCAGCAAAGGCAACTTATTGCTGGATGCAGGCAGCCGACTGGCCATTATTGGTGAAAATGGCGCAGGCAAAACCACGCTGATTCGCTGTTTAGTGGATGAGCTGACGCCTAAAGGAGGCGTGATTAAGTGGGCGGAAAACGCCACATTAGGCTATTGTCCGCAGGACAGTACCGCCGATTTCGACATCGACATGACCCTTTTTGATTGGATGAGCCAGTGGCGTAAACCCAACCACGACGATCAAATTGTGCGGGCCACACTGGGGCGCTTGTTGTTTTCCGCGGATAGCTTTAACAAAAAAGTCGCTGTCTGTTCCGGTGGTGAAAAAAATCGTCTGTTGTTTGGTAAGTTGATGATGATGGATTGCAATGTGATGTTGATGGATGAACCGACCAACCACTTGGATATGGAGTCCATCGAAGCGTTGAACATGGCACTGGAACATTACGACGGCACTTTGATTTTTGTCAGTCACGACCGAGAGTTTGTGTCTTCTTTGGCGAATCGCATTATTGATATTCACGATGGCCAGCTGATCGACTTTCAGGGCACTTACGATGAATACCTAGCCCACAAAGAATTGATGGCCTGATTCGCCAGCGATTCTAAAAATTACTTATTTTTTGCACCGCGATGAACAGCTTGCCAGTGGCAAATCGTTCATCGCGGTGTTCTCTATTGGTCATATAGCCAATAGCATTAATTGGATAACCCTATGCTTTTTTCAGAACTACCTCTTTGTCGTGAGCTGCTTGATGCCGTTACCGCGCAAGGATACGAAACACCATCGCCCATTCAAGAGCAGGCGATTCCTGCTGTTTTGGCAGGGCGCGATGTTATGGCTGCGGCACAAACGGGTACCGGCAAAACGGCTGGCTTTACCTTGCCGATGTTGCAGCGACTTAAAGATGGCCCAAAAGTTTCACCTAACCAAGTTCGTGCGCTGGTATTAACGCCCACTCGTGAGCTGGCGGCGCAAGTGGCTGAAAGTGTGACCGACTACGGTAAGAACCTGCCATTGCATTCCACCATCGTATTTGGTGGTGTGAGCATTAACCCACAAATGAAAGCGCTGCGTCGTGGTGTCGATGTGTTGGTGGCTACACCGGGTCGATTGTTGGACTTGTACAGCCAGAATGCAGTGAAATTCAGCCAGTTAGAAATTCTGGTTCTGGATGAAGCGGATCGCATGTTAGACATGGGTTTTATCCATGACATCAAGCGTATTCTAAAATTGTTGCCGGCTAAGCGTCAGAACTTGTTATTTTCTGCCACTTTTTCTGACGAGATTCGAACGTTGGCGAAAGGTCTAGTGCATGACCCGTTAGAAATTGATATTAGCCCGCGTAATACCACCGTTGAACGGGTGGAACAAACATTGTGCCCCGTGGACAAAAGTGCCAAGCCACGGGCCCTGATTCATTTAATCAAAACCAACAACTGGCATCAGGTGTTGGTGTTTAGCCGCACCAAGCACGGCGCTAACCGATTGGCCAAACAGTTAGAAGCTGCGGGTGTCTCGGCGGCGGCGATTCATGGTAATAAAAGCCAAAATGCGCGTACGAAAGCGCTGGCGGATTTTAAACAAAACAAAATACAGGTTTTGGTGGCAACCGACATCGCTGCACGGGGTATTGATATTGATCAGCTGCCCTATGTGATCAACGTTGACCTACCCAATGTGCCAGAAGATTACGTACATCGTATCGGGCGTACAGGTCGTGCAGGTGCCAGTGGTCAAGCGTGGTCCTTAGTGTCTGCCGATGAAAGTAAGCAGCTGCTGGATATTGAGCGATTGACCCAGCAACCTATACCCAGACAAATCATTGAAGGTTTTGAGCCGGTACACCCCTTACCGGAATTTAGCCCTAGCCAGTTAAAACCCAAACCTAAAAGACCGAAAAAACCACAAGCCGGTGGCGGTTCTCCTGCTGGGAGTTCTCACGCCAATGGCCGCGACGGTCAGCGCAGTGGGCGAGGCCGAGGCGGACCGAGTGCACGCTCTAATGGCGGCGGTGATGCAGCGCGAGGCAGTCGTCCAAGTGGCAGCGGCGGTCGTCGCCGAGCAAAACCAGCGGGTAATGCTTAAGTCATAAAGGCGTTTTACGTCGGCTTGTCGCTTTATCTCAAAACGCTAACAGGTTTCCTGTTGGCGTTTTTTTATGTCAGTTGTTTGTGTTGAGATGAAGGCTAAAGTTTAGCGGAGCAAGTTTTTAGGCAGGTCTAGCTCGTAGTAGGCTGTACTTGGCGGGCGTGTTGATAACATGTCATACAGTTCGGTGTAACATACACACTTTTCTAAAATCACCAGAGAGACTAATACCAATGGCTGATGTGAAATTCTGGCAACCCGAACCTGATCATGGGGCACACGAAAACCGCAATGGCCATGTGTTGGAGGTGTTCAAAACTTTCTTGAAGCTGGGATTGACGTCTTTCGGTGGCCCTGTTGCACACATTGGGTATTTCCACAAAGAATTGGTGACTCGACAAGGCTGGGTTAGCCCCAGTCAGTTCAGTCAACTGTTGGCGATTTGCCAGTTTCTGCCTGGCCCAGCCAGTAGTCAGCTCGGGTTTTCTTTGGGTTATCAGCGCGCAGGTTTAATGGGTGCCCTTGCCGCTTTTTTGGCGTTTACCTTACCTTCTGTGTTGTTGCTTATTGGCTTTGCTTCGGTCTTGCATCTTTTGTCTAGCTCTATGGGAGTCGCGGTGATACAAGGCTTAAAGTTAGTTGCTTGTGCGGTGGTGGCTGATGCAGTTTTGGGAATGTGGAGAAAACTCTGTACCGATGGGTTGCGACGCTTGCTGGCGATTATCGCCGCGGTTGTCGTGGTCTTGGTGGGCTCTGTTTGGGTACAGCTGGCCGTTGTCATTATGGGTGCTATGGCTGGGGTGTTATGGGGTCGTGATACACCCAGCGGCTACCGCTCAGAAGATGGCGCCCCGATTTCTGTGGGGTATGGCCCACGAGTAGGCATTGTTATTGCGGCGATGTTTGTGTGCGCGTGGGGGTTGCTCTCACTCGCCCCAGTCAATGATGCTCTTTACCAAATTGCGGACACCTTTTATCGCGCAGGGGCGTTGGTATTTGGTGGTGGCCACGTCGTATTGCCTTTATTAGAAGAATCAGTAGTGACCTCTGGCTGGGTGTCAGAAGAAACTTTCCTTGCTGGGTATGGTGCATCACAAGCGATACCGGGCCCTATGTTTGCGTTTTCGGCCTACCTTGGCGCTTTGATTCCGACGGAGTACAGCAGTGGGGCAGGGGCTGCAGTGGCTTTGCTGTGTATGTTTTTACCGGGGTTTCTTTTGTTGATGGCCGTGTTGCCTTTGTGGCGGCAGGTTTCTCATAACGTTCATGCGGTGAATGGTATTGCCGGCGTGAGCGCTGTTGTGGTCGGACTATTGGCTGCTGCCCTGTACGATCCTATATTGACCTCGGGCGTGGTGTCAGTTTTGGACTTGCTGATTGTTTTGGTGGGCTTTGCCATGCTGACGTTATGGCGATTGTCGCCGTTGTGGGTCGTATTGTGGTGTGTGAGCGCTAACGTCTTACTTACCCTTCTCAATCTCAGTTAAGCGTTTAAACAGATCGTCCCAAACAGCAAGGCAGCTTCTAATATCTCGATCAGTGCGCCACTGGTATCACCGGTAGCGCCGCCAACGCGTTGTATCATCATGCGTCTTAAGCCAAACAGCAACAGCCCGCTGATGGCGGCTACGAGCAGAAACTGCTGCAGGCTCATCAGGCACAGACAGACAAACCCAGCTAGGGCAGTGCTCAACTGCAGTTGCGTGCGAGAGCTGTAGCGTAAAAAATTCTCCCCAATACCCTTTGGACTGATATAAGGGGTGATCAACAGTAGACTGATGGCACCAGCTCGGGCAAACAGAGGGGCAATGGCCAGCGCGTGCAGCTGATGTTGTTCCAACAGAGTCACTACGAAGGCAAATTTCAGCATCAGTAAGCATACAATTGCGATCACAGCTGCACTGCCACAGCGCGGGTCTTTCATGATGTTTAGCGCGCGCTCCCCATTTGCACCAGAAAGCCAGCCGTCGGCACTGT
Organism: Pseudomaricurvus sp.; assembly: GCA_965656525.1. Classification (GTDB taxonomy): domain Bacteria; phylum Pseudomonadota; class Gammaproteobacteria; order Pseudomonadales; family Cellvibrionaceae; genus Pseudomaricurvus. The sequence goes on along the minus strand of CBFHKY010000010.1, from coordinate 123,062 downwards.
CACCCAAACCGTCTAAGTGAAGTCCACCAGTGATCATGGCCCATAACGTGACTAATAGAGCTGCCAGAGCAAATGACGATACACTCGATTGCAAGCTGTAGGCCGCCACAAACAATATCAAGCCGATGATCAATCCCACCCAAGGAAACAACGGCAGTGCATGGCCGCTGTCTTGCGCTTGATAGTCTTTAAGGGATGGCACCGGGAGGCGGGTTAAAAATTGGCAGGCGCACAAGGCTCCGCGGTATAAATCATTGAAAGAACGAATCATAAAAAGTGTTATACCTGTTTTCGGCTTACATGACGCCTAGCGGTTTACTGGTTGCAATTGATTCAGCTGAAACCAGTCGGGATGGTCAGGGTGGTGAAACACCTGTATCTGACAAAAACTGGCGTAACCGATATTCAGTCTATTCAGGTGTGAAAGAGGTTGTTTCAATATGGTGCCAATGGCTGAACGCATAACGCCACCGTGGGTTACGACCAAACAATGCTGACCACGATGTAATTGTAGAATTTGTTGCAGCGCTCGCCCCACGCGGCTGTGAAAATCCACCACAGCTTCGCCATCAGGAGGCGTAATACTTTCAGGTTGTTGCCAGAACGTTAGGTAATCCTGTTCATAGTGCGCCTGCAGATCTGCTAGAGATAAGCCATCCCAGCGCCCGAAATGCATTTCTTTTAACGTTTCTAAGGTGTAACTGGGTAGCTTTTTGTGCTGCGCGAGCTTTTCGGCAAAAACCTGACAACGCTGCAAAGGGGATGTCAGAATGTTTTCCCATTGGTCAGCTTGAGGCCACTGATTGACGGCTTTTAGCATTTGCCCCCAGCCCGCCTCGCTTAATGGACTGTCGGTATGGCCTCTTAAATGGCAGTCATCATCACAGGCACCGTGCCGCAAGAGATCGAGAGTGGTTACAGACACTTCCATGATTTAAGCCTTATTGCGTGTTATTGGCTCTACGCGTCATCGCAATTATCAACCATAGCTTCTGCAAACGTTGCCATATGGTTGTGCAGTTTACACGCCATTTGTACCAGCGGCACGGCCGTTGCGGCACCGCTCCCTTCACCCAGACGCATGCCTAAATCCAGTAAGGGCTCGGCTTCTAGTGCCTCTAGCACCGCGCGGTGGCCTGGCTCAGCTGAGCGATGCGAATACAGTAGCCACGGTTTAATAGAGGGATTGATGGCTTGAGCGTAAAGCGCTGCGACACTGCAAATAAAACCGTCAACCATTGCCGGAATACCCTGCTGTGCGGCAGCAATGTAGGCCCCGCTGAGAGCGGCAATCTCAAAGCCACCGAGGTATTGTAGATTTTTTAGTGGGGTTTGCGCGTTAGCATTAAACAGATCCAGTGAACGGTGAATGACAGCAGACTTGTGTATTTGCCCTGCGTTGTCTAAACCTGTGCCAGGCCCGACCAGTTCTGCGGCGTGCTTTTTCAGTAAAGCGCAGGCCAATGCTGTAGCTGAGGTTGTATTGGTGATACCCATTTCCCCTCCAATCCACAAATGCGCATCAGCTTGTTTGGCTCGCGTTATGCTGTCATGCCCTAAGCTGAGCGCTTTTTGTAGCTGCTCTGGAGTCATGGCGGATTGTTGGGCGAAGTTGGCGGTGCCGGCAGCAATGCGACAGTCCAATACATGATCAAGTGTGGGAAGTGGGTCGACTGTTCCCGTGTTCACCACTTCTAATGAGGCGTTTAACGCGCGTGCCAAGACCGAAATAGCTGCCCCCCCAGAGGCGAAGTTTTGCACCATTTGTGCCGTAACCGACTGCGGAAAGGCGGATACGCCCTCCGCGGCTACGCCGTGATCCCCTGCAAATACGGAGATCACAATATGTTCGCAAATGGGTTGCTCACGATGTTGCAGCTGGGCCAAGGTTATGGCCAATTGCTCAAGCTGCCCCAGTGAGCCCTGCGGCTTGGTCAGTTGCTGTTGCCTCGCTTGAGCATGTTGTAAGTGAATATCACTCAGTGGCGCAGCGGGATCTAGGTACCAGCTCATAAAAAATCCTTATAGGTGACGGGCGATTACAAAAAACGGACGGGCTTGGCCCTATCCTCGCTCACTCTTCAGCCAGAAACGCTGGCCCTTTTAATGTCAGTGGCAGCCCGGCAGCGGTAAAGATCACTCTCTCACAAACACCAGCTACTGCTTGATTTAAGAAGCCAGCTTCATCTACAAATCGACGGCTGAGCTCTCCCATTGGCACAATGCCCATACCGACCTCGTTACTGACGATACAGACTGGGATGTCGATCTTTTTCAGTTGTTCTAAAAAAGCCACACACTGATCAGCCCAAAAGCCCGGTTGCTCTTCATCCATCATTAAACAATTAGTAAGCCATAGCGTTAGGCAGTCAATCATTACAGCGTCATGGGTAGTGGCAGCTTTCGCAATCGCATCAGCTAAGTACTTGGGTTCTTCGAGAGTGTCCCAGTGGACTGGTCGCTGCAAACGATGGTGTTCAACTCGAGTACGCATTTCGGTATCGTTAAAGCTCGCATCAGCGGTGGCAATGTATTGAACACGCTCGCCAGAACACTTAGTGATTTGTTCGGCTAAACGGCTTTTACCGGATCGAGCTCCGCCAAAAATCAATTGTCGCAGCGGCTGCATAGGATTTGTTCTCCAACTGAGAATGGCCAACGTGGCTGATGAATAAGGCGGCTATTGTAAAGCAAAGCGACACCTACCGCAGCGAACAGGCTGTAGGCCTAATAGATAGGCGAATGAGGTTAGCGGTTGCGTCCGATCCATAGGCACTGTCGAGGCTTGGCCTTGCCTGCAAGATACCTTTGTATTGTTTTGGTGCATCATCAATAGGCTTTTATTGCTGCTTATGTTTTGTTTTGGTGCGTTATTCGTATTTTGACAGGCTGCTAAGTCAGAATTCACCGCTATGGTGCATGGGGCACGTATATTGCTATCTTTTAACGGTAAGCTCACAGAGCGCATGACAGAGTGATTAGGAGTAGGACTATCGGCATTGCAACTGCACAGTGGGTTCTGGTTTCAGATTTAGACGGCAGCCTTTTGGATCATCATAACTACAGTTTTGCTCCCGCTGTACCGCTGCTGGAACAATTAGCCAGCGCCAATATCGATGTGGTGTTATGCACCAGTAAGACTCGAGCTGAAGTGGAAGTATTGCGGCAGGCTCTGAACAATCACTCCCCGTTTATCGTTGAAAATGGCGCAGCCGTTTATGTTCCAAAACAGACTTTTGTGACAGCACCCGAGGGGGCCGTTAGTGCAGGAAACTATTGGTGTCGTCGTTTCTGCCCAGAGAGAGCCACCTGGTTGGCGCTGGTGGAAGAGATGAAACAGCACTTTGATATGGAATTTACACACTTTGCCGAGATGACCGCCGAGCAAGTGGCCGCCGCAACGGGATTAAGTGTCGAAGAATCTGTACTGGCACAACAGCGCGAATTTGGTGAGCCGTTGCTGTGGCGCGCCACAGATGATCAATTGGCGCAGGCGTCCGCTTGGTTGCGATCACAGGGCGCCACGGTGTTGAGTGGAGGGCGTTTTGTGCATGTGTGTGGTGATGCGAACAAAGGGAAAGCTTTAAGGTGGTTAGTAGAGCAATACGGCGTATTGAGTCCAGCCGTAGATTATACGTCGATGGCGTTGGGCGACAGCGATAACGATATTGCTATGTTAGAAGCAGCGGATTATGCCGTGGTGATTCGCTCGCCGGTCAAGCCGCCACCTATTATTAATCGAGAGCAAGGTGTTTATGTTACCGAAGCGTACGGCCCCGAAGGCTGGGTAGAAGGTGTGCGCCACTGGTTTCAGTTAACCGATTCCGAGGGGGCATCGTTTATATAATAGATGTTATAAAACGTGTAATGAATGCTATAAAAGCAAACGAGTCAAAACAGTTTTTCACAAAAACACTACCATAAATGCCATCCAACTTAAGTGGGTGGCGATAACAATATTGATTGCTTAGACAGGGATAACATTGTGGCAGACTTTTATCAAAACGGTATCGTAACCACGTTACACAATTTAGCCAGCCGCCCGCTGGAAGACCTTGAAAACGAATTGCGCGCATTCAGTCGTGTGCGACCAATGTCGTTGATTTTACCTTCTTTATTTTCTGAACTGGAAGGTGATGCACTACCGAATATCATTCAGCATCTAAAAGGCGCAGATTATTTATCTGAAATTGTTATTGGCTTGGACAGGGCCGACGAAGCGCAGTTTAAACACGCATTGAAATTTTTTGGTGACTTGCCACAGAATCATCGTATTTTGTGGAATGATGGCCCTCGGTTACAAGCCCTCGATGCTGAATTAAAAGCGCTCAACCTGGCGCCAAAAGAATTGGGGAAAGGGCGTAACGTTTGGTATTGCATGGGCTATACATTAGCGTCGGAATCGTCAGAGTCGGTGGCTTTACACGATTGCGACATCGTTACTTACGATCGTGAAATGCTGGCTCGGCTGATCTATCCCGTTGCTAACCCCCGTTTTAATTATGAATTTTGTAAAGGTTTTTATGCGCGTGTGGCCGACGGAAAAATCAACGGTCGAGTGTGCCGATTATTAGTGACACCTTTGCTGCGTGCCCTGAAAAGTATTTTTGGTGAACTGGAATACTTACAGTATATGGATAGCTTTCGTTATTCGTTGGCGGGTGAGTTTTCTTTCCGTAAAGATGTGCTTAACGATATTCGTATCCCTAGTGATTGGGGCTTAGAAATTGGTGTGCTGTCGGAAATGCATCGCAACTACGCCAATAACCGATTGTGTCAAGTGGATATCGCGGCCAGTTACGATCACAAGCATCAAGATTTATCGTTCGATGATGAACAGGGTGGTCTCTCTAAAATGTCTATCGATATTTCCAAGGCGCTGTTTCGAAAGCTGGCCACGCAAGGCAAAACTTTTAACACGGAAACGTTTCGCTCTATCAAGGCGACTTATTTTCGGATCGCGTTGGATTTTATCGAAACCTACCACAACGATGCGGTGATGAATGGCCTAAAACTGGATATTCATCAAGAAGAAAAAGCGGTTGAGCTGTTTGCGCAGAACATCATGAAAGCCGGTCAAGCCTTTTTGGAGCGGCCTATGGAAACGCCGTTTATCCCCAGTTGGAACCGTGTGATCAGCGCAATGCCTGACGTGTTGGAAAAACTTAAAACGGCAGTCGAAGAAGATTATCAGGAGTACAGTGGTCTATGACTCAAACTATAGCGGTCGACGATTCTTTCAGTGGGCGTATTGAACACTTATTGCGTTCTATTTATTCCGAAGTGGAGCCGCAGCCAGACTACAGCACCCTGGCTCAAGAGCTGCAAGGCATTATGCGGTTGAATAATGATACCCCAGCACCGAAAGCTTACCACAACCCTTGGAGTCAAGAAGACGCCATATTGATTACTTACGGTGATACTTTTTTGCCGGGTGAGGGTGTGAACGAAAAGCCGCTACAAGTGTTGAAATCTTTTTTGGATGAGCACTGTGAAGGGAAGTTGAACAGTGTTCATATCTTGCCTTTCTTTCCATACAGCTCAGATGATGGTTTTGCCGTTATAGACTTTTCCAGTGTTAATGAATCCTTGGGTAATTGGTCTCACGTGTACGATATCTCTCAGAAATATCGTCTTATGGGGGATCTGGTCATCAACCACTGCTCCAGTCGCAGCCTGTGGTTTCAGAATTTCTTAAAAGGTGAAGGGCCTGGATATAACTATTTCTATACCGCTTCGCCCGATGTCGATACCAGTGAGGTCGTCAGGCCTCGTACTAGCCCTTTGCTGAAAGAGGTGGAAACAGCAACGGGGACAAAACACGTTTGGTGTACGTTCAGTCACGATCAAGTGGACTTTGATTTTACCAATACCGACGTTCTAAAACAGTTTGTGACCATCGTCCGTCAATATATGGATATGGGGGTGCAAATTTTTCGGTTGGATGCGGTTGCGTTTTTATGGAAGAAACTGGGTACGCCCAGTATTAACCTAGAAGAAACGCACATGGTTGTGCGCTTGTTGCGATTATTGATTGAATACGCCGACAACGACGCTGTCATCATCACAGAAACCAATATTCCCAATCGTGAGAATCTGTCGTATTTCGGAAACTCTAACGAAGCGCACTGTGTTTATAATTTTTCTTTACCGCCACTGCTTGTAAATACACTGGTAACGGGGAGCTGCCATCATTTAAAAATGTGGATGATGAGTATGCCGCCTGCGCAATATGGCACTACCTATTTTAATTTTATTGCGTCTCATGACGGGATTGGATTGCGCCCAGTTGAAGGTTTGTTGTCCGATGACGAAACGCAATTGCTCGCCGAGACCATGCAAAATTTCGGCGGTCGTATTTCTTGGCGATCTCTGGATGGCGGTATTACTAAGCCTTACGAAATTAATATTGCGTTGTTCGATGCACTACAGGGGACAGTGAGTGGCCCAGACGCTTTCGGACAACGTCGCTTTCTTTGCGCCCATGCCATTATGCTGGCAATGGAGGGGATTCCTGGAATTTATGTCCACAGCCTGCTGGGGACTCATAATGATTACGATCATATGGAGCATACGGGCCAAAACCGTTCCATTAATCGTCATCGCTGGAGCTACCCTGAGCTAGAGCAGTTTTTGGAAGATGGGACCACGTCTCATGCTCAAGTCTTCAAAGAAATGAAGCACTTGTTGGCAATACGCAGCAAACAGCCAGCCTTTCACCCAAATGCAACGCAGTTTACGTTACACCTAGGGGATAAAATCTTCGGTTTCTGGCGTCAATCGGCGGATCGCCGACAAAGTATTTTCTGTATCAGTAACATCAGTACTGACATGCAGCCACTGCAATTATCGGATATCAACTTGATTGTGACGGATCAATGGAAAGACTTAATTACGGGGGAAAAACTGCCAGAAGAAGATGCGATCATGCAGCTAAGCCCTTACCAGACGTTGTGGATCAGTAATTGTTAAGCTGGTGCCAGTTATAAACAGGGTGGTGTAGGTGCCGCAATTTTGTTGCTCTCGCGTAGACATCGGTGAGTTGTTGAGTTTTAGGTCTTGCCTAGGCCATGTGGTGAGCTAGCTACGGGAGCGATAAGGGTATCGCAAGATGCTCAAGAGTCAGGTTTTATTCGAGCAACAAACAAGAGACAAAAAAAGAGCGCAGGGCCGAAGCCTTGCGCTCTTTTCTTTGTGATCCATCACACAACGATCATCATTGTCCTTCGTTCCTTTCTTATTCATACGGTGATGTGTCACCAGCCGTATTGAGCGGTCCATCCTAGACCAAATCCTTTTCGAGATCGTTTACGGTAATCTGTTCAGTCGCCAGATTAGCCTTAATGTCTCATCCTGAGACAGGCTTTAGCGCATCCGTTGGCCTTCTTGGCCTTTGTTTTCATCCTTGACTACGTCCTTGTGATAAACATTATCTGAGAACGCCCACAGCAAAAATAGTGGCCAATGTCGTTTTCTCTTGTGCGACATCTCTTACAAGATCGTGCATCGGCACTTTTAACCTGAAACTTGTTTCATTTTTAGGTAAGTGATTTGCATCAGAGCTGTTTCAGCAGCATTTGTACCGGGTGCGGCAGCTGTAATGCTTGCAGGCGCTTCACTTGGCTGCGACAGGAATAGCCTGTCGCCATAAGCTGCCCTTGGTGCTCTGTTGCGTTTACAGTTTGCTGCCAAGACTGCTCAAAGATCTTTTTTGACGTCTCTAGGTTTTGGCTCTCGTGGCCATATGTGCCGGCCATACCGCAACAGCCGACATCAACGTGTGATAGCGTTTGTCCCAGTGCGTTAAATACGTTGCTCCAGTCCTTTATCGATGCCGCCGCATTGGTTTTTTCGGTGCAGTGGGCTAACAACTTGAAAGTACCGGTCTTGAAACGATCTTGGCACGATTGCAGTTGATCGGTGTGTTGAGCAAGCCATTCCTGCAAGAGCGCAACGGTTGGCGCTTGTCCAGGCAGTACTTTTTCGTATTCACTGCGGTAGGCCAATGTCATGGAGGGTTCAAGCCCTACCAATGGAATCCCAGTATTGTTCAAGCTTTTCAAAAACGTCGCGGTGTTGTTGGCTGTTTTTTCAAACGTTTTGAGAAAACCGTGTACATGCAGCGGTTTACCGTTGGGTTTGAATGGCGCTACTAAAGGTATAAAACCTAAGGTTTGCAGCAGTCGAATGGCATCCAGTACCAATTGGGTTTCAAAGAAACTGGTGAAGGCATCTTGCACAATAATAACCGCGCGTAAGCGTTCTTCTTCGCTCAGGCTGTTAATGTTTTCCACCACCGCATAGCGCACACCCATGTTACGCATTTCGCGATCTAAGTTGATGCCACTAAGCAGAGGGCTGTCTACCATTCCGGCGGTTTTGGCGAGTAAGGTTTTGGTGGGGCCGAAGTCCATCAGCCCGTTATAGAGCCAGGGCACTTTAGCCATGGTCGGCACCATGAATTCTAAACCGCCAATAAAATAATCTTTTAGCGGTCGCAAGTAGCGGCTGTAATACAGTTCCATGAATTTGCTGCGCAAACTGGGAATGTCTACCCGAATCGGGCATTGACCCACACAAGATTTACACGCCAGGCAGCCCGACATCGATTCCATAACTTCATGTGAAAAGTCGTATTCCCCTTTGCGCTTGGCTAGGGTGTTGCAGCTGCGCTGGTATAGGCTTTTTACAAACGATTGCTGTTTCACTTGAGCGCTCGCTGCCACAGGATCAATACCGCGATCATTCAATTGTTTAAGCCATTCGCGAATTAATGAGGCCCGGCCTTTTGGAGAGTGAATACGTTCTCGTGTGCCTTTCCAAGAAGGGCACATTGCGTCGTTGGGGTTCCAGTTAAAACAGGCACCGTTACCGTTGCAGTACATGCCTTCGCTGTAGCCTTCCCACACTTGCACAGGGATTTTGCGATCTTCTTGACCGCGTGTAGTCACTTCATCAATCGCCAGTAATTTATGGTCGGCACTGGGTGTGGCGATTTTACCGGGGTTGAGCTGATTGCGTGGATCGCAGATGGCTTTGATGCGCTGGAGTTGTGGGTATAAATCACCAAAAAAAGCCGGAGCGTATTCCGAGCGTACCCCTTTGCCGTGTTCACCCCAGAGCAAGCCGTTGTATTTCTGAGTGAGTTTTGCCACTTGATCTGAAATAACGCGCACGAGCTTTTCTTGCTCTGGGTCTTTCATGTCGATGGCTGGCCGCACATGCAGCACTCCGGCATCCACATGACCAAACATGCCGTAAGCGAGGTTGTGATCGTCCAGCAGCTGACGAAATTCGACAATAAAATCCGCAAGGCTTTCTGGAGGCACGGCGGTGTCTTCGACAAACGCGATGGGCCTAGCTTCACCTTGCGCGTTGCCTAGCAGCCCCACGGCTTTTTTGCGCATTCCCCAGATCTTATTGACCGCTTCAGAGCCCCATGCAATTGAATAGCCTACACTGGCTGCACCTGGGTTGGTGGTATCGGTAGTATTGGCGAGGGTATCCAGTTGATCGGTTAAAACCGCCACTTTTGCGCGTAGCTCTTCTTCATTGTCGCCGGTGTACTCCACCAGATTAATGCCTTGTATCTGTTGCCCTTCTTCCATGGGGAAGAAGTCGGCCACGGTGTTCCAAACAATGTCGTTCATGGCCAAGTTTAGAACTTTGGAGTCCACCGTTTCGATGGATGTTGGCCCGGCTTTCATCAGCTCAGTCGCATCGCGCAACGCGGCATTGAAGTTGGCGTATTTGACGTTAACCAATGCCGACACTTTAGGGATTGGCAAGAGGTTCAGTTTGGCTTCGCTGATGAACCCCAATGTGCCTTCGCTGCCACAGAGAATGCTATTAAGATCGAAAAAACCATCTTGAGTGCGGATGTGGGCAAGGTCGTACCCGGTTAAACAGCGGTTGAGTTTGGGGAACTTGGCTTCGATCTCATCGGCATATTCTGTGTGAATATCATTGAGCACCCGATGAATTGTACCCACACGATCTTGTCGTGACGCTACCGCTTGAAAAGATTCGTCGTCCAGTGGTTGTGATGTCCACTCGTTGCCGTCTAAAAAAACGGTCGTGAGTGATAGTACGTGATTCCGCGTTTTGCCATAGAGACAAGAGCCCTGACCTGAGGCATCGGTGTTGATCATGCCGCCGATCGTGGCGCGATTACTGGTGGACAACTCAGGGGCAAAAAAGAGACCGTGAGGTTTCAGTGCTGCATTGAGCTGATCTTTTACTACGCCGGCTTGTACGCGTACCCAGCGCTCCTCTGGGTTGATTTCCAGAATTTGATTCATGTGCTTGGAGATATCGATGATCAACCCGTCGGTCAATGACTGCCCGTTGGTGCCAGTGCCACCCCCGCGTGGGCTTAGCACGATGTCACGAAACTGCTTTAGGTTGCTAAGCTCGGTCAAGCGAATAAGGTCGTCGGCGTTCTTAGGGTAAATGACCCCTTGTGGCAGCACCTGATAAATCGAGTTGTCTGTTGCCAGTACGGTGCGATTGGCATAATCAGGGTTCAAATCACCTTCGAACCCACAGGCTTTCAGCGCTTCGATGAACGATAAGTAAAGTGATTGGACTGGGGAGGTTTCACGAATACTGGGTATCATACAAAAAGACATCTCGATGAACGGAGGTACATTTTAGCGTGTTGAGCATACAGCGGCTACTCACCTCTTCAATACGTGACAAAGGTCCAAAAGTATCTCGCTGAGAGGTAGTGTGCTCTAAAAGTGGGAGCGCTCGCGGATCAGCAATTAATCAGTGTTCACTGTAGGGGCGACTCAGTTTCACTCTAATGTGTTTGATTCTGCGCCTATGATGGGGTTGCAGCCACTCTTGCGGTCACTTTTTTAGCTAATTTGTTCAGCCACTTTTTTAGCCACTAAGGTATCGCCACGTCGCCAATAAGACACTGGTTGATTTGGCGAGCTCATCCAAGTGGCGTTTACGCCAAAGGTAGGGGCTTTGAGGTTATTGGGGTTGGGATTCAGGGTGGCTAAGGTGCGGAAAGGCTCCATAGAGGGATCTTTTATGCCGGTATCTGGATCGATGGTGGTCATGATGCAGCGCTCGCAATGATCCCGCAGCACCAAGCGCTCTCCAGAATGATGACTGAGGTAGTCCACCTGATGTTCAGCAAATGCGGGTAAACCTGAAATCACAATATTGGCCCGAAAGCGCCGATCGTCCACCGGGTTCAAGCCTTTGTTTTGCAAGGCCGAGTTCAAGGCGGTTAACGAGTTGGTGTTACTGATCAGAAACGGCGCGGCATCGGCAAAATAGGTGTGGGTATTATCACCAAATCGCTGCGGCTGCGATTGGACTCGCTGGTGATTAGGGGCCATACGCACCAACCTCAGTGGCTGCGGCGCTTGTAATACTTGTGATAACCACGCTGAGGCTTCAGCAGAGGCTTCCGCTACATCGCATTCATCCCGCCAGATAGTCGCCGATAGTGAGGAGTTTGCCGTTGAAAGGGTATTGTCCACAAGCGGCAGGCGCACTTCACCCAAGCCAGACCGACTTAATACCAACATTTGGCCTTCTATGGCGGTATCGATGAGGGCCATGGTAGGCAGTTGTCGTTGTGACACAAAGCGTCCGTTAGGCATGATCAACATCCATTGCCGATCGTATTGCAGCCCTTGAGCCGTAATGGGCCACTTGTCTACGTCTATACCGCGCAGAGATTTCACGGGGTAGACACAGAGTCGTTCGAGACGAACAGAGGTCATGATGGTGATGCCTTCTTGGTACTCGTGAAGTTTCTAAGCCTACGCTGGGGTGTTATGAGGCAGAGTTTTTTTCAAACGCTGCCAGCTGTTCTGGCGTGGCGGGTTGCTGATGTTTTTCTTTCCATTCGGAATAGGGCATGCCGTATATGTGCTCGCGAGCGGCGTCATAGTCGACACTCAATCCTTTCTCTTCAGCGGCCGCCATGTACCATTTGCTCAAGCAATTTCGACAAAATCCCGCCAGATTCATCAGGTCGATATTCTGCACGTCTTTTCTCTCATCCAAATGTTTCAGTAAGCGACGAAAGGCTGCGGCTTCTAGTTCAGTTTGTGTTTGTGGGTTCATAGATCACCTTATTTCTTGGTTCGTGTTTTTTTGCTTCGTGTGAACAAGCTTAAAACAAATCATCGTAACGCAATGTCGTGACGAGGTCGCCTGTATGGATTGTGGTGTTTTCGGGCACGATCGCTAAGGCGTTGGACCATGCAGTCGAGCTCAGCGCACCGGAACTTTGATTAGGGTAGGTTTGCATTGTACCTTGCTCATCAATCAGTACCCGTACGTATTCCCGTCTCACACTGGGCGACGGGCGAGAAAAAGCGGCGGGGTAACAGCGCCCTGAAGGCAGTATCGGCTTGCATCCTTGCATGGTTTGCAAGTAGGGGCGTGCGAACAATAGAAAGGTCACAAAGGTAGATACCGGATTGCCAGGCAGACCAAAAAATGGGGTGTTCTGAACGCGGCCAAACGCAATGGGTTTTCCTGGTTTGATCGCCATACGCCATAAATCCAGAGACCCCAAAGATTCTACCGCGTGTTTGACGTGATCTTCTTCACCTACCGATACCCCGCCAGAACTGATGATGATGTCGGCGCTTTTACTGGCTTCTCGCAATACTTTTTGGGTAGCGTCTAAAGTGTCTTCAATGCGGCCTAAGTCGATTAATTGCAAACCCATTTTCTGGATGAGACCGGCCAACATATAGCGGTTGGAATTGTAGATTTGGCCGGGCAGCAAAGGCTCTCCTGGTTCGGCCAGTTCATCGCCAGTAGACAGAATTGCGACGGTTACAGGCTTATAAACGCGGACATGATCAATTCCTACTGATGCCAATAAGCCCATCAGCGGTGGTGTGATACGGTCGCCTTGCTGGGCAATGGTATCGCCAATGCGAATATCTTGACCTTGGGGACGAATGTTGTTGAACCGAGGCACCTGTGCGGGGATCAGTACGTGTGTACCATCTTTGCTGAGCTCGCATTGTTCCTGCATCACTACACAATCTGCCCCCGCTGGAATTTCGGCACCAGTAAAGATCCGAGCAGCCGTGCCAGGCGTCAACGCACTTGGTTGACTTCCCGCGGCGATACGTTGGCTGATTGGCAATGAATAGGCGTCGGTTTGTGGGAGATCATCAAAGGCAAAGGCGTAACCATCCATTGCGCTGTTGTCGGCTGGTGGTACGTTTAAGCTTGAGGTCTGCGGTGAGGCAAGTACACGCCCGTAGGCCTGAATCAGCGGTACAGATTCACAGCGCTGCAGTGTCTGCGCCTGTTGCAGTATCCGCTCGAGAGCATCCGTAACGGACATCAGTGTCGTCTTGGGCATTAGAGTCGCCGTCATTATGGGTTGGGCTGGAGTATAACAAAGCTCTGAACAACTGGTGAGAGGGCTCGGTAATGTGAGAGCTATCTTTTGGGCACTATTGCTGAGTGATCTCTATCGGGGCATCAGGGTACATCGGGTAGAGTTTGTGGTGCTTTATGAGGGGTATTACCGATAGAATGTGCGGCTTCGTTTCGCGTAACCCATTAGGTGTCTTTTGTCGTCCCTCAATTTTCGTAATGAACTGACTTATCTTGTGCGCTTGGCCAGCCCGCTGCTGGCCGCGCAGATATTTACCACTGCTATGGGGGTGGTAGATACGGTGATGGCCGGTAACTATGGCGCGGAGGATCTTGCTGGGGTAGCCATTGGCAGTAGTGTATGGCTACCAATTTACCTGTTGGTAAGCGGGTTGCTTATTGGTACGACGTCCATGGTGTCGCGTTTTCATGGGGCGGAAAAACCGGCTGATATTGTGACCACGGTGCAGCAGTCGTTGTGGATGGTGTTAATGGCGGCAGCGTTGGCGGTTGTACTGCTATTGAATATTACCCCTTTGCTGGATGTGATGCAGATCTCTGGCTCCATGCAGGAAATCACTCAGCATTATCTATTTGGTATCGCTATGGGGGTGCCAGGCGCGGCGATTTTTTCCAGCTTGCGGGCTTTCTCTGAAGGCATGGGGCGTACTTATCCATTTATGGTCAGCAGTTGTATTGCCTTTTTGCTGAATATTCCTCTGAATTATTCCCTGATTTACGGCTTTGGGTTTTTACCTGAATTGGGCGGTGTTGGCTGCGGTTGGGCAACGGCGGTGTGCATGTGGGTACAGGTTATTGTCTTGATGTATTTTGTGACCAACCCCAAACGTTTTGATGGTGTGCGTTTGTTTTCGGCATGGCAGTGGCCGCAACTGAAAGTTATTTGGAACATTTGCCGGCTTGGCGTGCCAATAGCCGTTGCGGTGTTTGCTGAGGTCTCTATTTTTGCCGTGATCGCGCTCCTGCTGGCACCTTTGGGAGCATTGGCGGTAGCCAGCCATCAAATTGCGTTGAGCACCTCGCATTTGATCTTCATGTTGCCGCTGAGTTTATCGCAAGCATTAACAATCCGTGTGGGATATTTTTTAGGGCGTGGCCAACAAGGTTACGCTAATTACGTGGCGCGGGTGGGCATTACCACAGCCATTGTTATGGCTTTGTGCTCCATGACGGCGCTACTGACATTTCGAGAAAATATTGTGAGCTGGTACACCGATGACCCTGAAGTAACCGCATTGGCGGTAGCGCTGTTCTTTTGGATGGCGGTGTATCAATTACCGGACCACATTCAAATTGCATGCAACGCCACCTTGCGCGCCTACCATGACAGCCGCACACCACTGTTGCTGATTTTGTTTTCGTTCTGGGGTATTGCTATGCCGCTGGGCTATATCACAGGGCGCACGGACTGGTTGGTGGAACCCATGGCCGCTGCCGGTTTCTGGTTGGCATTGGTGGCGGGGCTAACCGGTACGGCATTATTGCTATCGGTACGTTTGTGGTGGCGCGCGCGTCAACCACTGCATGAGCACACTTAATCTATGGCGATACTTGACGTGTGCTGAGCTTTAACACCCCGCCATTATTGGCTAAGGCTTCTTGTAAAGCCTGATCGAGTTTTTTACCAAAGCGATCATAAAAGGCTTGTTGAAAATAAGGCCAGTAATTCATGTTTCTGAGAGGGTAACGATAAACGCTTTCGATATTGTAGCGTGTTAGTAGCGGGTCAATTAAAAAGTCGTCGCCTACTAAAAACTGCACCCTTTCGGCGATCAATACTTTGATGCCTTGTTCGTAACCTGAAATGTACATGATAGAGCGGTTTTCAAAAGAGGTGTTGCCCAAAGTTTGTGCGTAATTACCGCGCAACATGGCAAGCCTTCCTGTTGTGTTTTCAATGTCATGCGCTTGTAAGGAGTAGGCATTAATAGACGATTTAGCCACTATCACGGGCACTTTAACGACGTTCTTCAATCCGCTAAGTTCAATGAAGTTCCCTAAGCGACCACAGTCGCCATCGGCTTTTTTTGATTTAAGCTCCGCTTGGGCTCTGAGGGTAGAAGGGGTGTCAATGACAACGTTATTGAAGCCCAGTTTACGAAAGGTCTCTTTATAAATTTTCAATGTTTTGTCATACGTTGAGCTGTGTTTAGATATGGCACAAACCATATAAACTGTACTTTCGATTGGCTGTATAGGTTCTGTTTTCTGAGGTGGAGTATCGGTTTGGTCCGGGTGGCAGCATAAAAGAGACAACGATAAGAAAACCGTTGCGATAACTGAGCCACAGTTACGAAATAACGGCGAGAAACGCTCACGAGTGTGCATATCTGTGTACCATATCAAGAACACCTCGACAGACTGCAAAAGCATAAAATTTTAAAAAATTTAATCCAGCGAAAGGTCGGCTTTTAGGAGGTGTATTCATAGACATAAACTGCCTTAATGCTGGGCGATACAGACTTGGTTGCGCCCTTGACCTTTGGCTTTATAGAGTGCTTTGTCGGCGTCGATAAGCCAGTGGTTGGCATCTGAGGTCTTTGCTGTGATTCCTGCAACACCAGCACTTGCTGTAAACGCGATGGTGTTGTCATCGACATGGCAGGGTGAACTTTCAATAGTCTCACGCAGTCGTTCAGCAACTGCATAAGCATCGTCTTCACGAACACCTGGAAGAATAATCGCAAATTCTTCACCGCCATAGCGACCACAAATGTCCACTCCTCTAGAGCAGCGCTTCAGTAGCTTAGCTGTCCAAGTGATTACCGAGTCCCCTGCGGGATGACCGTATTGGTCGTTGATGGATTTGAATCGATCGATATCCAAAATCACTAAAGAAACGGGGTTTTTATAGCGTTGTGAGCGGGCGAACTCTTCGTGCAGCCGCTCTTGCCAGTAACCTCGGTTATAGAGCTCAGTCATTGCATCCGTACGGCTTACATGCAACAGCTTTTGGTGAGCTTCTTCTCGCTCTTGCGAGCTGATATCAACGGAGTGGGCAAATAACTCAATATGCTTGGCACTGTGCTCATAGCTATCGGTGACGATGGATAAAAAATGAGGGAACCCCTCAATAAACCGAATGGCGGATTGATCATCACTGTCTGTAGGCAACAATTGTCTGATGGTTTTGAGTACCAGTTCGAGCTGTTTTGGGTTTTTAATTCCCGTTGTTTGTCGTAATTGGCGATACACCAGCCTATTCATGATAAGGATTCCGCCATTACAGTGATGCTCATCGTTTCGTTGTGCAGTTGTCCTTTTAGTCCTGCTTGCGTACAGCCAAACTCGCCGTTGGAATAAAAGCCGGCAATGGTGGCCGTGGTCGTGAATTGATCGTTCAGGTGATCGTTCAGAATTAAAATTTCCTCATAGATCCGCTGACCCATGATTAACTTTCGGCCAACACAGCTGACGCAAAGAATGAGTTCAGGGGTGCAAGGGTAGTTGATCAAGCTAGCAGCTATGGCTTCTTCAGAGCCTTCAACGATCATATCGGGACTGGCCAACATAAAACGAATATAGTCGCCCTCGGTTACAGAGCCAGCTAAGCAAATGGATTTGCTTTTGGCGTCTATGGCCTGAATGGTGCGTATGAGACCGATGGGTTCCATGTGGTTATCGAGCAGTTCCATCGGGAAAAACAAAGCGCTGGCGGGAAGGTCTTTTGCGTAATCGCCAAGGTATTTTTCGTACAGTGTTAGCGCGGGTTGTCCATCAATTTCATACAAATGACAGCCTTCACTTTTTGTGATTTTTCGCTTGGGGCCAAAGGGCCGCCAGCCACCGCGGCTGCCGGAAGCAACGTTCAAATTTGGCCCGTAAAAGGCCAAAGCTACGACTCTATTTTCCGCTATACCAGAGGGGCCCAAGACAAAGGTTTGTTCAAATTCACCGTTGTCACCGGCCATTCCACCGGATATTAACGTGGCGTCAGGGAGCGTTTCTGATGCGCCGTGAATCAGCTGAGCACCATCAACCAGCACACCTGGCGATAATACAAACACGTACTGAAGATGCTCATGTGACAGCGATTGTGTTAGCCGCACCCCTGCAGCGCGGCTGTCGTCTATATGGGTTACTTCGGTTTCTGTGATTTCCAGTCGAGTCTCCGCATGTTCGAAGCGGATAGCATTGATGATCCAGCCGTCGTTGACGATGCCTTTGCGGTGTATGTCCCCCGATGAAGAACAACCGATGACAGGGGTGTTAGGGCACAATGCCTGAATTTGTGTGAGAACTTGAGGGGCTGCTAATGGTGCTTCGCCCCAAAACAGTAAAATGACGTCTGGTGCAAAAGCGCCGAGCTGGTTTAACAGCCCTGGCTGGGCGTCAGTGTCATTTTTGAGTATTTGCAATGTTTTCATTGTCACCCGACAGGTATTCGGTGGGTGCACAGGGCATTTTTGCCCTAGCCTGTTATTTTTTTGGCGCGTAAATGCTGTTTTTATACGGCCTGTTATTATTAAAGTCGTAGACCGCTGAACTGTCCAGTATGAAATCGAGGTCGATCACATACCAGACAGTACAAAAGGCACGGTATAGAAAAGTGTAACCGTTGCAGCTAGTTTTCTGACCAGCCTAAACGCATATCCCAGAGAACGGCCTTTTCCGCCGGTAGAGTGGGTGTAGTGGCGGGATCAATGGAGTGATGTACATTGGTTGCTGGGCTGAGGTTGGCATCGCGACCATGAATAAAATCCTGGTCTTCGACAATGGTCATATAAGCTTTGTTTAGGTCTAGAGCGCGGCGTGGCGAAGGTGTGATCAGTTGGTATACATCCAACCCCTCTAGCCTGGCTGGGACGAGCTTGCCATCTTGATCAAAGAAACGTTGCTGTATTTCCTCGTTTTCGCGAAACTCATTGCCGCCGCCTACGGTTCTTAAGTAGTGAGCAATTTCACCTTCAGGGCTACCTTTGCGGTGACTGTCTTTCATGCCGTGTAAATCGATGTAAGACCAGCCTTTTGCGCCAGTAACTTTACGGGCAAAAGCAAAGGTTTGATCAATGGTCGAGCCAATTGTCGTATGACAACCCATACAAAATAAATGCTCTTCAGGTGTTTGTTGGCGTAACTGGCCATCTTTGGCTTCAATAAACCCCAGTAATGTCCAGCCAAAATCGTTATCGGTTCCGTTGTCTCCACGATGTACATAAGAGGGCAACTCACCTTCGATTTTCTCCTGCTGTTCATTGCCGTATCTGTAAGCCAGTTGTGTTGGACTAAAAAAGGTGTGTTTTTTCATGTAACGCACTTCTTTCATGCGTGGTGCAACCGTAATACCACCATCATCGGTGATGCCTACGTAACGCACGGTATGTAAAAATTCAGTACCTTCAGGATACAGCATGCGGGAAACGGCCGTATCACTGGCTTGTCCCACATAAAAATCGGGCCGAATAATGCTAGTGATCAACCCGAGTTCCCCATCGTTATTTAAGTCTTGGCACACGGCCGTTTCGTCAATTTCCGGTGTTGTTATACTCGGTAAATCCTTGATGGCGGCTTCTAGAATACTGAGGTTTGCCAAGTAGGTGTCTCTGGATGT
>CBFHKY010000010.1:45726-104016 GCA_965656525.1 Pseudomaricurvus sp. | reverse complement strand
TGGATAAGCGGCGAATAGTTGTCGGTGTAGATATAGTCAATCACCGCTTGATCGTCCATGGTGGCGATACGTTCGCGACGATCTTCGAATAAATTCTTCCAATGGTTGGTTAGGCCTTCATCCGAAAAGGCGTACACCATTTGCAAGTTGCCATCGTTCATGCTGTTTGGGCGGCTACCAAATTTATAGGTTTGGTGGCAGGTCATGCAGGGGTTGTATTCAGAATCATGCTTGGTGTAGCACTGAGGTGGAATGACGGCTTCGTGATTATAAAATGTCGCACTAGCTTCTGGTTTGAGTGTTGCGGGTTGTTGAGAGGGAAGCGTGCTAGCGTCTTGATGTAAGGGTTCTGCTGGGAAGTTCAGAGTTTGTAGGAGTGCCTTATCGTTATTGCTTAGCGATACGTTTTTTGTATTGGATATCGGTTCTTGTGTTTCGAGTTGTGAGGCATGATTGTTAAGTGGGGTGTCCTCGGTACGCTGTTGCTGTGTGTCTTGCGCGGATTCATTACAAGCGCAAAGAGCGAGTACTAACAACAAACAAGATAAGTATATTTTCACGATAGGGTTCTCACTGATCTTCTGCCTATGGCTATGGGCATTTTGGGATGTGCTATTTTTAAGGAGACATATAAAACGGGAGAGCCACAAACACTGGGTAGCGGCTAAGGCCCCCAATGTTTGCGGCTACAAGATCAACAATAAATCGCTGACTTACAAAGCAGGGTCGTCTAGCAACCACAGCATGTTGTTTTCATGTCTGCCGCTGTCTTCACCGATCACGACACGGCCATCATTCAGCACAACTAGGTTATCTGGGTTAGAGATGCTGTTTACACTACATTGGTTGACCGACAAGCTGCTGTTGTAAGGGCCACCGGCAATAGCAGGAACAATTTTCTCAATGTCCACCAAGCCATCACTGTTTTTCACCAACTTCATGCGATAAACCACACCACAGCGATTGGCTTCAACATCGATATCACCTTCACCGTCGCTCATGCCACCGGTCACGTCAGACATGGCCAAGTACATATAAGCTTGTGCGCCGTTGGCCGCACCGGCATTCCACCATGTATTGGATAAGCCAAAGTTGATATTGATACCTTCCATTTTATTCCACTCAGCGGTGGCACCTTTAGCGGCAGCGGCTTTACGGCTTTCCAAAAAGGCAATTCGGTCATCTGAGTATGGATTGTTGCCAGCGGCATAGGCGTCGATTTGAGCTTGCGTGATGTATTTGGCTTCAGCAAACGTGCCATCAAAAGTACGGATGGCGGTTTCAATATCAGCTTCGGTACCACTGCCCAGTTCAATCCATTCAACCGCAAAAGCGGCCTCTGCAGCATCGGATACATCCGCCGCTTGAGTTACCTTGGCCGCGTAAAGCGTACCGGCGCTCATGTCGCTGGCGGTATCGGCAACAAATTTGAATAATACGGTATTGCCACCATCGTCGGACAAAAACACTGTGCGCAAGTCTGGCATGACTACTGAGTTTTCGTGAGAGAAACGACCCAGTAATTCCAGTTTGTTCATTTGTACATTAGCTTCGTTCGCCGTAGCGACGGTACCGCTAGTGCCGATTTCAACGATGTAACCAACGTCGTATGGATTTGGCCAGTTGCCGCTACCATCTGTAGGGAAGCCTTGATAAGCCGCCATAGCCTGCGGGTTGCTGAAATATTGGGCCGAAGAATCAAACCAATCGGCGGTATCATCAAAGTACAATTCTTCCGCGGTTAGCGGTGTGCCCCAAGGACTCACTGTACCAAAACAGTTTACCCAAGTGCCATTAACAGAAGAGAAATCCAGCATGCCTTCCAGTGTTGGTACATATGAGCTGCTCAGCTGGATACGGCTCATGCTGCCTGGACGGTCTTCCCAGTTTGTGTAGAGGTAAAAGCCAGTACCGCCATCAGAAACAACACCGTTAAAGTCGGGGTCGTTAGAGTTTTTGAGCAACGTTGTCCCGTCAATGGCAATGATGTCACCAATGCTGGTAGTGTCGCCCATGGTATCGCCATTCTGCGCCAAGACTTTATAGCTGCCGCTGGTGGCCAGCACGACTTCTTTTTCAGAGGTGGTGATTGGTAAATCCAGGGAAGCAATATCGCCTAAACTGTTAAAGTTAACATTGCTTAGGTAGCCAACAGCAGCCTTGTTGAACACTTTGCCGTCGTTATCTGCGGTAGTGTTGGAACTGTTTGGATGCTGAATGTTAGAAAACAGTGTGCCATCTGTGTTCAAAAACAAACCGGTAAATTCAGCACCTAAAGGGGCTGTCATCAAACGTTTTAGGTTGCCTGCAAAGTAATCGCTGCCATCGGCACCGTCATTACCTGCTGCGCCGTCGTTTCCATCTACACCAGCGGCACCAGTTTCACCAACCGATCCATCATCGCCGTCATCACCTTCAAGGCAGCCAGTCAAGGCAACGCTGCCGGCTAAAATCCCCGCGATTAACAACGCGAGACGTTTCTTTTCAAACTTCATGGGTTTCTCCTTAGGTCTTAAATGGCAAATATGCCAGCTTAGTCGAATAAACACGGTTACATTATTGAAAAAACAATTGGCTGTATTTATGGGTGGTAAAGTCATTGTTTAAACAGCGAGATGGATAGTAGGCAGGAGTAATGACATTACGAAGAACATTAGACGACATAAAAATAGTATTAATATTTCAACTGTGATTACTTTTTATGACAGCCCGATAGATTCTCATTTTTCAATCGATGGGCATTCATTATTTACTCATCGATTTTCAAAACTTGTCACGCTCCTGAAATAAAAAATGCACAAACTCCAGCACGCCGTCGTAATTAACGACGATTGATTCTGGGTGTAAGAGTGACGGAAGACTGATACAGATTAGATCGGCCAAGAATGATTAAGGGTGTGTTTCGCTTTTAAAAAATATTGCTGATCAGCCACCGTCACCGCGCCTCTTGAGGTGGATTTTGGATATTTTACCCTTTGATTTTGTTCGAAAACATCAAGTTCTATTAGAGCCTTTATCTGCCCAGTTGATCCTGTCTCCAGGGGCTTCTATTACGGCGATTATGGAAGTTCAGCGCAGTTTAGGTTCTAGTCCCAGTTTGCGCTGGGTGAACGATGAAGAATTCGAACAACAGCTTCAGAAAACCTATGCTGGTCGCGGCGATAGTTCGGCTATGGTGATGGCCGATATTCGCGAAGACTTGGATTTGCAGTCGTTAGCTGGCCGGCTAGAAGAATCGTCCGACTTGTTAGAAGAGGATAACGATGCACCCGTCATTCGCCTGCTAAATGCCATTATTGCTGAAGCACTTAACGAAAAGGCTTCGGACATCCATGTAGAGCCTTACCAAGCTGAATCTCGCGTTCGTTTTCGTTTGGACGGTGTGCTTCGTACCGTCGTAACTCCATCGGTAGAAGTAACACCGTTATTGATTTCACGCATTAAGGTGATGGCCAAATTGGACATTTCTGAAAAGCGTTTGCCACAAGATGGCCGAATCAGTGTGCGTTTAGGTGGCCGCAGTGTTGATTTGCGTGTGTCCACCATGCCTTCTACATATGGTGAGCGCGTGGTCATGCGTTTGTTGGATAAATCGGCTGTACAGCTCACGTTGGATGACCTAGGGCTTACGGATGATTCTTTACGTCAACTGCATGCCATGATTGAACGCCCACACGGTATGTTATTGGTGACTGGGCCAACGGGTTCGGGGAAGACTTCTACCTTGTATGCCGCACTGCAAGAAATGAACAGCTTGCAACGCAACATAATGACAGTCGAAGACCCAGTAGAATACGATTTACACGGTATCAGTCAGACACAAATTAATGCTCGTGCCGGGATGAGCTTTGCCAAAGGCTTACGAGCTATTCTGCGGCAAGATCCAGATGTGGTACTGATTGGTGAAATTCGCGATGGAGAAACCGCCGAAATTGCCGTGCAAGCCAGTTTAACGGGGCACCTATTACTTTCTACCTTGCACACCAATACCGCCGCTGGAGCAGTCATTCGCATGCGGGATTTAGGGGTCGATAGTTTTTTGTTGGCCTCGACTTTGCGCGGTGTTGTGACTCAGCGTTTGGTGCGAAAGCTGTGTGAGAAATGCAAGCAGCCAACAGAAACCGACCCGCTGGTTCTGCATTATCTCTCGCATCAAATGCTCGACCAGCCTACACCCGTCAATATGGCGTCGTCCTCCGTTCAAATGTTTAAGCCTGTGGGCTGTGAACACTGTAATGGCACGGGCTATTCCGGTCGGCAGGCAATGATGGAAGTTGTCACCATTACCGAAGCCATACAAAAACTCATACACGATGGCGCTGGCGAAGCCGAATTAGAGGCTCTTATTCGTGAGCGAGTGCCTTCGTTACTCGTACAGGGTTGCCAACTTGCCGGGCAGGGCATCACCAGTTTAGAAGAGGTGTTACGTGTTACATCGGCCTAATGTGGGTTGTGTGATCTGGCATAAGAGAAAGCGTTAATGCCGACTTATCAATATCAAGCGTATGACTCGGTAGGCAAGGCTGTGAATTCAAGCAGCTCGGCGGATTCTTTGCGTCAGTTGCGGCGTGAATTGACGGAGCGTGGTTTATTTTTAATTGAAGCCAAAGAAATTACGGAAAAAACCGCCACACGGCGTTGGTGGCAAGCCAGGCTCAGTGTAGCTGATAGCGCTTTGTTATTGCGGCAACTGGCAATTTTGGTGAACTCCGGCATGCCGTTAGAGGCAGCCTTACGTTTGACTGCAGAGCAAAGTGATAGCGCCGTGCAGCGTCAAGCGCTAGAAAGCTGGCGCGAAGGTTTGGCTTCGGGTTATAGCTTTGCGGCGTGCTTAAAACGATCGCCTTTTCCTATGTCTCATCGCGTTATTGCCGCTATTGAAGTCGGTGAAGAAACGGGGCATTTGCATAAAATATTGAGCCGTGTGGCAGATGAAGTCGAGCAGGGCAGTGACAATCGACAAACTTTAATGAAGGGTATGATTTACCCCGCCGTGATGGTCGTCGTGGCGCTTATGGTTATCAGTGTGTTGATGGGGTATGTGGTGCCGCAAGTTGCCAAAGTATTTGTTAATAGTCGCCAAGAGTTACCCCTGCTGACGCAGGTCACAATGTCCCTAAGCAGCTTTGTTCGTCAATGGGGAATTTATCTTCTATTGATGATTACTTTGGTCAGTGTGGCTTTTGTTATGAGTCTCCGCATACCAGAAAACCGTTTTCGTTGGCATAAATCGGTATTGCAAATGCCTTTGGTGGGAAAGTGGATTCGTATGGCTGCACTGGCGGATTGGTGCCAGAGTTTAGGTTCGTTATTACAAAGCGGTGTGCCGGTGATGAGCGCATTAAATATAGCCGCTGCTGGTGTAGGTAATGTGTATTTGCAATCCTGCATGGAGGAAGTAAACGAACAAGTTCGACAAGGTAACAGCCTATATCAAGGTTTAAAGCGTTCAGGCATCGCTCCTGGATTTTTACTGCATATGGTGAGCAGTGGTGAAGCATCCAGCGAGCTGGATCAGATGCTGCTAAAAGTTTCTGATTATTACACCAACCGTCTGCGCAGTGGTACCGATACTCTCCTTAAATTATTAGAGCCTGCTTTGGTGGTGTTTATGGGGGTTGTCGTAATGCTGATTGTCGGTGCGGTATTGGTACCTATTGTAAAAATGAATCAACTTATTTAGGTCGTGAATGTCATTTAAGACCTGAAAACTGAATATTAATGTGGAGAAAACTGTTGATAGTTCATAAGTTTAAAGATACATCACCGACGAAAAATTCGAGAACAAAAGGCTTTACGCTCATCGAAATTATGGTGGTTCTGGTCATTATTGGCTTATTAGCGGCTTTGGTTGTGCCCGCCGTTATGGATCGCCCTGATGAAGCAAGAAAAATTAAAGCTGCGCAAGATATTCGTTCATTAGAGAGCGCATTAAAACTTTTTCGCTTGGATAATTATCGATACCCCAGCGAAGAACAGGGGTTAAAGGCGCTGCAAAAAGCCCCGCAAAACGCCACAAAATGGAAGGGGCCTTATGTGGAATCACTACCAACAGACCCTTGGGACGGTTCCTATTACTACCAAATTCCGGGGCGTGAAGGTAGAGCCTTTGATGTATATACCTTGGGTGCAGATCATCAGGAAGGTGGCGAAGGGGTAGATGCTGATATTGGAAGTTGGAACCTAGAGCGTTGAATCCTAACCGTGGCTTTACTCTAATCGAAATACTTGTGGTGTTAGTGATATTGGGTGTAACGATAACGTTTATTGCTTTGGGCTTCGAGCGGTTAGAGCAAGACAGAGTAACGTCGAAAGCGGCGAAGCTGAGTAGTTGGTTACAAAATATGAGCGATACAGCGGTTTTGAATGGTGGGCTTTACGGTGCCGTAATTCATAGCGACGTCATTAAGCGTAACGGCGTTACTAGCGACGCTAAAAAAATACGTTTAGAGGCCATTTCTTTTTACAATTATCGTTGGTTTGGGTTAAAGGGGGATGACCTGGATCAGCTTAATTTGGCTGAAAATACCGTACTTAGCATTTATCGTTCAAAGCGCTGGCAGCCTTGGATTTCTTTAGACGTTTCTGAAAATTATGCAGTGCCAGATGTGGTTTTTTTTCCGAACGGGACAGTGCAGCCAGATCGGTTTAGATTATCCATAGGAAACGATACAGCCAGTGTTGAGCGCGATAAAAACGGCCTGTTTGTTTGGCGAGTTGTACAGACACTATGAATACGGCTGTGGTCAGTACACGTGGTTTCACACTGATTGAGTCGCTCGTGGCGTTGCTTGTGATAGGAGTAGCTTATACCGGTGTGAGTACAGCCGTATCCAGCTTTACAGATCAGCGTCTACTGCTAATCGATCGGCATGCTGGGCATCGAATTGCGTGGAATCAACTGGTTGAGCAGCGTTATCAACCCAGTCGTGTTCACTCATCAAAAACAAAAGATACCGTAAATCATTTGGGGCGTTGTTGGCGCTGGGATATGGATATTAAAAAAGCCAATGGTGATGGATTAAAACGATACCAAGCTAATGTATACAGTGGCTGTCAATCGGTTGATAAAAACCTCAAGGCGAGCCCAGTGCAGGCCAGTTTGTCAGCTTATTTCGTAGATTGATGATGCGCGGTATGAAACCAAATTCTAAAAACCAAGCTTTCGTTACAAAATCCTGTGGTTTTACATTAATTGAAATGTTAATGGCACTGGTCATTATGTCGGTGATTTCGGTATTGGCTTACGGCGCCTTCGACGGTGTTCTGCAGATGGAAAATCGCAGTAAAGAAGATTTTCTGAAAGAAAATCGTCGCAACCTAGCATCATCGATCATGATAAACGACTTATTTCATCTAAGGCCTAGACCGGTGCGCGATGAATGGGGTGGTGTAACGCCAGCTTATAAAGCCTTAGCGTATGATGCGAGTCGTGAAAAATCGATAAGCTATCAAGTGCAGTTTACTCGTGGTGGTTTGCCTGACTTCGATACTATGCGAGGTGGTTTACAACGTGTTGCGTACCGTGTTGAAGGCGGATCATTGATACGAACGGTGTGGGATGTACTAGACCGCACGCCAAACTCGCAGTCTATAGATCATGTTTTGGCTTCTGGTATAAAGAGCTTGAGAGTTGAGCAAGTTAATAACCGTGGCGAATTCGAAGCCAGCTGGCCACCAGCGAATGAAAACCTAGCATTAGAGGCACTGCCTAGCTTAATTCGACTGACTCTAATACGGATTAATGGCGAAGAGGAAAAGGTGTTGATTCCAGGCCCTGATGGTTATTTGGGCCGCTATGTCAGCAACTCAGGTGATCGCCATGACACCTGAGCGTGATTGTAGTTCTTTGGATTTTGATGGGCCTTCACAGAAACAGCGTGGTATTGCGTTAGTTTCTATTCTTTTATTGTTGGTTTTTATATTAACGATTTTAAGTGGCCTATTTTATCGCCACCAGATTCATATTCAAAAAACCACTCAAAGCCTTATGCGAGAACAAGTTCTCTTATTGTTACTCAGTGCAGAAGGTTGGGCAAAAAAAGTATTGCAAACAGATGCTCTAAAAAATGATTCAGATCACCTTGATGAAATCTGGGCACAAGTGATGCCGCCGATGCCAATAGATGGTGGTGTATTACAGGGCTGTTTGATAGATATGCAAGGTCGTTTTAATTTGAACAGCTTAGCGTGGTACACCAATGAAAGCTGGGATTCTGAACTGAACAACGAAGCACTGCAAAAGAATCTAACCACACGTCGTAATATTTTATTGCGTCTTTTGAAAAATCAAGGATTGGAGGCAACGGACCAACGTGTTGCTCTCTTGATAGATTGGTTAGATGCAGACAGTTGGCTTACAGCCGCTGACAGTGCAGAAGATAATGAATATTTATTGCAAGACCCCCCATACCGCTCTGCCAATCATACCTTCACCGATTTGAGTGAATTAACCCTAGTGCAAGGGTTTTCGGTGTCTGATGTTGTAGCGCTTGAGCCATGGGTAAGTGTTATTCCAGAGGACGTATCGATTAATATTAATACGGCTCCGCAATCAGTGCTGTCGGCGCTTTCAACATTTATTGATGATGGCGTTGCGGATCGTTTAATGGCCGATAGGCCTTTTTCTGACGTCGATCAATTCTATCGTAGGCTCGAAGTACTAACGGGTAAGTCACGTACGGTGTTGAAAAAGCAAATTGCCGCAGAGTTTATCGGTATAAGTAGTCATTATTTTATGTTTCGCTCGGACATTGATTTTTCTGGTCTCAAGATGACATACCACAGCGTGATACGTCGTCAAGATAATGGTCCGACACAAGTGTTACAGCGAACGCTCATACCTGCTCCCAAAAGGGCCAGTATGGTGGCTGATGAAGACCTTAATAGTCACCAAGTCGATCATGATAGTGCAACCAATCGATTTTCCTCTTTATGCCACCAAACTTAAGGAACATTATGCCTGTCTACCTTCATTATCATTCTTTCGTTCCTGAGCTTGGCGCACAATCGGAGGTGGAATTGTTTGAAACAGAACAGGTATCCACGTTTTCTAAAAAGCATGAAAATTATGATCAGTGCGTTGTTTGGGTTCCCAGCGAATCCGTTACGACGACAGAGGTTGTCGTGCCGCCTATCAGTCGAAAAAAATGGCAGCACATGATCCCGTGGCTGTTGGAAGATCAACTGTTGGGTTCAGTGGAATCGCTTACGATCAAAACTGGTAAACGTCAAAGTGATAATCGTGTGGCGGTATTAGCGGTTGAAACATCGGTTCTAGAAGCTTGGGTGAACACTGTTCTACACGCCTGTAATGAGGGTCACACAAGCGATAACACGAAACTGTCTTCAAGAAAACTGGTGTTGGTGCCTGATTATTTTGCGTTACCTTGGTCTGAAGAAAGCCTCTCTTTGGTGTTTTTAGGTGAGCGCTGTGTCATGCGGGATCAACAGTGGCATGGCGGTGCAGGCACACCGGATATGATTCAATCGCTAGTGGCGAAGCGGTTATTAGATTACCAAAATACCTACGATAAGCCGTTAATACTGAATGTTTTTTACCGCGCAGAGATACCTACCTTAAATCATGATTTAAAGGCTCAAGCAAATTTTATTCATTGCCCAGATCTCTTTGACCAAACCACGGATGAATGGATACCGGTTTTCGGTACAGTGAAGCAGGCTTTGAGCTTAACAAGAGAAGGGACTGTTTCTCAGTTATTCAGCAGGCTCAAGGAGTCAAAGTCGCCACGTTCTAAAAAAGTGGCTTTAGGGTTGCTAAGTGTTCTTTTTTTAGTGTGGCTTGGTGGGAATTTAAAAGAAACATCGTTAAAAGTTTCGCAAAGCAAGCAGATAGAACAGTCTTTGCGCCACAATTACGAGAAAGTCTTTGGTGAACGTTATGACTATCCAATACGTGATTTTCAGAGCGTGGTGTCTCGTCGTATATCATCTTCGGAAGGCAACCTTTTGTATGTTTACTATCGGAAAACTATTCAGAAAATTGCTGCATTGAAAACTGTCTGTGGCGACTGCCAAGTAGAAAATATCAACTATTCAAATGCTAAAACAACGGTTGTGGTGTCGTCTTCCAGCGCAGGCCAATCGTTGATGTCGTGGGTGGATTCTCAGCCTGATATGTCATTAGAGCAATTAGGTGACCAATGGAAAATTTCCATATTTTCAGGAGGAGTAGAAAGCGTGGCTAAAAATGAATATGGAACTAAGGGGTGAAAGGGGTGAAAGCGCTGAGCAAAAAAGATCGCCGAGTGTTAATGGTGGCAGCGCCTTTAATTGGTGTTCTCGTTATTTTGTTGATTTTTCGGGGTGAAGAGCCTGTGATTGCTCATGAACCCTTAGAAATAAACCGTTTGCTGGAAGATGTCGTTTGGTTTCAGCAACAGGGTGGACCATTAAGTGCCTTAGATCAGGGTTGCAAAACACCAATAGATGATATGGCGGCCCTTGACCATATTTTAATGAATGCAGGCTTCGAGGAAAACCTTACGCGAAGCGGAGACAGAGACCGAGTCAAGGTGGTTATTTCTGCCGGTAATGGCAATCAAGTCTTAGAGTTAATAGACCAACTTTTCTGTAAGGGTGTCATCGTAGATCATGCAGAACTCAACACATTAATAATTGAACAGGAAAATAGTCCCTTGGACAAAAGTTCTGGTCAGGTTTCTGCACAGCTGGAATTGACTCTTCCGTTCATCCAGTCGTCATAAATCCTTGTGATACTGCAACGCTTCATTCATTAGGTTTATGAAAATATTGTGCGATCTTTTGCTAAACACATGGGCGTTACCATTCTGTTGGTTACCGTTTTCTTGGTGATTTTTATCAGTCATTTTCCTGTGTTGATTCTGCATTCATTAGAACAGGATAAAGGCTTTTATCCTATCGCCGGGTCGTCGGTTTTAAAAGGCGATAGCATTTTTAGCTGGAAGGGAAAAACTCAGTTAACTTCTTGGTACTGGTGCCCCAAAAACGGCCCATTCGTTTGGTGTATAGAGAGTCGTGGCGCAGCGGGTTACGCCCGTGGCGAAATGCGAATGCATTTATTAGGATTTACTGTTCAGCGACTGTCATTGTCTCGATTTTCTATGGCACCTTTCTTTTCATCATCGTTCGCTACCCATATTCGTGCTAATGGTGAACTGTTAAATCTGCAATGGCGATGGCCCGTTAAAAAATCATGCCTGTTGCAGAACTCTGAAAAGGTGTCTGGTTGGTTGAATGTTGAAGGTATTGATGACATCGATCAAATTGAAACTGATCAAGGATCATTAGATTTTCTGATTGCTGGTAGACCTGAAGGTCGTTTGCAGGTTTTCCAGAAGCTGGATGATTCAAATTCGTTACCGATGCTCTTAACTGAAAAAAATCAAGCAAGCAATGGTATGAGTGATGCGGGTAGTTTTATTTTTTCGGAAACCGCTGTCAATGTAACGTTGCGGTTGTCCAGTGCCGATATGGAGTTTCGCTTACCATGCGGTTTTTGAATAAAGCTTCTATTTTCAGTGTCAATTTATCAAACCGCCACTGGTGGTGGATTAGCGGTGTTCTTGCCTGTTTTTGTGTTTTCGCCGTGGGGCGTTGTTGGGCGCTGTTTCAATACGATCAACAACTACCAAAAGTTGATGTAATAAACGGGGGTATCAGTACATCGCGTTCGATTTACGACGTATACCCGCACGATAAATACTCATTGACCAGTCACACATCTAATGATCTTAAGGACGCTGAGCTTAAAGCGGTTGTTCATGGTGTTGTTTACTTATCAGAACGTGCTTCTGTAAACATTTCGGTTGGTGGTGAAAGAGAAAAGGTATATCAGGTCGGCGATGAACTGGCTTCTGATGTGGTAATACAGCGTATTGAACAAATGCAAGTTGTGGTGCGAGAGCATGGCGTAGCTAGAAAGATAGGCTTGTTTTCTCCGTTGTCAGCCAGTGATAGATCATCCATTCAGTTGCTCGTCGGTACTCCTGATTTTCTAGAGTCAGATGCTAAGGCATTAAACTTAATATCGTCCGAATCGAAACCGTATTTTCAAACAAAACTCATGGTTGATGCGTCAGGTATACAAGGTTTGAAGATAGAAACGGTAGATGCATCGTTAACGGATTCGATGGGGTTTCAGAGAGACGATATTGTATTGGCTTTAAGCGAAACCCCTATACAGGATTTCATGAACGCTGAAGTTTCACTAAAAGAAGTGTCGGTAAATGATGAAATAAATCTAACAATACTCCGAGCTGGGAAAGAAATAACCCTGCCTGTCAATGCAAAAGAGTTGACTGAGCGGATCAACTTTTTTGGCCATTAATGAGAAACGGTGAATAGAGTAATGATATTGAATGGATGGTCGAAAATTTTTTATATGGCCGTTATTTTTTCGGTGTGTTGGCTTTTTCCTATGGCGAGCTTTTCTGCTGGATCAAATGTCGATAATAATGGCATAGGTGGCAAAGTCACAGTCAATTTCCGTGATGCTGATATTCGTGCGGTTATTGAAAATGTGGCAGAAATTACAGGTCGTTCTTTTATTTTAGATCCTCGAGTTCAAGGTAAGGTCACAATAATTTCTCCCGAAGCTTTAGATGCGGATATGTTATTTGAGGTGATTCTGAGTGCTTTGCAAGTGCACGGTTTTCAAGCTGTAGAAGATGGGCCTGTTACTCGTGTTGTACCGTTTACTCAATCGTTTCAGTTGGCGGGTGGCAGTGCGGGCAATACCATCACTACGGCTATTTTAAAAACACACTATATCAAAGCTGTTGAGTTGGTGCCTACGATTAAACCGATGATTAATAAAGGCGCATTGTTGCAAGCTCATGCCAGTAATAATTCTTTAATCGTCACCGACACGCGGTCACAAGTAGAGCGTATTCGTAAGCTAGTGGAAGAGCTTGATTCACCTAATCAAGCCAAAGTCGAAATCATTGATTTACAGTACGTTTCGGCCAGTGAAGTGTTAAGTATCACCACACAACTTAACCTGTTTAAAGAGCAGAACCTCAGTGTATTAGAAGATGCTTTTAATAATCGTCTCGTCGTCAGCGGCGATAACAATGCTCGCCGAGATCTTCGACAAATGATTGCCATTCTAGATGTACCTGTTAGCAATAAAGGCGGAAATGTAGAAGTCATTCGCTTGAATTACTTGCAGGCAGAAAGTCTTAAAGTAATGCTAGAAAGTATGCTCTCGTCACCCACACTGTCGCAAAAAATTAGCAAAGAAGGTGAAGATCAAGTCACTTATCGAATCGAGGCTGATTTAGATAACAACGCATTGGTGGTTTCCGCATCGCGTGATGTTATCGCTGAAATCAAGCAAGTGGTGCGAAAGTTAGATGCACCTCGTCGCCAAGTCTTGATAGAAGCCATTGTGGCAGAAATATCCGAAGAGCAAGCGAAAAATCTAACCACGCAATTGGCACTTGCGGGACGTGAAGGTGGGGCGATTATTAATTTTAATGATCTGCTGCCTGCGCTGGCTGGTATTGCTGTGAGTGATACAGTGGAGCCAGATACGTTATCGTCACTGCCCTTGAATCGCGGGATTTTGGCCGGCGGTGCCAGTTGGGATGATGATTCCAAGCGCGGTGTGGGATTATTGATTGAAGCGTTAAAAAATGATGCTAATACCAATATTTTATCAACACCCTCTATCGTGACTCTGAATAATCAAGAAGCGACTATTTCAGTGGGGCAAGAAGTGCCATTTATTACCGGCAGTTATGTGTCGTCGAACAATTCGGTAAGTAATCCTTTTCAGACAATTGAGAGAGAAGAGATTGGCATCAAGCTAACGGTTAAGCCGCAAATCAATGATGATGATTTGGTGCGCTTATCCATCGAGCAAGAGACCTCTAACTTATTGTCTAGTGCGGCCTTGGCAGGCACAGCGGATGTAATTACGGCTAAACGTTTGATTTCCACTAATGTAATGGTAGGTAATGGTGAATTTCTAGTGCTCGGTGGTTTGATTGACGATTCCTTTAGCAGCTCAGAATCAAAGGTCCCGTTACTGGGAGACATCCCTATCTTAGGGCATCTGTTTCGTTCCAGTTCTAAAGATAATAATCAGTCAGTATTGATGGTGTTTATTCGGCCAACCATTATGGATTCCTTAACGGATCGCCGTGGTGCCACTGAGCAACGCTATCGTTTATTGCGCGATCGTCAGTTGCGTTTTAGTGAAAATATGAATGGTGAAGGTTTAAAGCCTCTGCCTGAATCTATCGATGGCCTGCAGCAAAATAGCAGCGAAAATATAAAGTTGAGCGAGGAACCTTCACCTTCCTTCAACGCCCCCAAAAGCTTGAAGCAACCTTGAGATCAAAATTGTGTATTTGGATTATTTTGGGTTTAAACAGAAGCCGTTTTTAATTACCCCTGATCCAGCGTTCCTCTATCCCAGTGATGGTCATCAACAAGCTCTTGCACATTTACAATATGGCTTGCAGCGCGAAGGCGGTTTTTTACTGCTTACGGGTGAGGTAGGCACAGGAAAAACCACTCTGTGTCGTCATCTTATTGATAACCTTCCTTCACCTTTTCGGTTGGCGTATATACTCAATACACGTTTAGATACCAATGGTGTGCTCGCAGGAATCTGTCACGAGTTAGGCGTTGATCTTGAGGGCAAAGAAGATACCCGTCGCCTGGTTGATAAAATATACGCCAATCTTTTAGTGGCCTATGGCAATCAGCAACAGACGTTGGTAATCATTGAAGAGGCACAGAATTTAACTCCGGAAGTCTTAGAAACACTGCGTTTACTGACCAATTTGGAAACGGCAACCACTAAATTGTTGCATATCTTGTTGGTAGGGCAGCCTGAACTGCTAGAGACTTTGTACTTGCCAGAACTGCGTCAGTTGAACCAACGTATTGTCGCTCGCAGTCATTTAGAGGCTTTGTCGAGGGACGAACTGGCCCCGTATTTCTTGCGACGTTTGAGTTGTGCTGGTACCTCTCGTCCATTGTTCAGTAGGGGCGCTTTGAATGTGATTTATGCTCACACGAAAGGTATTCCTCGGTTGGTAAATCTTTTGGCCGAGCACTGTTTGCTGGGCGCTTATGCCGCTAATCAATCACAAGTCTGTAGTGCTATCGCTCGTCGTGCGGTCAAAGAAACTCAATTGCCACGTCGCAGATCATTTAAGAGCGCGAGTTCAACAAGGTGGTCTGTGGTTGTTGTGTTTTTGTGTGTGATAGTAACGGCTGCGGGTGCTGCCGGCTTTCTATTTGGTCAAGGGTTGCCCGTAGTAAGCGAGCCGTCGCCTGCTCTGGATGTTGTGACGATTGAGCATCCTATGGCATACCCTTCTGAAAATGTCTTTACCGAACTGCTTTCTCTTTGGGGGGTGTCAAGTAAAGCTGCTTCACGCCGTGAGCTTTGCCAGATTGCAGAAAGTCAGAAACTGCGTTGTGTGACTCAAGATGTAGAGTCGTTAGACGATATTTTGATTCTGAATCGACCGATGGTTATTGAGTTAAGCCTCAGTCACGGTGAATGGCAATATTTTTTATTGGAGGCAATCAGTGACGAGATATTACGTATTCGAAACCGTCATGGTGAACGGCAATTGACCATGACTGAGTTTGGTATGGCTTTACCGAAATCAATGACTTATCTATGGCGGCCGCTGACAGGGTATCGTAAACCCATCGTCGAAGGGACAAAAAAGCCAGAGCTGGTCAGCGCACTGATTGATCTATTGCAGGACAAACATCTACTGCCTGATCATTTACTTACTGGTGGAGTTTATAACGCACTGATGGTTACCGCTGTACGTCAGTTTCAGGCCGCTAACGGTTTACTTGTGGATGGTGTGGTTGGCGATCAAACTTTATTAAAGCTGTTAGAAGGCTCTCAAGGCGAACCAACGCTTATGCACGATGTGGAGTTATAATGTCTTACATTCTAGGTGCTTTGCGTAAAGCAGAACATGATCGACAAGCTTCTTTGGCTCCAGTGACACATCCGGTTTTTCAAAACTTGAATACAGATCGCCCTTGTGGCCATAGTCGGCGCTGGCGTGCTTTTCTCTACGGTGGTGTTCTTAGTGTGCTGGCCTTGTTGCTTGCAAGGTATGTTATTTGGCCTTTTGATCATCAGGCCATCATTCCAGTAACTATTGAGCCTCAAACGTCGCTATCTGAGTCGATATTGCAACCTTCCGTTGTTGATCAACACCCCGCTGAAAAACAAATCCGAAAGGTAGAACAAAAATCGGCTGCCCCTCAAATGAAACTATCTGACACGGAAACTCGTAAAATAAATACATACGTTAACGGCGCTAAAACTATCGCACCCGAAAAGGAATGGTTTTCACCTGATCGAGTCACTGGCTATATCTATTTCGAAGGCCAACCAGAGCGCAGTAAGTTATTTATAGATGGCATTGCATATCGCTTGCAAAGCCGCTTGCCATCCGGTCACGAGTTAGTTGTATTTGAGCCATCGCAGGTGATTTTGTTGTTTCAGGGGCAGCGACAAGTACTGAAAACTCGCTAATATCGGCATGAGAGGTTTTACCAAACGGAAATAAGATTACAACTCAGTATCATTAGTAACTATATGAAAAATAAAGGAATATTGGATTTTTTTAGTAGAATGAAATAGTATTTTCATTATCGCGATGCTGAACTAGTCTTATGAAGTACATCTTTATTTTCAATTTAAGGCAAGTTTCTAAAACCTCAAAAAAGGAGTGGATTTATGAAAGGTAACAGCGACGTTCTTAAAATGCTGAATAAAGTGTTGTTTCATGAGCTGACCTCAATCAATCAGTACTTCTTGCATGCGCGCATGTATCGCAATTGGGGGCTGGAAGAACTCAATGAAAAAGCCTATAAAAAATCCATCAAGGACATGAAGCAAGCGGATGAACTGATTGAACGCATTCTGTTTTTGGAAGGTCTGCCGAACTTACAAGATTTGGGTAAGTTACGAATTGGCGAGCACACGGAAGAAATGCTGCAATGTGATCTTGCTTTTGAGTTGGATCAGTTGCCGTTGTTACGTGATGCGGTTGAGCTGTGTGAGAAAGAAAAAGATTACGTCAGCCGTGAACTGCTGGAAAGCATTTTAGAATATGAAGAAGAATATGTTGACTGGATTGAAACCCAGCAATCCTTAATTCGCAATGTTGGCATTGAAAATTATTTGCAAACCATGATGGAGGAGTAGGATCATGCAAGGTGTTACAAAAGTTATCGATCTACTCAATAAGCAACTTACTTTAGAACTGAGCTCCGTGGATCAGTATTTGGCCCATGCCAAAATCTACGAGGATTGGGGCGTGAAAAGGCTGCATGCTCAGTTGATCCATGAAATCGAAGAAGAAGCGGATCATACTCGTAAAATCATGGAGCGTATTTTGTTTTTAGAAGGTAAGCCTGATACGGCCTCCAGAGCACCGATTCACATTGGTGCAGATGTTAAGCAAATGTTGGAAAATGATTTGCAGGCAGAAAAAGAAGTTGCCGAGCATTTGCGTCATGTTATTGCGGTTTGTGAAGAGGAGCGTGATTACGTGACTCGTGAGATGCTAGAAGAACTACTAAACGATACCGAGATGGATCACATTTATTGGTTAGAGCAGCATGTTGGGTTGATCGGCAGAATTGGTTTACCCAATTACATTCAATCTCAGATGGCTGAAAAGCCAGCGGGTTAATACCGCTCAAAGCCATTTGTTTAAAAGGCCGCTTCTATTGTTAGAACGCGGCTTTTTTTTTGCTCCACGGTTTTGGTTTTCACAGCGGATGTGATCGTAGTGTTATAGCGGATTTTGTTTTGTCATTAATTCGAGCTTTCTAAAAGTGAAGAAAGAAAAAGTATTTGCTGCAGCTGCATGACATGAATTGACCTTTACTCGCACCTCTGCCTACAATGCGTATTTCACCCACTCTCGTGTATTGGGTCTCCTGCTTAATAACGTGCCTGTGTCGTACTAGATAATAATGATAAAACGCTGAGTTCAACTCCTATGAAACTGCTATCTACTGCTGTTTTTTCACGCTGTGTACCGCTGTTTAAGTGGGCAATAGCGTGTGCTTTGTTTTTGACTGGTACTTCAGTGCTGTCAGATTCAGTGATCGACCAACATCAAACGGGCACCAAGTATTCCCCACTGTCACAAATTACTCGGGATAACGTTCAAGATTTGTCCCTTGCGTGGGAGTACCACACAGGGGAGGTGCCGGGAAAGCTCACCCCAAGCGAGTTTATGGCGTTCGAGGATCAGCCCAGTTTGATTGAGGGTAACTTGCTGGTGTGCTCGCCTTCTCGTCGGATTATCGCGCTGGACCCGAAAACCGGTGAAGAGCGTTGGGCTTATGATCCAAAAGACCCCGATATGCGCATGAAAAAGTGCCGCGGTATTGCCAGTTGGGTGGATCAAACGGCCAAAGAGGAAACGCATTGCCGTACCCGCTTGTTGATGGGCACGGCCGACTATCGCTTGGTGGCGATTGATGCGAAGGACGGCAAGCCTTGTGAACGCTTTGGCGATGCAGGCGAAGTACGTATGCCAACGTCCATTGCAGAGGTATTTCCTGGTGAAGTGCAAGCAACATCGCGACCTGCCGTAGTAAACGATGTGGTGGTGGTAGGTTCGGTGGTTGCTGATAATCAGCGGGTAGAAGCTCCTAGTGGCCGTGTATTGGCCTATAACGCGAAAACGGGCGAACCTCTTTGGGAGTTCGACCCAGTACCGCGTGACCCGACTGATCCTGCCTCAGCAACGTGGGAAAGTGGCTCGGGTAAAGGTTTTGGCGGCGGCAATGTGTGGGCCGCGATGTCGGTGGATCACGACCTTGATTTGGTGTACCTACCCACTACCAGTTCATCGAGCGATTTTTATGGTGGCGATCGTGAAGGGGATAACCTCTACACGTCATCAGTGGTTGCTCTGCGAGGGAGTACCGGTGAAGTCGCTTGGCACTTTCAAACGGTGCACCATAATGTATTTGATTACGATATTCCGTCGCAACCGCTGCTGATCGACTTCCCTTATCAAGGAGACATGGTGCCTGCGTTGGTGCAAAACACCAAAATGGGCATGATCTTCGTCTTTAACCGCGCCAATGGCGAGCCTTTGATCCCTATAGAGGAGCGGCCTGTACCGCAAGCGGGTAAAGTGGCCGGTGAAGTACTTTCGCCTACGCAACCCTTCCCTGTGGGTATGCCGGTTTTAGCTGATCATAATTTTTCACCCGAAAAGGCTTGGGGTTTTACTTTTCTGGATAAATGGCTGTGTAAGCGCAAAATCGAGAAGTTGAACTACGGGCCTATTTATACCCCTCCCAGCGAACAGGGGACGGTTATGTCGCCTTCGATGGGTGGTGGGCCAAACTGGGGTGGCGGCGCTTACGACCCCAACCACAACATTATGGTGGTGCCCTCCAATCGAGTACCAATGGTGCTCACATTACTTCGAGCAGAAAACACGCAGCTGACGGAAGACATGCGAGTGGAAGGTTTAGGGGCAATGACGTTTAATGTTAAAGGCTCTAAATACTTACCGAAAACAGATCCGTTAATGTCGTTTCTAGGTGCGCCTTGCTCAGAACCACCCTGGGCGGCGTTATCAGCGGTAGAAATGTCCACCGGCAAACTATTGTGGGATAAACCGCTGGGCAATTTGGATAACATGCTGCCATCCTTTATGGCCGGTTCAATGAACTTTGGGTTACCCGGCGCTGGCGGACCATTAATTACGGCTGGTGGTTTGGTCTTTATCGGTTATGCCATTGATGATCAGTTCAGAGCTTATGATTTACAGACGGGTGAAGTGGTGTGGTCAGTCAGTGTGCCCGCAGCGGCCACTTCGATCCCTATAAGTTATGAGGTAGACGGTGAGCAATATATTGTGGTGCCAGCGGGTGGCCACAGTATGTATCAGTCCACCATGGGTGATTCGGTAATGGCCTACAAATTGAAGCGCCGATAATCATTCAGCACTTTAAAAGGGCTACGCGATTATGCGCGATTCTCTGTTTTGACAATATTTTGGGTGTGTTTTTGTAACAGATTTGCCAGTGCGGATCGCCCAATAGGTTTATAGATGACATCGTCCATGCCTGCGGCGATGCATTCCTCTTTCACTTCGGTTAGCGCGTGTGCGGTTAAGGCAACGATGGGTAATCGCGGTGAGTGATTTTTTTCTTCAAACCGTCGCCAGCTGCGTGTCACTTCAAAACCATCGATATCAGGCATTTCACAATCTAACAGTACTAAACTGTAGTGATTGTTGTTTGAATAGAGCTTTTCTAGGGCTTCCATGCCGCCTTGAGCGGAATCGTAAGTGACCCCTAAAGACGCTAACAGTTTACCGGCAATCATTAGGTTTACTTTATTATCATCTACCAGCAATACGTGGTGATTATTCAGGCTTTCGAGCTGGTATGTATCCTCAAGGCCTTGCAGCTCTAATGTTTGCCCTGTTATATGATGAATAAAGTGTATTAATGAATTTAATAACGGTGAAGGGCCTGTACGAACACGTAAATTGGGGTGCGTTATTTGCTCCTGAATAGCAGACGTTTTTATGTCTACAAGATTGATCGCTGTGTCATGGGGTTGTTTGTTAAGCCAGTCGGCCAGCCCTAAAATTTCAGAAGTAAATGTTTCTGCAATGATCAGATCGTACTGCTTGTTATCTGAGACTTGTGTCAAATGATGGATGCTATCCACATTGGCACCCCAAAATGTGATGAAGTCCTGGAACGGGCGATACATCGATAATTTTTGCGAAATGATCAAGATTTCTTTGTTTTTCAGAAGGCTTAGGTAGTCACTAAGGTGAGGGCTGTTAGGGTCTTGATCGAAGCATAAATTGAACGTGAAGGTTGTTCCTTTGAGTGGGGTACTCACAACGTGTATGTGCCCGCCCATTTGTTCAATCAACAGTTTGCAGATTGGTAGCCCTAAGCCTGTTCCATGAAGTTTGGTGCCATCGGCGGCGGCCACCTGTGAAAACGGCTCGAAGATACCGTCTATTTTGTCGGCAGGAATACCACGGCCGCAATCTATGACAGAAAATAGCAGCTCCACACGATTGCCTTCGGTATGAACGGGTTCAACTTTAATATCAATAATATCATCCGGCTGGCTGAACTTTAGAGCATTGCTGGTCAAATTGGTTAAGATTTGTGTCAGTCGCAAAGCATCGCCTTGAAGAAAAAACGGTACAGTGGGAGCCATGCAAATACGGATGCTAATGCGAGACTCCATACTGCGAGGTAGAGAGGTTGTTAGAATAGAATTTAAGACTTCATCGATACGAAAGCTATCGTGAGCCAATAAAATATGAGAGGAATCCAGCTTTGAAAAATCCAGTATGTCGTTAACCAAGCTCAAGAGAGAGTGTCCCGCCGTTTGAATCATATTGGCGTAAGACTTTACCGCCGCTGTATCTTTTGATTCCCGCAATAAATCGGTCAAACCAATCACGGCATTCAGTGGTGTGCGCAGCTCGTGGCTGAAGCGGCTGACCAAATCAAAACGTGTAATATTCGCTGCTTGTTCCGTTTTGTCTTTAACATACATCTGGGTAATCCAGAGCAAATAATCAATAAAAAAATACGCGCTGATTATTTCTAAGCAGAGATACAAAATAAGTAGCGTGTTGTCAGCATTTTTTCCTGTGACAGAGGCGATAGTTCTCATAGACGTGACGACAGTGAGTGCCGTTACCGCAAGGGCAAAAAACTTTTCTTTCAGGCTTTCATTGTAGGCCACTTGGAAGCATAAGACGGTGGCTAGTATCAAACCGATCTGGCTCGCTAATAAAGAGACTATGCCTACCGCAACATGTTCACGAATAGGAAACCCCGCATTGATGAAGCCCGGTATGAGCGTTAGCCAGCCACAGAATATTAATAGGCGTCTGGCTTTTTGATGTGCTGATCTTTTGGTGTATTCAGCGGTAAATAGCAGGAGGCCCCCATACACAAAAGCCAACATTAAGGGCAATACAAGAATGCTTAGCCAAGTACTGTCTGCCGGTAACAGCGCTGCCAATGTTCGTTCGCGAATGAGAATCGTACCTGCTGCGCCAGTCAGGCATATTTGAGCGTACACGTAACGCGGTAGGCGGCGGTACAATAACAGCGCGCCGCACAACAGCCAAAAGGTGGCAGTGCCTCCTAAAATGGCAGACGTCACTGAAGTACGCAGGGGCAGTTGGTGGTAAAGAAAGTCTTCTTCTAATAATAGTTTTGTCGATCGTAAAATGGCCGAATGCCCAACAGTACTGCCTTTCAGGAGCAAGTCATATTCACCGGGTTGATCAAGTGGCAGCAGCGTGAGTCCATAAGCATGTGCAGCACGACCGTTAGCCAGTTCACGCGGTGCGTTAAGGGTTTTCCATAACAGCAGCTTACCTTGGTAGATCACGCCCACTTGAGTATCGGGAATAAAGGAATTGGGGATGTACAGCGCGGGGCGATCTTCACCGCGGTAGCTTACGCGTACTTTGGCTCGTATGTAGTTGGATGAATAGATCTTCGAATGTTCTTTTTGATGCAGGGGCACCCACTCAAAACGGTCTAGGTTACTGGCCAGTTCTTCAAGGCTGGGCAAGGTGTCAGTATTCAGCTCTGACCAGTGTTGATAGGTGATATCAACATCCGTCCCGTCAAACAAAATACGCTCTTGAGCTGCAGCGTTGGTATGCAGCCAAAAGAGGCAAAGCAGTAACAATATTCTCATGTCATTATAAACCAGCGAAGTATGGTGGTCTGTTGTCGCTTGTATCAGCATAGCAGGCCGATACGGATACAGCTTTATTATGTGTTGCTGTTTTATGAATCTAATCGGGTTGGTGTCAGCGTGAATACAATAGCGCTGCCACACATGCATTTATGGTTTTATTGGTATTGAATTCTTGTTTGTCTGCTTATCAACGGTTACCTGTGAATCAATGGTTCAAAAGCGGAGGCATTGGACAATTAAGGCAGTCGGCAATGGCGCGAAACAGTTCATATTCCTCGGCTTGAATTTTTTCGTCATGCTGAACACATTGCAGCAGAACTTTTAGCAATTGAGGCTTTTGGAGCGGCTTAATGTGCTGCAATTGTTTGATGGCGCTATCGAGCATGGGCAGGGAGATCGCCCCACTCCCAAGCAGAGGCAAATTACTGAACCCCAGTTGTTGCATCGCCTGTTTATACGCTTGCACAGCGGGGGCTTCTGTCTCGTGCCCAGCGGTTGCCAATGTGCTTAACAGTTGCTGACAGGGCACAGCTAGATATTTTAAGGCTACGGTTTTTTCCATTAAACGCTTGCTGGGCTCTAAGGCATTCACTAACAGCCGATACAGAGCCCACTCAAAAATATCCACGTGGTGATCCGCTTTTATCAGCGCGATCACATTTTGCTTAAAGACGTCGTGTTGCGACGAGGATAATTCTTTTAAAGCCGGCACACAAAGCTCAATCAATGGTAGGCGTTGTTGACGCGTAAGCCGGTGAATCGTCGGGTAGAGTTCTTTAGTGAATTTTAACGTCACCGGGTGAGCTCGGCTTTCCAGTTGTTGCCATTGTTTTGCGCAGTGCTCGCCTTCCTGTATCAATAAGCAATAAACCACGGCTCTGGCGCTGAATGGGTCATGAGCGGCTTGCTTCACTGAAGTCTCTAAAGACTGCAGTAATGCTGTGGCATAAGCAACGTGCTCTGCGGTAGGCGTGCCCACATGAGATATGATATCGCTGTTGCTTTGGCTTGCATCGTGAGCGTGATGTGGTTGCTGTGGATTGCTGGGGCTCATTGCTGTTGCGGTACTGGCAGCATTGGCGCTGGCAACACTGGCACTGGCGATATTAGCGCTGCTGATATGACTGTGGTTGAACGATGAAGTCTTTGGGGTGGCGATAACGGGGAAACGGCCATTCCAGTTTGGCGTGATACGTTTAATCCGTGTTTCTAACGGCGGGTGAGTCGATAGTAATCCACCAAAGCTATTGCTTAAGGCATTGCCAAAATACATGTGGCTGAACTGTTCAACTTGTGAATGCTGGATTTGTGCGCCTTGGCTGAAACCGCCAATTTTTTGTAATGCGCCGCTGATTCCGTCGGCGTTGCGGGTAAATTGAACGGCAGCCGCATCGGCTAAAAATTCTCGTTGTCGACTGACAGCAGCTTTGATTAAGTTACCAAAAAAAGTACCGCAATAACCGATCACCACTAAGCCTAGTCCTACGAGCAAAATACCACCAGAGTCACGGTCGTTGTTGCGACGGCGGTAGCCGTAACTGGAATAAACCCCAGAGCGCATCAACATCGACCCAATCAAGCCGATGGCCAAAATACCGTGCAATACACCGATCAGACGCATGTTAATTCCCATGTCGCCGTGCAGAATATGGCTGAACTCATGGGCAATTACGCCTTGTAATTCATCGCGACTGAGGGAAGTCATGCAGCCTCGAGTCACACCAATAACAGCATCTTGCACGCTATTACCGGCTGCAAACGCGTTAATCCCTGCTTGGTCTAGCAGATAAACCGGTGGTACAGGTGTGCCAGACGCAATGGCCATTTCTTCTACCACATTCAACAATTGGCGTTCGTCAGGCTCAGCGGTGTTGGGCAGTACTCGGCGTCCACCTAGACTCAGTGCAACACGACTCCCGCCAGCGGATAACTGCACCCATTTAAAAAGGCTGCCCATGGCCACTACAATCAGTACAACGGCTGCCACACTGGCCACCAATTTTGTGCTTAGTAGCT
The DNA here is from genome assembly GCA_965656525.1 of Pseudomaricurvus sp. Classification (GTDB taxonomy): domain Bacteria; phylum Pseudomonadota; class Gammaproteobacteria; order Pseudomonadales; family Cellvibrionaceae; genus Pseudomaricurvus. Next base: position 79,262 of record CBFHKY010000010.1, on the reverse strand, counting down.
GCCATAAAAGCGGCGTGCCATCATTGATCATCTGGCTGGACACATAGCCGGTGTAGCTGTCGCTGAAGTAGAGAATGACCGCAATAAACAGTGAAGTAATTACAATCAGGCTGATAATGGCCAAGCTAAACAATAATAAAAGATACCGAGTTTGCTTGCGGGCTTGATCCTGATGTTGAAAAAAATCCATGTTGATCTCACGGTTTTACGGCGTTGTTTAAAACGTATGTGGCAGCGGCTTGTGCCATAAAAAAGCGCTTTAAAATGAAATTTTAGGTGCCGCCTGAATTTCGGCAGAATCTTCAAACACTAGCAGACTGGCATCGGTGCGATGACCAAAGAAACCGGCAAAAAATACTGGCGGAAAGCTTTGGCGATAGGTGTTGTAGGCGGTGACAGCATCGTTGAAGGCCTGACGGGAAAACGCCACTTTGTTTTCTGTACTGGCCAGTTCTTCCGACACTTGCATCATATTCTGATTGGCTTTGAGGTCGGGGTAGGCCTCCATAACGACGTTCAATCGGCCCATTGCGTTTGCGAGTACGCCCTCTGCACCGTTCAGCAAGTCCATCGCTTTGTTGTCACCTGGTGCGCTGGCAGCAGCCTCTAAGCCAGCAGCGGCACCGTTTCGAGCACTGATGACCGCTTCTAGGGTTTCGCGCTCGTGGGTCATATAGCCTTTAGCCGTTTCTACCAAGTTTGGAATTAAGTCATAACGGCGTTTCAGTTGCACCTCTATCTGTGCAAAGCCATTTTCATAGCGGTTTCTCAGCGCCACCAACTGGTTATAAATACCAATGACGTAAAGTAGAGCGCCAGCCAGTACGACTAAAAAAATGATTGTGGAAATGTCCATAACATCGGTTCCTTTGTAAGGGCTCACCGCGACTGAGAATATCGTCTGCGGAGTAAAAGGCTAAGAGTTCAATAGCGTTAGGGATTGTCGACCGTTTTATGGGCGCACCGCAAGCTTGATTCGTCAATCAGTGACTTTATACACAAAGAGAGGCGGATATTTAGGTGCCTAAACGACAAAATCATGAAAAACAAAAGGCTAATTAAGGTCGTATAGAGATCTTGGGGTTTAACCTAAGGCCCCCCAGCCCGTATAATTGATGGAATGATAAATAATCCAAAGAGAGATTTTTATGTCTGATCCAGTTGTTATCGTAGGTATGTCTCGTACCCCAATGGGTGGTATGCAAGGTATGTTCAGCGGAATGTCGGCCATGGATTTGGGTGCTGTTGCTATTACTGGCGCCTTAACCGAAGCGGGTGTTGCTCCGGATGCGGTAGATGAAGTTCTGATGGGTTGTGTGCTACCAGCGGGACTGGGTCAGGCACCGGCGCGTCAAGCGGCATTGAAAGCTGGGATCCCCACCAGCGCGCCATGTACAACAGTCAATAAAGTTTGTGGCTCAGGCATGAAAACGGTAATGATGGCCCATGATGCCATCCTGACAGGTAGCGCCTCTATTGTGGTGGCGGGTGGCATGGAAAGCATGACCAATGCGCCTTACCTGATTCCTAAAGGCCGTGGCGGATATCGTTTTGGACATGCCGAAATTTGGGATCACATGTTGTATGACGGTTTGCAAGACCCTTATTCTGGCAACCCAATGGGTCTGTTTGGTGAGCTGTGTGCGGATCACTTTGGCTTTACCCGTGAAGATCAGGATGAATTTGCGATTGGTTCATTGAGCCGTGCGAACGCGGCAATCGACGCGGGTAAATTTAAGCGTGAAATTTCAGCTGTGACAGTGGCTTCTCGCAAAGGCGAAGCGGTTTTTGAAACCGATGAGCAACCGGGTAATGCCCGCCCCGATAAGATTCCTAGTTTGAAGCCTGCTTTCAAGAAAGACGGTACAGTGACGGCAGCCAACGCCAGCTCTATTTCTGATGGCGCCGCTGCTCTGGTTCTGATGCGCAAATCCGAAGCCGACAAGCGTGGCCTAAAGGTACTGGCTACCATCAAAGGTCACTCCCAGTTTGCCCAAGAACCAGCTTGGTTTACCACTGCACCAGTAGGCGCTTTCAAAAAACTGTATGAGCGTTTGGACTGGAGCTCTGACAGCGTTGATTTGTACGAGGTGAACGAAGCTTTTGCGGTTGTGCCAATGGCTGCCATGAAAGAGCTGAGCATTCCCCGCGACAAAATGAACGTACACGGTGGTGCGTGCGCATTAGGCCACCCATTGGGTGCCTCCGGTGCACGTATTCTTGTGACCTTGATTGCGGCACTGGAAACTTACGACATGAAGACTGGTATGGCAGGTATTTGTTTGGCGGGCGGTGAGGCTACAGCGGTTGCCGTAGAGCGTTAAGCGCTTCTAATCGTTTGATAACAATCAGCCGTTTGTGAAAAAGGGTCATTTAAGATGGCCCTTTTTTTGTTTTCTCTCTCTTTGATGGCTGCTTTTGATCTCTCCCACTACGAGACCATTCTGAATTCCCATTGAAGCCCCCACCCCCTTTTGGTATAAGCTGGCAGTCGATAACGAAAGCGGTCGCTGCATGAATTGCCGCAGGCCAGCCATTATTTCATCACTTAGGATGTTTTATGACCACCGAGGTGCTTCCGCCCGATTCTGACGAGTTCATCCCCTTAAAAACTTATGCCGAGAAAGCCTACTTGGATTATTCCATGTACGTCATTCTTGATCGTGCACTGCCAAACATTGGCGACGGCTTAAAGCCCGTACAGCGACGCATTGTGTACGCCATGAGTGAGCTGGGGCTGAAATCCACAGCGAAGTTCAAAAAATCCGCGCGTACTGTGGGTGACGTGATTGGTAAGTTTCACCCGCACGGTGACTCGGCTGCTTATGAAGCCATGGTATTGATGGCGCAGTCGTTCTCTTACCGCTACCCGTTAGTGGATGGTCAAGGCAATTGGGGGTCACCGGATGATCCGAAATCCTTTGCGGCCATGCGTTATACCGAATCCCGCCTGACCCCGTACAGTGAAACCCTGCTTTCTGAACTAGGGCAGGGCACGGTTAATTGGGCGCCTAACTTCGACGGTACTATGGATGAACCCACGGTACTGCCAGCTCGTGTACCCAATGTGTTGCTCAATGGTACCACTGGCATTGCGGTGGGTATGGCAACGGACATCCCGCCGCATAATTTGCGTGAAGTGGTCAACGCGACCATCCATATGTTGGAGAACCCCAAGGCGAGTGTTGCGGATTTGATGCCGTTTATAGCCGGCCCCGACATGCCGACAGAAGCGGAAATTATTACCCCCAGTCACGAACTGCAAAAAATGTACGAAACAGGGCGCGGCAGTGTGCGCATGCGAGCGCTATGGACAACAGAGCACGGCGATGTAGTGGTGACGGCGCTTCCTCATCAGGTGAGCGGTGCCAAAATCCTTGAGCAAATTGCGGCTCAAATGCAGGCCAAAAAGTTACCCATGGTTGCGGATTTACGCGATGAATCGGATCACGAAAATCCGACTCGGTTAGTGATTATTCCGCGCTCCAATCGTGTTGATCTGGACGCGATGATGAGCCATTTATTCGCCACTACGGATCTGGAGCGTACGTACCGCATTAACCTCAATATGATCGGTATCGATGGCTTACCCAAAGTGAAGCCACTGGATCAAATTTTAAGTGAGTGGCTGAGTTTCCGCATGGTGACGGTGCGCCGACGTCTACAGCATCGTCTGAATAAAGTGGATGAGCGCCTAGCGCGCTTGGCGGCGCTGATGATTGTGTTTCTCAATGTGGATGAAGTGATTCGTATCATCCGCAATGAAGATCACCCGAAACCTGTCCTGATAACGCGTTTTGACCTGACAGAAGCGCAAGCGGAATACATTCTAGACACCAAGTTGCGACAGTTGGCGCGCTTGGAAGAAATGAAGATAAAAGAAGAGCAGGCCGCGCTAGAGAAAGAACGTGGCGATCTGATGCAAACTTTGGATTCGGCCCGCCGTTTAAAAACACTGGTGCGCAAAGAGCTGTTGGCTGCAGCGGAAGAATATGGCGACGACCGACGCTCGCCCATTGTGATTCGTGAAGAGGCACAAGCTTTCAGCGAAACAGATTTACTGAGTGCGGACCCTGTCACTGTGGTGATTTCGGATAAAGGCTGGATTCGTGCCGCCAAAGGCCACGATATCGATCCGACCGCGTTGAGTTACAAGTCGGGCGACAGTTTTAAAGTGGCGGCAAAAGGAAAGACGAATCAACACGTAATTTTGTTGGATTCCACGGGGCGTAGTTACGCACTACAGGCTCACGGTTTGCCTTCTGCACGAGGGCAAGGGGAACCCATCACGGGGCGATTGAACCCACCACCGGGGGCGACTTTCGATGTGGCATTGATGGGCAACGACAACCAAAAAGTGTTGTTGGCTTCTGACGCGGGTTATGGGTTCATTGGGCATTTATCCGATTTATACACCAAAAATAAAGCGGGTAAAGCGTCGTTGTCGCTGCCCAAAGGTGGGCGAGTATTGCCGCCGAAAATACTGTCGGATCAGGGTGACAGTGTATTGGCTGCATTCAGTAACGATGGCCGACTGTTGGTTTTCCCTGTTTCTGAATTGCCAGAATTGGCACGAGGTAAAGGCAATAAAATCATGAGTATTCCCTCTGCTCGATTGCAAAATCGTGAAGAGTATTTACTCGCCTTGGAGGTGATTACACCGGGGCAGGAACTGGTGGTGTATTCCGGTAAGCGACACCTCACACTGAAACTCAGTGATCTAGAGCATTACCGAGGTGAGCGTGGCCGGCGGGGCAACAAATTACCGCGCGGCTTCCAAAAAGTGGATGCGGTTTCTGTAAAGAGTTGAAGATCAGGCCTTAACCATCCAAGGTATGGGTCATACAGAGCTGTGAAGGGTTAACAAGGTGTGGAGTCAGCGCGGCATGAGCATCGCTAATATCGTTAACAGAGTCCGGCAGTTGGTCTTAGCAATTCTGCTGAGCATATTTGCTGTGACGTCTTGGGGAGATGTGGTACTGCAGTATCACCACATTTCCGAATCCTCACCCAAGGCCACCTCCACATCGCCCGATCTGTTTCGTCAGCACATGGATTATCTGAAAACCGAAGGGTTTGAGGTTGTGCCGCTCACTGAGATGATTGAGGATCTGCGCCAGAATCCTGAGCGTGCTAAGCGGTCTCGGCGGGTAGCCATTACCTTTGATGATGGCTACGACAGTGTCTATCAAGTGGCTTATCCGCTGCTTAAACAGAAGAATTGGCCGTTTACGATCTTTGTGAATACTGCTCCGCTCGACGATCAATGGAAAGGGTTTTCCAGTTGGCAGCAGCTGCGTGAAATGGCGGCCAATGGAGCGGTCATTGCCAACCACAGCCACAGCCATAGCCACTTTTCGAGACGGCCTGAAGGGCTTGAGGAATCAGAGTGGTTGCAGCGGGTTCGTTCCGATGTTGAGCAGGCACAGCGCCGAATTCAAGAGGAAATCGGAACAGCACCAAAGTTGTTGGCGTACCCTTACGGGGAGTTTGACAGTGCCATAGAAGCGCTCATACAAGACATGGGCTATATCGCGTTTGGGCAGCACTCTGGGCCTTTATCGCCCCTTGCCGTGTCCTCTGCAGAGTCGACGACGTTGTCACTGCAAGCTTTGCCCAGGTTTCCCTTTGGTGGATATTACGGTACCGATATGGATGATTTCTCGGCGAAGGTGTCCAGTTTGCCTTTGCTGGTGCAGCGTGCCGAGCTAAAAAGTGACTGGTTTCATCAAGCATCGACACTGCCTCTTTTGGTCGCCAGCGAAACTCAGCCGGTACTGTTGCTTACATTGGCAGAAGCCATCGCTGGGCTGCAGTGCTTTGCGACAGGGCAAGGCGCTTTGCAGGTAACTCCAAGCGCTGCAAGCAACGATTTGGCCGAATACGCCAAGTATAAAGTGACTCTCAATCAGTCGCTAACCCCAGGTAGAAATCGCATTAATTGCACCGCGCCAGGGCCGGATGGCCGCTTTTATTGGTTCTCCCAGCCCTTTTTCTTACCTCGCCCAGATGGCAGTTGGCCGCAAGAATAAAGCGTTCGTGCTGAAATTTACGGATAAATCAAAATCTTTTTCTATACTTAGTCAGACGAACTAGCCAGTAGCTAATAATTGTATGGATAAGATAAAACGAATCACCATTGATCAACTTGAAGTGGGCATGTACATCACCCAAGTTAATGATGAATGGGCTGCTGAGACTAACCTCAAAGCACAGGGGTTGATCACTAAGCCCGAAACCGTTAAAAAATTTCAATCTATGGGCTTTGGTCAGCTTTATATCGATGTAGAAAAAGGCAAAGACTGCGTACTGGGGATACCGCAAAGTACGATACAAAAGAATCATACCAATGAGCTGGCCAACATCAACCCGAGCCTGCACTTTACTGTTCCGCGGGTGTCGTTCGATAAAGAACGTGAAACTGCGCTTGAAATTCGCTCGCGAGCGCTGGAACTCGTGGGAAATGTAATGACCGACGTGAAAATGGGGCGCTCTTTTGATGAGCATGCCGTTCACGCCATCACAGATGACATCAACAGCTCTTTACTCAATAACCCCAATGCTCTCGGCAGCCTGATGCGGATGCGAGAAAAAGACCAATACCTGTTAGAGCATTCCATGAATGTGGCGGTATTGATGGGGTTGTTGGCACGCTCAATGGGAATCAACGGTATCGAGTTACACGAGCTGGTGTTTGGCGCTTTGGTGCATGATGTAGGCAAGATTCGTGTGGCGGAAAGTATTTTGTACAAGCCTGGGCGCCTAGACCTAGACGAGTGGGATGAAATGAAGCGCCACGTTACCTATGGCGAAAACTCGCTGGCACAAATAGAAGGCTTGCCTAAAGTCGTGATGGATATCTGTGCGCAGCATCACGAGCGCCTTGATGGCACAGGGTATCCGCGTGGGCTCCCTGCAAACGCCATTACTCGGCATGGTCGCATGGCGGCTGTGGTCGATGTTTACGACGCCATCACCGCCGAACGAGTTTATCATTCGGGGATGGAGCCCACGGTGGCGTTAAAAAAAATGCTGGAGTGGAGCGACAACCACTTAGAGCGTGCTCTGGTTTATCAGCTGATCCGTTGCATCAGTATTTACCCAGCAGGCGCGACGGTGAAGCTAAAATCTGGGCACTTGGCCATAGTGCAAGAAGCGAATCACCAGCAGCCGGATCGCCCACGGGTTAAGTTGATTTACGACATTAAGCGTAAAAGTAAACTGTCACCAAAGGTGGTTAGTCTCAGTGACTCCCAGATCTATGGCGCTATTGTTGGAGCGGTATCGGCTGAAGATTACGGGCTCAACTTGCAGGATTATTTGTAAGTTTATCGTTATAGCCCTAGATCTTGTCGCATTTTTTCGAGTCTGGCGAGGTTTTCTTCTTTCGATAATGGGGTTTCAATCGTATCGGTTAACCGTTTGATTTCAGCCGCAGGCAGAGTGTCGCCTGCCATCACTCGTTCACACAAGCGGTCATAATGTTGGCGAAAGACTGGGAAAGTCACACGCTCTGGATTGGTTGATAAGAAATACCAATCACTGTCTTTGCCCGCGTGATACACCGCCGGGTGACTCCACGAATAGGCTGCTTTAGGGCTGGGTGCACGACACGCTTCAAGGTACGCACTGTGAACATCAGGCAGACCATGCTGTGCCGGAGTGCCCTGACAGTAAGTCATCATTTTGTGAAGGGTGGGCAGGTACTCAGATTGTTCAATGCATTGTCGAGCGCCGCGCAAAATAACGTCGGGCGCGAATCGTTGTAAAGATTCCACCCACAAGCGTTTCGCTTGATTGACGATGCTTATATCACCAAAGGCGCTGTGGTATTGGTTGTGGTAATTGATTCGAAATAGCGCAAACACCTGATTGATGGCATCCACCAATTCTTGACTTGGACGAGCTGTCGCCTGTTCTTGCTGACCGCCTTTTGATGGGGCGTCAGAAGGCCCAGCTGCGGTCGCTGAGGTCTTCCGCGAGGGATCGGTCACGGGTGCGGCTGGTGGCGTTTTGTGATTGTCCGTCATGTTTCTGACCTTGTGGTGCGGCCAGCGCGTGGCGCTTGGCCCAATGAAATTTGGCGTGTTGTAAAAATTTGGTATTCCAAGACGCATAGACTTGATTGCTGTCGCGCCAGAAAATGACAAATTCCGGAATCAACTGCTGGGCAAAGGTTAGATCGATATTAGCCATGCGTAAAATATCGTAGACATCGCTGCCGGGTTGCCAGTTCTCTGGAATGCGTTTGGGCTCTGTATCGTGCTCAAGCGATGAGGTGTAGCGAGCCCATTGGCGTCTTACGTGTTGAATAAACTTGCTGTTCCAAGTGCGACCTTTCTCGCCCCGTTCACTCCAATAGAGTACAAACTCCGGTATGCTGTCGGCCACGAACTGTGGGTGAATGTCAGCGTGTCGAGTGAGTACGTCTAGTGCATCCTGACTGGGTTGCCAGCTGGTGGTCATGGCAGTTTCCGCATCTTTTTGTGCGGTAAAGGTTTCACGTTGTCGCCATTGATGCACCACATGCTGATGAAACTTAGAACCCCATGCTCGGTGTGATTCACCGCTTTCTCGCCAGAAGGTTACAAATTCGGGTATTTGCTGGCGAATAAAGTTTTCATCGATGTTGTGTTGTGCAATACGAGCGATGGTTTCGTTGTCGGGTTGCCAAGAGGGTGAGATCGGTGTGGCACCGACCGCTCTGGGGCGATGCATGGCTGGTGCTATAGTCTGCTGTGATTGCGGCGCTGAGGGCGCCGAGCTTTCATTGTAAGCAAACCATAATTGTTGGCTTTGAATAAACGGCGCCGACTGCAGCAAAATAACGCCTTTAGCGCGCAAGTTTTGACTGACGCGTTGCAAATCATGATCGTTCCAAAAAGGAAAAACCGACCGCAGTAAGTCCGCTGGCAGTTGATGCCAGTCATGACCTTGATGCGGTTGCGGTTGCAGTGGTCGGGTTAGGTCGTCGAGAACGCTGAGCATGGTGGCTTCCTCCAAGCCAATGGTGGCGGCTAGAGAAGGGGAGACCACTAACGGTCGTTCGGGAATCAGGGATGAACTCATAGCGATAACTTTATCATTATCTGACGTGCAAGTCGTTAGTATCAGGTGTGTGTTGCTGGCTATGATCGTGTCGCAACAGTTAAGATAAGCGTTGATGAACGGACATGCCTTTAGGCGTGTGATAAACCATAGGGAGCCTGTGTGGCGAAGCAGAAAATGGCGTTTGTGTGCAACGAATGCGGTGCCGACTTTACGAAATGGCAAGGGCAGTGCGGTGAGTGTGGCGCATGGAACAGTCTCAGCGAAGTGAGGCTGGGGCCGACACCGACCAATCGCTCGGAAAAATTCAGCGGGTACGCTGGCAGCGCAGGTGCGACGATCGGCGCCGCCGCTGTGCAGACATTAGCGGACATCGACCTGCAAGCGTTACCACGTTTTTCTTCTGGTACGGCTGAGTTTGATCGAGTGTTAGGTGGGGGATTGGTTCCTGGTTCCGTGGTGTTAGTCGGGGGCAACCCCGGTGCGGGTAAATCCACGTTGTTGCTACAAACGATGTGTTTTTTGGCGCAGGGCATGGAAACCCTCTACTGCACCGGTGAAGAATCGCTACAGCAGGTCGCCATGCGCGCTCAGCGATTGGGTTTGCCTACAGACAAATTAAAAATGCTCTCTGAGACCAGTGTTGAGTCGCTCGTATCCACCGCGCAGGCTTTACGCCCTAAAGCGATGGTAGTGGATTCCATACAGGTTATGCACATGGCCGATATTGCATCGGCACCGGGTTCTGTCTCGCAGGTGCGAGAGAGCGCAGCCTACCTAACCCGCTTTGCCAAGCAGACCGGAACGGCCTTGTTCTTGGTCGGACACGTAACCAAAGATGGCAGCCTCGCGGGGCCCAAAGTATTGGAGCACATGATTGACTGTTCGGTGTTGTTAGACGGTTCGCACGATTCCCGTTTTCGCACCTTGCGAGGCAATAAAAATCGCTTTGGTGCGGTTAACGAATTGGGGGTGTTTGCCATGACAGAGCAAGGCTTACGCGAGGTGAGCAACCCGTCATCTATCTTTTTGCAACGCGCCGATGAAGTGGCTGCCGGTTCGGTGGTGATGGTGGTCTGGGAAGGTACTCGTCCACTGCTGGTCGAAATCCAGGCGCTGGTAGACGACAGTCATCAAGGTAATCCTAAACGCGTGGCCGTCGGTTTAGATCATAATCGACTGAATATGTTGCTTGCTGTGCTGCACCGTCACGGTGGTTTGTTTATTGGCGATCAAGATGTGTTTATCAATGTGGTTGGCGGCGTTCGCGTCGGTGAAACCAGTGCCGATTTGGCACTGTTGTTGGCCGTGGTCTCCAGTTTTCGCGATCGCCCCTTAGGGCACGATTTGATGGTGTTTGGTGAGGTTGGGTTGTCGGGCGAAATTCGCCCTGTACCCAGTGGTCAAGAGCGTCTGCGCGAAGCGGCCAAGCACGGTTTCAAAAAAGCCATTGTTCCTATAAGCAATAAACCCAAAGGCGGTGTGCCGGGGCTAGAGGTGGTGGCGGTTAAGACTCTGCAAGAGGCATTGGCCGCAATAGAGTAATTTTTACTGCAGCCATTAATGGCTTAATGTCTTGAGTGCGGTTTGTGTCATCTGGTGGCTAAAACGGGTGAGTTTATGATGATTGGGCTCCCAACCCAGTAAAAAGCGCTCGAAGTCGGCCCAAGCCATGGGAAACAGCGCGCGCCACTGTTGTTCTACCTGCAAGGCATCCACAGCTGGGTGGTGCCTTGCCAAGCTTCGTTTCAGCTCGGTGAAGTAATCGTCCAGCAGTTGTGGCCAAGATCGCTCGCAGTCGGTTTCGCTTAGGCAGCTTCCTAGCAGGTAGACAACATCTTTCATGCCGCAGCCTGCCCCAGTGTATTGGAAGTCGACCGCTGCAACGGACTGTCGATCTGTGCTGAAACAAAAATTAGCGACCTTCGCATCCCCATGAATTAAGGTTTGGTAGGAGCAGTTGGCAAGTGTTTGATCAATGATGGACGCGTTGTCTTTTAAGGGGCCGTTGGCCATCGCCTGCCACTCATCTGGGCGAGTGTTGAAGTGCCAGTAGCTGCCGTTGAGCCACAGCTTTTTGTGCCAGTGCGCTGAGGGTTGCTGCTGAAGAAAAAACCCATGCAGTTTGGCAAGCCATTGCAGGCAGGGCTTGGTTTGCTCAGGTGACAGAGAGGAATAACGCTCTGGGAAACCGCTGGCATCCAAATCTTCTAGAATCAAACAGTGTGATTGATCAGATGATTTCTGCGCATAACAGTGAGCTAGTTTGATGTCGTCAGGCAGCTGTGGGGCCCATTCTTTGTACCAGTGCGTTTCTACGTCATAAGAGCGAAGCTTACGCTCATGTGATTTTTGAGTGCTCCAGCCCCTCGGGTGGTGTGATTGTTTGGGCGGTGCGATGTGTTTAACGATTACGCTGTTTGGCCCGCGCTTGTTGTCGCTTGTAGTGGGGAAATCAGCAGTGGGGGAATCAGCGTTTATGCAGTAGCGTACAATGTCGCCGTAGCCGCTCCAGAGAGACTGCAACGGCTGTGGGATCAACTTATGTTGGTTCGAAAGATGGAAGGTTTGACGCAAGAAAGCTGTGATTTCGGGCTTACGTATTGCAGTGCCATCGGTAGTCATAGAAAAGCTGTTGTATTACAGCCGTAGCACAGAAATATTATTTTCTTCAGAAATGCGCCACATGCCATTTTGTTTAATCAGAGTCAGTTCTTTTAACGTTTTGTCGGCGTATCCCGGTTTTTCATACAGCATTTGAAATCGGGTTTTGGCGGTGTTTTCGGTTACCTCAACCAACTCAAAATCCAGCAGTCGGATCTTTATCGAGCCGGGGGATAAGACTCTATTTTGACGGTCGAGTCGCCACTCTTCTCGAGAACTGTACCCAGGGCCTACATAATCGGTAGTGTAGTACGAGAGATAAAGATCGGGGATTTGCGACTGCCAAGCACCGGCCCACACTGAAATGGTGTTTTTAAGATGTTCAGTAACGGCTGTGCTGGGGGTATCCGAGGAAGTGGAGACTGGGATGGCTGTTTCCTCGGGGGAAGTGTAGCTTCCAGTGATATTGTCTTCGGCGATGACACTCAAAGGCACCAACAAAGCAAAAAAAGCCAATTTTCTCAAAAATTTAGTCATTTGCGGTCAATAAATTCTTATTAGTTCACAGACAGTGGTTGGTAATTATGGTCTCAAATCACTCGTGGATTCAAGGCCTAGTAGAGACTCTGTGGTAATCGCCGGTTAATTTTTGGGTTTGTCTGAGAATACTGTCTTGTTCAAGAGGCGCTCTTATCGATGTAAAATCTTTCTTTTGGTTGCATCAAACTCTTCCTGTGTCAGGCTGCCAGCTTCTTTTAGTGTTTGCAAAGTTTGTAGCTGTTGGCGCTGTTCAGCACTGGTGGTAGTAGCCTGTGGGCCTGTTTCTGCAGCGGCAACGGGTGATGATTGATCTATCATACCTAGCCATTGGCCCAGTTTACGCAGTACGGTTTTTAGTACGCGCCAGACTTTTGGTAACAACCAAATAGCCAGAGCGAGAAAAACAAGCAAAAGAATCAGAAAGGCAACAGGGTGGTTTAGCGCTGTCCAAAGGCCCGCTAAAACCAGCACATCTTCTCCGATGGATGCCGTCCAGTTACTGAAAGGCTCGGGCGATGTATTGATGAGCATGCGTGTGCCCGCCTTCGTGGCGTGGCTTGTTGCTGCCAGACCGCCGCCCATTAATCCTGCGGCAATTTCTAATGCAGGTGTCACATCGCCAACGGCGCCCGCGGCCAGCATGGCACCTGCAGGAATGCGAATAAACGTGTGAATAGAATCCCAGCCGGTATCCACTCCAGGAGTTTTATCGATAAAAAACTCCACAAAGTACATCAGTCCAGCCGCCCCAATAACCATAGGGTCGGCCAGAACCTCTAAGCTTGGTGGCAACTCTATGTTGCCTGTTGAACCGCCTATACCCAAGACCAATAGAGCCGCATACAAGTTGATGCCGCTGGCCCAAGATGCCCCCATGGTTAACGCCAATGTGGCCAGTAATGCTTCGTAATGTTCCATGAATTTGCCTTTAGCCGATCTACTTTGTCGCTACCGGGTGAAACGTTAACAGCTAACGCCGTTCGTACATGCGCTGGCCGATATTGGGGTAATAGGCTGGTGGATTTGAGTGGCCATTTACATGGGGCGTGAACCTTTGCTGTGGTGAATCGATGTGGCGCGAGTAGGTATTTCGCTGATGATATGGGGTGTGGCCGTGTTGTTGGTAGGACTGCCGATAGCGGTTCTGCTGCTGTGGATAACTGTACGAATTCTGTTGCCGCATAGGGTACTGTTGTTCGGTCCGTGCATGATACGTCTGGTTCGCACGGGGGTGGTACGGGTGCTTTTGACCGCTGGGGCCATTCCAGTGGCCGTAAGCCTTTTTATGATAAGGATGCGGTGCCGCACGGTTGCGATTATCGTAGTGACCGCCTGTGTTGGTCGCGTAATTGCGATCCGCATGAGTTGGTGCGCTGAGCATGAATAAGCATGCGCTAGCCGCCAGCCAGAAGACAGGGAAGAAAGAGTTCGTAATGCGTTGTAGACTGCTCATTTATTAGCGTCCTATACAATCAAAAAATACAGTTTGATTGTATAGGTCTGAACCTACCCTGAACAGGCAGGCTTCAGCTTACGGCGATACCCACCGGTAAACTTTCAAACCAATCTAAGAAACGCTTGATGTTATCTCCTGTAAACACACGTCCATGTTGCGGTGCCATAATATCAATATCCATTTGGCGCACACGTCGAATCCAATCCAGCTTGGCGGCTTCTGATGGCATCCAACGCTGATGGAATTTTTGCATTTTGGGGATATGGGATTGGAAATCATCCACCTCTAAAGGTGCGTCGGCGGTTTCAATCGCGGCACCAATATCGCCACTCATGAGCACCTTGGCATGGGGGTCGTAAATGTGAAAGTTACCGGAAGAATGAAGGTAGTGCGCCGGTACCATTTCGATTTCGGCACCATTGAGGTTGATGACACCGCCACGGTCTGGCACTGCATCGTACTCAATATTATTCATTCCAAAATGGCGAATAAAACCTTCCCACAGCCACGGCGCGTGCAGTACCGCTTTGGGTAGAGCTTGGTCCCACAGGCCCAATGAAGAAATGATGTCTGGATCCTGATGTGATGCAAACAAATCGGTGAGCTCTTCCAGTGGGATTTCTCTCAGTATAGCGGCGAGCATGGGGGCAAACAGCTCAATACCACCAGGGTCCATCAATAGGGATCGGTTGCCAACACGAATTAAATATTGATTGGTATCGATGATCTTGTCGGGTTTGTTTGGGTCGCGTCCAAACATGAGCCACTGAGTTTTACTACTTTGAGCCAATTTATGAACTTTCATAGCTGGAGCCGTTTCCTTGCAATGTTTCCAGAGTCGAGGTCAGTAAGTTGTGTGCTTTTTGTAAGTGTTTACGAATGGTGTCGCCCGAATGGGCAATGTTTAAAGCAATCACTTCCAGTTGTGGCTTGAACTCCCCCGCTTGAGACGCTTCTACTTTGGCTGTGCTGGAGATAACCGAAGCTGCACGAATCTGCTGTAGAGTTTCGCTCAGCTGCATTTCTAAACGCCATAAACGCTGTCGAAACTGTTCGTTTAGCGTATCCAGATCAGCCCGTGTCTTTTCAGTCGGTGTGCGGAGAGAATCAATAAACATAGCATCGGGGGCGAGTTTAAGAGTGGCTTCAAACTGTTGCAGTGAATGCCGTATACGTTCGCGGTTGGTGGCCATTACCGATATGTCGATGGCATTTTCACGAATGGTGGCTGCTTGCGAAATGGTATTGGATGCTAGGTCTTCAATGTAACCAGTGATTGAGCGAAACCCTGCAGCCTGTTGACCTGCGCGGGCACTGACAGCGTGAGCGTTTTTTGCTGTCAGCGACAACTGCTGAGTGACCGCGCTGGCAAAGTGCAGCTCTGCGGCAATCTTAGCAATTAATACATAGGTTTCGGATCTGGCCATTGGTGCGCAATACTCTTCAATATTTACTGTTCAGTGTAGAAGGCTTTGCGACCATTGGTGAATTTTCTTTAGTGCGGTTCAGCCGCCGCACTAAAGGAGCGCTTGAGTGATAAAGCCTCAGCGATCGGTGACCAGTTTGACAAAATTACAGGGCTTTTGGCGGCTGTCGAGTTGGGGTTGAATGATTTCGTCCCAGCCTGTTTTGCAAGCGTTGTTTGATCCGGGTAAGCAGAAAATCACGGTGCGATTGGCGAGCCCACCCACACAGCGTGATTGAATGGTTGAACTGCCAATTTGCTGAAAAGATACTTGACGAAACAGCTCCCCAAAACCATCAATGACCTTATCAAACAGTGGCAGCATGGCTTCAGGCGTGCTGTCACGACCGTGAAATCCAGTACCGCCTGTAATCAGAATGGCGTGTACGCTGTCGTCGGCAATCCAGGCAGAGGTAACGGATCGAATTTGATAAATATCGTCTTTGACAATGGTGTGTGCATAGCAGTTGTGACCTGCATCTGTCAGTGCAGTTTTCAGTAGGTTGCCTGAGGTGTCGGTGTCAGGGGTGCGAGTATCTGAAACCGTCAGTAAGGCAAGATTTAAAGGGATTAAGTCGCTCATGAGGGTGTCCTACGGTGCGAATGAAAATACGTGTTTTGGGTGAGCACGTTCGTGCGGTATAAGCATGAACTTTTTATCGTCACGGCTCAGTGCTCACCTTTACCAATGTTTAAATATTGAAGAATAAATTGACCAATCTGTGCCACATCGTTCAGTGGTAGACAAGGCCCTTGGCAGTGATAGTCTGCAGGGGTCACGGCTGTGTCGCTGGCGATCGCAACAATGGGTTGTGCTTCTGGCCCTAGAGGTGTGGTATTGAATACGGGGCGTACCACTTGGATTTTGGGTTGATTGCCCATTTTAAAACCTTCGACCAAAACGATATCAGCAGGGCTGAGCTTACTGAGAAGCTCATCGAGTTCAGGTTCAGGTTGTAGGCGATCCAGTTCACTCATCAGTGCCCAGCGTTGGTTGGAGGCCAATAACACTTGCTGTGCACCAGCTTCCCGATGGCGATAACTGTCGGTGCCAACGCGATCAATGTCAAAGTTGCAGTGAGCATGTTTGATGGTGGCCACGCGCAAGCCTTGTTCGCTCAACCATTTTACCAAGTTGCTTACTAAGGTGGTCTTGCCGCTGTTTTTCCAGCCAGTAATCCCAAAAACAGGTGTGGGTTGTGTCGCCATTGATGCTGCTCTGTTTGCGAGTTCAATCAGAAAGAGAGGGTTATTATGCCAAAGGTCAAAGACTGCGGTATAAGCTTTGATTAGCCCCCGGTCGCATTCATAAAGCGAATGATCTGCGGTTCATCCTCTTGATAAAAATGATGGCGCTCGGGTTTGTGTTGCATGGCGTCGATGATGGTTTGCTTCAGAAGATCACGATTACCCGGGTGGCGACGTAAAATGGCTTTTAAGTCGACGGAATTTTCGTTACCTAGGCACAGCAAGAGTTTGCCTTCAGCGGTCACGCGCACACGATTACAGCTGTTGCAAAAATTGTCGCTGTGGGGTGATATAAAACCGATTTGGGTTGTATGGTTATTGACGTGCCAATAACGCGAAGGGCCTCCAGTGGCGTAGGTACTGGGGGTAATGTCGTGATGTTGTGCTATCAGGCCGCGCAACGTATCGCTGCTGCAAAACTCCATTGAGCGTTCATGTTCGACCACGTTACCCAGTGGCATTTCCTCAATAAAGCTGAGATCGATTTGCTGTTGTATGGCGAAGTCGACAAGGGGCAATACTTGATTTAGATTGCGATTTTTTAGGATCACCGCATTCAGCTTGATGCGGTGAATGCCCGCTTCCTTGGCGGCTTGGATACCCGCTAATACCTGTTCCAGTTGGCCAAAGCGTGTGAGGGCCTGAAATTGTTCAGAGTCGAGTGTGTCTAGGCTGATATTGATGCGCTTCACGCCTGCTGCAGCCAGTGCGCTGGCGTGCTGCTGAAGTTTCGATCCATTGGTGGTGAGCGTTAGCTCTTCCAGTGCATCGATTGCGCCTAATTGTTGAAACAGTTGATCGATACCGCGACGCACGAGAGGTTCGCCGCCGGTAATACGGATTTTACGCACCCCGAGTTCTACGAAGGCGTGACTGATTTCCGCACACTCTTCTAGCGTCAGTACTTGTGCGCGAGGTAGAAAAGTCATTTCTTCCGCCATGCAGTAAACACAGCGGAAGTCACAGCGATCCGTTACGGAAAGACGAAGATAGTTGATGTGTCGGCCAAAGCCATCGGTTAGTTGCATGCCACCATTCTGCCTAAAGCTGTGTCGCTAAGCTATGAAAACCTAAATCGTTAAACAAGTCGTGCCTATATTGGCTAAGGCTAGCGTTGTAGGCACTAGAAGTGTAAGCGCTGGAAGTTTAGGCGTGATAGGCCTGTTCTGTATCCAACAACGTCTTTAGCTCAGACACGCAAGTACCGCAACCGGTTCCCGCCTCAGTGGCTTCACTAATGGCCATCACAGAGTCTAGAGCCTGATCCCGAATGGCTTGGCAGATGGTATTTTTACCGACTTGCTTACACGCACACACAATGCGCCCTTGTGCCAAACGACCTTCTGCAGCCCCAGCAAGAATGGAGCGCTCTACGGCATCATCCACGGGTTCATCCAATAAATTTTGCACCCACTCGACATCTTTTTCTTGAAGGCTTGGAGCTATGAGGTAGCCTACTTTAATCCGCGTAGACTCAATCACTGCGAAGCGAAACTGGCCTTGAACTGGGCTAGAAAAATCCAGACGCCTACCTTGGGTTTCTGCTGTACAAAACGGTTGAAGTTTTGCTTGAAGTGCATCTGGTGTGGATTTACTGGCAATACGATAGAGATAACCACCACTGATTTTTTGCCGTACCCAGTAGTCCAGCCCTGTGGTGTCAATAACATTAGGGCTGATCAGGAGTGCTTCGCTGTAATAGCGCCAATGTGCGATGGCCACTGGGGTAAATTTGAACTCAGGTTGCCCTGATACCGCATCGGTATCAGGGCTAACTAATGTGCATACTCGTCCAGCACTGGAAAGTACCCCCGTCCAGTGAATGGGCATAAACAGCTGGCCTTGATTCACCCGATCCGACACATCTACGCGAATATGAGCGCTGCCCCACTCGTTACTGAGAGTGGCAATATCGCCTTTCCTCAAGCCAAAGAGGTGCGCATCTTGTGGGTTCACGCTGACATAAGGCTCCGGCAGGTGAGCTCCCAAACGTGCGGATAAGCCCGTGCGTGTCATGGTGTGCCATTGATCCCGAATGCGACCACTGTTTAAGCTAAGCGGATATTGACGGCTGACTTTGCTGGCGGGCTCTCTGTGTTTAACGGCGATGAATTGAGCTTTGTGGGTCGGCGTGAAAAAGTGCCCATCGGCAAACAGACGTTTGTGTTCAATGTTGTTATCGGGTTGAGTGAGAGGCCATTGCTGCGGGGACATGTTGGCGTATTCTTTGGATGAAAGTCCGGCAAGGCCTGTCAAATCCAAATCGCGGGTGTAGCGCTGCTCTTTATCGCGGATATCCAGCGACGTCATACGGGCGTATTCATCAAAAATTTCGCCCTCGTGCAAATAATCAAATTCGTTGTCGTAACCCATCCGCTTGGCCACTTCGCACATAATCCACCAATCGGGCCGCCCCTCTCCTGGGGTAGATAGCAATCGCCGTTGGCGCGAAATGCGACGTTCAGAGTTGGTGACGGTGCCAGACTTTTCACTCCAGCCCTGCGCGGGCAATAAAACATCTGCGCAGCGGGTGGTGTCTGTGTCAGCAATACAGTCGGATACCACCACTAAAGGACACTTTTTGAGTGCACGTTTGATTTTATTGGCGTCGGGTAAGCTTACAATCGGGTTGGTGGCCATAATCCAGACCGCTTTGATTTCGCCGCGGTCAATGGCGTCGAACAATTCAATAGCTTTCATTCCGGGGGTGGAGGCTAAGCTGTTGGTATTCCAGAAGTTGGAAACCATGCGGTGGTGTTTGGGATTGCCAAACTCCATATGCGCGACCAAAGTGTTGGCTAGGCCGCCAACTTCACGACCGCCCATTGCGTTTGGCTGGCCGGTAAGTGAAAACGGCCCTGAACCCGGTTTGCCAATGCGACCCGTAGCGAGATGGCAATTGATAATGCTATTGACCTTGTCGGCACCGCTGGTGGATTGGTTGACACCTTGGGAGAACAGAGTGACTACTTTTTCGGTGTGAGAAAACCATTCATAGAACGTTCTTAAGCTCGTTAAATCTATGTTCAACATTTGCCCAAGAGCTTCAAGGTCGCTGCCGTCTTCCATAGCGCACATCAGCGTGCGATTGTAGCCCTCAGTAAAGCGTTGAACATAGTGCTCATCCACTTTTTGACTGTTAGCTAAAAAGCTCAACAAACCATTAAAAAGTGCAACATCGGATCCGGGGCGGAGGGCTAAATGCAAGTCGGCAATTTCGCAGGTTTCTGTTGCTCGGGGGTCAATGACGACAATTTTTAAATCGGGCCGCTGTTGTTTCACCGCTTTGAGCCGCTGAAACAATACCGGATGGCACCAGGCCATGTTAGAGCCCGTGATCACCACCATATCGGCTTGTTCTAAATCGCTGTAGCAGCCTGGTACGGTATCGGTGCCAAAAGCACGTTTGTGGCCCGCCACTGTAGATGACATGCAAAGCCTTGAGTTGGTGTCGATATTGCCGGAACCGATGAACCCCTTCATGAGCTTGTTGGCGATGTAATAATCTTCGGTTAGAAGTTGCCCCGACACGTAAAAAGCGACAGCGTCTGGACCGTGCTCTTCAATCACAGACTGAAAACTTTTGGCCACATGATCCAGTGCGGTATCCCAAGTGGTTCTGATACCGCTAATAGAAGGGGTAAGCAGCCGGCCATCGTGAATGACCGTTTCACCAAGAGCTAAACCTTTTGAGCACAGGCGGCCAAAATTTGCGGGATGATCTTTATCACCTCGAATCTCTAATAGACCGTCTGCTTTTGGTCTTGCCTCTATACCGCAACCTACGCCGCAATAAGGACAGGTGCTTTTAACCCAGGGTGACGCTGACACGTTATGAACTCCACATTGCAAACCCAGTAGTGAGCATAGCGGCTGTAAAAAGGGCCGCCGAATGTAACCCATACAGCAATAACTAAGCCAATCCACTGCAGGCCATGAATAGAAAAGGCCAAAGGTTGGAATGCGGGTGCACTGCGAGGAAGAGCTGTTCGTTTTTTGATCTATTTTGGGTTTTCCTCTTAATTATTGATCTTATTTGGTGCGATATATTTAATTGACTAGTTAATTATTGATTGTTCACATGTCTTTATTTGGTGATTGTTGGCGCTAATGATGTGCAGTTAGGCTTTTGGGTGGTGCATTGTGGTGCTGTTTTTGTGTGCATTTTGCGGGCGACAATCAATCAAGTGGCAGAGTTTTTTCAGAAGGATGTTTTCTAATGTATTGATTATAAATGGTATTTTTTTATAAAAATGTATTTTGCTCACTTTTGGCACTTTCTTTGCTCAAGTGTTGTACAAAGATATTCATCGTGTTTGTTGGGCTTTCATAGAGCGTCTTCTGATTCAAACGCGGTTACTGAGGTTGTCGAGCGAGGTACTGAGTGATGCCCCCCCCTGAAATCATCAATTTACAAACAGCAGTAAAACCTGTGTTGCCAGGTAAGGTCTGGTTGGTGGGCGCAGGCCCAGGAGAACCAGATTTGCTGACGGTAAAAGCCTTGCGGGTGATACAGCAGGCGGATGTCATCCTCTATGACAACCTCGTCAGTGAAGCAATACGTGAATTGTTTCCTGCCGCAACCCCTTCGTTTTATGTAGGCAAGTTGAAAGATGCGCACTCAATTCCACAAGAGCGGCTCAACGCTCTGCTGATTGAGAAGGCCAAAGAGGGGAGCAATGTTTGTCGTATTAAAGGGGGCGATCCGTTTGTCTTTGGTCGTGGCGGAGAAGAAATGCTCACGTTAAAAGCGGCCGGTATCGAAGTGGAATTGGTGCCGGGCATTACCGCGGCTGCAGGCTGCACCAGTTACGCGGGCATTCCGCTTACACACAGAGGTGTTTCCCAAGGCTGTACTTTGGTTACCGCGCACGGTGAAAAATCTTTGGATCTTAACTGGCAGGCTTTGGCTTCACTGCAGCACACCGTGGTGTTCTACATGGGATTAAGTCGCGCAGCCATGATTCGCGATGAACTGATGCGATTCGGCTTGAATAAAGAAACTCCTGTGGCGGTGATCGAAAGCGGCTGCTGCCCAAATCAGCGTTTATTTCGAGGGGCACTGTCAGAGCTGCCTGAGTTGGTAGTCAATCATAACATTCAATCACCAGCACTTATTGTTGTGGGTGAAGTTACTCGTTTGGCCGATCAGCTGGATTGGTTTGTGAGTCAAGCAAATGAAAGCATAAACCGTGAACCTAATGTTAAAAAAATATCGGCCTGATATTGAGGATAAATCATGAGTAAGCAGCGCGTCATTGTTGTTGGTAATGGAATGGTTGGGCACAAGTACATAGACAATTTGTTGAGCGTGCCTGAAGCCAACCAGTTTGAAGTCATCACGTTTTCAGAAGAGCCGCGGCTGGCGTATGACCGCGTTCAATTGAGCAGTTATTTCAGTGGCGCAACGGCTGAAGATCTATCGCTCACTAGCGAAGGCTATTACACCGAAAACGGTGTGAACTTTATTTTGAACGATAAAGTGGTTGCAATTGATCGCACGAATAAAAAGGTAATCACAGCAAGCGGCCGGCAAGAAATTTATGACAAGTTGGTGCTGGCAACAGAGTCCTATCCCTGGTAACGATCAAGAGCATTGTTTGGTTTATCGAACGATCGAAGATTTAGAAGCAATTACGGCTTCGGCGGCGCAAAGCAAAGTGGGTGTTGTAGTCGGTGGTGGTTTGCTGGGGCTAGAAGCCGCCAATGCTTTGAAGGCTGCAGGCTTAGAAACTCATGTGGTTGAATTTGCGCCGCGTTTGATGGCGGTCCAATTGGATGACGGCGGCGGTAAATTATTGCGTCGTAAAATTGAAGATTTGGGCGTGGCAGTTCACACCGAAAAAGCGACCAAAGAAATCGTTGCTGGTGAAACTTGTCGTTATCGTATGAACTTTGCGGATGGTAGCCACCTAGAAACGGACATGATTCTATTTTCCGCGGGTATTCGCCCGCAGGATGAATTGGCGCGTCAGTTTGAGCTCGAAGTGGGTGAGCGTGGTGGCATTGTCGTAAACGACCATTGCCAAACCAGTGATGAAAATATTTATGCGGTTGGTGAGTGTGCCCTTTGGGGAGGGCGTATCTATGGTTTGGTGGCTCCGGGCTATAGCATGGCGAAAGCCGCAGTCTCGCATCTGACGGGCGGTTCTGATGTTTTCCAAGGTGCTGATATGAGCACAAAACTTAAGCTTTTAGGTGTGGATGTTGCCAGCATTGGTGATGCTCATGGCAGTACCCCAGGCGCTCAATCGTACACCTACAACGATGAAATCGAGCAGGTGTATAAACGCTTGATCGTATCAGAAGATGGCAAGAAAGTGGTTGGAGCGGTGCTGGTTGGCGATGTAGACGCCTATGGCAATCTGCTGCAAATGATGCTCAATGATATGACGCTGCCTGAAAACCCAACGGGTCTGATTTTACCGGTTAGCGGCGATGAGCCGGCGGGCTTAGGGGTTGATGCATTGCCGGATACGGCTCAAATTTGTTCTTGTTACGACGTGACCAAGGCAGATATCAAAGCCGCGGTTGCTGGCGGTTGCACGGATATGTCTGGTATTAAATCAGCCACTCAAGCCTCAACGGGCTGTGGCGGTTGTGCGGCACTGACAAAGCAGGTATTGGATTCGGAGCTGGCCAGTTTGGGCTACGAAGTGAAAAATGACATTTGTGAACACTTTGCCTATTCACGCAAAGAGCTGGCTGACATTGTGCGCATCAAAAAAGTAAAAACGTTTGATGCACTGCTAGCAAGCCACGGTTGCGGCCTAGGTTGTGAAATTTGTAAGCCTGCGGTTGGTTCGATCCTCGCTTCTTTTTGGAACGATTATGTGTTGGACGATGCGCATATTGGTCTGCAAGATACCAATGATATTTTCTTGGGGAATATGCAAAAAGACGGCACCTATTCTGTTGTACCCCGTGTCGCTGGTGGTGAGATCACACCGGATAAGCTGATTGCATTGGGCGAAGTTGCCAAACAGTTTGACCTTTACACCAAAGTGACTGGTGGGCAGCGTATTGATTTATTTGGCGCTCAGCTACACGAGTTGCCTCTTATTTGGAAGAAACTCGTGGACGCTGGTTTTGAGACCGGTCATGCCTACGGAAAATCTTTGCGAACCGTGAAGTCTTGCGTTGGCAGTACGTGGTGTCGTTACGGTGTAGATGACAGCGTAGGCTTCGCTGTAGAACTTGAAAACCGCTACAAAGGGCTACGCTCACCACACAAGATTAAGTTTGGCGTTTCGGGGTGTACCCGTGAATGCGCCGAAGCCCAATGCAAAGACGTAGGTGTCATCGCTACCGAAAATGGCTGGAACCTATACGTATGTGGAAACGGTGGTATGCGTCCTCGTCATGCGGATTTGCTGGCTACAGACTTGGATCGCGAAACGCTGATCAAATACGTTGATCGCTTTTTAATGTTTTATATCCGTACGGCTGACCGCTTGCAGCGCACGTCGGTGTGGTTGGAAAACCTTGAGGGTGGTTTGGCTTATTTGAAAGAAGTGGTGGTTGATAACAAGCTGAACTTAGCGGAAGAGCTCGAAGCGGATATGGAAGCCAATATTGTTAAATATCAGTGCGAGTGGAAAACGACCGTCGAAAGCCCCGAGCGTTTAAAAAGATTCAAGCACTTTATTAATTCGGATGAGCCAGATTCCAGCTTGGCCTATGTGGTGGAGCGTGAACAGCGTCGTCCAGCGACTAAAGACGAACGCATAACCACACTTGAACTGGCCGAATAATTCGTTAATTACTGAGCGGCTTATGCCTATGGTTGAGCCGCCATTGAAACGAAGCGACTAAGATAAACCGCGGTTAAGTCATAACCGAATGGAGAAAAATTATGAGTAATTGGGTGACTGTGTGCGGCGAAGCGGACCTGACGGTTAACACAGGGGTATGCGCATTACACAATGGTGAGCAAGTGGCGATTTTTTGTGTGGGCGCTGAAAAGAGCCTGTACGCCGTTTCAAATTACGACCCTATTGGTGAGGCGAATGTTTTGAGCCGAGGCATTGTCGGGTCTATTGGAGAGGCGGTTGTGGTGGCTTCGCCTTTGTATAAACAGCATTTCAATCTTGAGACAGGAAAGTGTCTTGAAAACCCCGAACACACTCTGAAAACTTATGCCGTACGTTTACTCGATGGTGGTGTTCAGGTCCAAGCCGCTTGAGCGGCGACTAAGCGTTTTACGTTGTTCTCTGCACTTTGGGGCGCTATGCGCCCCCTTTTTTTGTCTATCAAAAACTCCGTCGTAGGGCGCTGATAACAGCTCACTGAAAGGCGATTAGAGGGCAAACGGGAAAATCATTGGCGTAACCGCCAGAGTGGTTAAGTAAGTTAAGAACAGCAGCGGTAAACCTGTTTTGACAAAATCAAAAAATGTATAACGGCCAGGTTCTACCACTAGCGTTACCACGGGTGTGGCAACAGGTGTAGAAAAAGATGAAGAAGCCGCAATCAAAACTGCAACGGCAAAGGGGTAGGGCGAAAGCCCTGCTGCTGTAGCGGCATAAATCGCAATGGGTGATACCAGCACAGCAGCCGCGGTGTTGGATAAAACCAGTCCGATACTGGCGGTTAAAAAGAACAGTAATGTCATAAGCATGTAAGGGCCTGAACTGGATGAGGCCCCCATGAGCGCATCGGCAATAATCTGTGTGCCGCCTGTTTGATTCAGTGCATCAGCCAGTGGCAACATCCCTGCCAACAAGACTAAGCTACTCCAGCTGATTGCACGGTAGGCTTCTTCCATTGTCAAACAGCGTGTGAAAATGGCGGCCAAAGAAGCCAGAATAACAGCAGGAATCAGTGGAATAATGTTAAACATCGTCACGAAAACCATAGCAGCTAAAATCAGCAACGATGTTCCCATTTTGCTGTAAGAAGGCACGACGTCAGCGTGTTCGCTAGGGAACTCAGTAACAACAAAGTCATAGGTTTTTTGCGTTAGTTGTTGGATCTTTGACCATGAGCCCACCAAAAAAAGGCTATCGGCAGGCTGTAAACTGACATCTTCAAAGTTCTCAACGGCTTGAAAGTTGCGACGCAGTCCGAGCACGTGTACGCCATAATTGGATCGGAACTCCCCTTCACGTAAGGATTTACCCAATAATTGCGATTCGGGATGAATCAGTACGGTTGCCCCGCTGATATCCCACAACCAGCGCTGACGGTCATCCCAAGTGTGAGGGATTTCCAATAAGTCGTGATCTGCCTGTAGGCGATCAATGTCTACGGGTTTACCGACAACCACAATGGTAGACCCTAAAGACAGCTCAGAACTGGATACTGGCGACACAATACGTTGTTTGCCTCCGGCACGGTTTTCCCGCAGTAGACCGACAATGCGCACGGTGTATTTGCTTTCCAATTGAGTTTCACCAATGGTCAGGTCAACCAGAGACGATTTGGGCACAATACGCAACTTGCGATAAGTACTGCCGGGGCTGTGATCCATCCACAATTCTTCGACGGAACGCGCTCTTTTTTTTACTTCGCTGGTATTCATCTTATCGCCTAGCAAGTGGCGACCAATTAACAATATATAGGCGATACAGACGATCAGTACGGCAAGTCCAACGGGCGAAAAGCTAAAAAAGCCAAAACCCTCGAAGCCCGCTGATTTCAAAGCTTCGTGCACAACAATGTTGGGGGTGGTAGCAATCAGGGTCATCATCCCTGAAATCAAGGAAGCGTAAGACAGTGGGATCAGCATACGCGCTGAATTTAGTTGTGTTTTAGAAGCGATTCGCCCCACAACGGGAATGAACAGCGCTACTACCACTGTCGAGCTCATTACCGAGCCCAGCAGTGCGGCACAACCCATCAGAAGTATCAACAAGCGTACTTCGCTTTCGCCACCGTGTTTCATTACCCAGTCGCCAACCACTCGGGCGACCCCAGTGCGTGATAGCATTTCACCCAGTACTAATAGCCCAGCTACTAACGCGACCACAGGGCTACCAAAACCGGCTATGGCTTCGTTTACGGTTAAAACGCCGCTTAAACTGAGGGCTAGTACAACCAAAATGGCTACAATATCGAAGCGTACTCGACTGCTGGCCATGAGAACACCGGCGATAGCAATGACTACAAACACAAAAACCGTTTCGCCGGCCATGTCTGGAAGATTCCTTACAAAAAGAAGATGATGAAGTGGGAGGTTAAGGGCTAAAGCCGAATGGACTTTAAATAATAACACACGACATACTAGCAGATGTCGTGTGTTTTTTCTATTGTGAGGCCGTTTGGGCAACTCCAGCCGAGCCTGTAAACCCTTAATGTAACAGGAGGTATTCATGCGTAAGACAAAAATCATTTGCACCATTGGGCCTGCCACATCCAGTTATGAAATGCTGGAAAAGCTGGCAGAGGCGGGTATGAATGTGGCGCGACTGAATATGTCTCACGGTGATCATTCGACCCATGCTGAAGTCATCAAAAGGTTACAACGTTTAAACAGCCAGTTGATTAATCCAGTGGCTATTTTATTGGATACTCAAGGGCCAGAGATTCGTACCGGTGAGCGAGACAGTAATCTAAACCTTAAAGCTGGGGATGTGATTTCTGTCGTTGCTCGGTCTAACGAAGACGTAGAAGAACGTTCTGTATTGGTGAATTACGCAAGTTTAATAACGGATATGGAAGTGGGTGACAAACTGACGGTGGACA
This sequence comes from Pseudomaricurvus sp., assembly GCA_965656525.1. GTDB lineage: Bacteria > Pseudomonadota > Gammaproteobacteria > Pseudomonadales > Cellvibrionaceae > Pseudomaricurvus. The sequence goes on along the minus strand of CBFHKY010000010.1, from coordinate 52,215 downwards.
ATGGTTTGATCAACCTGCAGATTTTAGAAAAAAATCAGCATGTGATGCGCTGCAAAGTGATAGATGGCGGTGTTCTAAAAAGCAAGCGACATGTTAATTTGCCGGGTGTACGGGTAAAGCTACCCGCGATTACGGATAAGGATCGCGCCGATATTTTGTTCGGTTTGTCGATGGATATTGATTACATCGCCTTGTCTTTTGTGCGTGAAGCTAAGGATATTGCGCAATTACACGACTTGTTGGGAGATAAAGCCGGGAAGGTAAAAGTCATCGCTAAAATCGAAGATCAAGAAGGTGTGCGCAATATCGACGAAATCGTTAAGGCCGCTGATGGCATTATGGTGGCACGTGGTGATCTGGGGGTTGAGGTAGATTTCTGGGAGCTGCCCAATATTCAACGACGCATAGTACGTAAGTGTGCCGAGCACGGTAAGCGGGTGATAGTAGCGACACACTTGTTGGAATCGATGATTGAAAACCCCATGCCCACTCGAGCAGAGGTGACCGATGTGGCCAATGCTGTGTATGAAGAGGCCGACGCGATTATGTTGTCTGGTGAAACCACCACTGGGCGCTACCCTCTCAAATGTGTTGAAAGCTTGGCTAAAATTGCCGTCAGTACTGAGCGTCACAGGGGCTTGAGATTTACCGAGTTGCTACTAAAGGATAACCCTAAGCAAAATTTAGCCGCGAGTGCGGTGCATCTGGCTGAGTCGCTGGCAGCTAAGGCGATTGTGGTGATTACGCGGCGCGGTCGGATGGCCAATTATGTGACCAACTGCCACCCAATTTTGCCTCACATTTACGCCTTCACGAACGATGGTCGCACGCGCCGACAACTCGCTTTAAGCCGCAATGTTTTTGCGCGCAAATTGCTGTTTAGCAATGATCCTGAAAAAACGCTCAGTAAAGCTTTTGCGGCTCTTTTAAAGGAAGGTGGATTCCAACGGGGGGATCAAGTGGTGGTGATTTCCGATGCGCTTAGTATTTCTGGCAGTGGCGTTGATGCCATTCAGGTTCGCGTACTTGAGTGAGAAAGTGATTTTTTGTTGGCCGTTTAAATGACGCCTTCAGCTTAGGTTTTGATTCAGCTAAATGTTTGTGGTTTAGGTTGGGGCTTTCTATCGATCTATTTGGCTGAGAGGTTTTTACTTAGGCTCGGCTGAGGTTTTTTACTAAGGTTCAGCTGAGGGCTTTTTATGTGGGCTCGGCTGAGGGCTTTTTATTAAGGTTCGGCTGAGGGCTCTTTATTTCGGCTCAGCTGAGGGCTCTTCCGGGTCGTGAAAGTTGCCAAACAGGGCTTGTTTTTCATCGCTACTCACACTGTATGCTGAGTTCATGTCACGGCGAGTGCCAGAGCACACTTGGTTGCGGCCATTTTGTTTGGCTCTATACAGCAATGCATCCACTTGTTGGATAAAATTATTCATGTGCGTCTGCTGATTCGATAAATACTGATCAACACCCAGACTAGCCGTCAACGGGATAGATTGATTTTGCCAGTGAATGGGCGAATTAGAGATCATTTGTCGCAAGCGCTCAGCGACTTGAGCGCCCGTTAATAAGTCGGTGGAAGGTAGAATGATGGCAAATTCTTCTCCGCCATAACGACAAGCTACGTCAAGCTTGCGAGTGCCATCTCGCAATAGTTTTGCGGTTTCTTGCAGTGCGTGGTTCCCAGCTTCGTGCCCATAGGTGTCGTTCAGTTTTTTAAAGTGGTCTAAATCCACCATGATCAATGTGGTTGCTTGATCGGTGCGGTGGGTGCGCTCCATTTCATAATCCAGCACCTCGGAAAAATGTTTGTAATTACCGAGCCCAGTTAAAGAATCTGTATGCGCTTGCTCGGTTAGATCCTGAATATCCGCCTTTAGTGACTTGACTTGTGCCTGTAGCTTATTGATGTCTTCCAATGAGGCTTCAAGCGATTGAACTTGGCCCTTCAGCTGATTGAATTCAGAGGAATCTATACCGCATTGCGGGCAGAGGCTGGATGAGGATGATTTGAACACTGGGGTTCCTGTGATTTCACAAAGGCTACTATTTATTGTATGCGATTACTGTGGTGAGTCAATTTTTGAACAGGCTTTCACTTGGCCTATGGGGCCGAAGCCGTCAACGAAGCTGGTGTATTGAGGTTGATGAAAGGGTCTTCTTTGTGATGATCGAAAGCAACGTAGGTGTGTGTTTGTTGCTCAATAAATCGCATCAATCGTCGCTCCCCTTGGTCTAAATACTCGCGCAAAATGGGTGTCAGTGAGCGGTGCCAAAGTGCACAAGTAGGGTGTCGTCGTTGCTGGTAGTGGCTGGCTAACACGGCTAAATTCGGCCGCCAATGCTCGGCCAGCTCGCTGAGTAAAGTGGTAGGAATGAGTGGCGTATCCACAGCAACGCTCAAAAGCCATTCCGGTTGGTCGAGCGACTCATCTTTTCTTGGTTGTATGTTTTCTCTAGGTATTTGGGGCTGAGGTTGTAACCATTCCAATCCCGCTAAAACACCAGACAGTGGTCCTGCATTTTCTAGGGTGTCGGCTAGCTGAGGAATACCGGTGGGCAGGTCTGGCAAGGTTTGATTGGTGCTGACCAATACCCTCTGAACTTGAGACGTCAGTCGTTTTAAGCTGTGATCGATTAAACGGTCACCACGCCAGTAAAGTGTGGCTTTGTTTTCGCCCATGCGCTTTGATTGACCCCCAGCTAGAATCACGGCGTAAGTATTGCGTATCTGTGGTGGCTGCATCATAGGCTATACCAGAAGACTTTAGTGAATTAAGCCTGATTTTGATCGGGATTATGGTTACACTTTTTGCAAGTTGTGTTATCGAACGTGTGCAGTATATCGGTTTGCTGCATATCAGATCGTTGTACCGTATCGACATCTTCGTTCGTCACTGGTTATTCAGTAATATTAAGTCATTCAGAAGTACTTAAGGCAAGCAATCTCATGATGATGGATTTAGAAGACATGCGTCGCGATTACCTAAAGGGTGGCTTGCGACGCGATAACTTGGCCGACTGCCCTTTTGCTCAGTTCGAGTTTTGGCTCAAACAAGCGATTGATGCAGGCCTGCCTGACCCTACAGCCATGACGGTGGCTACGGTGGCGGCTAATGGCCAGCCAAGCCAGCGCATAGTGCTATTAAAACATTTGGACACGGCTGGGTTTGTGTTTTACACCAATTACCACAGCCGTAAAGCGCAAGAACTGACCGATAACCCCCTCATAAGCCTTCATTTCCCTTGGCACATGTTAGAGCGGCAAGTCAAAGTCTGTGGGCGTGTTGAGAAAGTCAGCACCACCGAATCACTGAAATATTTCTCGTCTCGTCCAGAAGAAAGTCAGTTAGCGGCTTGGGCATCGGCGCAGAGTCGCCCTGTGTCATCTCGTCAATTGCTCATGCAGCAGTTTCATACGATGAAAGAGAAGTTTAAACAGGGCCAGATTCCTTTGCCAGATTTTTGGGGCGGGTATCGAATTGTGCCAACAGAAATTGAGTTTTGGCAGGGAGGGGCAAATCGTTTGCATGATCGGTTCCAGTACACGCGTGACGGTGAAAACTGGAATATTCAACGGTTAGCACCTTGAGATCTACCCGTCTGCAGGTTTACCAGTAAAGGCCTAATAAGGATTGAACTGGGGAAATACAAAAGAAGCAAAGAAGGCACAGAATATGCGCTATGTGACGATGAAGGAGACCGGGGCGGCCGATGTGCTGCACATGGCTGAAGGTGAAAGCCCACATCCAGTACAGGGGGAAGTCTTAATCGATGTCGCCTACGCCGGAGTGAACCGGCCAGATGTTTTACAGCGTGCGGGAGCTTACCCAGCTCCGGCGGGGGCATCCCCTATCTTAGGGCTTGAAGTTTCTGGAGTGGTCTGTGCCACGGGGGAAGGTGTTTCCAGATTCAATGTGGGCGATAGAGTGTGTGCGCTTACTAATGGTGGAGGCTACGCCGAAAAGGTAGTTGTGGATGAAGGCCAGTGCCTACCAGTACCTGATGGGTTGAGTTTACAGCAAGCGGCGATCGTGCCAGAAACCTTTTTCACGGTGTGGAGTAATGTGTTTGATCGGGGGGGCTTGCAAGCTGGAGAAACTCTACTGGTTCATGGCGGAGCCAGTGGTATTGGCACCACTGCAATTCAAATGGCTAAAGCGATGGGCGCAACCGTCATCACCACAGCCAGCAGCCAAGCAAAGTGTGAGGCTTGTCGTGAGCTTGGAGCAGATCTTGCCATTAATTACCAAGAAGCCGATTTTGTAGAGGCGGTGAAAACGTATACTGATGGCCGTGGCGCTAACGTTATTCTGGATATGGTGGGTGGTGATTACATTGCCCGCAATTTTAAAGCGGCGGCTGTGGAAGGACGCATTATCAATATTGCGTTTTTACAGGGCTCTAAAGTGGATATTAACTTGATGCCGGTGATGTTAAAGCGCCTGACACTGACTGGCTCGACATTGCGCTCGCAGTCTCCTGCCGCAAAGGCGCGTATTGCTCGAAAGCTTGAGGAAACCTTTTGGCCTATGTTGAGTCGCGCCACAGTCGCTCCTAGGCTGATGGCTGAGTTCGCCTTGGCCGATGTGGTAGAAGCTCATAGCCTGATGGAAAGCCATGACTTGATTGGCAAATTGGTGTTGAAAGTTAAATAAGCCTGAAGGTGTAAATAATGGCGGCGACAGATCAAGATCCTGCTCATTCCGTGGGGCATCAGCAGGGTACAACAACGGACAACGGCCCTTTAAAAGGCCTGCGGGTGATTGAAATAGGGCAATTGCTAGCGGGGCCGTTTACAGGTGCCATGTTGGCTTACTTCGGCGCCGAGGTTATTAAAATAGAGCCGCCTGGTGCTGGCGATCCAATACGCGGCTGGCGTGTACTGGAAAATGGCACGTCTCTCTGGTGGCGCAGCTTGGGGCGCAATAAAAAGTCAGTTACCGTGGATCTGAAGCAAGAGCGTGGTCAGCAGATGGCTGCCGACTTAATTGCCTCTGCCGATGTGGTGGTGGAAAACTTTCGCCCGGGTGTGATGGAAAAGTGGGGCCTAGGACCAGAAGCGATGAAGGTACGCAACCCTGATTTGGTGTATGCCCGCATTTCAGGTTTTGGCCAAGATGGGCCATACGCTTCGAGACCAGGTTTTGCTTCCGTTTGCGAAGGAATGAGTGGTTTTCGCTATGTGAATGGGTTTCCTGGCCAAGCACCTGTGCGCCCTAATTTGAGCATTGGCGATACCATTGCAGGTATTCATGCCGCCTTAGGGATTGTCATGGCACTTTTGGCTCGTGAAAGGGGGCAGAGCGATGGTGGGCAGGTAGTCGATGTAGCTCTCTACGAAGCCATGTTTAATTTGATGGAAGCTGTGGTGCCAGAGTTCTCGGGTGCTGGTGTCGTTCGTGAGCCTTCTGGTACCACGGTTACGGGCATTGTGCCGACCAATACTTACCGCTGTAAAGGTGGGAAGTATGTGGTTATTGGCGGCAATGGCGATTCTATCTTTCAGCGATTAATGATCGCCGTTGGTCGAACCGATTTAGCAGAAGATGAGCGTGTTTCCACCAACGCTGGGCGTGTCACACACGAAGCAGAAATCGACGAAATACTGGCTCAGTGGTGTATGACTCATGAATTAGGGGAAGTTTTAGAAATTCTTGAAGCCAATCGAGTGCCTGCCGGACCGATTTATTCAGTCGAGGATATGTTTGAAGACCCGCACTTTCAAAGTCGAGGTTTGTTTGAACGTGTGGAAATCGACGGTAAACCTTTGGTGATTCCTGCGATCTTACCTAAGCTTAATGGCACTCCGGGCTCAACACAGTGGCCGGGTGGTGAAGTGGGTAGTCACAATCACGAAATTTTATCGGGTATTCTAGGATTATCGGCGCAGGATATTCTTGATCTGCGTGAAAAGGGTGTCGTTTAGCCAGGTCGCTCATTCGTAAGCGATAGGTTCTAGATCTTCTCGCATGGGCCACTCATTCAGTACAACGATGTGCTGAATGAGTGGCCGAGCACTGACCTACAATGTACAAAACGGGTCTGTGTCTTATTGCCCCCCCAATCACCATCCCCCAACATCAGTCCAGAAAGAGGTAATACTATGAAACAGCGTGAAGTTGTTGTATTGAGCGGTGCCCGCACAGCCATAGGTACTTTTGGTGGCAGCTTGAAAGACATGCCCCCAACGGATCTTGGCGGGCTGGTCATCGAGGAGGCTCTGAAACGTGCCGGTGTTATGGGGGCAGATATTGGACACGTGGTAATGGGCAACGTGACTCATTCAGATCGGCGCGACATGTACCTGAGCAGAGTTGCAGCGTTGAAAGCAGGGATTCCCGAAAGCACACCAGCGTTAACCGTTAACAGACTTTGTGGTTCTGGATTGCAGGCGGTGATTTCCGCTTCGCAAATGATTCTTCTTGGCGATGTGGATACAGCGGTAGCCGGTGGAGCCGAATCTATGAGCCGAGTGCCTTATTGGCTGCCAGC
>CBFHKY010000010.1:36437-45627 GCA_965656525.1 Pseudomaricurvus sp. | reverse complement strand
CGCTAGGTGGGGCGCGCGTATGGGCGATGGTGAAATGGTGGATGCTATGACGGCCGCCCTAACATGCCCAATGGGTAATACGCACATGGGGATTACGGCGGAAAATGTTGCAGAAAAGTGGGGCATTTCACGAGAACAACAAGACCAGCTCGCATTGAGCAGTCATCAGCGAGCCCAATACGCCACTGAAAATCATTATTTTGCCAGTCAGATTCTGCCTGTAGAAGTGAAGGTAAGACGCAAACCTGTGAGTTTTGCACAAGATGAACACATCCGCCAAAACGCGACACTGGATGATATGCAGAGTTTACGCCCCGTATTTAAGCCACAAGGCAGTGTGACTGCAGGAAATGCATCGGGTTTGAACGATGCAGCCTGTGCACTGGTGCTGATGGAGGCCGAGCAAGCCCAAGCAAAAGGCTTGAAACCTATGGCCAAGTTGGTGGGTTACTCTTTTGCGGGGGTTGAACCTAAATACATGGGCATCGGGCCTGTACCCGCCGTACGCCGTTTGTTTAGCAAAACAGGGCTAAGTGTTGACGATATTGATACATGGGAGGTGAATGAGGCGTTTGCCGCACAGGCATTAGCGGTAGCGAAGGATCTGGACATCCCGTTTGAAAAGCTCAACCCTAACGGCTCCGGTATTTCTCTTGGGCACCCTATCGGTGCAACGGGTGCCATTATTACCCTTAAAGCACTGTATGAACTGGAGCGTATAGGAGGGCGTTATGCGGTCATTACGATGTGTATTGGAGGAGGGCAAGGCATAGCGGCATTGTTTGAGAGAAGTGTTTAACACTTTGCTCAAATATCTTGAAGGGTGAGTGCGAATGACAAGCCTATTGAGGCAAGAAATAGGTCTTTACTCTAAGTGAACTGCCATCGTTACAATCGTTAGATCAGGTGCGCCGTAACGATGGTAGCTTTGCTGAGGTGATCGCCCACTGAGGCGCAGGTAAAGCTCGATTCAGTGGTTGTGCACCGCCGTGTTATTCAGCAACCACGTTTTCAGCCTGAGGGCCTTTATTTCCATCGGTAATGGTAAAACTGACCTTTTGACCTTCTGCCAAAGTGCGGAAACCACCACCTTGGATGGCACTGAAGTGTACAAAAACATCGGGACCAGATTCCTGCTCAATAAACCCAAATCCTTTAGATTCGTTAAACCATTTCACTTGTCCGGTGTGTGTCGTTGACATAACTTAGCTCTCAAATATAACGGTAAAAATCCCTTATGGGGCGTTGCCAAGAAATCACGGCTGTGCGGTATGATGGCAGGAAAAGAAGAGGCCAAACGATCATTTACATTCAGAAGCCTGAATAAAAAAGTCGAACAGCAAACGGACGTTAGTCTTAGCAGTAAGCTGACTTGTTCGCTAGTAGCTGAGGGATCCTTCTTTAACTTTGCTAGCATAAATCCAAAGCAGTAACTCTGACACATGAACGAACCAGAACACGATGTTTTGAACACCGGGTTCAGTTAAAAGGTTCGAGAAATATGTTCAAATGACAAAGTACAACAACGTGCAAAACCTTAATTTCTCACCACCGATGCTAGCAAGAGTTATGGGGCTTGCAAAGTTTTTATTCTGTCTATCTTTAGTACAAATAGTTAGGCTTCAACCTTTCTTAAAAAGTGTATTTTATAAAGAAAAGAGTACGCAAATGAAATTCCCAAAAAAGTGAGTAATAACTAATGTCACAACGTAAAGGCGTAAACAGTATTATTTTGGTGGGTATGCCAGGCGTTGGTAAAAGCACACTTGGGCGACGCTTAGCCCAGATTAAGCACACCGAGTTTGTGGATACTGATCATTTGATCGAAACCGATGTAGGTCAGCCCTTACAAAGCGTGCTGGATAAACAGGGGTATTTGGTGCTCAGACAAGAAGAAGAAAAAGCCATCTTGGCACGTACTTTTTCTTCTTGTGTCGTCGCGACTGGGGGCAGTGTTGTCTATAGCCACAAGACTATGTCGCACTTGAAGCAGTTTGGTTTGGTTGTTTACCTGCGTGACACATTAGATTCATTGGTTGCGCGGATCGATAATTTTGATAGTCGCGGTATTGCGTGCAAGCCGGGGCAGAGCTTCGCATCTGTATTCGCAGAGAGGCAGATACTCTACCGCCAATATGCCGATGTGGTCGTCGATATTCATGGCTGCTCAGTAGAGACTTCCTTGAAGCGGTTGATTGATGCGCTCACTTAAATGATAGTTTGTGGTGACTCATCGAGTAAGATTAACTTGTCGTGTTAAATCCCCCAATCTATTCATTGCACATCTTTATCAAACTTATGAACTGCGCTTTTTCCGGCGGGAAGCCTCCAGCGGCAGAGCAGTGGTATATTTGACTTGTTTTAACGCGAAGGTCGAATTAACAGAAGCCACATTTGGAAGGTGTACAAGAGTTTGCTTTAAAAGCTGTTCGTAGTGGTCAACGCTGTCTACCACAATACGCAGCAGGTAATCTTTATCGCCACTGGTCGAATAGCACTCAACCACTTCTTTGACGTCTTGAACGGCAGATTCAAAAGCATTAAGAGATGCTTCATCATGGCTTTTGATCGTTAGGTATGCGTGTACACTCACGCCTAGGTTTAACAGATTAGCGTTTAATAATGTGACCTTACCTTTGATGTATCCATCACTCTCTAGGCGTTTGATGCGCCGCCAGCAGGGTGTGTGTGACAACCCCACCAAGTCACCCAGCTCGTTCATTGAATAGTCGGCATTTTCTTGAAGCGCGCGTAGAATTTTAATATCAAATTCGTCGAGTTGATGAATATCGGGCATGATGTTATCTCAAGTCTATGTACTTCTTCATACAGTCGTTGTCGCTGCAAAGGTGCTTTAAATATGACCTTTGTGTGCTGCTATATGTTCTAAATGATACAGTGTGGATAAAAGTTCTTTTCATCAGTATAGGATTCAATTGCCTATCTTCAACGTGCATTTGCTCTTTCTTGCCTGAACTTGCACTTTAGTGTGCCATTGCTGAGTCTGCGGGTTAATTATAGACTCTATTCCTTTTGTCGTTGTCTTAATTAACTCTAAGGAATTACACCATGTTTGAAGGTTTACAGGCCCTTCCTGCTGATCCCATTCTTGGGTTGTCATTGGCGTACCAAATGGACACTAACCCGCTTAAAGTAGATCTGGGAGTGGGTGTGTACAAGGATGAGGACGGGCATACCACTGTGCTAGAGAGCATCCGTGCGGCGCAACAGCGCCTGCATCAGTCGGAAACAACAAAAAGCTACCAGGGGCCGGCGGGTAACCCCCAGTTCAATGAGTTGTTGCAAGGGCTGATATTTGGTCAGAACAGTCGTCAGTGGTCGCGGATCAAAACCTTACAAACACCTGGTGGGTGTGGCGCATTGCGTTTGGCGGCTGAATTGATTGTTGCGACCAAGCCAGAAGCCACCATATGGGTGAGCGACCCCACATGGGCTAACCATATCCCGCTCTTGGGATCAGCAGGGCTAAATATCAAAGTTTATCCTTATTACAATGCTGAAACCCAAGGGCTAAAACGTGATGAAATGATGGCCGCTTTGGCAACAGTACCCAAGGGGGATTTGGTGCTGTTACACGGATGTTGTCATAACCCTTGTGGCACTGATTTATCGAAAGACGATTGGGCCCATATTGCAACGTTAGCTCTGGAAAATGGTTTTACTCCGTTTGTGGATTTGGCTTATCAAGGCTTTGGTGAAGGCTTGGAAGAGGATGCCTACGGCGTCCGTTTACTGGCTGATCAACTTCCAGAATTGATAGTGGCAAGTTCATGCTCTAAAAACTTTGCACTTTACCGTGAGCGTACAGGTGCATTATCGGTCATGGGTACATCGGAAGCATCGGCATCTTGTGTCTTTACTCATATGCAAAACATTGCTCGTGGTATTTACTCTATGCCACCCGCTCATGGTGCGTCATTGGTGGCGCTGGTGTTGTCTGATTCGCACTTAAATGCTCAATGGCAAAATGAAGTGACAGCGATGCGCGAGCGTATTCACCAATTGCGGCACGACCTTGCCGCCGCGCTGACCCCTTATGATGACTTTAATTTTATTGCTCGCCAGCAGGGGATGTTTTCTTTCTTAGGCTTGAATGAGATGCAAGTCGCGCGTTTGCAGAAAGACTTTAGTATTTACATGGTAGGGTCTAGCCGGATCAACTTGGCGGGTATAAATCAGAAAAATCTACCTTATCTGGCACAAAGTATTGGTGCCGTATTGTGAGCTCATAAAACAAGAGTCTGCCACATTAAGCCGTTTTATCGATAAAGGCCTGCTCTCGGTTTAGCATCTCTATGGCTTGTTGAGCCGATACCGGTTTACTGAAATAAAAACCCTGCGCCAAATCGCAGTTGTTTTGCCTCAGAAACTTCAGTTGCGCTTGGGTTTCTACCCCTTCGGCGACAACCGTTAAATGCAACTGCTTGGCGAGGAAAATAATAGCGGCTGTGATTTGCTTGTCGCTGGCGTCGTAGGGAATGTCTTTGATGAACTCCCGGTCGATTTTTAGTGTGTCGACTGGAAGTTTTTTCAAATACCCTAAGGACGAATACCCCGTACCAAAATCATCAATAGCGATTCTCACCCCTAAGCTTTTGATGCGATTAATCACTTTCTGACTGGCATTCATGTTGCCCATCAACAGCGTTTCTGTAATTTCTAACTCCAGTCGACTGGCGTTTACATCATGTTTTTCCAATGCTTCTTGTAAGAATGGGAAAAACTCCCCTTGTGAAAATTGTGTGGAGGTAATGTTGACAGAAATCTGAATGTCGCGATGAGCCTCCTGAAATAATGCAATATGTTTAAGGCTATTATCCAGTACCCAGTTGTCTAGTTGCGTCACAAACCCCATGGCTTCAACGTTGGGTATGAACTCTTCCGGTGCCAGTAACCCACGAGTAGGGTGCTGCCAGCGAATAAGTGCTTCAAAACCTTTAATGGTCCCAGACATATTGACCTTGGGCTGAAAGTATAGGGTGAACTCCTCGTGCTGGAAGGCGCGACGAATTTCCCCTTCCAGCGACAAGTTATCGCTAATAACGGAAGCCATGTCGTTATTAAACAGAGTGAACTGGTTGCCACCTTGCTGTTTGGATTCGTACATGGCAATTTCAGCGTGCTTGATCAAAGAGCCGTGGCTGTCTTTTGGGCTGCCAACAGCGGCACCGACACTGCACGTTAATACCAGAGAAGTATTGTGAATTTGCAGTGGTTGCTGGACCAGCTCCAGTATTTTTTGAGCCAATGCGATAATTTCACTTTCGTCGCTCATATGGCGCAGTAAAATGGCGAATTCATCCCCCCCCATACGGGCTACGATACCTTTGGAGTGACAGTGGTTTTTGAGTCGTTTGGCTATGATAGCCAAAATGGTATCGCCAATTTTATGCTCTAAGGAGTCGTTAATCCGTTTGAACTGATCCAAATCCATCAGCAGTAAAACAGTCATAGTGTGCTTATTCGAATGGAACAGATCTTGTAGGCCATGTTCAATTTCAAACTGCAATAATGATCGATTTGGCAAGGATGTGAGCCCATCGAAAAGCGATAAACGTTCCATTTCTTGGTCGCGTTGGTTGGCCGCTTTTTCATAGGACTCAAGCGTATAAGACAGCGACATTAACGCGCTTTCTAAAGTGTTCAACTCGCCAGACCAACGGTGAGAACCGATGGTTTTTATATGATTACGCACCTTTTGGTATTGCTGTTCACCCATCAGTGGCATCAGGTTGGTGAGTGAATTCATACGTCGATTAAAGCGTTTGCTGCCCCAGTACAAGATGAAAGCAAGAGCGAGTGTTAGCCCCATAAACAGCCAAGATATAATACTTAACGCATGGTTCAATGTACTGATCTGAGTCGAGGCATATTGTTGCGTCATCAAATACAAATTACCTTGAGCGGAAGGTAAAGGAATTTGTGTCCAGGTGAGGCGCTGTGGATCATTGGGTAGCGTGAAGGTATGACTGGTAGGTTGAAAGTGTGTTTGGTTTAGCCCGTTTAAGGCGTGTGTATCTATGGTGCGGCTGTAGAATTTTTTGAAAGATCCAGTGGCCAAATTTTTATCAATGTTTATGAGGGCGTAGGAAACACCACTTAACTCTGAAAAGTCATCCAATAGCGGCTTCAGCGGATGAAGCGCTGTGATTTTAATTGGATGATTTGCCGGATGAAAAACAAATTGAGTTCTGAGGTAGCAGCTGTGATTGACGCAAGAAATGCTTGCGTTTGAATCCGCTATTGGCTGTTGATTCACGTTCGGAGAAGGATTGCCTAGCTCAAACGGTGGTTGGTTGTGTTTATTAACAATCAGACTGTGAAAAACGGTCGAGCCCTCTTGTGCCCACCAAGATTGTAGCTGACTTTTTGCATAGGAGTCTGAATAGGTATCGTAAAAGTAAGCTACAGTCGCTAGGTGTTGATGCGCTTGTTCAGTGTACTGTGTTTGCAAAGAATCCAAGATAGACGTTTGAGTGGTTAGCAGGGTTTGCTGCTGTTGATGGGTTTCTTGTTGAAGAAAATAGAATCGAATCAAAAGCAGCAGCAGGCCGACAACGCCGCAAAAGATAATCAGTGCCCAAGTCCGATGCACTGCCCATATAGAGGCTGAAGCAATTGATGTGTGTTTACGGTTAAGCATGAATACTCAGGTTTCGACAACAAAGTGCGTTGAGTATAGCGCGATTATGGGGTTGTTTATGCGATAGGTGCCGACTTATTGGCACGTTTATGACCGATTGCGACAAAGGTAGGCGAATTTTAAGGTTTTTGCCAGCGCTGAGCGGCATCAGTATCACTGGCTCGCGGTGCGACCCAGCGATGCCCCCGAGGAGTGTTTTCACGCTTCCAAAACGGCGCTTGGGTTTTCAGGAAATCCATAATGAAAGCGCAAGCATCGAAAGCATCACCTCTGTGTGTAGAAGAGACCCCCACAAATACAATCTGGTCGCTGGGGAATAAGTCACCTACTCGGTGAACCAATGTGATGTGCTCTAAATTCCAATCATCACCAGCTTGCCGACAGATTTTTTGCAGAACTTTTTCAGTCATGCCAGGGTAGTGCTCTAGGTACATAGAGGTAACGGTATCGTCTTGATTAAAATCCCGCATCAGACCCACAAAAGACGTGATCGCACCAATGGCTGGACTGCCTTCACGCAGCCGAGCGTAGAGCTGTGTGATGTCAAAGTCTGTGGTTTGTACGTGGATGTCAATTGTGGTCATGCACTTAACCTCCAGTCACTGGTGGGAAGAAAGCGACTTCATCACCAGCTTTAAGCTCGCTGTCCCAACTGGCCATATCCTGATTCACAGCAATCAATAGATTTGGATCGCCGAGCGCCTTTTGCCAAGCATCGCCACGTTTGGAGAGCTCTGTGCGGAGTACTTCTAGGGTGGATACATGGGATTCCAGCTCGAATCGCTCTGAGCTGATGTTGAGATCGTCACGCAGACGTGCAAAGTAAAGGATTTGGATGTTCATGAGTTTCTTTGATTGATCATGGATGATTGAAGGCGCGTGGCTGTTGCAACAGTGCTAATCAGAGGTCTCATTCGGTTGCCAGTGGCCAGATTTTCCTCCCAGTTTTTCCAGTAAGCGTGTGTTGGAAATGATCATGCCTTTATCCACGGATTTGCACATGTCATAAAGGGTTAATGCGGCCACAGAGGCGGCGGTTAGCGCTTCCATTTCCACACCCGTCTGACCACCGACTTTGCACGTGGCCAGAATGTGTACTCGACTGTGTTCTGGCTGTGCATTCAGTTCAACACTGATGCTCGTTAGCATGAGTGGATGGCACAACGGAATCAGTTCAGAACATTTCTTAGCGGCCTGGATGCCTGCAATTCTGGCAACGGCAAACACATCCCCCTTTTTATGCCCGCCATCCACAATTAAGCGTAAGCACTCGTCAGTCATTTCGACAAAACTTTCCGCAGTTGCCTGGCGCTGTGAATTAGCCTTGGCGCCAACATCGACCATGTGGGCATGGCCTTGATCGTTTAAGTGTGTGAGCTTGCTCATAAAAAAACAGACAGTCAAATGAACGCTAATCATAGCGGATGCCTACTATGAATACGAGTGATGGGGCATGCATCGTCTGGATACTTAATGCTCAGATGGGGCGTTCAAATTAGAGGGGTATGTTCTACCCCTAGAGGATGCGAGAGTAACGGGTGTTTGAGGCGCGACTCACTTGTGAGTTCTGCGGCGAGCGACTTGGTAAGTAAATGTCGAACGCCATACAAATGCGTCGGATCAGCAGGCGTCCATCACTGAGTACTTTAATTCCCGACTCCGAAATCTGCACCAGTTGATCCGCTGCCATGGGGTGAAGTTCTGCGAGAGCCGCTGAAAAATAGGTAGGGAAATGAATGCCATAAGCGTGCTCGTAAGGCAAAAAGTCTAATTCAAAGTGACAAATAAGTTGGTTGATCACCGCTTGGCGCAGTTGATCATCCTCTGTCAGTGTTAAGCCCTTATTGGTTGGTGCTTTCCCTGTTTGCAAGGCGTTTGAGTAGGTGGTGATGTCTTTATGGTTTTGTACGAAAATGGAATCGATTGCACTGATCGCGGATACGCCAAAAGCGAGCAAGTCACAGTTGCCGTGTGTGGCATAACCCTGAAAGTTGCGCTGCAGTAAGCCTTCTTGTTGCGCCACAGCCAGTGGGTCATCAGGTTTGGCAAAGTGATCCATACCGATATAGATATAGCCAGCTTGTTGTAACCGATCGATGGCGTAATGCAGCATATTCAGTTTTGCCTGCGGTTCGGGTAGGGCTGAGGCATCTATCTGCCGCTGACTTTTAAACAGGTGCGGCATGTGCGCGTAGTTGAACAGCGATAAACGTTCGGGGTTCAGTTCGATCACCTGTTCTAACGTGTTGGCAATAGTGGCTTCCGTTTGATGGGGGAGACCGTAAATCAAATCCATACTCAAGGATTGAAACCCTTCAGCTTTGGCTCGACGGCTGAGGGCCGACACGTCTTCAAGGCTATTAAAACGGTTGACCGCTTGTTGAACGGTGGGGTTGAAATCTTGTATGCCCATGCTCAAGCGATTGAAGCCCAGTTCACGCAGAAGCGCAATACGGTCTTCATCTAAACCGCCGGGATGAATTTCTATAGAGTATTCACCACTATCATCGTCCAGCAGTCGAAAAT
>CBFHKY010000010.1:0-36338 GCA_965656525.1 Pseudomaricurvus sp. | reverse complement strand
GCTGGCGTATTTTTGTCATTAGCGTTTTAGTTTCATCGTCACTGATGTAAGTCGGAGTACCGCCGCCCCAATGCAGTTGATTGACCGTACGCTCTTGGTCGATCTGCTTTGCACGCATGGCCATTTCTTGATAAACACTGTCCAAGTACGGCTGTGCACGAGAGCGGTTGGCGGTCACGATTTTATTGCACCCACAGTAGTAGCAAATGGTATCGCAGAAGGGGATATGCACATACAAAGACAGTGGTCGCCCAGAGACATTGCTGCGCTCGATAGCGGCGTTCACTTCAGCTTCGGGGTATCCCTCGACAAACTGAGGCGCTGTCGGGTACGACGTGTAGCGGGGGCCAGCCAGATCATAGCGCTGAATCATGGCTTGGTTCCATTGTGGCTTAGCTAACGACATGGCAACACTCTAGGCAATATTAATGTGGCCGAGAGTGTATGCGCTGGTTTTAGGTATCGCCTTGATATGAGTCAATCCTTGTATGGCCTTTGCATCGCAATGAAACACCACAAAGAAAGCGAAGCTGGAAAGGTGTAACCGTATTTACCCTCAGTGTGCAGCTACGGGCTGGGTTTGTTGAATGTATTCATCCAGTTTTGATTGTGCGTGATCACCAAAGAAAATCTGGCAGGCTTCAAGAATACCATCGGCTGTAATGATGTCTTCTCGTGAAAGTATCATCGCAATTTTAGAGCGTCGGCGAACAAAGTCGTCTAGGGTGGTGATCATTTCGTTTTTAGCCGTGTATTTCAGTTCGGCGCGCAAATACTCGGTGTTAGCGATCAACGGTTGTGCGGCATCATTATTGGCTAAAATATCTTTTGCTACCTCAAAGGCTTGTAGCTCATAGCGTCGCCACAAACGCTCACTGAGCGGCTCGCGTGAAAAACTGAGAGTGTGTTTATCTAAGTTTTGAGCGCGCGCAAAATCGAAAAAACGCTGTCGTTCTGATGCATTTGGCTCGCCATACCATGAGGCATTGAGGCGAGGTAAATGAATTCCTAAATCTGCAACAACGTCACTGACTTCTTCGCCGACATTGACGCAATCGGTTAATTTGCCACCGAAAATACTGACAAAAGCACGTTCACTGTCCGTCTCAATCACGTGTTTGCGGGACAATTGCAGCCACTCTTGTTGTTCTTGCTTGCCTTTTACCGCCAATGGGCGCACTCCACAGCGCTCAGAAATAATGTCATCACGGGTCAGCGGCTGGGACAAATCTAACAGCTGGTTGACGTTTTCCAGAATAAATTGACGATCCTCTTCTGTGACTGCAGGTGAGGGATTTTTCGTGGGAGTGTCGGTGGTGCCAATGCAAGTTTTGCGGCCCATAGGAATCACGAAAAAAAGGCGGCCGTCGCTGGCAAAAAATGTCAGCACTTTGTCATTTTGACCGATTTTTTCAACGATCAAGTGAACCCCTTTAGAAAAGGCGTGGTGATGATCTGTTTCTATACCGGTGGCTTGGTTGAAATTGTCTAAAAAAGGGCCACCGGCGTTGATCAATACTTTGGCGCGTATAGGAAAACTGGTTTTAGTCATTTGATCAGTGGCTGTTATGTGCCAAAGACTGTCGCGATACTCGGCGGTGCTGGCTTCAAGATAGTTCGCGCAAGCGGCACCTTGATCGAGAGCGTCGCGAATAAAATTAAACACAAATCGGGCGTCGTTATCAAAAAGATAACAATCCGAATACTCAAATCCAGCCACCGCGTTTTTCACATTAATGGCGTTTTCACGCTGTTTGATTTTACGGGAGGAGAAATAAACTGGCATGCTGGTTTGGGCGCGCCCCATCAACCAATACAGCAAAGTACCTAAATACACGAACCAAGTAGGCAGTCGGAAGCCTTTGCTGATGGTGGTAAGAAAACGAATTTCTTTGACTGTGGAGGGGTAGTGGCGCATCAAATTGTTGCGGCTTTTGCACAATTTGTTAACCAGTAAATACTCGTTGTTTTCGAGGTATTTAATACCACCCCACGCTAAATTGGATGAGTTGGAGCTGGTGGAACCGGCGAAATCACCGCGATCAATCAAGCCGACTTTCACACCTTTACCCGCCAGTGCCGCAGCGGATACGGCACCGTTGATGCCACCACCGATGATCAGCACATCCAGTACATCATGTTGCAATTGCGCTATGTTGTTTTTTCGTAAAGTCATCATTCGCTAAAGGCCAAGGTTTGTTCAACCGCTTTTGCCCATGAGTGCAGCAGAGATTGTCGTGTATTGGGTGTCATCTTCGGGGTGACTTTGGCGTCTTCCTCCCAACATGCACGCAGTGACTCTATATCTTGATATAAGCCCGCCTGTAAGCCCGCTAGCATGGCTGCGCCCAAAGCGGTTGTTTCTGTAATGCGAGGTCTTAGTACTTCGGTATCGGTGATATCCGCTAAGAACTGCATGAGCCAATCATTGCTAACCATGCCTCCATCAATACGCAGCTGCTGTGGAGCAACGCCGTCGTTCATCATGGCGGCCAATAAATCTTGTGTTTGATAACATACGGCTTCTAGCGTGGCACGGCTCAATTGTTCTGGCCCGGTGGCACGGGTGAGGCCAAAAATAGCCCCGCGAGCATGAGGTTTCCAGTAGGGCGCTCCCAACCCGGTAAACGCCGGCACTAAAAAGACACCGTCGTTAGAGTTTAAGGATTGTGCGTGTTGTTCGGTATCGCTGGCCTTATCTATCAGTTTTAGACTGTCTCGAAGCCATTGAACCGCGGCGCCAGCCATAAAAATAGAACCTTCTAAAGCATAAGTTACTTCACCGTTAATCCGATAAGCCACGGTGGTGAGTAGCCTGTGTTTAGACCGTACCAGCTCAGAACCCGTGTTCATCACCACAAAACAACCGGTGCCATAGGTGCTTTTGGTGTCGCCTTTATCAAAACAACATTGGCCGATGGTGGCGGCTTGTTGATCGCCGGCCACACCTTGAATGGGGATCGCGCGTCCGAGTAGAGATGCTGTTGTGGTGCCGAATTCAGCCGTGGAGTCCAACACTTTGGGCAGCGCTTCGGCTGGGATGCTAAACAGTTCCAATAGATCTCGATCCCACTCTTGTGCTTGCAAGTTGAACAAATTGGTGCGTGAGGCGTTTGTGGCATCGGTGAAAAAAGACTGACCGCTGGTCAATCGCCAAATCAAAAAAGTGTCTACAGTACCGAACGCCAAATCACCTTGATCCGCGAGATCTTGAGCGCCCTCCACATGATCTAAGATCCATTTCATTTTGCTGGCGGAAAAGTAGGGATCTAATAATAGTCCGGTGCGCTCACTCACCCATTCTTCATGGTCTTGTTGTTTGAGACGATCGCAATAGTCTGCAGTGCGTCGATCTTGCCACACAATGGCTCTGCCCAACGCTTTGCCCGTAGAACGCTGCCAAGCGAGAGTGGTTTCGCGCTGATTTGTAATACCAATAGACACCACTTTATAGCCTTGCGCATCGGCATCGCTTAAGGCTTTCTTCACCACATCTAAAGTGCTTTGCCAGATGTCTTCGGGGTCGTGCTCAACCCAGCCATCGGCTGGGTAGTGCTGAGCAAATTCTTGTTGTGCTGTACACACAATTGTGGCGTTGATATCGAAAACTATGGCTCGGCTACTTGTTGTGCCTTGATCTATGGCCAAAATAGCGTTGGTATTCGACATACTTCTCTCCGCAATAGGTGATTGGAATCTCGCGTGTATAACGGCAATTAGCATCAATATTGGTTTGAGAATGTGCACACTTGAACGAAAAGTGCCGAGTGATGCGTGGATTGAGTATAACAACCGTTTTTTACAGAGAACAAGGCATGGTTTCTTTGCACAGGGTAAGTGAGCCAGTTAATCAACGGTATTAAGCATCTTTATTTCAAAGCGCTTGCAGCATAGGCTAAGCTGAATAAAAGATTAGGAATGCAAACCCGAATGGTAAAGCTCAGAGACCTCGAATATTTAGTGGCGGTTGATACGCACAAACATTTTGGCCGTGCCGCCGAGGCATGTTTTGTCAGTCAGCCCACTCTTAGTGGGCAGATCATGAAGCTAGAGGAACAACTGGATTTACAGTTGATCGAGCGTCATAAACGCTCGGTAATGCTTACCCCTAGTGGTGAATTACTGGTACGTGAAGCGCGTAAGGTGCTTGCTGCGGCAGAGCATTTTGAATCGACAGCCACCAGTTTGCTAGACCCTTATGCTGGGGATGTACACATTGGTTTGATTCCTACATTGGCACCTTATTTATTGCCGCACATTATGGCCAATCTTCGTCAGGCGTTACCTAATGTGCAGTTTTATCTGCACGAAAATCGCACTAAAGATTTATTGAATGGATTGAACGACGGTAACTTGGACGTCTTGGTGTTGCCATACCTAGAAGACATGCAGGCTTTTGAGCGCTATGAATTATTTTTCGAACCTTTGGTTTTGGCTATTCCAGAAGATCATGAATTCGCCAATCGAGATTGTGTGAAACTGGAAGACTTACGCGGACAGAAAGTTCTCACTTTAGAAGACGGCCACTGCTTGCGAGATCAAGCGATGGGCTATTGTTTTGCCGCAGGAGCAAAGGAGGATCAACAGTTCCGAGCGACCAGTTTAGAAACGTTGCGCTATATGGTGGCTTCCGGTATGGGAATCACTTTGATGCCCAAGCTGGCCACCATGAATCGAAATGCCGATGAAGGCCTGCAATATATTCATTTTCAGTCACCACCACCAGAGCGTGAAATTTGTTTGCTAATGCGCCCTAACTACACTCGTATGGCGTTGGTTCGTAAGTTAGTGGCGGTTATTCGCGATGCCATGCAACCCAAAACAAGCTTTTGACCAGTCGTATTGAGGTTAAGAAAATTGTAGGTACTTGTATAAAGTAGGTATCTGTATAAAAAGCATTAACGTTTTTCGGTTTTGGTATCGTCTAGACTTTCTTTGATTTTTTTCAGTCGCTCATCCACTTCAGGGCTGCGTTTTAATGCGAGACCCGTCGCTAAGATGTCAATGATGGTCAAAATCATAATGCGGGTGGTCATTGGTACGTAAATAGTGGTGTCTTCCAACTCACTGCCAGATGTAATGACGATGTCGCACACGGCTGCCAGTGGTGAGGATGGGTCGGTAATGGCAATCACGGTTGCGCCACTGGCCTTGGCGGTTTGAGCCGTTTCAACGGTCGCTCGGGTACGCCCCGTAAACGAAATAAACAGAATTAAGCTATCGTTGTCCGCCGCTGCCGCTGCCATGCGCTGCTTCAAGTTATCTTCATAGGCAATGGTTGGGGTCCCTAAACGGAATAATTTGTGCTGGGCATCTTGAGCAATAGATGAACAGCCACCCATGCCGAAAATCTCTATGCGCTTGCATTGGTCCAAGGCATCAACGGCTTTATCGATAATGCGTAAATCCAGTTCTTTGTGTAAGTATTCCAGCGCCCCTAAGTTGGCACTGATTAATTTGTTCACATAGGCTTCAGTGTCATCATCTATATCGACGGAACGTGTTACATAGGAGGGGTTGCGCGCTAAGTTCTGTGCCAGTTGGACTTTAAACTCAGGAAACCCCTTGCAGCCCATTGAGCGACAAAGTCTGGAAATCATAGGATCGCTGACCTGAGCTTGACGTGCGATCTCCGCCGTTGTGGCGTGTACCACAGCTTCTGGGTTTGCAAGAATGACTTCGGCGATGCGCCGCTCTGATTTACTGAGTTTATTCAGTTCATGTCTCAGCCGACTAAGAATCATAGGGTTATACTCAAGTTGATGCCTTATCCCAATTTTGGTGCAACGGATAAACGTTTTTAGCGGTTGTCGTCGTTTCTGTCTATGTAAAATATGAAAGATGCGTGAATATGTAATCCAGTTAAATTTTATGGGTTGTTTGCTGCCTTTAAAAGGCATAAAATTTAACTAAATTACATTTAATTGTTTTTCTGCATTCTCCCTTCGGTAAGAATGAGAATTGCATGATGTTCCGAACTCATCTTAAAAATGTCACTGGAGGCAAAAGATGATCCAAATTGTGGATATGGTCATTTTTGGAGGGTTGGGTGATTTGTCGTTGCGCAAATTACTGCCAGCGTTGTATCGCTGTGAGTTGGCAGGACAGCTGGCTGATGAAACCCGAATTTTTCTGACATCGCGTACCAAAGAGGACCATGAGCGAGAGCTGCAACGGATACAAGAGTGGTTATCGAACCAGTTGAAAGCTGACGAGTGTTCGCAGAGTCATTGGCAAAACTTTTCATCCCGTTTGCACGTTGTCGCTTTGGATGTATCTGATAAAGAAGACTCATGGGGCGAATTAGCCGAACCGCTGAAAGAAGCCCCAGAACGCGATCGTGTGTATTACCTTGCCATGCCACCGCGGCTGTTCGGTGCCACGTGTGAAGGGCTTAATCAACGAGCATTGATTAACGGTTGTTCCCGTGTTGTGCTGGAAAAACCCTTGGGCTATGACCGTGAGAGCGCCGAGCAAATAAACGCAAAGGTGGGCGAGTTTTTTCCTGAAAATCACATTTTCCGCATTGATCATTACCTGGGTAAAGAAACGGTGCAGAACCTGTTAGCCTTGCGGTTTGCTAACATCATGTTCGAGCCTCTTTGGAACGGTAACTACATTGATCACGTGCAAATCAGCTTAACCGAAGAGGTTGGCTTGGAAGGTCGAACCGATTTTTATGACCAAGCTGGTGCCATGCGGGATATGATTCAAAGTCATTTGTTGCAGTTACTGTGTCTTGTGGCGATGGAGCCACCCAACAAGCTTCAGGCCGATAATATCCGCACAGAAAAGCTAAAAGTCTTGCAAGCCATGCGCCCCATTGAAGGGCACAATATTCAATCTGAAACGGTTCGCGGACAGTATGTGCACGGTATGATGAAGGGCAGCACAGTTCCCGGTTACCTTGAGGAGCTTGGTCGCGACGACAGTACGACAGAAACGTTTGTGGCGATTAAGGCCCACATTGATAATTGGCGTTGGACGGGTGTTCCTTTCTACTTGCGGACCGGTAAACGGTTGCGTCATCGTTGCGCCGAAATTGTGATTCAATTTAAGCCTCTGACCCACAGTGTCTTTGATGGTCACAGTGGTCATCTGAATGCGAACCGTTTGGTTATCCGCTTGCAGCCAGATGAAGGCATTGAAATGGGGCTGATGACCAAAGAGCTGAACAAGTTCGACATGCGCCTACAACAAGTACCGCTTAACTTATGTTTTGCCGATACGTTCGAGAATATGCGCACTGACGCTTACCAACGCTTGTTGCTGAATGTGATCAACAACGATTTGAGTTTGTTTGCCCACCGTGATGAAGCCGATTCGGCTTGGGCATGGGTAGACCCTATCATTAACGCATGGCAAAAATACGGCACACCGTTAGACGACTATGAAGCCGGATCTTGGGGGCCAGATTCGGCTGCTGCACTGCTTCACAGTGATCGACGTGCTTGGCACAACCCAGGTGCGGCGGCTCAGCGGAGAACTCGATGATTCAGGAGTATCGTTTTGACAGTCGAAGTGCAATGCTAGATGCCCTGTTAGAGGTTTGTAGTGCGGCGATTAATCAAGATGTGGCTGAAAAAGGCTGTGCAACCCTACTGTTATCAGGCGGTTCAACCCCCGGACCGCTTTATCAACAATTAGCAGAAACTGCGCTTCCTTGGCACCAAGTACAGGTCGCATTGGTGGACGAGCGCTGGGTCGAAGCAGATCATACGGCCAGTAATGAGGGGCTGCTGCGGCGTACGCTGTTACAGAGTCATGGCGCTCAGGCGCAGTATATACCGATGAAAACCCCCGCAGATACCGCAGCTTGTGGCGAAAATGAATGCAACAACGCCTACGAGCAATTACAAATGCCCGCCAGTTTTTGTCTCTTAGGGATGGGGCCTGACGGTCATACCGCTTCGTTATTCCCACAGGCACAAGGCTTAGAGAAAGCGCTGAGCAGTGAGCGACCATGTGCGGCTATCATGGCAAAGCAAAGCGCAGTAACCGGCGAGTTGACCGAGCGCATGAGCTTGACTCCCTCGGCCATCCTACCCAGTAAAAAGCTGGTGTTGATGATCACTGGGGAGGATAAATGGGCCGTGTATCAGGAGGCCAAAACCGCCAACGATGTTACCCTTATGCCTGTGAGCGCTATTCTTCAAAAAGCAGAACGGCTAGATGTTTATTGGGCACCTTAGGTTTTGTAAGCGTGTTTTTCAGCCCTGTTATAAATTTTGTTGTGATTTACGTGCCCTTTTCATTGAGCTGTCATTTTGTTTTGGTGCGCCGTACATACAGCTTGAGTGCACGATGTTTAAGCCGCTTACCGCGGTTGTTTTTCGTCAACATTAAGAGAGAATGCTTATGACACTGTTACACCCTCAGCTCATAGAAGTGACCGAACGCATTGTCCAGCGCAGTCAGAAAACACGAGGGTTATACTTGGCTCGGCTTGCGCACGCAAAAGGCAACGGCCCAAAACGCAAAGGGCTTTCTTGCGGTAACTTGGCTCACGGTTTTGCCGCGTGCAGTGGCGAAGAAAAAAGCGATCTTGCGTCCAGTGATAAACCCAATATTGCGATTGTGTCCTCTTATAACGATATGCTGTCGGCGCATCAACCTTACCAGACCTTTCCTGATCGCATGAAAGCCGCTATTAAAGAAGCTGGTGGTATCGCACAATTTGCCGGTGGTGTACCGGCGATGTGCGATGGCGTTACTCAAGGGCAACCAGGAATGGAGTTATCACTATTTAGTCGTGATGTGATTGCGCAAGCAACCGCGGTAGCCTTGAGTCACGATATGTTTGATGGCGCTCTGTATCTGGGGGTGTGTGATAAAATCGTGCCGGGATTGTTGATTGGTGCTTTAGCGTTTGGTCATTTACCGGCGTTGTTTGTCCCTGCAGGGCCAATGCCTAGCGGCTTACCGAACAAAGAGAAAGTGCGTGTCCGCCAGCTTTACGCCGAAGGCAAGGTAGGGCGAGACGAGCTGCTAGAGGCAGAATCTTTATCTTATCATACTGCGGGCACGTGCACTTTTTACGGTACCGCAAACAGTAACCAAATGATGGTAGAGATTATGGGGTTGCATCTACCGGGCAGCTCCTTTGTGAACCCTAATACACCTTTACGAGATGCTCTGACCGACGCGGCGGCACAGCAGGTGCTGAAGTTTACCGCTCGCGGTGATGATTATCGTCCTATCGGCGAAATGATTGATGAGAAAGCCATTGTGAATGCGTTGGTGGGCTTGTTAGCTACCGGTGGTTCGACGAATCACACCATTCATTTAATTGCGATTGCACGTGCCGCAGGCATTATCATTAACTGGGACGATTTCGACAGCTTATCCAAAGTGATACCGCTGCTAACGCGTATTTACCCTAATGGGCAGGCAGATATTAATCATTTTCAGGCCGCTGGTGGTATGGGGGTATTGATTGGCGAGCTGCTTGCCAACGGTTTATTGCACGGAGATATCCTGACCGTTGGTAATGAGCGAGGCTTGAATCATTATAATCAAGAGCCTTGTCTTCGCGATGGTACACTACAGTGGCAGCCTGCCCCGGCAAAAACGTTGGATAGTAGTGTCTTGGGGTCAGTTTCATTACCCTTCGACGAAACCGGTGGTTTGAACTTACTGAGTGGCAATTTAGGCAGAGGTGTGATCAAGGTTTCAGCGGTGCAGCCAGAGTTTCGTTGTGTGGAGGCACCTGCCATTGTGTTTGACGATCAAGATGATTTGGTTGCCGCGTTTAAGGCGGGTAAGTTAGAGCAAGATTTTGTAGCCGTGCTTCGCTATCAAGGGCCGCAGGCCATTGGCATGCCTGAGTTGCACAAACTAACCCCGCCGCTGGGGGTGCTACAAGATCGTGGTTTTAAAGTCGCGCTAGTGACCGATGGGCGGATGTCAGGTGCATCCGGTAAAGTGCCTGCAGCTATACACCTGTCACCGGAGTGCGCGGCAGGTGGGCCATTGGCCAAAGTGCGAACAGGGGATATGATTCGTCTAGATGCGGACAACGGTATCTTAGAGGTACTCCTTTCAAAAACAGAATTTGAACAAAGAATTCCGCTGGCCAATTCCGCTGAAAATCACGGTTGGGGCTTAGGGCGAGAGTTGTTTGGTGGTATGCGTAAATTGGCCACCGCTGCCGAGGAAGGAGCTTGCACATTATTCTAAATGTCCGTGCTATCAGCGACAGAGGCTTAATGGGGTGCGTTGCCGTTGGGCGTCCAAATAGCGGTTACATAAGATTTTAGCAATGGTTGCCTACCAACAGGAGGCAACCGCACAGAGGAAAAGTATGAGTATGAATGTACGAGAGCTGATGGATCTAGCGCCGGTGATTCCGGTGATGGTGATAGAGAGAGTTGAGGATGCCGTACCATTGGCCAAAGCATTGGTAGAAGGTGGTTTGAGAGTACTGGAAATCACTTTGCGCACAGAAGCGGCACTTGAGTCGATTAAGGCCATTAAGGCCGCTGTGCCCGATGCCGTAGTCGGTGCAGGTACTATTGTGAATGTAGAGACTCTGCAAGCCGCTATAGATGCGGGTTCTGAGTTCATCGTAACTCCAGGTACTACATCGGCTATTGTGGATGCCTGTATTGCCGCTGATATTCCATTGCTTCCAGGCATCAACACACCCAGTGAAGCCATGACACTGCTGGAAAAAGGCATTACTTGCATGAAGTTTTTCCCTGCACAAGCAGCGGGTGGTGTGCCTATGCTGAAAGCCATTGCCGGCCCTTTGCCACAAATCACGTTTTGTCCGACAGGTGGCGTGACCCCAGAAAATGCACCCAATTTTCTCGCATTGCCTAACGTAGCATGTGTGGGGGGCTCTTGGATGGCCCCCAGCGATTTGGTCACCGCAGGTAACTGGGAAGAAATTAAGCGTCGTGCAACTGAAGCGGCAGCACTGAAAAAGTCATAACCTGTTGAGAGGGATGCATGAATATTCGCCGGACAAAAATTGTAGCGACTTTGGGGCCTGCTACCGACGCTCCAGGGGTGTTGGAAAAACTCATTAAGATCGGTGTGAATGTTGTGCGCCTCAACTTCTCTCACGGTTCTCCTGAAGATCACCGCAAGCGAGTAGACGCTGTGCGTGAATTGGCTGTTAAGCACCAGCGCACAGTGGCGATATTGGGGGATCTGCAAGGCCCCAAAATTCGTATCGCTCGCTTTGCCGAGGGCCCCATTGAACTGGCCATCGGTGATGTTTTCTTTTTAGATTCTGAGCTTGATAAAGAAGCGGGCAATCAGCAGGAAGTGGGTATTGATTATAAGCAGTTGCCTAAGGATGTTCGTATAGGTGACCGGTTGCTGTTAGATGATGGTCGCGTGGTTCTAGAAGTGACGGGCATCAATGGTTCCCGCATTGCTACCACAACACTGGTGGCTGGTAAGTTAT
This sequence comes from Pseudomaricurvus sp., assembly GCA_965656525.1. Taxonomy (GTDB): domain Bacteria; phylum Pseudomonadota; class Gammaproteobacteria; order Pseudomonadales; family Cellvibrionaceae; genus Pseudomaricurvus. The sequence continues at coordinate 24,922 of CBFHKY010000010.1, read as the reverse complement.
CAAACAATAAGGGCATCAACCGTGAAGGCGGTGGCCTGTCGGCGGATGCTCTTACTCAAAAAGATTATAAAGACATTATCTTAGCGGCTGATCTTGGTGTTGATTACCTCGCTGTGTCTTTTGTGCGCTGCGGTGGTGATATCGAAAAAGCACGGGTGTTGTTGCACGCCGCCGGAAGTAACGCAGGGCTAGTTGCAAAAGTTGAGCGTGCCGAGGCGACCGAGCCTGAAGTAATGGATGAGATTATTCGTGCTTCAGATGCCGTCATGGTCGCGCGGGGTGATCTGGGTGTTGAAATTGGGGACGCTCAATTGATCGCGGTACAGAAACGTATGATCGCTCGTGCTGAAGATTTAAATACGGCGGTCATCACCGCAACACAAATGATGGAATCAATGATCGACAGTCCATTACCGACTCGCGCTGAGGTTTTTGATGTCGCGAATGCGGTGCTGGACGGTACCGATGCTGTCATGCTGAGTGCAGAAACGGCTGCCGGTAGTTTTCCAATAGAGGCTGTGGAGGCGATGGACCGTATCGCGCGGGGTGCTGAACAACATCCTAAAACAGTCACTTCCACCCATCGCTTACATCAAAACTTTGAAAGTATTGATGAGTCGATAGCCATGGCAACTATGTACATCGCCAACCACCTAGAGGGGGTTCGCGCCATCATCAGTTTTACAGAAACTGGCCGTACGCCTCTTTATATGTCGCGAATCAGCTCCAGCTTGCCGGTGTTTGCGTTTACGGATCATCAGCGCACTGAAAATCGATTGGCGCTGTATCGCGGTGTTGTTCCTGTAACCTTTAATACCCAGAACTTAAAGCCTGAAGAAATTAATCAGGCTGTCGTGGATGAGTTGAAACGACGTGAAGTGGTTGCTGAAGGTGATTTGGTGATTCTGTCGAAAGGCGACTACCAAAATGTTCACGGTGGTACGAACACGATGAAAGTGGTTCGAGTAGGTGACAGTATCCGTTAAATTTCACTGTCGACCTATTAAGGCTTACAGAGGAGGAGCCGCTATTCATTCCGTCATATTTTGCCGAGTTCGGTGGAGCCTGCTGTTATGTATTTACAGCTGGTTGGTGTTGGGAGCTTGCCGTGCTCACGCGTCAGAGGTTGCGCCGACTCTTCCTGTTATGCAATTGGGGGTCGAGGATAGCTGGCCTCCGTATGCGGATATGTACGGCATGGGTATCAGTCGCAACATTGTTGAGGCCGCATTGGCGTCTGTGCAGCAGCCTGTGGCGTTCGAGGTAAAACCCTACGCTCGAGTACTTCGAGATATACAGTCAGGGCAGTTACACGGGGGGTTTAACGTGGCGCGCCAAGACAGTACAGAAAGTCTGTTTTTCTTTGGCGAAGAGCCTTTGTTGCAGGCGACCGCTTCGTTTTATTTTTCGCCCCAAAACCCGCTGAATTTTCAAGATCACCAAAGTATTCCTGATGGCACCCGCATTGGATTGATCATCAATTACGAATATGGCGATGCCTATGAATTACAGCGTGATCGTTTTTCTGAGTACCGCGTGAATACACAGCTGCAAATTGTGAAGATGTTACTTTCAGGCCGTGTAGATATGGCCATTATGTATGATCAAGTGAAAACCTATACCTTAAAGCAACTAGGTTTACCTCAAGACGCTTTGGTTCAGGGGGCTATCAATCATGAGAGTGATATTTACGTCGCTTTTAGTCGAAGCTTCCCAGAAGCCCCACTGTTTGCCAAGCAGCTGGATGCGGGCTTGCGACTGATTAGGCAAAAGGATGAGTATCAAAAGCTTTTAAATGGATTTGACTAAAACAGCACGCTGTTTTAGTGGTGCAAGCAGTTTTTTGACAAAGTCTCATGGGCTGCACCAGCACAGGTATAATTTCATCTTCTGTTTTTATTTTGTACGTCTTGCGACCGTTGCGATAAAACATTAGCATGCCACGCTTTCTAATCGAGGGAAGTTTTAGTTGTGCGTCAGTTAATCAAGTTAGTCGTGCTTAATCACCGAGTGGTTTCCAGTGGAAAAATGGTCGGATTCCTAACAGTTGAAGGTGAGCGAGCTGGCAGCTACTGGTTTTAATCCGAATTGCTGTCTGGGTGTCGCTGTGTCAGACTCGAACAAACAATAACAATGATGCAAGGCCAGACGTTGGCCGCCAGTAAAGGAAGAACAACGGTACAATGACCGTTAAAGAGCCCAAGCCTATTGCTTTCTTGCCTGTAGAATCTACATTTCCTTCAGAAAATAAATCCCAATCAGAATCCCAATCTCGACCGGAATCAACCCTGCGTATTGCCCTGTTAGGCTACCGCAGTCATCCGTATGTCGGTGGCCAGGGCATCTACCTCAAATACCTCAGTAAAGCGCTGGTGGAATTGGGGCATCAAGTGCATGTGTTATCTGGTCCGCCTTACCCTGAATTAGACCCAAGGGTTAGGCTGATTAAAATTCCCAGCTTGGATTTATTCTCTGAAGACAATCACGTAACGGCACTGCGATGGCAGCACCTCAAATCCTGGGCAGATTTTTTTGAATGGTGGGCTATGCTCACAGGTGGTTTTGCTGAACCTTATACGTTCGGACGAAGAGTCGTGCGGTATATGAAGCAGCATCGCGACGATTATGATCTTGTGCACGATAATCAGTGCCTGGCCCACGGTCTCTTGACGTTGCAGGCGATGAAGATTCCCACTGTGTGTACCATTCACCATCCTATCACTCGGGATTTCCGCTTAGCGCTGGCAGCTGCACCCAACTGGAAGCATCGTTTATTGGTGCGGCGGTGGTATTCTTTTTTGAAAATGCAAAAGCGAGTTGCTCAGAAATTACGGCATGTTGTTACCGTATCCGAGCAATCGCGACAAGATATAGCCAGTGATTTTGAGCGTCCTTCTGAGCGGACGCAGCTAATTTATAATGGCATTGACACCGATACCTTTCGGCCACTAGCCGACGTTATAAAACAACCTTTCCGGTTAATGACCACCGCCTCAGCCGATCAGCCACTGAAAGGCTTAAGTTATCTGCTGGAGGCTGTGGCCCAACTAAAACCCAATTACCCAGGCCTCGAATTAGTGATTGTTGGACAACTAAAAGCAGGTGGGCAAACAGAGCGCCAGTTACAAGCTTTAGCCCTGACCGAACAGGTTCGCTTTGTATCGGGTATAGAAACAGAAGAATTAGTCATGCTCTACAATGAAGCCAGTGTGGCGGTTACCCCTTCACTGTATGAAGGGTTTGGGTTGCCTGTGGCGGAGGCCATGGCTTGTGCGTGTGCCGTCGTATCTTCCGATGGCGGGGCTTTACCTGAGGTCGTGGGCGATGCGGGTATTGTTGTGCCAGCAGGCAATGTTGATGCTTTAATAACAGCGATACGGTCACTGTTTGACGATGCAGATTATCGTGTGATGTTAGAAAAAAAGAGTCGAGCGCGAATACTTGAGCGTTTTTGTTGGAGAGTCGCCGCAAAAACATTGGTCACGTATTATCGATCATTAATGCACCCATCAGAATCTCAGCGTCGATAAGCTTTTATGCAAACGATTGACTTTAAAAAATTGCAGCTGTGCGACGGAGATGTCGTATTGGATGTGGGTTGTGGCGAGGGACGGCACACCATGCACGCGGTTATACTGGCCAAGGTCATCGCTGTTGGTTTGGATCTCAATGCGGGCGATTTGAATCGAGCAGCCGACAAATACAGTACTTTAGAGAAAGAGTATGCCATCAAGGGGGATCTGTGTTTTCAGCAGGGCGATGCACTGGCTTTACCCTTTGCAGATAATACGTTTGATAAAGTCATTTGTTCAGAAGTACTAGAGCATGTGCCTAACTATCACGGCGTGTTGGCCGAGATACATCGAGTATTAAAACCGCGAGGGCGTTTGGCGATCAGTGTGCCAAGAGCTTGGCCCGAAGAAATTTGCTGGAAGCTGTCACCGCAATATCGTCAATCAGAAGGTGGCCATATTCGTATCTTTAATGCCACACAGCTTAGGTGTGAAGTCGAAAGCTTGGGTTTTTGTCACAGCCACTCACATTGGGCGCATGCCTTACACACACCTTTTTGGTGGTTGAAATGCGCCTTTTGGGGACAGGAAGATCGAGCGATAATTCGGTGGTATCACCGCTTTTTGGTTTGGGATTTATTAAAGCGCCCGTTACTCACACGCTCGTTAGAGTGGTTGTTAAATCCATTAATGGGGAAAAGTATCGTCATGTATTTTGAGCGAGAAAACAGCGATGGATAACGAGTCGCTCAACCACAAGTTTTATACCGATACTCTTTTGCGCCAAGGGGCTGATTATATATTAGGCCTTCAACAGACTGATGGTTGCATTCCTTGGTTTGACGGTGGCAAAACTGACCCTTGGGATCATGTCGAAGCGGCCATGGCTTTGAGTGTGGCAGGTGAACATCAGGCTGCAAAAAAGGCCTATCAGTGGTTACAGTGTCAGCAGTTAGAAGATGGTAGCTGGTTTGCGAACTACCAAAATAACGAACCTCTTTACCGAGAGAAGCGAGAGACCAATTTTGTCGCGTATATTGCGACCGGTGTTTGGCATCACTATTTAGTGAGTCAGGACTATGCTTTTCTCACACGCATGTTTCCTTGTGTTCACGCCGCCATTGAATTTGTAAGACGATATCAATCGCCAAGCGGTGAAATCTATTGGGCGGTCGATGAGTCGAATAAGCCTTTGCAGGATGCGTTAGTGACAGGCAACGCCTCGATCCTGAAAAGCCTTGAATGCGCGATTAATATCGCGGCTTCAATAGGGGTGCCTGCGCCTGAGTGGCAAGAGACTTATGACCGCCTACGCCATACACTCAAACATCGGCCTGAATGTTTCGATCGCACTTGGGAAAGTAAAGAGCGTTATTCGATGGATTGGTTTTATCCGATTTTGGCCGGCATTTATACTGAACAAGAGGCGTGTCAACGTTTGCAATCGCGATGGGATACGTTTGTGCGCGATGGCATGGGTTGCCTTTGTGTCTCGGATGAACCTTGGGTCACGGTGGCCGAGTCTTGTGAGCTGGTCATGGCACTATTGGCTGCTGGCGAGCGCAATAAAGCCGTGCGGATCTTTAGTTGGTTGCATCAATGGCGAGATGCTGGCGATGGTGCTTACTGGACGGGTTATCAATACGTCGATAATGTCATTTGGCCCACCGAAAAACCCACCTGGACAGCTGCTGCGGTTATTCTCGCTGCCGATGCAATTACTGCAACATCAGGTGCTTGCTCATTGTTTTTGCAGTCGTCATTCGTCAGTAAGGCCACGGTGGTTAAGCGTCAGAATACCTGTGTGCCGCAGTCGGTGTGAGTTATTTTACCGGCGACGAAATAACCCTAGGGTGTTGATTGTGGGTAGGGCTGTAAATAACCCAGAGGCTTGAGCCTGCTGCCAAATATGATAGGGAGCTTGTCCACCATCTTTTGGGTTGGGGAAAATATCATGGATTGCTAGGATGCCTCCGGGCCGGATAAAGCTTATCCAGCTGCGATAATCCGTTTGCGCGGCATCTTCACTGTGGCCACCATCAATAAACACCATACCCAACGGCGTAGCCCAATCACGAGCCGCTATTGCACTCGAAGCAACAATAGGCACTACGGTATCTTCGAGTTTTGCTGTTTTCATGGTGTGCCGAAAAACCGTGAACGAATTCATTTGCTGAGCCTCATCATCGAAGAGATCAGGATCGTGGTAGGCTTCTCCCTGTTGGTGTTCTTCTGAGCCTCGGTGATGATCCAGAGCAAACAACGTGGTGCTTTTTTGTTGGCAGGCAGCGCCGAGGTAAATCGTCGATTTGCCACAGTAGCTCCCGACCTCTAAGCACGGGCCAATATTCGATGCTTCTAGCGCGTAATGATAAAGTGCAGCGCCTTCATCTTCGGCTAAAAAACCTTTGACGGTATTGGGGTTAATCGGTAAATCTGGTGAATCAAAAGGTGCCAGCATGATGGTGATCTCTTTGCGAAACTTATTCGTCGCTTTCGTGTTGGTAGTATTGCAAAACCCGTAAGTCTATTCATCGCAGGTACATTATCGGCGATACAGGTTGCGTCTGATGCTTGTTCAATAATGAATGTTATTTCATAAGGTTGTCTATTGTGCGCCGTAATCATTTGCCATTTTGGTTGGCTTGTTGCCTTCAACGTTACAATACTTTTTTAACGCATCATTTTTTTGCTTCGCATTTTGATGCGCTGGGTAAAGCGCCTAATGTACTGAAACCTTTAACCGTTGAAGTCGTTGGTCGAGGAATCACAGCGGGTGATTATTTACATGTGATCAGCGCTAAGGATAACCCCGTCCGGTTATGCGTTTGGAGCGCCAAAAACCTCGCCGGTAGCATTAAGATTGGCCATTATTGTTTATTGTCTCCGGGTACTCAAATTATGGCTGCTGAACGCGTCGTGATTGGCGATAACTGTATGTTTGCAGCCAGCTGTTATATTTCAGACAGTGATTGGCACGGTTTGTATAATCGCCTTAGGCCTTTTCGTTGCACGAAGCCGGTTGAGTTAAAAAATAATGTTTGGGTGGGCCATGGTGCTAAGATCGGCAAAGGCGTTACCATTGGCGAAAATAGTGTCATTGCTGCAGGAGCAGTTGTCGTAAGTGATGTGCCAGACAATGTTGTGGTGGGCGGCAACCCAGCCAAGGTGATCAAACACCTCAATCCAAAACGTCGAATGTTAAAGCGTGAGGATATGTTTCAGCGTTTTGCTCTGGATATGTCTGAGTGGGAGCATGAGATGAATAAGCTGTTTCTTAAGCACAATACTTTTTGGGGTTGGTTACGCAGTAAGTGGTTCCCCTCTCGGCAAGATTAAACCTTTAACCTCCCAGTACTTTGTGAATCACGAGGCAGCTTCTTTTGGGCAATGAAGCTCATTGATGTGTTGTTCAAATGCACGCTCCAAATCCTCAGCGTTCTTTAATCGTTTAATGGTTTCAAAAAGTACAGTGGCTTGAGGGTAGTGTACTTTTAAATACGCGAGCCATTGTTTGACACGGTTACCCAAAAACTTATGAGGGTACAGTGCTTTGGTAGTGTGGTAATACGCCATCAAACTTACCGTCACTTGCAACCAGCTCATTGCTTGGTAGGGCACATTTTCAGCACAAGCTTTGATGGCGAGGGCAAGGTCGGGTCGAGCCAACAATCCTCGGCCTAACATGAAGTGCTCGCATCTGGTTTCTTGCCGGCATCGTAGCCAGTCCTCTGGGGACCAAATTTCACCATTTGCGATCACGGGTATGGTGATTTGCTCGTTGATTCGACCAATGTAATCCCAATACGCGGGGGGGCGATAGCCGTCGGCCTTAGAGCGGGCGTGCACGGCCAGTTCGTTGGCGCCGCCTTCAGCCGCAGCCATAGCGTTTTCTAGGTAAAGTGACCGGTCTTCAAAGCCTAGCCGCATCTTTGCTGTGACTGGTGTATTGGCTGGCACGGCTTTTCTGACCGCGGCAACGATATTAAAAATACGTTCGGGCGATTGCAATAAGCTGGCGCCACCATCATTTCGGTTCACGGTTTTCGCTGGGCAGCCGAAGTTCAAGTCAATGGCGGCGGCCCCCATATGGGCAGCGCGAACGGCGTTTAATGCCAGAGCTTCTGGATCGCCACCCAACAGTTGTAGTCTTACCGGCGTGCCATGACGAGTGTTACTGGCATTATCTAGCTCGGGGCACAGTCGGGTGAATACTCGCTCAGGTAAAAGCTGCCCCTCACTGACACGTACGAATTCAGTCACACAAATATCGATACCACCGATGCCAGTCATTAGATCTCTGAAATGATGATCAATGACACCCTCCATTGGGGCCATGTATAAACGCATAAAGGTCGGATTCGCTGTTAATCAAGTATGACGGGGTTTTACATAAGGAAGGTATTGTAACGCGTTGTCAGTTACCTAAACAGAACGAGATACCGCCAAGGTGACATTTTGCGGCCGGTGTGTGTATTATTTGAACTAATTTTGCGGTTCGCTAAAGATTCTGGCTCTAGGTTTTGTGTAGTTTTTTTACCAAAATTGAGCTTGAAATTGCCGTTTTTGTGAGCCACAAAGAAAATTTGATTACTTAAATGTGAAACGCTAGAGTTTCCGACCCTATATCTGGTGTTGGGGCGCTTAAATTGAGCGCTTTTTGTGAGTTTTGGATACCCAAAATTGCCCAGAAAAAGTACTCGCAGGCTTATCGGTCTTGCCGGTGCAACAATAGAACAGGCGGCCATCCAAGAGATGTGCGGCTTCACTAGTGTCGTGGACATGACCCCATGACCTGGACTGCAAAGAGGTTGGTATAACCATGCAACAAGATATCATGCAACAGGGCGTCGATTTGGTGCTCTACGGAATGGGTTCCGTGTTTGTGTTCCTAACCGTTCTGGTGATTGCAACTACAATCATGTCTTCTTTTGTTCAACGCTTCCTTCCCGATGCTCCTTTACCGCAGCCAGCTGCTCGGCCGGCTCCTGCTGCATCAGGCGTGAACGATCCGAAACTCTTGGCCATTCTACAAGCCGCTGTGACAGAACACCGTAAAAAACAGCAGTCGTAGCTTGCCTGGCTAAGCCAAAGAGCAAAACACTTCCAGTCAACGCTGACTGAATTATATCGATTATTTGTACTACTAAGGGCTTTCTCGATGAGTGAGAACAACAAACCATTAGGAATTACTGATGTTGTGTTGCGTGATGCGCACCAATCTCTGTTCGCTACCCGCATGCGTCTTGACGACATGCTGCCAATCGCATCCAAGTTGGATGATATCGGTTTTTGGTCGTTAGAAACTTGGGGCGGTGCCACCTTTGATGCATGCATCCGCTACTTAGGCGAGGATCCATGGGAGCGTATCCGAGAGCTGAAGAAGGCGATGCCAAAAACGCCAATGCAGATGCTGTTTCGTGGTCAGAATATTCTGGGTTATCGCCATTATGCCGACGATGTTGTTGAAAAATTTGTTGAACGTTGTGCTGTAAATGGCGTTGATGTGTTCCGCGTTTTTGATGCGATGAACGACATGCGTAACATTGAAACGGCTTTAAAAGCGGTTAAGCAGCAAGGTAAGCACGCTCAAGGCACTATTTCCTACACTCTAAGCCCTGTACACACCATTGATATGTGGGTTGAGCAAGGTAAGCGTATCGAAGACATGGGCGCTGACTCTATTGCTATTAAAGACATGGCAGGCTTGCTTAAACCTTATGCTGGTTTTGAGTTGGTGAGTAAATTGAAAGCGGCCTGTGATATTCCCATTCATATGCAGTGTCACGCTACCACTGGTCTGTCGACAGCCACGGCACTGAAGTGTGTGGAAGCCGGTATTGATAACATCGACACAGCGATTTCTTCCATGTCGATGACATACGGCCACAGCCCCACAGAATCGGTTGTGGCAATTCTCGAAGGTACTGAGCGTGATACAGGCTTAGATCTGATTAAACTGGAAGAAATTGCCAACTACTTTCGCGAAGTGCGTAAAAAGTACGCCAAGTTTGAAGGCTCTCTGCGCGGTATTGATGGCCGTATTCTTACCGCTCAGGTTCCCGGTGGTATGCTTACCAATATGGAAAGCCAGCTGAAAGATCAAGGCGCGGCTGACCGTATGGGCGAGGTACTGGCTGAGATCCCTAAGGTTCGTGAAGATCTCGGTTTTATTCCATTAGTTACTCCAACCTCACAGATTGTAGGCACTCAAGCGGTCTTGAACGTGTTGACGGGTGAGCGCTACAAATCCATATCGAAAGAAACCCAAGGCGTTCTGAAAGGTGAATACGGTTCTGCCCCTGCTCCGTTTAACCAAGAGCTCCAAGCTCGCGTTTTAGACGGTGCCGAAGCCATCACCTGTCGTCCTGCGGATTTGATCAAGCCAGAAATGGACAAGTTAGCGACCGAACTCAAAGGTTTGGCAGCAGAGAAAAGCATTAAGCTAACCGCTGGCGAGGGTGAAATCGACGACGTATTGACCTACGCCTTGTTCCCACAGATTGGTCTTAAATTCTTGGAAAATCGTGACAATCCAAGTGCATTTGAACCTGTGCCTACCGGTAAAGAAAGTGCTGCTGTCACTAACGATGATGGCGAAGAGGTCTATACCATCAGTGTTGATGGTCAGTCTTACACGGTAACGGTTTCCAACGGTGGAGATCTAACCGGCGTTGCGCCAGTGGGTGGTGCTTCTGCGGCCCCAGCGGGCGGTTCTTCCGCGCCGGTATCGGGCGGTGAGCCTCTGCCGTCACCTTTGGCGGGCAATATCTTTAAAGTCATTGCCCAACCCGGACAAGCCGTGCAAGAAGGTGACCTGTTGATTATTTTGGAAGCCATGAAAATGGAAACCGAAATTCGCGCACCGCAAGCCGGTACAGTTGGTTCTATTAATGTGAAACCTGGTGACGCCGTTGCCGTTGGTGACACACTGATGACTATTGCATAAGCCCAGAGGTTAGACGTATGGAAAACTTTCTCGGACTCTGGCAAGAGTCAGGCCTGTACCTGATGCACCCAGGGCAATTGATCATGATTGCTGTGGGGATGCTGCTGCTGTATCTGGCCATCAATAAAAACTTTGAACCGTTGCTATTGGTGCCAATCGGCTTCGGTAGTATTTTGGCGAACATTCCCGGTGCTGAATTGGCTTCCTCGGCGGTGGACGCTGCGTTGAATGCGGCCCACCCAGATGTTTTGGCGGCTTTTGCTCAGGTTTTGGGACAGGAAGCCGATGCTGGTGTGAAAGTCATCAAGCATGCCTTTGAGGCTTCCACGGCGGCGCAGCATGCCCAGGTGGCGGCTTTGGCGACTGACTTTGGTTATGGCAATGGAATGCTCTACAGCTTCTATTCGGTAGCCATTGCCTCCGGCATTGCACCTTTGGTTATTTTTATGGGTGTAGGTGCCATGACCGATTTTGGTCCACTGCTGGCAAACCCTAAAACGCTGTTCTTGGGAGCCGCTGCACAGTTTGGTATTTTTGCCACGGTGTTAGGTGCGGTTGGTATGAATTACTTGGGGATTATGGACTTCACTATCGCCGATGCCGCCGCTATTGGTATTATTGGTGGTGCCGATGGCCCGACAGCTATTTATGTAGCTTCTTTGCTGGCGCCTGAATTATTGGGTGCAATTGCGGTGGCGGCCTACTCATACATGGCGTTGGTTCCACTTATTCAGCCGCCTATCATGAAAGCGCTAACCACTCATGACGAGCGCAAGATTGTGATGACTCAGCTGCGTGTTGTGGGTAAGCGTGAGAAGATCATCTTCCCCATTGTGGTGCTGGTGCTGGTGGCTTTATTTTTACCCTCTGCGGCGCCACTACTGGGTATGTTCTGCTTCGGTAACCTGATGAAAGAGTGTGGTGTTGTGGATCGTTTGTCGGACACTGCACAAAATGCGCTGATCAATATTACGACCATCTTTTTGGGATTGTCCGTTGGTTCTAAGCTGGCTGCGGATAAGTTCTTAGACCCGAAAACTATGGGTATTTTGGTTTTGGGGATTGTGGCGTTTGCAATTGGTACGGCCATGGGTGTTCTGATGGCTAAACTTATGAACAAGTTCAGTAGCCAGAAAATCAACCCATTGATCGGCTCTGCTGGCGTCTCTGCCGTGCCCATGGCTGCACGTGTATCGAACAAAGTAGGTCTTGAGGCAAACCCTCAAAACTTCTTATTGATGCACGCTATGGGGCCCAACGTGGCGGGTGTTATTGGCTCAGCGGTTGCTGCCGGTGTCATGATCTCTATGGTACAAGCTATGACGGGAACGGGAGGTTAATACCCCTCGCTTTCTGGTTAGCTTTAATCAAAACCCCGCTGTTAATAAAGCGGGGTTTTTTTATGCTTGGTGTGTCAGTATGCTCAGCCATTGGTACACTGACAGCCGTGAATAAATGGCGCTGATTTCAGCAAGCCGAAAACAATATCCATTACTTGAGTTCAGCATGCAAAGCCATACATTGATTTTATGGAAGCGGATAGTTTTTTTTATTAGCTGTCTTTTTTTTGCGGGGTGTGAATTGATACCGCTCCAGCCTAAACCCACGCCTACTGTGACCAAAGAGAACAGTCAGCCATTGTGTGATTGTCCCGAACCAAAGGTACTAAATGTCCCTAAAGTATGCCCAAGTATTGAGCCGAAGCGTTGCCCAACTGTTGTCGATAGCACGGTTACCGGCAATGGTGATCTGAGAATAGTGGGGCAGATTGAATATGTGGATATTATGTCGTTACCTATGCGTAAGAAAGCCCGCATTGATACCGGTGCGGCCACCACCTCTATTGATGCCAGTAACATTACTGAGTTTGAGCGCGATGGGAAAAAGTGGGTAATGTTTGATGTTGTTGATCGTGAGAGTGGCAACACAGAAGGTCTAAAGGCGGCTGTGGTGCGCACGGTGCTGATCAAACGTCAGAATGCTGATAGCGTGCGTCGCCCAGTGATTCGTATGGATTTACGCATGGGAAGCCTGCGCGATACCGTAGAAGTAAATTTGGCCGACCGTGATAATTTTGATTATCCCTTGCTGATCGGGCGTAATTTTCTTCAGGGGCAGGCTGTAGTCGATGTCAGTCGAAAATATGTGGTTTTAGGTGATAGGCAAGAAGAGGTGTCTCAATAGTGGTTTCTGTGATCGCTGCATTGGTTAATGTTCTGCCGTCCATTTAATATCGCTTTCAGTTTTCTTATGTGGATGCTTGTTGTGTTCACAATTCTGGTGCTTGCCACCACGTTCAGGTAAAGCCTTTTGAAAATATCCTCGAAAAGCCAGGTTCAGCTACTGGTGATCATTCTGTTTTGCTTGGGTTTTGGTGCAGCGGCTTACAAGCATATTTGGCTGGGGTTTCCCTTGCTGGCCTCTGAACAACAAAGCGTCTGGCAAGTTGAGTCTAGAGTTACTTTTCGTGTCGCTGAAGAGCAGGCCGTTCGTGTTAATCTGAATCTTGTCGACAACAACCCGAGCGTGAGCGTTGTTTCTTTTGATCAAGTTGCCCCTAACTACGATTTTAGTTTAAACCAGACTGGTATTGGGCAAATGGCTTCATGGCAGTCTGCTCAAGTGTATGATCAGCAAATTCTCTATCTGCGCGCTAGCCTACATCTTATTGAGCCACATACCGATACTGCTATACCTTCATTGCAGCCAATGAAATCAGAGCTTTCTTTGGTGATGAAAAAAACTGCGGATGCATTGCTTGCTGATGTCTTACTGCCGCCCGGTATTGAAGGCGCACTGACAGTTTTACGGTTGCTGAATCGACCTGATGACTCGCGCGTTGATGAATTCTTACGTGGTCACGCCAGCGCTGAAAAGCGCCGCTATCGAGCCGGAGAGTTGTTAACCCGAGCCGGTTACAATGTAGAGCCGGTGAATGGTGTGTTCTTGGATGATCAAATTCGCAGTCAGACAATCTATTATTTTCTTGAACTGGAATTGGATGGTGATCGCTGGCTAATGGACCCTCGGGAGATGGCTATCGTGCCTTGGGGTCAGGCGATTGTTTTACAGCGATCTGGAGAGCCGCTGCTGGAAGTGTTCGGCGGACGAGATTCCAAAGTAACCTTTGCAACCACAGAAACCCGTCGAGGGGCATTAACCTCTGCGGTAAATCGTGCTCAAATTACAGGCAGTACGCTGATCGACTTTTCCATTTACAGTTTGCCACTGGCCGATCAAAACACCTTTAAACTGCTGTTAGTGATTCCTTTGGGCGCACTGGTAGTTGCTATTCTGCGCAACCTAATTGGGATTCGTACATCGGGTACGTTTATGCCTGTGTTAATTGCGTTGAGCTTTCTGCAAACGACGTTACTGACCGGTTTGATGCTATTTCTCGTTGTGGTAGGCGTTGGGCTGGTCTTGCGATTTTATCTTAGCCACCTGAACTTATTATTGGTGCCGCGTATTGCCTCTGTATTGGTTTTTGTCATTGTCATTTACGCCGCTATTGGGATATCCAGTACTAAACTGGGTTGGCATAGTGGTTTGAAAGTGACCTTTTTCCCCATGATTATTTTGGCTTGGACGATTGAAAGAATGTCCATTCTCTGGGATGAGGAAGGGCCTAAAGACGTGTTGATTGAAGGCGCGGGTAGCTTATTAACGGCGAGCTTGGCTTATTTGTTGATGAGTAATCGGTTGGTTAGCGATACTGTTTTTCTTTTCCCCGAGCTGCTGTTAGTGGTGTTAGGCGTTATTATTTCGATTGGCAGTTACAGTGGTTATCGGCTATCCGATTTGCGCCGTTTTGAACCCATGGAGCGTCACCGTTGATACTGGGTTACTTAGGAAAGGTACTGCGACTGACGAGGCCAAAAGCTCTTCGAGCATTGGGCGTTGTTGGAATGAATCGGCGCAATGTGGCGTTGATTGCCCAACACAATTCTAGACGGCTTTACCCCAACGTCGATAATAAATACCGCACTAAGCTGTTATGCGCGGAGCGTGGAATCGCTGTCCCCGAGTTATTAGGGGCCTGTAAGTTACAGGGACACGTGCATGAGCTGCAGGAGTTTTTAGCACCCCTGAAGGCGTTTGCTATCAAACCGGCAAAAGGAAGCGGTGGCCGAGGAATATTGGTAATCAACGGACGTCAGGGGCAGGACTATGTGAAATCCAGTGGTCGTGTGGTGACTCACGAAGAATTGTGTCGTCATGTATCCAACATTCTTAGCGGCCTATTCAGTCTGGGCGGAAACCCTGATGTGGCACTGATAGAGGATTTGATCCATTTTACGGATGAGCTTGAGCGCTTTACCTTTGAAGGTGTTCCCGATATACGAATAATTGTTTATAAGGGTTACCCCATTATGGCAATGACGCGCCTATCGACCCACGCTTCAGATGGTAAAGCTAATTTGCATCAGGGGGCTGTGGGTGTGGGTATTCACATGGCGACTGGGAAAGCTCTTCGTGCTGTGATGCATGGGCGTCCGATTGCCACCCACCCAGATACTGGCGCGCTGTTATCAGAATTGCGGATTCCTCATTGGCGAGAAGTTTTGCTGTTGGCTGCAAGAGGGTATGAGGTTAGTGGGCTCGGCTACCTTGGGGTGGATGTCGTTTTGGATAAGCATCGTGGCCCGTTATTGCTCGAATTGAACGCGCGTCCTGGGCTGGCGATTCAGCTGGCCAATGGTGAGGGGTTGGTTTCGCGGCTCGCCTTTGTTGATCAATCTCCACGTCATTTAAATCCGCAGCAACGTGTTGCAAGAGTGTTGCAGCATTGGCAGCCAGCAGAGTCGGTAATTGATGATTGAATCATTCTCTGGCAGTTGATCGCATTTATGGTTTATCAGTATTTCACCTTATGTAGAAAATCGTTTTATTTTAAATGAGCAATAGTGTCTATGAGCATCACAATAACAACGGCTAATTTTGCGACACCCTCTGACTCAAAAGCTTTACGATTACTTATGCAGCATTATGCCTGTGATCCAATGGGCGGTGGCGTAGCGCTATCTGATCACGTGTTGCAAAAACTGCCAGCAAAGTTGGCATCCTACCCGAATAGCTTTAGCGCAATTGCCTGGCAGGATGATTGTGCCGTCGGGCTCATTAATTGTTTTGAAGGGTTTTCCACCTTTAAGGCCAGCCCTTTATTGAATATTCATGACTTGATTGTTTTAGACCGTTTTCGAGGTCAGGGGGTAAGCCGACAATTATTGGCTTTCGCCGAGCAAGAAGCCATTTGTCGTGGCTGCTGTAAATTAACGTTAGAGGTGCTAGAGGGGAATGCCCGCGCTAAACGTGTTTATGTGGGCGCGGGGTTTCAGAGCTACGAACTAGACCCGATGTATGGACAGGCGCTTTTTATGGAGAAGACCCTGTGATCTTACTCCGATAAAACACTTGTTAGGTGCCAAATGTAAGGTCCAAATAAGAGTGAGACAATACGGCGGCCTGTGTGGGTGCCTTGCTCATCGCAGGGGTCAGTCAAATGAGAGGTGGCAAACTTGATTGCCGCCCTGACTTTTGGCCTGATAGAGAGCATTATCGGCACGGATCACAAAAGCAGAGTAGGATTCCTCCGTGTCGAATTGAGTAATGCCAAAGCTGGCCGAGGTCGATATGTTGGTATTGATACGCAGATCGGCAATCAAGGCTCTTAGTTTTTCGCTCAGCACGGCCGCATGATCTGCGGTGGTGTTGGGTAATAACAGCATAAATTCATCCCCACCCCAGCGAACGGGAATATCAATTTGGCGGATATTGTCTTGTAGTACCCCAGCAACTTTTACCAGCGCCAAATCTCCCGCCGGATGGCCAAAGTTATCATTGATGGGTTTTAAATTGTCCACATCAATAGCGACAAGTGACAACGGTTCATTGAACCGCGCAGCTCTAGCGCACTCCGTTTTTAATTTTTGGTTGAAATGATGGCGGTTGAAGAGGGCGGTCAAGCTGTCTTTTCTGGCTAACGACTCCACTTCTTTGATCTTGTTAGCCAACTGCTGATTCAGTTCTAACAGTTCTTTAGTTTGGGCGTCGACAATCTCCTGCAATGACAAGCTCTTTTGTTCGGCTTGCAGCTGTAGCCGTTTTTCTACTGATAAGTCACGGTGTGCACCAATCATTCTTACTACGGAGCCGTCAGGGTGACTCTCAACAATTTGAGCGGTGTCTTCAATCCAGAGATAAGAGCCGTCCTGACACCGGCAACGGTACTGAGCTTTATACCGCTTTACTTTTTGGCACAAGTGATCATCAAAGTGTGACATTACCCGGTCGTAATCTTCAGGGTGAATGAGGCTTTCCCATGTTAAAACGGTGTTTTCTAAACCGTGCTCGGTGTAGCCCAGCATGCGATACCAGCCAGGGCTGCGATACACAAAGTTGGTGTCGGCGTGCCAATCCCAAACGCCATCGCTAACAATATCGAGCATTACCTGCAATGCCTCTTGGCTGATATCGGGCATGACAATTACAGTTGTCTTCATTGAAGCATCCATTGCACTGGGAATGAGTCTTGGCGCCTGTCTATGCAGGTGGTTTTTGTATAGATATAGGCTGCATAGCGTCTATTAAGTTCGCTTATGAACAATAGTCACGGTGTGGTGATAAAAATTACACGCAAGAGCTAACAGGGTACAAGTGTAGAGTCGTTGATATATCAATAAAGTATAGCGGGTTAAAATGATAAAACCATTACCGTGGCCGCCTCAGAGGTCAGTTTATATTTAAGGGCGGGTTTCGTTGGCTTTATCGTGGTCTATACTATTGGGAAACCCACCTCACTCAATTGTGGTTATCTCATGAAAGCACTGGTTATCGATGCCTCTCGTACCTATTGTCGGTTTATTGGTTCAGCGCTGGGTGCCAGTGGTTTTCAAGTGGAGGAAGTGGATGGCTATTTATCGGCCTTAACAGCCTGCGAAAGTACACATTATGATCTGGTATGCATGTCGCAGTTGGCAACTCAGAACGAGTGCTATGGTTTATCGGTACGAATACGCTCCATAGCGGTCTACTCAAGAACACCGATTGTGATGTTGACCGAAGCAAATCCGCAAGAGTTGCTTGAGAAAGCTTCCGCTGCTGGCATTACTGATGTGTTTCATAAACAAGATTTTCCTCGACTTGAGGCTTACCTGAATCACCTTTCTGTACAGTTGGGAGGTGCCCAATCTGGGCGCGGACGGATTTTGTGTTTATCGGGCGACGAAGCGGAATTCACAGCATGTGTTACGTTGCTTCAAAATACAGGTTACGAAGTAGAGGTGGTCAATCATATTGAAAATGCGCGGCAAGAGCTGATGGCGGAAATGGACTACGATGTCTTGTTATTGATGCAGCCACAGCCTAGCGATACTGCAAGCTCAGTGATTAATATGGTGCGTCAACAGCCTGACCCTATCGGTCGATTACCCATACTGGCTTTTTTGTCCGAGCAAGGTGTAACGGGTGCCGAGAACCTCTATCGTGAGGGGATGGATGACTACGTTACGGTTCCTTTGTTTGAGGCGGAGCTCTTGGCTCGTGTTGCCAATCTTGTGACTGCGCAGCAGCTGCGCCGACAATTGGCGATTGAGCAGCAAAAATTGCAGGATCAATCCATCAAAGACCCTCTTACCAGTTTGTACAATCGTCACTACTTCATGGATGCGGTGATGCAAAGGGTTTCACAGTCTAAGCGACATCAGAGGGAATTGAGTCTTCTAGTTATAGATTTGGATGGTTTTAAAAGCATCAATGATTTGCATGGGCACGTATTGGGAGATTGCGTATTACAGCAAGTCGCCAATATATTAAAAGACTGTAGCCGAAAAGAAGATGTGGTCGGGCGCTACGGTGGTCAAGATTTTTTTGTGTTGCTGGATAACTGCAATCTAAAGCAGGCAACGCTGAAAGCGGAGCAGATTCGGACAGCGATCGAACAAAGAAAACTCAACGACATATCTCTCACAGCAAGTTTTGGTGTGAGTGTGTTTCTGCGTGATGAAGACGATTTTTCGAGTTTTCTAGAGCGTGCCGATGAAGCGCTTTTGTGTGCAAAAAAACGAGGGCGAAATCGAGTTCACAGTAATCCTTGTCTGTAAGGCGGCTCTGTCTCGTTCACATTAGCGATAACCATAAAATATATTAAACGAAGCGCTGGTGTTGGTAATCTTGGATGGCGGTATGGATTTCATCTTCTGTGTTCATCACAAAGGGGCCATACTGAACAATAGGCTCTTGCAATGGTGGGCCTGACAAAAGCAACACTCGCGTGCTCTCGTTCACAGCATGCAATTGGGTTATATCCCCTTGGCTGTAGACGCCCATGTGCTGCGCCGATAGGATTTGCGGCTGGCTATTCTTGTTTATCAGTGCGCCATAAATGACAAAAGCAATCACGCAGTGAGTCGCCTCTGTATGAAGTTCTAAGAGTTTGTTGGCACCGAGTTCAATGTCGGCAATGATAGCGTTGGTTCGAGTCTGGATGGGGCCACTTACTTGTAATTGAGTGTCTTTGTAACGAAGAGATAAATCCCCCGCGATGCCTGTAAGTCGGCAATCCTCATCTAAATGAACATGATGCATCTCATTGTGTTGCACATCCCGCCATTGTGGCTGGCAGAGCTTGTCTTGTGCAGGCAAATTCAGCCACAGCTGAAACCCATGCAACAGACCGTTTTCCTGCTCTGGCATTTCTGAATGGATGATGCCTTTTCCAGCGGTCATCCATTGGGCACCCCCTGAACTCACCAACCCTTCATTACCCAGATGATCTTGGTGTCGCAAGCGGCCATCCAAAAGATAAGTTATAGTTTCAAAACCTCGGTGCGGATGTGGTGGAAATCCGCCAATATAATCTTTGCGGTCATCGGAACGGATCTCATCGAGCATGAGAAATGGATCCAGTAGTGCATGGTATCGTTGCCCAGCGATGCGTTTAATCTTCACTCCATCACCGTCGCTGGTGTCTTGTGCTGGAATCACTTGTCGTACAGTACGTAATGATGACATAAGCTCGGCTCCTTTCTGAGTAAGTGTGTTTATTCTGCAATCAGTTTGCGTTGATAAGGTCGATCCAAATCCAGATCAGGGCCAACAGGAACAATGCCTGTGGGGTTAATATTTTTGTGGCTACGGTAATAATGCTGCTTAATGTGATCAAAGTTCACGGTTTTACTGACGCCTAGGTGTTGATAAAGGTCGCGTAGATATTCTGGTAAATGTCGATAACTTTCTATTGTGCGTAGATTGCATTTAAAGTGCCCCACATACACCGCATCAAATCGTATTAATGTGGTGAACAAGCGTATGTCGGCTTCCGTTAAGGTGTCGCCGACCAAATAACGATGCTTGCTTAACTTTTCTTCTACCCAGTCTAAGCTGGTAAAAAGCTCCATGACGGCCGTCTCATAGGCTTTTTGAGTGGTTGCAAAACCAGCTTTATAAACACCATTGTTAATGTTGTGATAAACCTGATCGTTAATGGTTTCGATATCGTCTTGCAGTTTTTGGGGGTAGTAATCGTCATGGTTATCAGTGATGTCATTAAACGCAACGTTCAACATACGAATAATATCAGCCGACTCGTTGTTTACGATGGTGTTGTTTTTCTTGTCCCATAATACCGGTACGGTCACACGACCTTCATATTGTGAATCCGCTTGTAAATACAGCTCATAAAGGAAATCATGTTTATACAATGAATCTGGGTGTTGGTCAGAAAACTCCCATCCATTTTCAAGCATCAATGGCTCAACTACAGTCACAGGGATGATATCTTGAAGCCCTTTTAGCTGGCGCATAATTAATGCTCTATGCGCCCAAGGGCAAGCCAAAGAAACGTACAAATGGTAACGGCCAAGTTCTGCTTTGAAACCGGATTTTCCAGATGGCCCTGCGGATCCATCGGCGGTTACCCAGTTACGGAAGACGCTATCTTGGCGTTTGAATTCGCCATCATTGCTGTCGGTGTCGTACCACTGATCAACCCACTTACCATTTTGTAATAAACCCATGGGTGGCTCCTTTGTGTATTCGAAGATGATTGGTTTGATGGCCTTTAAAGCAGCTTCTGTAATACTTTATCCACTTGATCTTGAGCGTTTTTCAAGGTGGCAGCGATATTATTCTTAGAGCCACCAGCATCAATAATGTGTGTGTGTTTCACGCCTAAAAAGTTCATGACATGAGTTAAGTAAGAGCTGACATAATCCCAATCACCCCCGATGGGTGCGCCGCCACTGGCCACAACAATGAATGCGTGATCGATACCGGTTAAGCCCTCTGGGCCGTTTTCGGTATAGCGAAAGGTTTTACGAGCTCGGCAGACGTGATCAATCCACACTTTCAGATTGGCGGGTATCCCAAAATTGTACATTGGCGCACCAATTACCAAGTGTCGACTGTTTAGCATCTCGTCAACGAGAGCGTCGGAGAGCTGCTGTTGCTCTAACGTCTCGGGGTCATCGGTTTCGAAAGAGCCGTGTACAGCACACAGTTGCTTTGCCGATATCGGTGGGAAGGGATTGAGACCCACATCGTGGCTCTGCAGCGCCAGTTCAGGAAAAGACGTTTGTAGCTGTGACGTAATGTAGGTTGTCAGGAGTCGAGTCACGGACTCACTCTCGTGAGCACTGCTATCGATACGCAGTAACAAGTCTTTACGGGGTTTAGTACTGTTACTCATATTAGCCTCGATACATTCGTTTGTAGGTTTACGTTGATATAGGCCCAGTATAAGGATTGAGAGTTTTTCAATAAGGGCGTATTTTTGTCGGCAATGTTCAGTTTTTTTGATAAATGGTGACGGGATGCAACCACTGACTTTAGAAGCGTTAGAAGTGATTGTTGAAATTGATCGGCGTGGAAGCTTTGCCAGTGCTGCAGAGCATTTGAATAAAGTGCCTTCAGCGCTTTCATATATCGTGCAGAAGCTTGAAGAGCAGTTAGGGGTTACTCTTTTTCAGCGTCAAGGGCGTCGCTCTGTATTGACCCCAGCGGGCAAACATTTACTGGCAGGAGGCCAAGAGCTGCTGCACATGGCCACACGCCTTGCAGAGCAAACCCAAGAAACCGCCACAGGCTGGGAATCGCGTATCCGTGTTGCGCTTGATACCATTGTTACCCTTGAGGCATTGATGCCTGCCATTCAGTCGTTTTTAGCGCGGCACCCCAACGTAGAGCTGGATATTACGGAAGAGGCGTTAGGAGGCTCGTGGGAAGCATTGATCGAAGATCGTGTAGATCTTTTGGTGGGTGCAGGTGCGCCGGTACCCGTCCATCAAGGTCTACGCAGCGAAGTTGTGGGACAGTTACAAATGATCTTTGTGGTTGCTGCCGACCACCCTCTGGTGGGTACGTTAGAGCCGTTGCAGAAAAGTGATCTTGCATCGTATCGCTGGGTAGTGGTGCACGACAGTTCTCGTTTTTCGGCGCCGCGCGATACTGGCCGAATCAACAGCAAGCGATGCTTGTACGTACGGACGATAGAGCAAAAAATCGCGGCTCAAGTGGCTGGTGTTGGTGTTGGTTATCTGCCTAAAAAAAGGATCAAAAAAGAGCTTGAACAAGGCGTGTTGGTCGAATTGGCGTTAGAGGGCGACAACGTTGGTTTTCAGGATTTGCTGATCGCTTGGAAAACGGCGAACCACGGTAAAGGCTTAACGGCCTTGGTTAAAGACATTTGCACGCTATCCAATGATCGCCTTTAACCAAGATGACGGTTTACTGATTTCAGTTTTTAACTGGGTTGAGTCATGGCCAGAGGTTGTACCCAGCGCTCAAACTCTTCCGATGAGGCGTAGCCAAGTTCCACTGTGGCATCTTTTAGCGGCTGGCCTTTCTGTAGGGCGTGCTTGACCACCTTAGAGGCTTTTTCGTAGCCGATGTGTTGATTGAGTGCAGTGGCCAGCATAGGGTTACGTTTTAGCTGCGCTTCGATATGCTCAGTATGTGGTTGCAGACCTTGTGCACAATGTTGGCTGAATGCGGTGACGGCTTGCGTCAGTAATTTTATGCTGCTGAGTACGTTGTGCAAGATTACTGGTTTATAAACATTCAATTCAAAGTTGCCTTGGCTGCCTGCAAATCCCACAGCGGCATCGTTACCAAAGACTTGTACGCAAACCTGCGTTAACGCTTCGCATTGAGTAGGGTTGACCTTCCCCGGCATGATGGAAGAGCCCGGTTCATTGGCGGGCAGCTGCAGCTCACCCAAACCACAGTTGGGGCCACTGCCAAGCCAGCGGACATCATTCGCAATTTTCATCAGTGCGACGGCGGCGGTGCGCAAGGCAGAAGACACTTCGACCATGGGTTCATGGGAGGCTAGAGCGGCGAAGCGATTGCTGGCAGGGACATATGCGGTCTGTGTGTTCTCTTTCAGCTTACGACAGACTCGTTCAGCAAACTCAGGATGGCTGTTTAAACCTGTGCCTACGGCGGTTCCCCCAATGGCCAGTGGCAGTAAGGCTGCCGTTTGAGAGCTGATATTTTGAATGGCCCAATCCAATTGTGCGACCCATCCACTGGCTTCTTGCCCCAGCGTGAGTGGTGCTGCATCTTGCAAATGGGTACGGCCTGTTTTCACAATGGACTGCCACTGTTGTGACTTATGCTGTAGGTCGTTGTGTAAGGTTTCCAGCGCCGGCAGCAGGGACTTGTGAACACTGGAAACAACACTAATGTGCATGGCTGTGGGGAACACATCGTTGGACGATTGGCCCATATTGACATGGTCATTAGGGTGAACCGGGGTGTTGGATCCCAGTTCGCCGCCGAGCTTTTCATTGGCTCGGTTGGCGATCACCTCATTAGCGTTCATGTTGCTGTGCGTACCTGAGCCGGTTTGAAAAACTTTTACCGGAAAGTGTTCACTCAATTGGCCAGATCTTACTTCGTTGGCTGCTTGTATGATCACCTCACTAAGGTTCCGCGGTAACCAGTCCAGCTCGGCGTTCACTTCTGCGCAACATGCCTTGATCAGTCCTAAGGCCTCAATAACCTCTTCAGGCCAGACTTCCCCAGCGGGAAAGTTCACTAGGGATCGCTGTGTTTGCGCCCCCCAATAACAATCCTGAGGAACGTCTACCGAACCCAATGAATCGCGCTCGACTCTTACCGTATTGTGCGTAGACATAGTTGCTCCAGTGTTCGAACGTTATGCTGCCAGCTGGCGTAACACCGCATGCAAAATGCCACCGTTCTTGCAATAGCGCCACTCAGTTGGGGTATCGATTCGAACGGCGACCTTGAAGGTTTTCGTGGTGCCATCGGCTGCACGGGCTTCAATACCAAGAGTGCGCGTGTCCTCGTCGACAATACTGGCAAAAGTGAACACTTCTTCGCCGGTTAAGCCTAGCGTTTCGCTGTTTTCCCCATCTAGAAACTGTAAAGGAATGACACCGAAGCCCACCAAGTTAGAACGATGAATACGCTCGTAGCTTTCTGCGATTACCGCTTCAACACCCAGCAAACGTGTACCCTTTGCCGCCCAGTCACGACTGGAACCCGTGCCGTACTCTTTGCCTGCCAACACAATCAAAGGTACGTTTTGTTGCTGGTAGTGCATGGCCGCATCATAAATGGTAGTGATCTCTCCGTCTGGTAGTACACGCGTAAAACCACCACTTCGACCAGGTGCAAGATGGTTCTGTAAACGAACATTAGCAAAGGTTCCGCGCATCATGACTTCGTGGTTGCCTCGTCGCGATCCTAGGCTATTAAAGTCTTTGATGGCTACATGTTGTGCCAATAGGTAACGACCCGCGGCACTGTCTGGCGGTATGGAACCCGCTGGAGATATGTGATCGGTAGTAATAGAATCGCCCACTTTTACCAAGCAGCGTGCGCCTTTGATTTGCTTTGGTGGTGTGACGTCTTCGGTCATGTCAGTGAAGTAAGGTGGATTGCGGATATAGGTGGAGTCCGGCCAATCATAGGTCCGGCCTTCAGACGCCGGTAGCGCCTGCCACAAATCCGTTCCTTTGAAGACATCGTCGTAGCTGTGGCGAAACATATCGCGATTGATAGAGGAAGCGATTAAGTTAGAGACTTCATCGGACGATGGCCATATGTCTTTTAAGTACACAGGCTCGTTTTGTTCGTTGTGACCCAATGGCTCTTGAGTTAAATCGATATTCATTGTGCCCGCTAATGCATAGGCCACCACAAGTGGTGGTGAGGCGAGATAATTGGCTTTTACATCGCTGTGAATTCGGCCTTCAAAATTACGGTTGCCGCTCAGTACAGAGGACACCAACAAATCCCCTTCTTTGATTGCGTTGCTAATAGCCTCTGGTAACGGCCCAGAATTGCCGATACAGGTGGTACACCCAAAGCCGACTAGCTGAAAACCCAAGGCATTAAGGTCGGTATCCAAGCCCGCCTGTTTGAGGTAGGTAGGGACCACTTGTGAGCCCGGCGCAAGCGACGTTTTTACCCAGGGCTTGGTGGTCAGTCC
>CBFHKY010000009.1:132768-149153 GCA_965656525.1 Pseudomaricurvus sp. | reverse complement strand
GATAAGCGCTCCATGGCCTGACTCATTTCCTCGCCAGATTTAACCAACTGGCGCTGAGAGTTAAGCGATTGGATATTACTGTTAATTGTTAAAGCCATAAAAGACCCCTGCTATATTTGTACTGTATCTAACGCCAGAGAGTACTGACATACCTTATTTAAAAGGACGCGGTAGAGTGCTTTAAAAATCACTTAGACTTTCCACTCTTGCATAGGTCATCGGCCATAAAATAGAAAACTTTAGTTTTATTAACACCTGAAACCAATTGATTGATTGGGGATTTTTAGAAAGGCTTACTGGAGGGGGTTATAATTTTTATCGCTGTCTTTTTAATGATTAAGGTGACTATCGCAGTAACGCTAATACTTGTTGAGGCTGCGAATTTGCTTGCACAAGCATCGCTTGCGATGCTTGTTGCAATACCTGGGAACGACTTAGCCGAACGGTTTCGGCTGCATAATCAGCATCCATAATTCGAGATTTTGCCGCACTGCTGTTTTCTGAAATATTCATCAAATTAGAAACGGTAAATTCTAAACGGTTGCTTACAGCCCCCATTTCTGAGCGCACAGAGTTAATGCTTTCTAAAGCTTGATCTACCGCGGCTATCGCTGTTTGCGCACCACTGGCGGTTGCAATACTTAGGCTGCTTAATGATGTACCCAATAGCGAAGCCATGGCGCTTTCATTTAAGTTTTTCAGCCCTGTAGCCTTAGCACCGTTGGAGGTAACGTCAACCGAAATACCCTGCCCTTCGCTTTGTGATTTAAGTTGTAGGCGAGCATCTAAAATAACGGCATCTGCTGAACCATCACTGTTAATGATAAACTCAATACCTAAGGATTGCGCCACGGCATGCCCTGCGGTATTGCCTAAATCCAAACGCACAGAAGATTGTGCAGACAACTCTACTTCGCCATTATCATCAATGGCTGCTGTAACGCCAGTACTGGATTGAGCGTTGTTAATATCATTGATGATCGTGTCTAAATCATTTAAATCTGTCAACATTACCTCACTGCCATTCATGATAATGGAGCCCGAAGAAGCAGCGATTAAAGTCGGATTTTCTTTGATCGTCACGCCACCATCGATAGTGTTTAAAAAACCTGAACCGTTTGCATCATCCGCCATTGTGAAAACTTTATCGGCCACAAAATGTAAACGATTATTTTTGTCTACATAGGCTTCTACACCAGTGGTGGTCGCTTCAGCATTAACAGCGGCTGCAATTTCTTTGGCTGTTATCGTGCCGTCACCATTTTTAGCCCCAGATAAGTCAATGTTTTGACCATTTATTTCAAACGCAGGGCCAGAACCTACTAAGACATCGTCATCACTACTATTTGCCAAGCCTTCTATATCAAAACCCAACAGATGGTTAATGCTGCCCGACTGGAAAGCCGTTGCGCCTAAATCGGTAAAGTTAGCACCAATAGAAATATCTCGGTTGCCGTTCCCAGCCATGTCACGAAACCCCAGTTTGCCAGAACTGCTAACGTAGGCTTCCATGTCTAAACCTGCATCAATCGCCGGTGCACTTTTTAAGTAGGCATTAAAAGCTGCAACTACGTGAGCCTGGCTACTGTAACCCGCTGAGCTGTCTAGACGCATAGTTAAGGTAAGACCTGCCATATCAGAAATTTCAAACGTTACACCACTGCCCGCTGTAAACGTGCCTGCAGCAATGGAGGTAAAGTCAATCGTATCGCTGGCTTCTACCGACTGATATGGGACACCTTGCGCCGAGACAAATGCCGTACTGGTGGTTAGATCAATCGCTTGCACACCTTGAGCGAATTGATAACTTTCACTCGCAATCACGCTAGCTGTGACCCCAGTTTGTTCAGTAACGGCATTGATGTGGTCGAGCTTTTCTTGTAAGCCGCCAGCCGAACTGGTGGCTACAATAGCAACACCGTTGATCGATAAATCCCCACTGGCTAAGGCCGTTGCTTGTGTATCGTTATCTAGCCCAAGACCTGTCACTTCACCGCTACTGGATGTTTCTCGAAACCCTAGAACAGTAAGTTCAGTTTCTGTTCCCGAAGATCCTACGGTAATATCAATATTGTTGCCGCTATCATGAGATAATTGCAAACGCGCATTAAATTGTGCATCTGCCAATACATCGCTGTCTTGAGCAATGGGTAAGTATTTATCGGGGATAATAAAGTTAAAATCGTTAGAGCCATTATTAGCAACGGGGCCGCCGTCTAAATTGGGCATCACATCGGCGTTATCCAAAGGCGCACCGCCATAATCCGAACCTGCAATGGAACCCGTATCTACATCACCTAAGTTAATGTAAGCACCCAGATACGTATCACTGATAAACCCATCCCCAACACCGTTGGTGGTAAAATGGGTGATGTATTCGGCTTCGGTTGTCCAGCTGCCAGTCAAACTGTTATCTGTCGCCACGCTATTGATGGCCACATCCAATGTGCTGCCGGCCGCCAGCTCCGTCATCAAATCTTTAATGCCATTACCACCAGCATTGCGGATTTCAGCATCCATCATTTTCACAGCCAAGTAGCCTGCCGAATATTGTGCGCTGCTGCCAGTCCAAGTGGCGTAAGACAGTTC
This sequence comes from Pseudomaricurvus sp., assembly GCA_965656525.1. Taxonomy (GTDB): domain Bacteria; phylum Pseudomonadota; class Gammaproteobacteria; order Pseudomonadales; family Cellvibrionaceae; genus Pseudomaricurvus. Next base: position 146,564 of record CBFHKY010000009.1, on the reverse strand, counting down.
ATCAGCCAATTGTTCCGCCGTTAATGTGCCTAAGACATTCGTCACCCGCTCATCCGCACCGGCCGTAAATTCCGCCGCGCCTTCAATAAACCACAGGGGTAGCGAGGCCATATTCATGGTGCGGGCCATAATCGCGTGTGTCATTTCATGGGCGACAATGCGATCACTAAAAATCCCCGTAGCCGTTGTCGTGCCACCGCCACTGGGGTAGTTGGTATTAGTAAAATCCGCCATGTCCAAATTCAGAGATAGATTCAAGCCTTTGCCATTGCCGTCGTAACCACCAATAGCGACATAACCTAAAGTATTGGCAGCACCGTCTGTGACATCAAGGTTCAGCGTTAAATCGACACCATCAGCACGCAGGCCATATTCCGCAAAAATTCTCTCTTCTGCTTCGAAAATCCAGTCGGTTTTTAATCCATCAATCACATTACTAATATCGGCAGCGATAGTCGGGATTACCGCCTTGCTGACCAGCTCTTGCGGCATGCCACTTGCTGAAGCACCAGATGTGGTGTCTGTCACTACAATCGTAGCTAAGGTCTCACTGGTTAGTGTCAGCTTGCCATTATTTGCAACTGAAGCCGAAATTACACCTTGCGCCTGACCGTTAATGACATCGGCTATTTCATCTAGGTCGGCGGTATTTTCAATCACAAAAGTGCTTTTGTTTCCAGAAAAGTCATAACCGGTTAACGTAAGAGAATCGCCACCTAGTAAAATTCCATCGCCTACAATATCTGCCTGTGCATAAATCGCGGCAGTGGCCGTAATGTCAGTTAAACTGCTGACATCATCAAGTAGGTCTTGCAGACTATCCCCAACCGATAGACCATTCAAAGACTCACCATTAATTTTGATCGAGCCACTGGGAATTGCTGTTTTTAAAGCACCACTGCTGCCAATCAGATCAATTTCGGCACCAATAAGATCGCTATTTACAGCGCTTAACCCTAAAGAGTCTGCCGTGATCGCTGGGACTTGAATGGATATTATTTGATTGGCTTCAGCACCGACTTGCAGGTCAATTTTACCCTGTTTTCCGTCTAACAAGGTTTGTCCGTTAAACGTGGTAGATTCCGAAATCCGATCCAACTCGGCAACCAACTGCTGCATTTCAGCATCTAACGTAGCTCGATCACCGTCACTATAAATTCCATTTGCCGATTGCACCGACAGCTCACGCATACGCTGCAAGATTGAGGTAGATTCATCCAGCGCGCCCTCAGCGGTTTGTATCAACGATATACCATCGTTCGCGTTGCGAATGGCCTGCTGCAAACCACGCACCTGAGATGTCATACGGTTACTCAGCACTAACCCAGCGGCATCATCCCCAGCGCTGTTGATCCGTTTGCCAGAACTCAAGCGCTCCATAGCTTGTTCTAAGTCTTTTCCGGAAGCCGCCAGAAAACGCTGCGACGTAAGTGCCGCTTGGTTGCTATTGATAACTAAAGACACAACATCTCAGTCTTTTCCGCTATGAAAAAAATCATGAAAACCTTTTATGTATCTTTCTAAGAATATCTCTCTCAGAATATTTCTATAGGAGCCTCTACTTTATTTAGGTACGTCTATTTTTACTCGGTTTTACGCACCGCTGTTCGCATAACAGACTTTTATTAAATCCACACCAAGTCACTATGAATGAATAAAAGCTTTTCTTATTAGCGGCACATTTGTTAAAAACTTGAACAAAAAATACATCACTACGACGATGAGCCACTCAAAAAAAACAACCGACGCAAAGGCCGGTTGTTTTCTTAATTTTAATCTGAGTAAAAACCCGATTAACCGTTGAGTAGCTGCAACACCTGTTGCGGCTGTGCATTGGCCTGAGCCAACATCGCCTGTGAGGCCTGCTGAAGCACTTGTGCCCGTGACAGGTTCGCTGTTTCTGCAGCAAAATCAGCGTCCATAATTCGTGAGCGCGCTGCAGTGGTATTTTCTGCTACGTTCATTAAGTTGCTCATGGTGAATTCAAGACGGTTAGTCACCGCACCCATTTCAGAACGTGTGGCGTTGATGGTCTCTAACGCGTTATCAATAGGGTCGATGGCCGACTGAGCTGCTGCTTGAGTAGACACGTTAATACTGGCCAAAGCGGTGCCCGTCACCAAACTACTGAGGTCGGTATTCATGTCTACAAAACCAGTAGCCACTTCGCCATTATCAGTCACTTCTATGGAAATCGGCGAACTGGGATTGATGGACGTCAGTTCAATAGCCGCGTTGAGAGTAGTCGCGGCGGCATCGCCGTCGGCATCAATGGTGAGTCCCAGCCCCAATATTTCTGATGTTGCATGACCAAAAGTCGTGCCCAGCTCCAGAGTAATTGCCGCGTTCCCTTGCAGTTTTAACTCGCCATTTTCATCAATAGAGGCGCTGACACCGGTATTGGCTTTGGCTGAGTTCAAATCGGTCACTACCTGCTCTAAATCGTCCAGATCCGTCAGTGACACTTCACTGCCATTGATAATCACCGAACCGGCACTGGCGGTTGCATTTACGCCTGCAGCATTATCGGTAAAGACATTGCCCCCATCGATCGTTTCCACAAAGCCGGTAGAATTGTCGTCATCTTCAATGGTGAAGGCATTGGTCGACACCAGGTGAAGCTTGCCGTCGTTATCAATAAAGGCTTCTACACCTGTACTGCCGCTCTGACCATTCACAGCAGTCGCCAGCTCTTCAACGGTAATGGTACCGTCGTTATTTTTCGCAGTCGCAAGGTCAATTTGCACACCGTTAATGTCAAAAGCCGGACCGCTACCTACCAGCACCGTATCCGCTGAGGCGACCGTCAAACCTTCCACATCAAAACCCAATGCGGCATTTAAGGTTCCCGGCGCATAGGTCCCACCAGCACCAGTACTGGCTACGGTGAGCGCCGTACCGCCACTGTCAGTGAGCGTAAAGCCGCCAGAAGCGATGGTCACATTGGTTGTCGGTGCTGAGCCATCCCCGTTCACATCACGGAAGATAATGTTGCCGGTGACGGTATCGAGTGAAGCTTCCACACCACTACTGGCAGCCAACAGGTCCGCATTCATTCCAGCCACGACTGCAGAATTGGAAGAAAATTCAGCGCCCGTTAGTGTCACAGTGGTTATTAGGCCGGTCATGTCCTTGATGTCGAAATCGATCACCGCACCAGCACTCACTGCCAGCGCCGCCGCATTGGCGGAGGCTGTCGTTTGAACCGATTCGTACGCAACATTAGGTGAAGACACAAACCCAGCCGTTGACGCAAGCTCAAATGCGCTAGCGAGCGCATCAAAACTGTAAGATTCTTCAGCGGTGATAGCAGCGGTTACGCCAGTTTGCTCACTGACTTCATTGATGTTGTCCACCTTGCCTTGCAAGCCATCGATCGCCAGCGTTGGTGCAATGGCGACACCATTCAATTTTAAATCGCCAATGGCCAAGGCTGTACCTTGGGCACCGCTACTCAGTGCGGAGCCTTGGACTTCGCCTGCAGTCACTTCACGAAACCCTAATGCGGCTAAATCGGCATCGGTTCCATTAGGCCCTTTGGTCACAGTGATGGTCGTGCCCTCTTCTGCCACCAGTGACAAGCTGCCAGTGAAGGTTTCCGCACCGGTATTGACTGCTTCACTAAAACCAGTCAACCCTTCTAGCGTAAACGCCACTGTTTCATTCACCGCGAAACTGCCACCGCCGTCGGTAATGTCGTCGTCCACCGCAACACTGATGTCGCCGCCAGTGGAGTTAGCCAATACCAAAGTACCAGAATCACTGATATTCGCCGTCACATTGCCACCCGTCGTGGAATTGATGGCGGCTACCAATTCATCCAAGTCGGCCGTATTTTGCACCATGTAGCTGGTAGAGGGTTGGCCATTAATACTGCCCAGTGTGATTTGCAAGGCTTGGTCACCCGATAAAGCACCTGTGCCTACGTTTTCCGCTTGTACAATATTAAAACCTTCGGCGCTCACGCCATCGACGCTCTCGTTAATGTCGTTGAGCAAGTCTTCTAAATTGTCGTTGGCAAAGTCGTGGGCAGATAACGCCACACCATTAATAATGACATCGCCTTCATCAATGCTGGCAGTGGGATCGATTCGGTCGCCGGTCAAGTCCCCTGAGGTAGAGCCTAATCCCAGTTCACGGGTGTTCATGGCTTGAATACTAAAACCAATGGTTTGATTAGCTTCAGCACCGATCTGTAAATCCACATTGCCCAGAGTGCCATCGAGCAATTTCTGACCGTTAAAACTGGTGGACTCAGCGATACGATCCAGTTCAAGTAATAACTGTTGTACTTCTGCATCAAGAGTCGCGCGGTCTTTATCCGCGTAGATACCGTTCGCTGATTGAATGGCAAGCTCACGCATACGTTGCAAAATGTTGGTACTTTCATCCAGGGCACCTTCGGCTGTCTGAATCAAAGAGATCCCGTCATTGGCGTTTCGAATGGCCTGGTTCAAACCACGAACCTGAGATGTCATTCTGTTGGAAATGGCCAAACCCGCTGCATCGTCAGCCGCTGTATTGATACGTTTGCCAGAAGACAAACGCTCCATGGCCTGAGCCATATCTTCACCGGATTTTACCAATTGTCGCTGTGAATTCAGCGCTGCCACATTCGTATTAATGACCAATGGCATAGTCTTTCTCCTATCAATCTAAGAGCGTTGGCCAAACCTTTTTACAGTTGGCAAATTCAGGATGCGGGCATTAGCGTACTGGTTGCTAGCTGCGCCATTCATCTTGTGTCTTCTGGATAAGAGCAACGAGTGTGCCAAACTAAAAAACTTTTTTTAATTTACTGTTTTTAAAGGGTTTTATAAATTTTAATGAAATTGTGCGTTTGTTGATCTTTTAAAAGCGGCAAGAACATACCGCTGTTTTTTTTAAGAAGCGGCAAGGATTCACTGAACCTTGTGAGCTAATTATGTAAACTAAGGTCAATAAATGATCTGCACACAACGAGTTAATAAATTGAATAGAACCAACCACAATGCATGTTGTCTTCTATAATGAAAGGAACTATCACTGTTGACCAAAAATGCGTAGGCCCTATGACACAAGATGCCGTTACTACTGCACAACGACATGCCATGAACGAAGCTAAGAGTCGTTGCACACAACTGCAAAAAGCAATACACGAACAATTGTGGGAAGACATCCCCTCGCTTTTGCATGCACGCAATCAAGCACTGCACAAAGCGCTCACAGATACCCTTGGCGATCACTGGTTCCAAGAGGCCAACTCATTATTGAGCACCGCAAGAGCACAAGATAAAACCCTAAAAGAAAAGGCGGAAGCTGAGACAAAACACATCAAAGAAGAATTGCTAAAAAGAAAGCATGGAAAGAAATCGGTTCAAGCCTATCAGAGCACCTGAATACTGTGGCCCATCAATTTTTTGGAGGGCGGATAAAGGTGAAAAAAACAAACGCGAGCGAGGGCTAACAAAAAATAGAGCCCTCGCTCGCGTTTTTTCTGATTATTGACTATTGGTTGCGCTCTACAATCGGCTGAACAAACTCAGTTGGCTCACTTTTACGAACGTCGCTTGAGCCGCTTCTAAAATAAGCGATTGCGCGGCGAGACGGCTAGCCGCTTCGGCGTAATCCAAATCACGTAACTCCGACATGATTTCACGACTGACCAGTTCTGTATCTAAGTGTAACTCTCTCGTACTTTCAATCGTATTGAATCGAGCGCCTAGACTGGATGTGGTTTCTAAAATAGCGACTTGGGCGTGGTCCAAATTGGATAAAGTATCGCTGACGGTTTGAGCCACAAAATCTTTACTCTCGGCACTGCCATCTACCCCTTTCATCGCTTCACTTAGGCGAGCCAATGTCGTCAATACATCTTGATTTTCGCTGGAATCAACAAAAAATTTATCACCGGATTCGATACGGCCATTTGTCGTTCTAATTTCAGAAGTAGTAGCCAAACCAAGCGCCAGATCCACATTGGCGTCACCCTTCTCGATAGAAAAGTTAATCCCGATCGGCATCGTAAAACCCGTATCATCCACTGACACACCTAATGCGGCTAATTTGGCTGCATTGCCATTACCGGCGTCGTTCAATAATGCGGCAAGATCTGTCGCATTGGTAACCGCTTGATCCAAGATCAACGTTTCTGTGGTATCCCCCACGGTAACATCGATGGTGGAATTACCCAGGCCGCCCGGCGGCAATGCTAACGGATCCCGAAAATCCACTGCAGTGACGGTGCCAAAAGCCAAACTTGCGGGTGAGATTGTGCGACCAGATGCTGGATTGCCTGAAATAGTAAAGCTGACACCATTGACTTCTATCGGCTCGCCAGCTTCGTAAGGAACATTCTCAAATGGTGTGATCACGTTGCCCGTGGATTTTTCTCGTACGGTGTAATTTTTTCCTGGTGGATTAATTTCGTTGTTAGCACCAAAGCTGATTACCATATCTTCTGGATAAAATTCATCATAGGCGATTTGATCAACCACTTGACCAATCGACATTTTCGCGGCTGGTAATGAGGTATTGCTGCTACTGGCTGTCGTTCTTACGGTATTTTGTTCAGAGGGTATATCAAAAAATAAATGCTTACCTGAATCACTGGCGGCGATACTGGACGTTTCTGTAATTTTAATTTGTAACTGGCCTTCTGTTCCTTGGTAGCTAAAACCACTCTCGGCATCACCCACAAACGGCTCAGTACCACTTTTATAACCCGAAAAAATATAATCACCGCCGGCTGTACGCGTGTTCACCAAATTCAACAGCTCATCCAAGCGACTGTCGACTTCTGCTGCTAATGCTTTGTAATCTTGCCCCGTTAGCGTGGCCGTGTTACCCGCTTGCACTGAAATTTCTCGCACACGTTGCAATAAATTTAATACGCCATCCAGTGCTGACTCTTCTAACGCTAAATTATTTTCTGCCAAATCAATATTTTTTCCATACTGATCGACACGTGCTAGATTTTGTTCTAGCTCCATGATTTTTGTGGCCGCAACAGGGTCATCCGATGGTCGCAACACACGCTGCCCAGTAGACAATTGGCTCTGTGTTTTAGTGATGGCTTGGTTTGCCTCAGCAATACTGTTGTTGGCGATATTAAAAATTTGTAACGATGAAATTCTCATGCCGACGACCTCAGAAGATACTGATTAAGCGATCGAACAAGTCTCTCGCCACAGATATCACTTGAGCATTAGCATTATAAACCTGCTCAAACTGAATCAATTTGGAAGCTTCTTCGTCAAGGTTTACACCCGAAATTGAATTTCTTAAATCTTCGGTTTGTTGCAACACTTGATTACTGGCTTCTAGGTTAATGTTCGACGCGTTGGTTTTAATGCCCACACTTTCAACCAGCGTACTGTAACCATCACTGATGGTTTTCAAGCCGCTATCGATAAAACCTACCGAGCTAAGATTCACCAAACTGATGGCATTGCGGTTATCAAAAATACCATCGCTATTAAAAGTAAGATGAAACTGATCACCTTCATCCGGTACGCCATTGATGCTGACATCAATACCTAAATAGCTGGATTGAGCAAAATTGGCCGCTGAAGTATCCCCCAAGATACCGCTCAACGTGGGGTTGGATAATAGGCGGTAGTCACTAGAAAACTCTATATCGACAGTGCCGCCAACAGTGACAGTGGCAGCATTGCCGACACCGGCACCATCGAGCTCAACAGCGCTATTGTTGTAATCCGTAACTGTTAAGGCCTCACCAGTTTGTGCCGTTAAACTGACGTTAAGGTCTTGCCCCTTCAGAGCTTCGACACGCAGCTCTGGCCGCCCAGTAATCGAATTGGTAGCGGCTACGGCTTGAATACCCGCCGCTTGAAAATTTTCATTCTCATTGATTCGCTCGGCTAAGTACTGATTAAAGCCTGCCGGGTTCGCTGCAGGGTCTGGCACTGTGCCCGTTAGAGCACCGCCAGTTTCGTATTGCAGCAAATCTTCGCCGTTTAATGTGACCTGCAAAGGGACATTACGAGTCAGGTTGTCGAAACCACCTAACTGCACAGTATTTCGGGCATAGGCCGTTACGCCATCCAAATCAGATAATTGCCCTGCCAATGTTTGGGCCGATGCATTTGCTGTGGTGGTGAGCGACTGGCCTATGGCATTTCCGGTCGCCGGATCGGTGTACACCACAGTGTAAATTTCGACAGGGTAACCGTTAGCGCTTGTCGCTAAGGGAATAGCACCGTTTGTGACTGTGCCTATACCTAATGATGCCCCCGCTGCTGTGGCGATGCTTGCTCCGCTATCTTGATCGAAAAGAGCGTTTGTCTGCCCTGGAACATAAGGACGATTACGCATAGGCGGATCTAAATCTATCGGGTTGGCAGGGTCAGAATTGTTTAACACTTCATAGGTGGTGGCTGAGGTAAAACGCACTAGTAGCGGAGGCGACATAGTGCCTTCGGCATTAAATAACGGTAAGGCCGAACCATCACTGGCACGTAAGCTGGTCACAGAACCTTCTGTAATCGACGCATTCCCTGTATTACCACTGGATATATCTGTGGCTAACGGACTGGCCAGGGCCAATGCATCGGGGCGCTCAATTTCAGTACCGATATCCCTTGCCCCTGTGCGAGTGGGGCGAATCAAAAACTTGTCTCCTGGCTGAAAAGTACCCTCTAAAAAGTTCAACTGTAAGCCATCAAATTCCACCGCAGCGGGTAGCGAACCGGGAAAAGCGCCGGCGTAAACCACTTCATTATCACTGGCGCGAGTGATGCGAAAACTGGTATCACCCGATGAAGCCTGCAACACGTAATCACTGGCTTTTAATTGCGAGACATCATTAATTTCTACACTCATTACGCGATCGTCTGGCAGTAAATTGTCACTGTCACCGAACACGCGAGAAGCCGCCACGGCTAAATCATTGACATCAGTAAAGAATAAACCACCGAATTGGTCGTTCATGTCTATGCCTTGAGCATGTGCCTCGTTGAAGGTTTCACTCATAACGACAGCCACGCGACCCAATTCATTGTACGCCTCGGTCAGAATGGTTTCTCTAAAATCCAGCAAGCCACCGACGTCTCCTCCACCTAAGAATGAAGTGATATTTTGATTGCCAGTCCGATCTTGATAGGCAATGTCTTTTTGTTGTGGATCTAAAACACCATCTACCAATCCCAATGACCGCGACTCTGTACCGACGACGAGTGATTGCCCTGAACCGATGGTCACATTCAACAGACCATCACCCTGCTCGACAATATCAATGTCAATAAGCTCGGATAATTTACGCAGTGCTTCTTCTCGCTGATCAAATAAATCATTAGGGACAGAATCACTGCCACCTTGCGCATTTAGAATACTGTTGTTGATACCGGCAATCACTTCCGCTAACGCAGACACTTGTGCCACAGCAACATCCAGCTTTTGATTGATGTTGTTATTAAGCGTATCAATTCGGTCATACAGACTATTGAATCGCTGAGAGAGATTTTCCGCCTCACTGATGACCAGCTGTCGTGAAGGAATCGATGTGGGATCATCAGCCGCGTTTTCTAAAACCGCAAAAAATTTATCAAGCCCTTGGGATAACCCCGTTGAAGGGTCACTGAGTAACGTATCCAGTTGTTTTATATTTTCATTAAATGCATTTAATTCAGACGCTAGAGAAGTATCGGCTCTTAATTGCTCTACCAAAAACTCATCCACCACGCGATCGACCGAGGTAATCTTTGCACCACTGCCAATGTAACCAGGCCCAGACAATTGTGCTGGATTCGTGGCAATATCAACAGTTTGTCGGCTGTAGCCAGGGGTGTTGGCATTCGCAATGTTGTGACCGACAGTTTTTAAAACCGTCTGGCTCACTCGTAACCCTGATACCGCTGTGTCTAATAAGCCCGCCATGATTAGCCTCGATCGGGAAAGTGCTGTTGCACAATAGCTTCAATTTTTTCAGCGTATTGTGGGTCTGTGGCATAACCCGCTGATTGCAGCGCTTGCACATAATCTTGCGACTGCTTTTGTAAGCTCTGTTGTGTGCTTTGTTGTGCATGCTGCTGGTGTTGCAGCGCTGGCTGGTAGCGTTCTTGTGTGCTCACAAAATTGACATAATCCTGAAAACTTTGCGCTAAGCTGTTATACACTCGAAATTTAGCGGTTTCTTGCTGGGCAATACCATCGCGATATTCCAAGGTTTTTACGGCGGCAGTTTCACCGTCCCAATTAGCGCTGGCTTTAATACCAAATAAATTAAAACTGTTATTGCCCGCTTGATCGGTAATCATATGTTTACCCCAACCGGTTTCGAGTGCCGCTTGAGACACCAAATAGCGTGGGTCTACCCCTAACTGTTCAGCCGCTGCTGTTGCTAAAGGCCATAACGCTTTTTTGAACGTTTCTGGTGTTCCATCCAACCCATAAAATGATACAGCCTCTATTGACTGAGCTGGGGCACTGGCTTTCTCTTTCGAAGAAACAATATTTGAATACAGTGACTGAACGTAAGGGTCATCTTTTATAGACGCGGACTTTGGCATGATACTCATAGCGCCCTGCGCTACTTCTGTGTTTGATCCCATTTGTGATTGCAGTTGCCGTACTAACGCATCAGAAAGCCCCATGCCTTGCTTCGATAAACTGAGCGTCAGTTGTTGATCAAACATTTGCTGGTAGAAGTTCATTTCATTAGAACCGGACATAGACTCATCTTTAAAAGCTTCGTTCGCTTCACGCATGGCCTTCATCATCATATTCAAAAAAACCGATTCAAATTGTTTGGCAACGGCAGTGAGCGCTTCTGCTTTATCGCTATCTGAACCACGACTTTTTTGTGAAATCTTAGACAGCCCTTGCAGATCGGTATAAACATCTGCCGCCATCATTTGACTTCCAATTGGGGATTGCATTTCGATCTTCCTCGGCCAATCAGGGCCTGTTTAAGTCGCGATCAAATTACGATCAATTCAGCTTTGAGAGCACCGGCTTGTTTCATCGCTTCCAAAATAGCCATCAAATCACCGGGCGCAGCTCCCACCCTGTTCACGGCTTTCACAATCGTTTCTAAGCTAGAGCCGCCGTCGAACTCAAACATTGGTTTGTATTCTTGCTCCACACTGACATCTTGAGTATCAGGCAACACTACTGTTTGCCCTTCTCCCAAAGCATTTGGCTGACTGACTTCCACACCTTCTGCAACGGTTACCGTCAAACTGCCGTGAGTGACAGCAACAGGCTCAACTCGAACATCCTGCCCCACAACGATGGTGCCAGTGCGAGAATTAATAACCACCCGCGCAGCTTCACGACCCGGTGTTACCTCGATATTTTCCAACATCGACAAATACATCACTTTTTGCGAAGGGTTTATCGGTGCATCCACCGAAATCGATGTCGCATCGATTGGCCGAGCCACATCAGGGCCTAGTATGTCGTTGATGGCATCGGCTACTCGCTTGGCGGTGGTAAAATCCGAGCGGTGTAAGTTGAAAACAATCGCCTTACCTTGATCAAAAGAGTTAGGCGCATAGCGTTCAATCATAGCGCCATTAGGAATGCGTCCTACACTGGGGATATTTACCGTCACCTTGGAGCCATCAGCGCCTTCAGCGCCGAACCCGCCCACGATTAATGAGCCTTGTGCTATGGCGTATACTTGCCCGTCAAGAGCTTTAAGAGGCGTCATTAATAGAGTGCCACCCCGTAAGCTCTTTGCATCGGCGATGGATGAAACAGTGATGTCAACTTTCTGGCCCGGTTTCGCAAACGCCGGTAATTCAGCATGTACCATCACCGCAGCAATATTTTTCATGTTGTACTTACTGCCTGCGGGTAAATTGATACCAAATTGTTTGAGCATGCTATTGAACGATTGTGTTGTAAAAGGTGCTTGATTCGTTTTATCCCCAGTGCCATCCAAGCCTACAACAAGACCATAGCCCAACAATTGATTGGTTCGCACACCGGCCACATCGGCCATGTCTTTGATGCGCTCTGCCTGTGACAGGCATGAAAACCCACACAAAATGAACCAAAGCGCCCAGTGGAACTGGTTTGACATCGTATGCAGTGAGTAACGCTTCATGGTTTATCTCTTGTGTGTCTGTTCGATTTAATCGGTATGAACTAGCGTGTATTGTGATTTTTCAGAACGGCCAAATCGCCGTATTAAAGAAACGCGTTAACCAACCCATCTGGTTGCTTTCGGCAAGCTCACCAGTACCACTGTATGAAATACGCGCATTCGCCAATCGGTTCGATGGCGCAGTATTATTAGGGTCGACATCTTCTGCTCTTAAAATACCGCTGATGCGAATGTATTCATCGCCACGGTTCAGTGTCATCCATTTTTCTCCGCGCACAACGAGATTGCCATTGGGCATAATATCCACCACCGTAACGGTGATATTGCCCTGTAAACTATTGCTTTGATCGGCATCCGCGGCACCAGAAAAATCTCTTTCTTGTTGTATGTCGGTTTCTAAATTTAAATTACTGATACTCGGGGCGCGTCCAAAAATAGGACCAGCGTTAAAAGACATGTCGCTGTCTTTGGTAACGGATACGTTATTTGTTTTTTGCGATACGGTACGCTCATTAAGAACGATGGTAATAATGTCACCTACTCGGTTGGCTTTACGATCAGAGAATAATTCCATGCCGCCAGTACCGACAAATAATGAGCCCTGTTGTGCTGCCTCTACATCGTTAGACATTGCAATCACAGGGGCAAAATAAGGGTCGCCGGGCTTCACCTGATTCTGGGCACTACAGGCAGCCAAGACCAAAATGCAGAGCGCCAGCAGTATTTTTTTTGTTAATAGCATCATGACCTCATCCTTACTGCGTGACCGTTACAGATTCTGGCTGATGTATTGCAACATCTGATCAGACGTCGATATCACCTTGGAATTTAATTCATAAACCCGCTGCGTAGTGATCATGTTCACCATTTCTTCTACGATATCCACATTGGAATTTTCCAGTGAGCCCTGCTTTATGCTACCCAAGCCATCTAAACCTGGCACGCCAGCAATCGCATCACCGCTCGATGCCGTTTGTCGGAATAAATTACCGCCCGTGGCCTGCAAACCAGCGGGATTAATAAAATCTACTGTTTCGATTTGCCCGAGCTGTTGCGGGTTTACTTGCCCAGCAATGGAGGCACTGACCACACCATCTTCACCAATGGTCAATTGCTGTGTGTTCTGCGGTATGGTGATAGCAGGCTGTAACAATAAGCCTGCCGCATTCACCACTTCACCATTGGAGTTCATGTGCAGTTGACCATTACGGCTATACACGATGCCTCCGTCAGGTGCTAAAAACTGCATAAAGCCACGGCCATCAATGGCCACATCCAAATTATTGCCCGTTACCTGAATACTGCCTGAGGTAAATTCTTTTTGAGTGCCCACAACCCTTACCCCTGTGCCTAGCTGCAAACCAGAAGGCAGTTGGGTATCTTGTGTCTCTTGAGCGCCGGGCTGACGCTGTATTTGGTAAAATAAGTCTTCAAACACGGCGCGATCACGCTTGTAGCCAACGGTTGAAGCGTTAGCCAAATTGTTGGATATGGTGCTCAACTGTTTGTCTTGAGCGCTCAAGCCGGTTTTGCTGATGTATAGTGCTGGAATCATGTGTCTTCCCTCGTCGGGTCAAATCACAGCCAATAAATTGACTATTGATGCATTAATTATGAGGATTGCAATAAACGCGCCGAAGATTCGGAATTGCCCTCGATGGTTTTCATCATTTTCACACTGAGTTCGTACTGGCGTGAGATAGACAGTACTTGGGTGAACTCATGAATAGGATTGACATTACTG
>CBFHKY010000009.1:113935-132669 GCA_965656525.1 Pseudomaricurvus sp. | reverse complement strand
CCTTCAACAAAACCCGATAACAAACGCAGCGCGCCATCCACAGGTGCTTCCTCACCATCTTTCTGACGAAACAATCCATCCTCGCCTTTGACCAATTGATCTTTATCAGGCTGCACAAGTCGAATACGATCGGGCTGTAACAATTCAAGTGGTGTCGCACCGCGAACAGTGATGGACCCATCCGTACCGATGTCCAACTTTGCATTGGGGGGAACAAAGATGGGCCCACCTTGCCCAACGATCGGCAAACCATTGCCGGTCATCAATTGACCGTTAGCGTTCACCACCAAAGAAGCTGATCGTGTGTAGGCTTCTGTACCGTCGGCCGCCTCTACTACCAAAAAACCCTCATCACCTTGAACCGCAAAATCCAAATCGCGCCCCGTTTCGATCAAAGGGCCTTGGCTAAAATCCGTCGCGGGGTTTTCGGTTAACGCATAGGCACGTGAAGGATGACCCTCACCGTAGTAAATCGGCATACTGCGCGCCTGCGCAAAATCGGCTTTAAAACCGGAGGTATTGGCGTTGGCTAGATTATTGGCATGAATTCCCTGCGCCAGCATGTTGTGCTTAGCGCCGGTCATTGAAATGTATAATGCTTTGTCCACGGTGTGACTCCTCTATTGCGTCGAGCGGGAAAAACATTGCCGCTTACGAACGCTTATACAGAGGAATTGCAAGGAGTGGGCCAATGTCACAGGGTGAATGAAAGATCCCTATCATTCACCCTGTGACTAAGCGTTTGGTTGGATCATCAATAAATACATACGTGCATTTATTGATGCTTTTTGGAAGCCTAACGAGAATGTCTAGACCGTATTCCTACTTAGATATTCAGAATTGTCTGGGTCACCTGATCAGCAGTCTCAATGGTTTTTGCGTTGGATTGATAGTTTCTTTGCGCAATGATCAAGTTAACCAGTTCTTCCGACAAATCCACATTAGACTCTTCCAGAGCACCTGATTGAATCAGGCCTAATGCTGCGGTTTGTGGGACACCCACTAAAGGCGGACCAGATTCAAAGGTTTCCGACCAGCCAGTATCACCTTGCGGCTGTAAGCCTTGTTCGTTAGAAAAACCCGCCAAAGCAACTTGGCCTAAGACTTGAGCTTGACCGTTGGTGAAGCGCGCAAAAATAATCCCGCTGTCATCAATATTCAACCCCGCTAAACGGCCTGTGGTAAAACCATCCTGATCCACATCGTTCACTGCGAAGTCACTGCCGAACTGAGTTGTCCCTAAAACGTTAATGGAAAAATTAGACGATGTAGGCGGTATCGCGACTGGCAATGCCCCACCGGTATTGGGAGTCAGTGCACCGTTGTAATTACCTACAGAATCCAGTGGCGTCCAGTTACTGATTAAGAAGGGACCATCGGCTGCAGGGTCTAATGTCCCATCGTTACCAAAGCGCAGCGAGTATTGTGCCAACCCAGGAATAGTGCTTCCTGCTGGTGGATTACCTACGTTTTCACCATCGATAAGAACATACATCGACCATGTATTAGCCGTGCCTGCGGTATTAGTAGGATTGGTACGCTCTTTCACAAAATACTGCGTCATAATGTGGGAATTACCCAAGCTGTCGAATACAGTAACTGATGTTGCAGAATTATAAGTATCAGGATCCAGTGGGTCGAAGGTATTGCTGGAGTTACCCGGCAATGTGCCCCACAGGTTACCCGGTGTACCAGCGCTGTTTGCCGCAATACTAACGCCATCATCAACGGTGATGTCAATTTCGCCACCCACAGCAAATTCTGCTCCAGGGTTAAGAGACAACAACCCCGGACTGGCCGCCGGAATACCCAGCGTGCCAGCAAAGTCGGTCAAGCCAGCGTAGTCAATGGTTGCACCACCGCCAGCGGCGTTATTCTGGATAATAATATCCTCGCCATTCAACGCCACCACATCTATCTGATCAGCGCCCGACAATGTTGCCGTCAAGCCTGGGATATTCGCGCTGTTGATCGTACTTACAATTTGCTGCTGAATTGTGCCAGTACCACCTGCTGGGTTTAGAATTAAGAAGTTCGCCGCGCCTCCACCATCTGCTGATTTTAGAGCCAACACCAATTCACCCGCATTAAAACCACCGACATTTGCCAAGCGCACTGCTGTACGTGCACTGGCTGCAATCCCTAAGTTTAAGTTTTGGTCTTGAATATTAATTTGTTCAGCAATTTGACGTGCCGTAGCATTGGCCCCAGGTGTTGTTGTTAAATCTAAGGTCTGAGTGCCCGTTGCTGTCACAATATTCAATTGGCCTGGGCTGTAGCCATTATCTGGAGCCTGATATGACGATGACAAGCCTGATGTAATTGAAGGTGCCATCTGAGAAAAAGCGGAGATGCCGTTGCCCGCGATGGTGGCTAAGCTCATAGTAAAATTGGTATTTGCCCCTGCCGCTTCACCTGTCAAATCAATATTTAATGTAGTGCCAGAGGTGGTAGCAGACAACTGATTGTAAGGCGCAGCTTGCCCACCGAAGTAATTGTTCAACAAATCAGCCAGTTCAGTGACATCATCAATAACAGCGTCAAGATTGCCCACCGTCGCGACACTAGCGGCATCAAACGTGAGGGCTGCAGGTGATGCAAAACCTGGAATGGCAAATGTTAGAGACACCTCATCGGTGGTGAAATCCGTTGCTGTCCCAAATCCTGTGGTGGCCCGTGACACTGGTGCGGCAGGGGTTGAAGCCAGCAAAACTTGTGAGCCGCTACTGGTTGAAACCAATTCGACAGGTGCAATTTCCGTAGCATCCAAATTCAATTCAGATGCTACTTCTGTTGTTTGCTGTGGCGCCTGATTACCGGCAACCACTTGTAGGTCGGTTAACACACCGTTGATGATATTGCCATCATCATCCGCAGCAAACCCCTGTAGATTAAAACCGGAATTATTCACCAAAAAACCCTGGTTGTCCGTGGAAAACATACCAGCGCGAGTATAAGCTGGGTCACCACTATCACTAAGAATAAAGAAACCGCTGCCATTAATCGCTAGATCTAACGCATTATCTGAAAATGAGATATTTCCTTGAGTGTATTGCTGCGCGACGTCCGTTAACGCCACACCGCTACCTGACGCATTGGCCGCAGTGCCCACAATAGAGCTGGCGTATACATCACCAAACTCAGCACGCGAACGTTTAAAACCAGTGGTACTGGCGTTGGCAATGTTGTTACCGGTCACGCGCAAATCGCTATCTGCGGCACGAATACCTGTCAGGCCAATATTGAATGACATAGCTTTACCCTCTTCGGTTTAACGCTACTGCACCGAAACATCTTTCAGTGAGGTACTTGTTGTTTAGCATCACTGGCTTAGCGCCAATGCCATTATTGAATTGTTTTAACATCATCGAGTGCGACTTTGCCGATACCCGCCAAGTTCAGCGTGGTACCACCACCGTTAGTCCCCAGCGTGACGCTGTTTACATTCGCACCCAGCAGGGTATTCAATTGTTGTTGCTCACCATTAATGCGGGCAGTGGCTTCAATGGTATACACGCCAGTAGGCAAAGCATCACCGTCATTATTTGCGCCATCCCACACCAACTGGTGATCATCGGCCGTTTGACTACCCAACGCGATACTGCGCACCAATTGACCATTGGCATCGTAAATTTTTAGGTTCACATCAGGGCTCGAAACGGGTAATTCCACCACCCCCTTGATCAGACCACCCTGCTCCAGAAAAGCACTGTCTGATTCGATCAATACCTGTTTGCCTACAAGAGCAGTTGCGCCTAGCGCCGAAGAAGATTGATAACTGTTTACAAAGTTCCCCATGGTATCGTTAAGGTTATCAATGCCCTCCAATGAACTGAACTGGGCCAATTGTGCAATAAATTCACCGTTATCTTGTGGCTCCAATGGATTTTGATTTTCCATCTGAGTCACCAGCAGCTTCAGAAATTCATCTTTACCCAGCTCGTTCGACTTGGTCTTTTCTTCAGGCTTGGTGGCGTATTGTTCCAGTGCACTGGCATAATTTGATGCTGTCGAAGTCACGTCCATAACGGATTACCTCACAATAAATAATTGGGCGAATTACTGACCAAGGCTCAGGACTCGCTGCACCATTTGCTTAGCAGAGTTCATTACTTCCACATTCGTCTGGAAAGAGCGTGATGCTGAAATCATATTGGTCATTTCTTCAACCACATTCACATTTGGGTAAAAAACGTAACCTTCCTCGTTAGCTTCTGGGTGGTTAGGTTCGTAACGCTGTTGCAGAGGCGCATCACTTTCAATAATACCCATGACTTGTACTTTTGCTTCTGCATCTTGATACGGCACATCTTGATTGCCTGCCGCTTGCATCATCGTGGCAAAGACCGGATGACGTGCGCGGTACACTTGATCCGTACTGGAACTGGCTGACTGTGCATTCGCCAAATTACTGGCCGTGGTGTTAAGACGCACACTCTGTGCGGTGAGTGCAGAACCAGCGATATCAAAAACGTTACTCAGTGCCATGGGCCTTCTCCAATTGTTTAACTTATTCGCCACGAATAGCGGAAGTTAACCCTTTAAATTTTTTATTGAGGAAAGTGAATGAAGCTTGAAACTCCAATGAGTTTTCCATGTATTTAGCGTGTTCAACGTGTTCATCCACAGTATTGCCATCAATACTGGGCTGAGTAGGCACTCGGTACAACTGATCTTCACCACGCCCCATAGAGCTCACTGCAGATTGGTGATTGGCATGAGTCGTGTTCAAATGCACTCTAGGAGTAGGTTCAGCGGCTCTGGCTAACGTTGCTTTGAAATCCATGTCTTTGGCTTTGTAATTGGGGGTATCTTGGTTAGCAAGATTGCTTGCCAACACAGACGCTCGACGGCTGCGAAACTGCAGAGCATCGTCGTGAATTCCCAGTGCTTTATCAAAACCGATTGCCATAATGCTTCTCTCTTTTTGCCTGACTTCACCCAATACCATCGATGGGTTAGTGCCGCCTTTTCAAGTAATGAATCATTCCTCGAACAACAAAGCAACGCTTATGCCAAGCCCAAAAAAAACATGTAAGTTATTGTTTTTTATTAATTTAAAATTTCAATAAAGCTAGAGACTGACGTGCGCAGGCGGTCAACTATTGCCGCCTGCGGCAAACGGAGGGCTAGATAATAGACTTTGGTTTACAACAAGAATCAGAGAAAATCGAGCGCAAAAGGAAAGCAAAACTGCAGAAGAAAAATGCCGCATCACCACAACAGCATCGCAGCCTTGTGTCTATAGCGGCTCAGTAAGATACGCCATCACATCACTAACGGGCGCGGTATAAGATACCTGGGCTGCAATGTACCATTTCGAACAAATCATTGACCCCACCAACACCTTCGGAGGACCCCAAAAACAATACCCCTCCTGGCTTTAACACCGCGTGCATACGACGCAAAATGTCTTGCTTTAAATCCGCATTAAAATAAATCAGCACGTTACGGCAGAAAATGATATCGAACTTACCTAATGTGGAATAAGGGTGCATCAGATTCAGGGCTTTAAACTGCACGCGCCGTCGAATAGGCTCTTTCACTTGCCACTCGTCATTGCTTAGTTCATCGAAATGCAACTGTCGGCGTTCTGTCGATAAACCTCTGACTACCGCCATTTTGTCGTAACGAGCCAGTTTCGCTTGCTCCAACATACTGCCAGATAAATCTGTGGCTACAACTTCCACGTTGCGCCTAAACGCCATAGAGTTCTTACGCCGACACTCTTCCGCCACCATACTGATGGAATATGGCTCTTGCCCAGAAGAGCAAGCCGCTGACCAGATTCTGATGGAACCAGCCCCTGATGCTTGATTCAGTTCGGTAAATAAATGAGACGCCAAGTAATCGTAGGGATAATTATCACGAAACCAAAACGTTTCGTTGGTGGTCATCGCATCAATGACAACCTCGCGAAGCGCTGAATAATTTCGGCCTTTAATGCGTTCAATCAGCTCACTGAGCGATGCCAGTTTGTGCTCAACAAGAATTTTACGAATACGAGTCGATACCAGGTATTGCTTATTTTCAGCGAGATATATACCACAAGCCTGGTGGAGGAAATCCCTGAATGCTGCAAAATCTGCTGCTGGTATAGCCGCTGGCACGCCCATTCGTGAACTGGTGGGCAGATCATTTTCTGTCATTCAATCGACTCTATTAAGCTCAACAAAAAAATGGGGGCACAAAATACCCATACTTCAAACCAGATCAAATAACCACTCGTCTCACGTTGCGATTTCATAAAGCAATATGAGTGCTGCTGTAAAAGGCGCTTTGACTTGAAAGGTTCTGTACTTTTTACAGAAAAAAACCCAATCCCTCCATAAGACAAGAGTTCACAAACGCTATTCTTCAGGTTCATCGGGCAAAATCGCTTCGCCTGTGAGAGCCAATACCCTATCGTTTACACGCCTCGCCAGTTCATCAGGGTTAAATTTTGCCAAGAATTCATCTGCACCGACTTTTTTGACCATAGCTTCGTTAAAAACACCACTGAGGGACGTATGCAATACGATGAACAAATCCTTCAACCCAGGATTACCTCGCACTTCAGCCGTAAAGGTATAGCCGTCCATTTCTGGCATTTCAATATCCGATATCACCATAATCAACTCTGAATACGGATCTTTACCATCATCAAGCATAGCCTGTAAGTAATCGTAGGCTGCGCGGCCGTCCTTTTTCAGTGTCGTTTGAATCCCCATGGATTCTACAACTCTTTGAATTTGCTTGCGGGCGATTGACGAGTCGTCGGTAATTAAAATGTGTTTCTGGATCACTCGCTCAGCAATGCCGTCTTCAATAACACCATCGCTGATGGTTTCATTGATTGGTGACACTTCCGCTAGAATTTTTTCTACATCGATAATTTCAACCAGATGCCCTTCCACTTCCGTCACTGCCGTGAGGTAGTTTTCACGGCCTGCACCCGCGGGTGGCGGATGGATATCTTCCCAGTTTGTGTTCACTATTCGCTCAACTCCCCTAACCAAAAAGCCTTGAGTCGAGCGGTTGTACTCAGTAATGATCACAAAACAATTGTCGATATCTTGTAAAGGACCATGCCCAGTTGCTAAGTTCATATCCATAATCGACACCGTGTTGCCACGAATATGGGCTACACCTCTTACAACTGGATGTCGCTGAGGAATTTCATTCAACGGCGGACACTGAAGCACCTCTTTCACTTTAAACACGTTGATGCCGTACAGCTGCTTTGAGCCCAAACGAAACAACAATAGCTCTAAGCGATTTTGCCCCACCAGTTGCGTTCGCTGATTGACACTATCGAGCACACCAGCCATAGAAGCTCCTTAATTTATCTTATTCTGAGCGTGTAATAACACTCTGTGCACAACAACACGTTTGCGCGCTTTTCTTTAGTGTAGTCAAGTTTTGGCCATGCAATAGAGTTTGTTTACTCCGTTTCCATAACGCGACAAAGAAAACTTATCTGCCAAACACCTTTCCGGCATACACCTTGCTTCATACCTTGTTATAGCAATGGCGATCTTAATGCACAGCACAACGAAGATATTGTTGAGTTTTATCGACCAAAGTGAAGACAGCTTTAACGTCTTCGGGGCGTTTCATCTTTAATGGGCATAAATCAAACATGGTGATCTTACGTAAAATCCTCTACAGCACCGCTATTTACTGGGCTTTACAGGGCTTTTGTTTGGCTGGGCCACTACAAGATCTCACCCAAATAGAAAAAGATGCTCGCCAGTTTGTGCAACAGCATTTACGGGAAACTAACCCCTATGAACGCGTTGAGGTCGCCCCTTTTAACATTGACCCTAACCTAAGACTGGACGCTTGCGACAAAGCATTGACGTTCAATCTGCATGGCCATCAACAAAGTGCCAGTAACGTGACGGTAAAGGTCGCGTGTAAGCGTCAATGGAGTTTTTACTTAAACAGTGCGGTAGACCGTTGGCGTCAGGTTTTAGTGGCAACTCGAAACCTGCCTCGCGGGGTAAAACTCAGCTCAGATGATGTTGCTATGCGCGAGATAAAAACTGGGGCTAACTCAAATGGGTTGATTTCATCGCTGGAAGACACGATAGGGATGGAAACACAAAGATCCATCGTGGCCGGTAGCCCCATACGAGCCTCATACCTAGAGCAGCCTGAAGTGGTGCAGAGAGGGGATCAGTTAGTCGTCCTAGCACGCGGTGCCGGGATAGCGGTCAGTACCACCGCAATCGCCTTGAGCGGTGGCAAGCAAGGCCAACAGATTCGTGTTAAAAACTTGAAAACTAAGAAAATATTCCAGGCTAGAGTCGTATCTACTGGCCGAGCAGAGGTGCGGCTTTGATCTGCTGGCAGTGTTAATATAAGCCTGTAGCAACTAAATTTAGGTAAAGACGGCGATAGTAAGCATTGCTGAAATACGCAAAACACACAATTTCAGTAAAAATTGATGAAATTGCTAAAGTTAATTGCGCACCTGCCGACACCAACGTCGAGGGTATTTAAAAGTTCTGATCTGATAGGGTTCTCTCCCCCATCAGACCAACATGTGGGAATTGCGAATTATGGTTATTGACTCGAACAATATTCAATCAACAATCGGGAACAGAAGCCGTACCGATACAGGTGCGTCTGTAAAATCCAGTTCAACAGAGAAGGCCGAAGTCCCTACTCAAAAGAGCACAGAACCCCAATCGCAAGTATCGTTGAGCTCAGAAGGCAAAATCCTGAGCCGACTGGAAACGAATATGCAAGACATTCAAGCGGTTGACAGTGACAAAGTTGCCACGATCAAAAAAGCGTTAGAGGACGGCTCTTACAGCATTAACCCAGAGAGAATTGCTGAGAAAATGCTAGAGCAAGATGATTTATTTCGTTGATCTGTGCTGACACATCATAAGGCCAAGCATTTTTGATTTTGGTAGCCACAGTAATTTTTGATAACCACAGTAGTAGTTTTTGATGGCCACATTAATAGCCACAATAGATAAAACGTTAGCCAGCACAGAATGATCAACATTAGCATTGCAGTCTTAACCGCAATTCCCTCTCAGAGACTGCCTTGAGTAACATCGGTCCACTGTGCGTATGATTGAACACATTATTCAGACGCACAGTGGTAGCCATACTGAGTGTGTGAACAACATAAGTCATAGTTTTAAAAACCCTCGAGAGAAGCATTATGAACGCACCCTTACCTGTAGCCCCTCAAGCGGCACTTCAACTGTTGCAACAAGATACAATCCATTGCCAGCAGCTACTGACACTTTTACAAAGTGAACACGCGGTTTTACAACAAAGAGACACCGCTCAACTGCGGCAAATTGTCGAAGCCAAACAAACACTCATGATGAAGTTAGAGGGAAGTGCTAAACAGCGGACCCGCTGGGTAAACGCTATGCCAGAAGAATTGATTACCAGTAGCGAGACACAAACTAAATGGCTGGCATTACTCAATGCCATGAAAGAGCCCGCTCTACTGGATGCTTGGTATGCACTGGATGGTAAACTGGCAGAGTGTAAAGCACAGAATGAGCTAAACGGCAGAATCATCAACAAAGGTCAGCGCACTCTTCAACAGTTGGTCGGCTTACTCCGTGGTAAGGTGGCAAATGCTACCAACTTATACAACGCCAAAGGCACAACAGACCAGAGCAAAGGCCCCCATACCAGTGTAAAAGCTTAACAAATGGCCCACCCTAGTGGATTCGAACCACTGGCCTTCCCCTTAGGAGGGGGACGCTCTATCCAGCTGAGCTAAGGGTGGAAACTTAGATGACTTATACCTCATCTGTAGACGAGAGGCTGCGATTCTAAACAGTTCGCCATCATCTCTCAACCTGCGGTGTGGTTGCAGCAGCCAATCGTAGTATTTTTGTACATCTTGCCTTCTGCCTACCCTATTCTTAATATACCGCGTTTGAGATGGTGGACATAACGTTCTGCCAGCACTCTGCCACCGCGTTAGATATCAACCTATGAATATATTGCTGCTTCACTCAACAGATTTTTATAAGGGCGTAAACGAAGGAGAGGTAAAGCTGGAAGGTCGACGTGCGGCTCACTTACGTAATGTAAATCGAGTTCAGGTAGGTGATGGACTTAAAGCGGGTATGGTGAATGGCAAGATCGGCGAATGTGTGGTGACTCACATCGACGCAGAGTCTGTTATTTTAAGAGTGTCTAAGCATCTCTCTCTTGAGCCACCTTCATCGCTGCCCCTTCACCTAGTAATCGCACTGCCCCGCCCTAAAATGCTTAAGCGGATTTTACAGACGATAGCCACTATGGGCGTAAAAGAGCTGACCTTTATCAACAGCTATCGCGTCGAGAAAAGCTATTGGCAAACTCCGTTATTAAAATCAGAGTCTATCCAAGAGCAGTTGATACTAGGCTTAGAGCAAGGCGTCGACACACGGCTGCCTGTTGTCCACATGGAGAAACGGTTTAAACCTTTCGTGGAGGATACACTCCCAGCGCTATGTACTGAGCGCCGTGCCTTAGTGGCTCACCCGCATCGAGCATCATTGTGTCCTCCGGCTGATGATAAGCCAACCTTACTGGTGATCGGGCCAGAAGGGGGCTTTATTGATTACGAAGTGCGCAAACTGAATGAGGCGGGCTGTGAAACGATACATTTGGGTAGGCGCATTCTACGTGTCGAAACAGCAGTACCTGTTTTGCTCAGCCGACTTTTTCCTTTGAGTTAATATTATGGCGAGCCAGTAACACCGCAAGCCCAAACAAGAGCGACTCAGAAACTTAGCTTGTCTTGTTCATCGTGCTGGTTGCGAATCAGCACGCTAGCAAATTCATCAATAGGTAACGGTCTGCTGAAAAAGTAACCTTGATAGCTGTGGCAGCCAAAGCCCGTCAACACATCCAATTGCGTTTGGGTCTCCACCCCTTCTGCTACCACTCTTAAGCCCAGTAAGTGTGCCATAGTAACAATGGTTTCCACTAAGACACGATCACTGCGATCCTCAACGATGTCCCGTACGAAACTGTAATCCACTTTCAGTGTATTGACCGGCAAGCGCTTTAAGTAACTGATGGAAGAGTAACCCGTACCAAAGTCGTCCAGTGATACGCTGATCCCCATTTCCGCCAGAGTGCTCATAGTATTGATGGTGTCTTCAATGTTTTGAATAACCACGCCTTCAGTAATTTCAAGGTCTATGCTGTTTGGCGGTATAGAAATGTCTTTTAACGTTGCCGCCATATCGTCCACGAACGTTTGCCCCCGGAATTGTCTTGGGCTCACATTCAGGCTCAAACGCATACCTGTTTGCCACAAACCAATGTGGCACAAGTGCTGAACCTGACGGCACCCTTCAGCAATCACCCAGCGGCCGACATCCACCATCAAGCCACAACTTTCCAGCACGGGTATAAACTCTGCTGGCGAAACCATGCCTTTTACTGGGTGCATCCAACGCAAAAGGGCTTCAGCCCCTTCGATACGGCCACTGCTGATAGACACCTTGGGCTGCCAGTAAAGCTCAAATTGCTCTTCTTCAATAGCGCGGTGAAGCTCCCCCTCCATTTGTAACTGTAACGATACTTTATCAGCCATGACCGCATTAAAAAACTCAATGGTATCGCGACCTTTGTGTTTCGATTGATACATGGCGGTGTCAGCGTAACGCAACAATTCGTGTACGGAAGTATCTTTATCATTAAACAAAACAACACCAATACTGCACGTAACATGCAATTTAAAATCTTGATGAGGGTAAGGTTCAGCCAATCG
Source organism: Pseudomaricurvus sp. (assembly GCA_965656525.1). GTDB lineage: Bacteria > Pseudomonadota > Gammaproteobacteria > Pseudomonadales > Cellvibrionaceae > Pseudomaricurvus. The sequence continues at coordinate 120,935 of CBFHKY010000009.1, read as the reverse complement.
CTTACGTATTTTTTCAGCGACTTCACCCGCTTTTATCCCTGCAGTGTTGAGCGTTTGATCCAATACCGTCAGTACCACCACAAACTCATCGCCGCTTAAGCGCGCGACAATATCCTCCCCCCTGACTGATTGCGTCAACCGCGTGGCTACTTCTTTTAGCAATGTATCGCCTACAGGGTGCCCGAGAGAGTCATTAATGTTTTTGAAGTTATCAAGATCGATAAATAAAATTGCGCCATAGTATTTATGGCGCCTAGATCGAGCGATCTCGTGCTCTAATCTTTCCACCAATTGCGCCCGATTTGGCAGCGAGGTTAAAGCATCGTGGTAGGCCATAAACTGCATTTTATCCTCGGCGGCTTTGCGCTCTGAGATATCGTTGGCCACCAATAAAATCAATGCCTCGCCTTGCCTCATGATGCTTTTCATGTGCCCTTGAAGATAATGTCGGGTTTTATTGGCTGATGTATAAAAGCCTTCGAAAGCATCGGTGTCTTTAATGGTTCTGCTGTCCGTATCCACACAAATGTATTTTGCCCGTGATAACGAAAAACCAAATTTAGTCACGTCCCACCCGATGACACTTTCAGGTGTACCACCTAAAAAATCAGCTAAGTTATGGTTTGCAAAAGCCACCCGGCCATTCATATTCAACAGGCCTACAATGGCCGGCAGTTGATTGATGATCAAGCGGATAGCCTGTTCACTTTCACGCAGTGCTAGCTCGACCTCGCGCCGCTGCTGAAAAGCGCCTTCTACAGCATCCAATAACCCATTACCGGCCACTGCCAAATGGGTTAGTTCATCCTGCTGTGAAACGTGTGGAACACTCAACCGTCGCTGCCTAGGCCTTGTTGGGTGAATCGCTTCAATTTCTTTAACCATCCGAATAAGAGGACTGGTCAGGAAGAAGTAAAACGCCGTAAGAAGGAAGATCAAAAGCAGACTATTGCGCAAGCCTCCCACAACAATAGCCATGAACGAGCGCTGATAGAAGCCTTGCATCGCGGCGGTTAAGTCGACCTTTAGGATTAATGTACCGGATACATCAGTCGTGAAGCCAGGCAAAGCTAATGGAGCGATGTATGTTTTACTCGAGGGCATCAACTTCTCAGCAAGCCCACCGACGGCCCATTGATGACGGCTGCGGTTTCCTCGTGCGAGTGCCTCTCCGGTTTCATCCAAAATACTGACTTCATAAATAAACTTATAAGCCAGCAGGCCATTCACTACTTCAGCAGACAGCTTTTCATCCAAGGTGTGTATCGCTCGAGCCGCTGGCGGCGAAGCGGCCTCAACCGCTTGATTAACCAGAGCCTCTAATTCGGCACCTTGATCGTTGTAGTCCAGCCACAGTTCAACCGATGTAAAAAGACCCCCCAAAACAAAGATCAGCAAAACCCCAATTTTGGCCAACCGAAATGAGATCCCTTGGAAAAATGCACTTTTAAACAAAGCTGGTTCCTTAACTCAGACGATACCAGTGAGCCGTCTGATGCTGGCGTGATGGAGTATTCGCATAGCGTTATCTTATCGATTCTTTCGCTATCTCGTATACTTTAAGGCAGTAATGGTTTATCGATATTTCATTTCTATGGGCACTTAAGGTATTAAGCCTATCATTGTGTATTACGCTTAACTTGATGATAGAAGGTTTTATCGCTTTTTCCCGATATTGACGTTATTTTTTCAGTGATGAAATACCTTACATCGGCTACGACCGTTTCTGAGGTTTCCCAAGTTTACGTATTAAGAAATATCTTTGTATTTCGAGCGCTCAAGATAGAAAAGGCAAAAGTATGAGTCAAATTGATGAGTTTTTAATCCGATCCTGCACACCTACCATCGAAAACTGGCCCGATACGGGCTTATGGTATAAAGACATTGCCCCACTGTTTGCCAATCCCCGTGCTACCAGAATGATTACTGACGCTTTGGTACAACGCTATTTGGATTGGGACATCACCCACATTGCGGCCTTGGATGGTTTTGGCTGTTTGCTGGGGTCTAATCTAGCCTACGCCTTGAACAAGCCTCTGCTAATGATTCGCAAAAATGGGGAGCAGCGTGCCCCTGTCGAAAGGCTCGATTACACACACGGGACTCTAACTGACACTTACGATATTGCTTCTGGATCATTGAGCTTTGGCAACAGGGTCTTACTGGTAGACGATGTTATCGGCAGAGGTGACAGTATGCTCGCGGCCACACAGTTGATAAAACGCTGCGAAGCCAGTGTGGCCGAAGCCGTATCCATTTTGAGCTTGATGCACTTAGGTGGCACCCAACGATTGAATGAAGCCAATATTGCCAACTATAGCCTGTTGTTAATGGATGAGCCTTAGGACGATATTCATCAGGTTTCAAAAGTCCTTTTCAATACACGCCCTTTCCGCTATTTAGGTTCGACCGTTTAACCCTTGATGAGCAATAAGCGGGTTACTGCACTGATTAACCCCGTGGCAGAAGGGTTAATCAGGTGTGTATTCAAAGCGGATGGACATCAGTGGATTTCAATCGCTTCAACAATATTGACACCGACTGGAATATTAGAGGCGCCAACCGTAGCTTCATCATAATCGTAATCAGCCCTTTCGCCACTGCGATCCAGGGGTAATGCCGCAAAATCAAACAACTGTGTGTCAGCCAGTTGACTAGGCGATACATTCTGTATGGATTTGAAGATCCTTTCTACACGGCTGACATCATCTTTTTCCCACTGGTGCAACATGCTCTTTACCGCCTGACGCTGCAGGTTTTCTTGAGAGCCGCAGAGGTTGCAAGGAATGATGGGGAATTGCTTGTAATCAGCGTAAGCAATCAAGTCAGATTCACGACAGTAGGCTAAAGGTCGTATCACCACATTACGTTTATCGTCGGAGCGCAGTTTAGGCGGCATGGCCTTCAAACGGCTGCCGTGAAACATGTTGAGAAACAACGTTTCAACGATGTCGTCCATGTGATGCCCCAGCGCCAGCTTGGTTGCTCCGATTTTTTCCGCAAACGCGTAAAGCGTGCCCCGACGCAAACGAGAACACAATCCACAGGTTTTTTGACCCGCTGGGATTTTTTGCCGTACGACACTGTAGGTGTCTTTATCGACAATATAGTAAGGCACATCAATGGCTTCAAAATATTCAGGCAGAATATGTTCTGGAAACCCAGGCTGCTTTTGATCCAAGTTTACGGCAATTACTTGGAATGAAACCGGCGCGGTTTTTTGCAGGTTCAATAAAATGTCCAGCATGGCAAAGCTGTCTTTACCACCACTGATACACGCCATAACCACATCGCCGTCTTCGATCATGTTGTAATCCACAATAGCATTGCCTACATTCCGCCGCAGGCGCTTTTGCAATTTGTTGAACTCTAAACGCTGCTTTCGCTCGGGGGTGTCTGTCACTGGTAGCTACCTTTAGGGGTGAACAATCGTAAGGGCCGACATTGTACGGATTTTAACCGGCGGTGGAAATGTTCCGCTTTATTCAAGTATCCCCTATTTTTAGTATGACGCGCCCTTGCCGCTCGGCGGCAGATTTATACCCTACCCAAACGGCTCTCAAACGGTTTTAATTCGCCAAAAAAATAATAAGTCATTGTTTTTATTGAAGTTAACAAAAATCACACCGTTCATTTTCAATTTGGCATAACGGTTGCTATCTATGATTTAGCATTGAACAACCTAGCCACAATGCATGGCTGGGATAGAACTTATTTTTAGGAGTCGACTTACATGTCATTTTTGCAAGCCGTGATGCAAAAAATTCGTCGTCAACCTCAAGTGGAGCAAACTCACACCGCGTCTGTTGTGAATCTGGCTAAACAGATTAACCGCTACCGCCACCTGTTAGCGCTGCAAGAGAAACGACAGCTATTAGAGGTAGTTTGCTCTGCAACAGGGCGGACATATCAGAGCATGATACTCGCGGTGAATATGCAGGAACAAACCATCGAACTGGATGAACTATTCCCACAACCGTACGGTGAGCCACATCGTGTAGGAGACCAATTTCAAGTCAAACATCATCATAATGGACAGATTCTAAGCTTTACTGGAACCGTTGAAAGCATTGTGCAAAACCGATCAGGCTTCATTTATACACTCACTTTGCCAGACACCGTGCAATATCGGCAGCGTCGACGCTACCCTCGTATTGAACTGAGCAAGGAAAGCCCGCTCACGATAAAGCTCGAATCGCCTCGTAACGCTACTTGGTTTGCCACAGCGACGAACCTCTCAGCTGGCGGAATGCGCTTGACCATTGGAGGCAACATAGTCGATCAACTCGAGCGTAATGGTCACATTTCTCTGTGTGAATTTGAGCTGCTTCATGACATCAAAATTCGCTGTGAAGCCAAGGTTAAAGCGTTCCGGTTTTGTCGACGACCCTACCGGCATACCGAAGTCAGCATAGAATTTATGAATTGCCCAGTTGCCACCAAACAACAACTGGAATCCGTGATATCAAGCTTTTGTAATAACGTCGAGGCCGCATAGCTCAAAAAACTCAAGAACCCAAGTAGATTGCTATAGATTTCGTCATCTCGCGCACCATTCTATTCAAAGAATGCGATTGACTGATTGTTGTTAGATAACGTGCATTCTAGGCAATGATTACTATGCTATGAGTAAGGGTTCTACCAGCGGCTAAAAATATAGGTCTAAGGATAAATTATGCGTAACAATGGGCCGGTGACCAATCGCGAGGTCACATTCCAACCAGAGCAGGAAATCATTTCTGCAACGGACACCCGAGGTATTATTACGTTTTGTAATGATCACTTTTGTAACATTGCTGGCTTTTCTCGCGATGAATTGATCAACAAACCTCACAACCTTTTGCGTCACCCAGATATGCCGGCCGTAGCTTTTGAAATGCTTTGGAATGCCAATAAATCCGGCAAGCCGTGGATGGGAGTCGTTAAAAACCGCTGCAAGAATGGCGATCATTATTGGGTAGATGCTTATGTCACACCGTTAAAAAAGAGCGGTAAGGTAACTGGCTACGAATCTGTGCGTGTGAAAGCCAGTGCCGAGTTGATTGCCAGAGCGGAGCAAACCTATCAGCGTGTCAATCGAGGCGACAATGCGATCTCTTTTTGGAAACGCTGGCAACAGCCGGCCACTTCGTTCTTAAAAGTCGCCGTTCCTTCAGTCGTACTTCTGCTTGCTGGACAATTGTTAAGCTCTAGCCTTACCGTTGCCTCCGTAATAGTACATTGTGCTACCGCCACTCTAATCAGCCTATTAAGTTATTGGGTTCAATATCAGCAAAACCGTGAGCTGCTTCGGCAAGCCAGAGAAACCGTACATGACCCATTCGCCGCTTATATTTATACGGGGCGCGCCGATGCTCAAGGTGAGATCTTATTCGCTCAAATGGCCTTAAAAGCTCGACTCAGAACCGCTCTTAGACGTTTTGTAGAATCGTCACGTCATGTCATGGATCGCTCAGAGGAGGCACTGACTCAGGCCCGTCATACCCATAATGGCATGACAGAGCAGCTACAAGAGACTGAAAAAGTCGCACTGTCTATGCATCAAATGTCACAAGCTGTGCATGAGGTTGCCGAAGGGACCAACAGGACTTCTACTGCCACCACTGATGCGATTCACCAGGTTGGTGAGGGTCGCCAAGTACTATCCGATGCCTCCACAGCCATTCAGGGGCTTTCACAGACCGTGACCGAGCTAGCGACAGTGGTCACTCGTTTAGCGTCTGACAGTGATGAGATCTCATCTGTGGTGGATGTGATTGGCAGTATTGCAGAGCAAACTAATTTATTGGCATTAAATGCTGCCATTGAGGCCGCTCGCGCCGGTGAGCAAGGACGAGGTTTTGCAGTAGTGGCCGACGAGGTTCGCACACTGGCACAGCGCACCCAGGAATCCACTCAGCACATTCAAAATATCATTGAAAAACTCAGCGCTTCCATTCGCGATGCGAAAAGTGGCATGCAAGCCTGTGAGGGCCTGACCACGCAAAGCGTTGAAGAGGTAAACCATGTTAATGAAGCATTGGATAAGATCTTTGCCGCGGTGAACACCATCGATGATATGTCACAACAGATTGCTTCAGCCGCTGAAGAGCAATCCTCTACGGCGGTAGAAATTGAGAACAACACCAAGTCTATTTCAGATATTGCCATCAAAACACAGCGTGAGGCAGAATCTGCAGCCGCACTGAACCAAGAGGTGAACGAGCTCACCACGGGTCAATTCCAGCTTGTAGAGCGATTTAATTAATCACTTCATGGCTGTACCGCTGGCTGACAATTCAATGGTCTAACTTGCGTTTCATTGTCAGCCACCTACAATGGCCTCCTGATATTGAGAGGCCCCCATGGACAACAGTGAGCACATTCTTGATCTAGACAAACGCTATGTCTGGCACCCCTATTCTTCTTTTTTAGAAGCCCCAATCGTTTACCCTGTGGCCTCAGCGCATAACTGCACATTGGTACTCGAAGATGGCCGCGAGCTGTTAGATGGCATGGCATCGTGGTGGTGTGCGATTCACGGTTACAACCATCCAACCCTGAATGACGCTGCCAAGCAACAGATAGACAAAGTATCCCATGTGATGTTTGGTGGTCTAACTCATCAGCCAGCAGCAGAACTGGCTGAACTGTTGGTTCAGATAACGCCCGGAAATTTGAACAAAGTGTTCTTTAGCGATTCTGGCTCGGTAGCTGTCGAAGTCGCCATCAAAATGGCACTGCAATATTGGCACAGCCAACAATTACCCCAAAAAAACAAACTGCTCAGTTTGCGTAACGGTTACCATGGCGATACGTTTGGTGCGATGTCGGCTTGTGACCCAGTAACGGGAATGCATCATTTGTTTGCCAACAATTTAACTCAACATCATTTTGTAGAAGCACCACCGCTGGGGTTTGCCGAGCCCGTCAATCTTGACTACCTCTGTACCTTAGAAAATACGTTTAAGCAGCATCAGAATGAACTGGCAGCCATCATTTTAGAACCTGTAGTTCAAGG
>CBFHKY010000009.1:98849-113835 GCA_965656525.1 Pseudomaricurvus sp. | reverse complement strand
GCAGGCGGCATGCGAATCTACTCACCGCTCTATCTACGTTATATCCGTGAGCTATGTGATAGCTATGGCGTCTTGTTAATTGCTGATGAAATCGCAACTGGGTTCGGTCGCACTGGTACTCTTTTCGCTTGTGAGCATGCCGATATAGCACCCGATATTTTATGCTTGGGTAAAGCCTTGACTGGCGGCTACATGACCCTAGCCGCCACACTGTGTAACGATAAAATATCCGATGGCATCTGTCGTGGGGAAGCTGGTGTGTTCATGCACGGCCCCACTTTTATGGGTAACCCGTTAGCCACAGCCACCGCTTTAGCTAGCACTCGATTGCTGTTAGATAGCGATTGGCACGGGCACGTAAAACGCATTGAAAGTGAACTTCAAGCTGGACTTGCGCCTTGCGCAGACTTTGATCACGTGGCCAACGTAAGAGTCATTGGTGCTATCGGTGTGGTGGAAATGGCGCATCCCGTTAACATGAAAGTCATACAAGATGCTTTCGTAAACCACAACGTTTGGATTCGGCCATTCGGTAAGTTGGTCTATGTCATGCCACCTTTTATCATGACGACCGATGAAGTCCATCACTTAACCAAAAGCATGGTTACAGTGTTGCAACGTGATGATATTTTTTAATGTCTGGCTCTCGTTGACTGCTCAAACGCTAATCTAGGCAGTAGACTGCCTCTACTGTCCGCCCATTATTACTGTAGACGAGGCTTTCGCACAGTAAGGTCACCAGCTCTACTCCGCGACCATAAGACAGGTCCCCTTCTTCAGGTAATTGGCAATTTGGCGCTGTCGGCAACTGAGTGGCGTTATCAATATCAAAGCCACTTCCCGAGTCAGTCACTTTAATTAATAATTTATTACGTTCTGGCCCAGCGACACTTATGTCGATATCCATCGAGGCGGATTTGAGCTGCTCTAGCGCTTTTTCTCTATCTTTATAGTATTCAACATAACCATCGGCATCATTCTTTTTGCAAGAATCCAGCTGTAAAATTCCGTGTTCTAAGGCGTTACTAAACAGTTCGCTGAGCACGGTGTACAGCACATCCAAATGAGATGCTAAACGCCCCTTGTCTTTAATGAGATTAACCAACTGGTTGATAACATCATTATGCTTCATGTCTTTTTCAGACAGGTGAACCGACAGCTGCCAAGGAATGGCTCTGTGCTTTGCATCCGGCTCTTTTGTTGTAGACTGGGTGTCGCGATCATAAATGATTGGGCTAAAAATAATCTCGGCTAATGACATATCATCCGTTTGCTCACCATCTTCACGATACTCAGACACTGCATGGATGATGAGATCCGTATAGGTTCCTGACTGATAGCTTTTGATTAACGCGTGCAAACGCTCTTCCCCAAACCATTCCCCATTAAGGTTTTGACTTTCGATAATGCCATCCGTGTACACAATTAACCGATGCCCTTTTGGGGTGGTAATCACATCCGATTTCGCATCAAACTCTTGGGGGCTCAACACACCTAAAGGCATATGCTGTGATTGCAGCACAGTAAATGAATGGTCTTTGGGGTTCACGATCAGTATATCATTCATACCACCGGCCCAATACGTTAGCCGATCTCCACCTGCCGATAACTCGATAATGGAGGCACAGAAAAACATATTTCCGGGCAGTAAATTTTGCAGCTTACGATTAATTTCTTGAGCAATTTCGGAAACACCCAGCTGCACTGCGCACATGCTGTAAAACACATCAGACACAGGCAGACAGCCAATGGCCGCAGCCAAACCATGCCCAGTAAAGTCGCCGAGCAGTACATAAAGTCCACCAGAGGGGCTCGGCGACACCAGCAGCACATCGCCGTTAAACATGGACATGGGCGATATATGGTAATGAAGGTTGTGACATTGGGTCTCAACCCGAGACATGCTGTTCTTAAAAATATGCTCTACGATCGCGTGTTCACGATCCATTAAATTTTTATGAAACGACAAGCGTTGATTAATGCTTTGCAGTTCACTGTATAGACTGAGTGTTCGTGAATGTGCAGCAATTTTGGCCAATAAAATACTGCGACCGAAGGGCTTGGATAAAAAGTCATCCCCACCGGCATCTAAGCACTCTGCTAATGCTTGCTCTTCTTGCTCTGCCGAGACAAAAATAATCGGGATAAAACGACCCAGAAAGTGTTTTTTAATGTAAATCGTCGCTTCACGACCATCCATTACGGGCATTTCAACATCCATGAGCACCAATGCAATAGTGTCATCTTCATGGATTTTATCGACAGCCTCTTGTCCATTAGCTGCCTGTATAACATCGTAACCGGCATCTTCCAGTGTGAAAGCTAAAATATCTCGGTTGTAAGGGTTATCATCTACGGTAAGAATTCTAATGCCCGACATATAGGTTTCCCTCTATTCAATAGTGAACTTCTTATCGAACCGAGAGATGGAAAAAATTTTCTTTAGTTGTGAATTGGCATTAATAATACGAATATCTGAGCAGTGCTTTTCGAGATGCCGATGCATATTAATAAGCATGCCCAACGCCGAACTGTCCATATAGTGGGTATGACGGAAATCAATATAAATACCAGCAATTTTGTCGTCACTACTCACCGATTCATAAGCCTTACGAAATTGCTCTACGCAATTAAAGTCAAACGTTTGGTCTAAAACAATTTCAAATCGTCCGGCACCTAAAGAGTTGCTTGTAATTGTAATTGTAATTGCTGTTCCTTTTGAGTGATTGAAATCACCGAAAATATATTTTGTGTTTATACATTGAGCCTGCCATAGACCTTAAAGAACCATCTGTATTTGTTAGGAAGATTCGAGCAAAAAAACTAGAATAAATCGCAGCCATCGCTGTCAGATTGCACCTCGGCCACTACAGACTGTAATCGATAACGTCTAATTTCGGCCGTTGCGTTGATTAAAGATGCTTCATCCGTGTTTAAATCTCCCATTAAAGTGATCAACTCTTGTGCTGTCGCTAACTGTGTGGCTATTTTTTGAATTTTATTACCAACAATATCGGCAAACTGTAATGCCATCACCGAACGGGAAACTTCTTGTTGGATCCCCTCAGTTACGGTACCGATAGACTCAACGCCACCTGAGACCTTTTGATTCACAGCCGCCAATTCTTCCAACATGCCATCAAGGTGCCCTTTTGCATCGATGGCAATGTTCATATCCAATGATGCAATACCGCCAACAACACGCTCTACGGTTTTCATAGTGACTTTAGCGGTTTCTGCCTGGCTTTTGATCTTCTCGTTCAAATTGGCTGAATCCCGTGACAGCTTACGAACTTCGTCGGCTACGACAGCAAACCCACGGCCAGCATCACCGGCACGAGCGGCTTCAATGGCGGCATTTAGAGCCAGCAAGTTCGTTTGATCAGCAATACCACGAATATCCGAAATATAAGCAAACATACTGTCGAACTGGCCCACCATATCTTGGATATTATGGACAGCCTCAACGCTTTTATCGCTGACATCGACAAATAAAGCCACATAGGTGTCCAATATCTTACCGACTTCTTCTGCAAAGCCGGAAATAGTGACACGCTCTTGATCGTCTTGACCCGATATTTGAGAGAGTACGCCAAACAGTATTTGCCGTTGTTCGTCACTGCGTCGGCTCAGTGCCTGAAAGCTCTCTGATAGTGTTAATACACTAGTATCCAATTGCTTTTTAACGGTGGAAAAGTCGGAATCAATCGCGTCTAAAAGAAGCTTCGCTTCATCGTGAAAGGTTTCAAGGGTGGTTTTAAAGTGGTTAGTTTTGATCTCGTCTGTTACGAGCTCTGCTTCACTGCCTAATATTCGTAAGCACAACCACAAACTAATGATAGCAACCAGTAGTGTAGCTAATAACGCAAAACTCAGAGGCAATACAATTTGAGCCGCTATCACAAGCCCCCAGGCAATGGCGAATATCACACTTAAACGTTGTTTTTTTCCCTTCATTTAATATCCACCGACACAACTTTCCTAAAGGCACCACAAGCTGATATAACATTATGGTATTGGCTAGATGGGTTATCGGCACAACAAACAATATGTTGAGTGGGGAGGAGGATATTCGCCTTGCTGCACCTTTAAAAAGATTAGACGCAGGCGGGGAACTTTGCCAATTATGACGAGCTTGTATAAACGTTTCTGGTGAATAACAACTGAAACTTGTGGGGGGAAGCCGCTGTAAACGCTCAATAAAAAATACAGCGGCTATGAGATTTATTTTAGAGGGCGAATTCCCACCGCCTGACGGCAGTCAGCTAGTAGGGAGCGACTAAACTGGCGCGCTTTTTCTGCCCCTTGCAGCAATACCTCTTCGATGGCTTCGGGTGCTGCCAGCAACTCATTGTAGCGTTCACGCGGCTCTGAGATCTGTCCGTTTATCAGCTCAAATAACTGCTTTTTGGCTTCGCCCCAAGCAATGCCATCGGCGAACGCTTGTCGCATTTCTTGAGTCTGCTGGTCAGATGCAAAGGCCTGCCACACCTGAAACACGGTGCTGCTATCTGGATCTTTAGGGTCGCCGGGTTCTAGTAAATTGGTTTTGATTTTATTGATGTGCTTTTTGAGCTGTTTTTCGGGTAAAAACAAGGGAATGGTATTGCCGTAGCTTTTGCTCATTTTACGACCATCAAGCCCTTGTAGAGTGGCAACCTTATCATCCACCACCGCTTCTGGCAGCACAAAGTGTTCACCATAGTGATGATTAAAACGCGCTGCAATATCACGAGCCATTTCGACGTGTTGTATCTGATCTTTGCCAACCGGCACTTTATTGGCGTTGAACATTAAAATATCGGCCGCCATAAGAACAGGGTAACTGTAGAGGCCCATGGTCACACCAAAATCTGGATCTTCTCCTGCTTCTTGGTTTGCCGCCACCGCAGCTTTGTAAGCATGTGCACGATTCATCATGCCTTTGGCCGCCATGCAGGTTAGTAACCAGCATAACTCTGGAATTTCGGGAATATCAGACTGGCGATAAAACACCACATTGTCTGTATTCAAACCCAGAGCCAACCACGTCGCGGCTATTTCTCGGGTAGATTGGTGCACCATTTCAGGGTCGTGACATTTGATCAAAGCGTGGTAATCCGCCAGAAAATAAAACGATAAATTCTCAGCCTGCTGGCTTGCTTCAATGGCTGGACGGATAGCTCCAACATAATTACCAAGATGAGGGGTTCCCGTTGTAGTGATACCCGTTAGAACGCGTGATTTTGCCATAGCTATTTTTAGCACCTGAAGGTCTGTCGTCATGAAAAGAATGAGAGCTGAAGTCAGTTCAACCAAGCAGGCTATGATACTAGGCGATGCGCTTTCAAGCCAGAGATGGCATCACACTGTGTGTTACCGTTTTAGGGACTTAAATCCCACTGGCCTTACGCTGCAGTGTTTGCACAAAGCTTTCGTGATACCGAGACTTAAGTGCAGGCCACGTCCAATCGCTGGTGTTTATTGACGGCTTATATTTTGGGGTCATCAGTTGCGTCATACACTTTACCGCTTGTGCAGCCTGAGCATCTTCACTAAGCCCTTGTACTTCATATAAACATTCTGTTGGTAGCAGTTCAGGATACACTAAGCGCTTAGGAGCTACAGGTATGCAGCCGGCAGTAACCGCCTCTTGCAAGGCAACCCCTTGAAATTCATGTTCAGCAGTAGACAACACCAAATCAGCCGATTGTAGCCACTGCTGATAATCTACTACGCTGGTTTCATAACCAAATTGGACAAGCCTTTCGCCGGTAATAACTCTGATTTCGTCAAAAGCGGCAGGCACTTGTCTAAAGCGCTGCCCCAAAATGCACAGTCGATAATCAATAGCCTGCGCTTCTAAGCAACGCACAATTTCGAGCAACAAATTAGGGCCTTTATCGTATTCCCATCGTGCTGCCCATAGGATTCGCCAAGCCCCGCCCTCTTCTGTGGCTCGCCAACGAGTACGTGAAAAGCTTGCATGCGCCGGATCATTCAGACTTGTATCGAGCTGCCGCAAAGGCACTGGTAATAAACAGCTGCGTGCGTACAGTTCCTCTTCTAACCCGGCAGGAACATGATCCGGTAACTGCTTTAGCAATTGACGAACACCGGCCAGAAACGTGCTCCGATTATAATCAGAGTTGAAGGCTAAGGTGTTAGCACACAGTGCCGAATACAAACTCAGTATTTGTGGTGCTACATCGCGCCGAGCTTGAGTGGTCTGCGGGTAAGCAAACTGGTTTTCATGAAAATACAATACTGTTGGAATCGTGGCCAAATGAGGGACAAAGCCTCGCAACGCCGATAAATCGGTCATGGACGTGGCGATAATCAATTGGTAATCCGCTTCTAGGGTCTCGCGCTCTTGAAAAGCCCAGCTCAAGCTGTTGCCACGAACCCGCCAACTAAAATAACGGGCAGGTAAAGTTAATGGCGTAAACTGAAATTGCGGGAAATTTTCCACCAAACCCTTACGCCAATAACGGTGACTGTCGGCATCATAGGCGGATAGCAGCAGTACTTTCACGTTGGCTAAAGCCTGTTTTCATAGAGAGAATCAGACTCTTCTAAGATATAAGTTTCTAAGCCGGCCTGGCACAGCAAGTAAGCTGCCAAGTGACTGCGACGACCACCGTCATCCGTCACGGCGTAACGTTCACCAGTCTTCAACTCTGGTAAGCGTGCTCTTAATACCGATAAAGGGATATTTCGGCTTTGTGGAACGTGCACACCGCGATATTCAATCGGCAAGCGAATATCGATCACTTGATACTCTTCCGGTTCGACCTGAAACGCCTCAATAGTCAGCTTTTTTTGCACGGGATCATGCAGTAAGGATACAAAATCTGACTTCTGCAGGCGCATCAGAACACCATCTGTCATCATACTAACCGTAGCATTACGCGGGGTATCCGCTACAAGCGCCTCTTCACCAAAGAACTGCCCAGGGTGTAATTCAACGTCAAGTTGACCTGTAAGATTAGTGACGCGCACACGCCCTTGATGAATTACGTAAAAGTAATCCCCACTTTCACCTTCTTTAATGATGTCTTTTCCCGCTGGGCAAGCGATTCTTTCAAAGCGTGTAAACAGCTGTTGAATGTGTGCCGGCGGCACCTGTGTAAACAGTGGTGAGGCTATCAATGCTGACATCCAATCTGTTTGATCTTCAGATTCTTCATATTTCGCAGCCGTTAAAGCCAGACCGCCTAACCCCGGTGTCATTTGATCTTCATCTAGCGGTACATCTTCTTTTTGATGTTCATCTTTTTGCGTCGCCGCACTTTGATTCCAAAACATGGCTAAGTCGAGAAAATCCGCTTCTACCCGCAACAGCTGAGAAGGCTCTACAACAACCGCTGATACCTGACTGGGGCTCAGTTCATTGAGCGGTCGCTCAGCACGCGGTTCACCGGCCACCAATTGCTGTTTATCAAAATTAGCAGAGATCAAATCCACGCAACCAGAAATTAAGTAATAACGATGCGAATGCGCCTTACCGCGTTTAAATAATAACTTGCCTTTGGGTTCTGCTACGATTTCAACATGTTCAATGAGCTTGGTAATGTAAGTTGGATCAAGATCATTAAAAGGTGAAAATAGAGACAACGCCTTCTGTAGCGTTAAATGAGAAACCGTTTGGGTATGAGAATCTGTTTTAGCATTCGAAGAATTGTCGGTCATGGTCAGCCTGTAAAGTTACCTTTCTAGGTATTCCATTACCGTTATCAATTAGAACTGAAGAGTCTACTGAAGGCCGCCGTTCGAACTTGGCCGCACCTCCGCGCTGAACCACCTGATTGCAGGTGGCTCTTTAAACTATACAAAGTGTAGTATAAACCAGTGACAACTTGCTGCTGTGACCCATATCACCGCTGGCTATCAAATACCTTCAACGACGTTCGGTAATATTGAGTCAGTACTTTGTACAGCATATAAGCATCAGAGCGGCCAGCCAGCTCGCGAATTGAATGCATAGCAAATGTCGGCACACCAACATCGATGGTCTTAACACCCAGCTGAGCCGACGTAATGGGCCCGATAGTACTACCGCAGCCCATATCTGTGCGAGTGACAAAGACCTGCACAGGAACATCTACCGCCTCACACCATAATCGAAACCCAGAGGATGTTTCACTGTTGGTGGCATAACTTTGATTGGCATTGACTTTAATCACAGGGCCATGATTGAGTAATGGCCCATGATTTGAATCGTGTTGGGCACTGTAATTTGGGTGGATACCGTGGGCATTATCAGCTGATATCATCAACGAACGCGACAAGCATCTCATGCGTGACTGGGCATCCGGTAAGAGGCGAGTAAAAACATCCGTCAGCATAGGCCCTTGCGCACCACAAGCTGATCGGCTGCCGACCTCTTCGTGATCGTTACACACCAACAGTACGGACTGTGAGTCATCTGCTTGTAACAGTGCTTGCAGCCCAATGAAGCAGCTCAATAAATTATCTAGCCGCGCGCTAGCAATAAATTCATTTTGTAAGCCCACCACCGCTGGCGGCTGTGTATCATAAAAACTTAATTCATAGTCTAATATTTTAACGACCCCTTGCACGCCTTGCTGACTTAACGTGTCAGCCAGTAGCTGTCTGAAATCTGGCGTTTTACTGCCGACCTGCATCAGAACTGGAGGGATATGTGTCTGAGGATTTATAGTGCGCCCTTTGTTTGCCTCACGGTCTAAATGAATCGCCAAACTCGGAATCACAGCAATAGGCTTTTTAAAATCAATCAATGTGCTGCAGATTTTTTGCTCATCATTTAAATAGCTAACCCGCCCCGCTAAAGACAAATCACGATCAAACCAAGGGTTTAACAATACACCACCATAGGTTTCGACACCTAATTGAAAATACCCTTGGCTGTTGACTTCAGGGTTGGGCTTTACCATTAGGCAAGGGCTGTCAGTGTGCGCACCAACCATGTTCATGCCTTCTTCAGCGAGATCACCCTGACCATGAACAAATGCCACAATAGAAGAGTCGTTGCGAGTTACAAAATATTTACCACCCGCAACCAAGTTCCATTCCATCGATTCATAAAGTCGTGTAAACCCTGCATCACGTAATATCTGGCTGATATTGTCTACCGCGTGGTAAGGCGTTGGTGAAGCTTGTAAGAACTGCAACAACTCTGCACCAAACTGATCATCATTCATTTAAAACACCTGTTTTTAGGTTTTGCATCACGCTATTTCTGGAATACAAACTGCTTTTTCTGTTAAGGGTTTCACTCGCAAGTGCCGTCTGCATAACAGTATTATGCCAAAGCAATAAATAATAAAACCACACCCAGCACAAGCCGATAAACCACAAAAGGCCACATCCCAATACGGTCAATCCAAGTTAAAAATAAATGAATACACACCGCTGCACTGATGGCGGACAACACTACCCCTAAAAAGAGTTCACTCCAGACTACGTTTTCATGGCCCAATAACGTCAGAGCTTTGTAGCCGCCACTTAGCACAATAATGGGGATAGACAGTAAAAAAGAAAATCGTGCAGCCGCTTGACGCTCAAGCCCTAGAGCCAAACCTGCTGTCATAGTAATCCCCGAGCGAGAGGTTCCCGGGATAAGAGCCAGTGCTTGAGCCAAACCAATGTATAACGCCCTTTTCACACCCATTTGGGCCATCGGTATAGAACGGCTACCTTTTTTATCAGCCAGCCCAAGTAACACACCAAAAATAATTGTAGTGGCCGCAATAACAAGAATGCTTCTAAGGTGCGTTTCGATGAAGTCATCAAACAACAAGCCCGCGAGCCCCGCAGGAATAGTGGCCATGATCACAAACCACGCCAAACTACCTTCAGGGCTTTTGTTTCCTGCTAGACTTGCGAACCACGCCTTCGTCAACTCAACAAGGTCATTGCGAAAATAGCCAACCACCGCGATTAACGATCCCACGTGCACGGCCACATCAAACGCCAGACCTTGATCTGACCAACCCAAAATTTGACTAGGTAAAATCAAGTGACCGGAGCTTGAGATTGGTAAAAACTCTGTTAGGCCCTGAACTAATGCCAAAATAGCAATCTGTAAAGTATCCATGTGTGGCTGCTTTCCTTTAAGAAGATGAAGAAATGTTGCGAATTCTTACACGCTTTTTCCATGCGACACTGTCGCGCAGATAAGTCAGTTCGGCCTGATCAGCAGCTACAAACGCTCCTTGATCAAACATGGCCAAAGCCATTGGAATCATAAATTCAGCACGGGGGTGCTGGTCGATGTGACTAAAGCGAGAAGCGATAGCCGATACTTCAGGGTACGAACACCCAGTACCAACTTTACCTTCCAGCTCAATATTACTGTGTTGAAGCAAGCGGCTAAGTTCATCAGGCGAGGTCAATTGTTCATCCATCACCGTATGAATTTTATGATCTTGCCAACGATAAACGGCCCAATATATTTCACTCATGCGAGCATCTGTAGCGCACAGTAATAAGCCGCCGTTACTCACCAAACCCTTGGCCACAACCTCTTCCGCCATTGCCCAGAGGCTGGAAACGCCATACACAGGTAAGTCCACGGAGTAGGCCAAGCCCTGAGAAACACCTAAACCTATACGTAAGCCGGTAAAAGAGCCTGGCCCCTTGCCGTAAGCAATGCCATCGAGATCAGACAAAGACATATCACACTGCGACAGAAGCTTATCCACCAGAGGTAATAATTTTTGAGTGTGCTGACGAGGTGAGTCGAGATAAATAGCGGTGGTTTTCTGGTGAATCGATACGGCAACTGAGCAACCCTCACTCGAAGTATCAATCGCAAGGATTGCTGGCATTGTTTGAAACCCTTAACGTCAATGGCAATGCTCTATTCTCGCAGATTTTCCTACAGCGCAACAGGTGTCACTTTTCGATACACTGAAATAAAAAAAGCCCCAACCATAAATGATTGAGGCTTTTTAGCAGAACTCAAACAGCAACCCCTCTACAGCGAGCTGCCATTGTGACTGTGCTGTATAAATTACGGCACTCTGCTTATTTTGCAGCAGCCTTCTTAGCAGCAGCTTTGGTCTTACGTGGTGCAGCCTTAGTTTTAGCGGCGGCTTTTTTTGCAGCGGCCTTCGACTTGGCTGCTACACGCTTTTCTGCAGCTTTGGCTCGAGCTTCTGCACGTTTTTCAGCCGCTTTTGCTCTTGCGGCGGCCTTTTTCGCCACGGCTTTTGCTTTAACCGCTGCTTTATTGGCGGCAATTCTGGCTTTAAGGGCTGCCTTCTTCTCGGTGGCCTTTGCTTTATCAGCAGCTTTTTTAGCCGTTGCTTTTGCTTTTGTGGTTAAACGTTTCTTGGTCGCGGCCAGTTTTTTGGCATCAGCGGCGGAACGCTGTTTCTTCCATTTAGCCTCAAAAGCTTTAACCGCACGATTGTAATCGGCTTCCGCTTTTGTTGTTAAGGATGTGCTCATTGCATCCATTTTAGCCTTCATTGCATCTTCAGCCGCTTGGGCAGCTGCAACACTTTTTGCCTTGGCTAAATCTAATTTGGCTTGGCTGGCTTTGTCTTTTAATGCGCTTACCTTAGCAGCAGCTTTATCAGCTGCGGTTTTTGCACTGTTCAGTGCACGTGCATCTACCGCTTTTTTAGACTTCGCAGCTTTCGCTTTAGCAGCCGTCACTTTCTTGCGTGCTGCCGTCTGCTGGGTAGTGGCAGCAGCCATATCTTTTTTCAGCTTTTCAAGTGCTGATTCTGCTTTGGCTACCGCAGGTAAAACAGCCGATGCAGCTTTTGCTTTTACTGTTGATTTTTTAGTAGGTGTTTTTTTTGCGGCAGTGCTACGCTTTGCCGGTGCTTTTTTTGCTTTTGCTTTTGCTACTCTTGCCATCCGCTGTTCTCCTCAGACTTTAAAAATGCACAACCACGTTCATCACGATCAGTTATTACAGTGAACCATAGCACAAAAAATAACCGCCAATGATTCTTGTGCGGATATTATTTAAAAATGATACTTTTTGCACGCTTTCGGAGGTTTTTTCACTCAATACTGTGACAATTTTTAAAAATTTATCACCGATAAGCCGAATCTCGTCTCGATCTCTGCCTACAAACAATAAAAATTATGATCCAGCGTTCACATCTCATCGTTTAGTGAAAAGAACATTAAACAAAACAACCACCCTATTCATTTTTAAGGTTTTGAGTGCAGCTGTCGTGTTTTCGTAATGTTGTGTTTATGTTGTTGGCGCAGATAAATTTCCTACAGTTAGGCTAGTTATGAAATACCGACACACAATACTTAGCCAATAGAATCAATATCAAAAACGAAAGATTCTTTTTTAATCCCCCATAAAAACCAACGAAAAAATAGGGAGCCTTTACCCTGCATCGACACACCCACAACATAGATAGACTTTTTCTGAGCGACGAGATAACTCACTGAGGGTTTTCAGTGTGACATTAGCCGCTTTCAAGGCATAAAAAAAGGGCCCATTTACAGGGCCCTTTTTGAATCTATTGAGTTTCCTCAACACGCTGCTTGTCATCAACCTAAGGCTGCGAAAACCTTTTCTTTAATCTCGGAAAGCTCACCAACACCTTTAATGCAGGAATATTGAGTTGCTTGATCACTGTTAGCAGAAACATTTTGATAATAGGCGACCAAAGGTTTGGTTTGTTCGTGATAAATAGCCAAACGCTTACGCACGGTTTCTTCCAAGTCGTCTTCACGCTGTATAAGTGCTTCACCCGTTTCATCATCTTTCCCATCCACTTTAGGAGGGTTATACATGAGATGGTAAGTACGCCCAGAACCTGGATGGACACGACGACCACTCATACGACTGACAATGTCTTCATCTTCTACGTCGATTTCAAGAACGTGATCAATCGGCACACCGGCTTCAGTCAGTGCTTCTGCCTGTGGAATCGTGCGAGGAAAACCATCGAACAAGAAGCCGTTTACACAATCATCTTGAGAAATTCTGTCTTTAACCAACGCAATAATCAGCTCATCAGAAACTAGACCACCTGAAGCCATGATGTCTTTGGCTTTCAAGCCTAATGGCGTTCCAGCTTTTACTGCTGCACGCAACATATCTCCAGTGGAAATTTGAGGAATTCCGTATTTTTCTGTAATGAACTGGGCCTGGGTACCTTTACCTGCACCCGGGGCACCTAACAAGATGATACGCATAAGGGGATAGCTCCTAGTCTTTTCTCCGGTCACATTTTGTTTCTATGGCACGTTCGCGAAGCGATAGGATCGCCAGTAAAACGCAATTGGAGATATCTGTAAAAGGCGCTACCTTACACTCTGAGCCCCCTAAGCTCAAGCAAACTGCTTATCCAGTTGTGCCAGTGCAGCTCCTTTTGCAGCCAGCTTGAGCAGGCAAATAACGTAAATAACAGGCTCTCGAATGGTTAGCTCAATGACCATACCCTGAAGACATAATCCTTCGAACCTGAGGAAACCCACTATCACCAAGAGGCACAAGGCGTAATTTATTAAAATAATGCGTGTATATATTGTACTAGCCGCTCATTTCTTGGTTATTATGTTAATACAGTCACCAATACTAAGAGGTTCTTATGAGGAATAGTGAATCGTTAATCTCTATCCTTGAACAGCCAATAGAAACCAACACAGACCTCCAGCATACATGTACGGCCTCTCTACCCATAGAAGACGCCGCTAGACTTTCCGCTCTTGCCTCCCTCTACCCCAATCACACTACGCAATCGATCCTTACCCTGTTACTGACACACAGCCTAGATAAGTTAAAAGATCTAGAGGAATCCAAAGCCCATTAATGATTCCCAATTTGGAGACACAAGCATGAATCCATACAAGAACCTGATGAAAGCATGGCTAGAAACCGGTACCGGCCAACTCACTGATGGAACTTATGATTTATATTTACCGCCTCAATATTCTCAGCAGTTTGCTGAGATTTGTCTGAGCTACCCCAAGCTCAACCCAGAGATGATCTTGCGTGATTTACTCGCTGCCTCATTGGTATCGCTGGAGCAATCTATCCCCTATGAACCAGGTACTAAAGTTATTGCTATTGATGAGCACGGGGATGAAATTTATGAAGATTGCGGTCTGACGCCCAAGCTGCTGAGCTTAAGTAAAGAGTTTCAAGAAAGGCTAAGATAACCCATACGCTGAGCTTTTATTGAACCTGATTTAACAACAGCCACCTGCCTATTTTTCTTTGTCTGAGGGGTGGTATTGTTTGATGGATGGTGCTGTTTGAAGGGTGAACTGTAAGCAAGTGGCGTTGTTCAAGCTATGGCAGTGCCTTTTATGGGGTTCGCTCATGACGTTTGGCTTCTTCCCACAGCTCATCCATCGTTTCTACGCTAGCGTCATTCAAACTAACAGAGGCTGCCGTGAGTGTGTCCTCAATAAAGTTAAAGCGGCGTTCAAATTTTTGGTTTGCACGCCGCAATACTTTTTCTGGGTCTAAGTGACGGTGGCGGCATATACTGACCATGACAAACAGCAGGTCTCCCAGCTCTTCCTCTACATGATCATTATCATCATGTATTAGGGCGTCTTGTACTTCATCTAGCTCTTCATAGAGCTTATCAAATACGCCAGATACATCAGACCAATCGAAACCGACCGCTGATGCCCGTTTTTGCAATTTATGCGCACGCGTCATTGCCGGCAAACCGATAGGCACATCATCCAATAATCGCCCTTTACCTTTTGCCAAACGCTCTTCGCGTTTAAGAGTTTCCCAACGCTGCTTAACCTGCCCCTCGTCTTCTTGGGAGTCAGAAGACGGCTTACTGTAAAGATCACCCAAAGGAAATACATGCGGGTGGCGCCGAATCAACTTAGCGACTAGGCGAGAAATCACGTCATCCAGTGTAAAGCGCTCCTCCTCGTTAGCAATTTGTGTGTAGAAGATCACTTGAAACAATAAATCGCCTAACTCTTCACGCAAATCAACGTAATCACCGCGCTCTATGGCATCCACTACCTCGTAAGCTTCCTCAATGGTTGAGGGGCCAACCGATTGATA
>CBFHKY010000009.1:88854-98749 GCA_965656525.1 Pseudomaricurvus sp. | reverse complement strand
CTTTGTGCAATATCCCAGGGGCAACCCGTGACAGGGTCACGCAACCGACTCATTAAATATTTAAGATCATCTAAACCATAGACAGGGGCTTCGTTGGATTCACTCATAGACATTTAGCGCACCTTATGAATGCTTACGCCGGGCAGACGCCACGTTTGGTAACTGATTCAATCGAAGAAGAATTCGACTTAATTCACTGAAACCTCTGATCTCGATGGTAATTTGCATATCGACGGTATTTTTGCGTTTATCCGATAAGGTCTGGAGAGCACTGATATTCACCTTTTCGTGATCCAACAGAGACGTAATATCTTTTAAGAGCCCGTGCCGATCAAACGCTTCTACCAGAATATCTACAGAATAGAGGTTTTGCGGGGCTTCACCCCACTCTACTTTGATGATGCGCTCTGGTTCGTCGGTTTGCAGCTGTAACACGTTGTGACAATCCTGCCCATGAATGGATACGCCGCGGCCTAAAGTAATGTAGCCCATAATCGCATCACCTGGAACGGGGTTACAGCATCCGGCGATATGGGTAAGTAAATTCCCCACGCCATCAATGAACAAGTCAGCGCTGCTGTGATCCCGTGACGCTTTACCGACCAAACTGATTACCGAGCTTGGCGGATCCTCCGCTGAAATAAGTTTTTGTGCCGCGTTCACCACCTGGCCTACGCCCAGATCACTGGCACCCACGGCCGCATACAAATCATCCAGCGACACAAGATTTAACTTGCGTGCCAGCTCATCGTAATCCAATTCATCCATCGCCAAGCGACGAAATTCTTTGTCGAGCACAGCGCGCCCTTCGGCCACATTTTGCTCACGTGCTTGCAGTTTAAACCACTGTTGCACCTTAGCTCTGGCACGACCTGTTTTTAAATAGCCAAGCGCGGGTGAAAGCCAATCACGGCTGGGGGACTCATGCCTTCCTGTTAGAATCTCTACTTGATCAGCATTCTTCAGCGCATAGTTCAGAGGCACAATACGATCATTCACTTTGGCGCCGCGACAACGATGGCCAATTTCAGTATGAATACGATAGGCAAAATCCAAAGGCGTAGAGCCCTGTGGAAAATCAATAATATGGCCTTCCGGCGTAAACACATAAATACGGTCTTGCTCAATACCCGTAGAGAGATCGTCCTCTAAAGGTGAACCGCCCAACTCTTCGTGCCACTCCAAGACTTGACGCAACCACGCTATTTTCTGTTCATAGCTGTCTTCCGTGTTGTCGTTATCGGCACCTTTGTAACGCCAGTGTGCACAAACGCCAAACTCGGCTTCTTCGTGCATGGCGAAGGAACGAATTTGTACTTCCAATACTTTCCGGTCTGGGCCGATAACCGCCGTGTGTAAGGAGCGATAACCGTTTTCTTTTGGTGACGCGATGTAATCGTCGAATTCGTTGGGAATATTACGCCACAAACTGTGAACGATACCCAAGACTCCGTAACAATCCCTTACCGTGGGCACGAGGATTCGAACAGCACGAATATCATAGACTTGAGAAAAACCAATATCTTTGCGGCGCATTTTGCGCCAGATACTGTAAATATGCTTAGCCCGCCCAGTGATATCCGCTGAAATCTTGTAATTTCTGACTTCTTTCTGCAGGCGCTCAATGACACTTTCGATGTATTGCTGTCGGTCAAGGCGTCGCTCATCCAAAAGTTTCGCAATGCTTTTATAGTCGTCTGGCTCAAGGTATCGAAAGGATAGGTCTTCCAGTTCCCACTTGATATGACCAATCCCCAAGCGGTGGGCCAGAGGGGCATACACTTCCGCCACCTCTTTTGCCACTTTACGGCGCCGCTTTTCGTCGAGATCTTTTACGGCTCGAATCGCGCAGGTTCTCTCGGCCAATTTTATTAAAGCCACGCGCACATCATCGACCATGGACACCAGCATTTTGCGAACGTTTTCTGAATGCTCTGTGGACATAAGGCCGAGTACGTTCTCATCGAAATCGTTACGACGAGTACTGATAGCGGCCATACGCATGACCCCTTGGATCAGCTTTGCAACCGTAGGGCTGAATTCATTTTCGATTCTTTCAAACGGAATTTTCTTTTCTCGTACCGCGCGATACAAGACGGCCGCTAACAGTGAGTCACCATCCAACTGAAGGTCTGCAAGAATTTCCACCATTTCCAGGCCCGTTGCGAAGCTACTGCTGCCTGCCCCCCACACCAGGTCATTAGCGATAGCCGCCTCTTCCGCCATGCGACTTACTTCGCAGGCACGATGCAGTTCACCCCAATTCACATCCGATAAGGTATAACGATTATTTAACCGAACCAACCAAGCTTCGATATCAACCTTACCCTCTTCATTTAAGGGATGGTCTTCTCTGACTTTAACCATAAGCGTTCCGTCTTGCGCCCTTCATGTCTCTTAAGGCGACCCACACATTCACTGCCTAGGCTGTGTGTTGTTATTTTTAAAGTCTATACGCTAAGACGCATAGGCATTGGGGTAGGCACTGATTTTCAGCGGCTCTTTGCGCCGCTCTTACGCACAAATAGTGCCATTGTCTCTAGGTGAGATGTGTTGGGAAACATATCCAGTACCCTAAGCTCTGCCATTATAAGCCCCGCACGAGCCAGCAACTGGGCGTCTCGAGCAAAACTGGCGGGGTTACAGGACACATAAACCAACCTTTCGACCGAAGAATTCATCAATTGTTCACACACCAGCTTGGCGCCCGATCTGGGGGGATCTAACAACACTTTATTGATGGCTTGCTGCCGCATAAAGGCCGTTAGTGCGTCAGATTCCAAATCCAAGCACTTAAACTGCACCGAACCAGTGCCACAGCGCGCCCCATTTCTGACACCCTGCTCCACCATAGAGCCTACAGCCTCAACACCAAAAACCTTGTCGGCTTTTTTAGCCATTGGCAAGGTGAAGTTACCAATACCACAAAAGAGATCCAAAGCGCGGTCGGCTTTTTGTAGATCCAGCCACTCCAACGCCTGTTCAATCATACGTGGGTTCACCTCACGGTTTACTTGGGTGAAATGCGATGGGCTGTATTTTAGGGTTAGGTCTTCATTTAACGCTAAGCTCGGTAAAGAAAGGCTAAGAGACAATTCAGGCTGGTGAATCGTGTTGCCATCCGCATCCAGCAGCAAAGCATCTTTTTCGCCTTGGAACCAGCAGTAGGTGCTCGTCAGCTCAGCTTGCAATTGCTGCCGAATCACCAGAGGCAAAGGCTTATTATGGCGTACCACAACCGCCGTTTCTAGCGCACCATTAGGGCGTAAACCATCCCCCATAAAACATTCAATATGGGTAATACCCTTGCGCTCAGGCAAGCTGTTCAGCCAATTTTGCAAAGGCGACATAATATTCTGCAAAGGGAGTGTCAGTACCTCGCATTGCTGTATCGCAATCAGGGTATCGCTTCCCTGCTGTCGAAAAGCCAGTTGCCCCAGCCGGTCTACCCCGAACCTAACACGACTGCGATAACCGCGGTCTGGTGAAGTAATCGCTGGGAGTACTTTAAGCGGTTGTAGTTGGTACTGCCGTTGCAATAAGGCCAGTAGTTGCTCTTGTTTCAGTTCTATTTGTTGACTGGGCTCTAAGTGTTGCAGCTGGCAGCCACCACATTGTTGATAATGAGGACAAAACGGCGTCTGACGAGATGGGCTGGCTTGCAAAACGTCTTTAGTGACACATTCACTAAACCGCTTTTGGCGACGATAATGTGCAACCGATACCGTCTCACCTGGCAGTGCACCACTCACAAAAACAGCCTTGCCTTGGTGGCGAGCAACCCCTCGCCCCTCTTGACTCAATCCAGTAATTTCCAGACTCTTGGGTGCGCTTTCACGAGTCGTAGCAACGTTTTTACGGGTCGGTTTAAATAGTCTCGCCATGACTTATCGCTTAAACAAACCGGAGGACAAGTAACGATCCCCTCGGTCACAAACGATGGCGACAATAACGGCATTTTCAACGGTTTTTGAAAGACGTAACGCCCCCGCAACAGCGCCACCACTGGATACCCCAGAAAAGATGCCTTCTTCACGGGCTAAAGCCCGCATTGTATCTTCGGCCTCTTGCTGCCCCATGTTGATGACGCGATCCACACGTGTTTCTTCAAAAATAGTGGGTAAGTATTCTTTTGGCCAACGGCGAATGCCCGGAATAGCGGCACACTCTTCCGGCTGTAAGCCGATGATTTCAATATTGGGGTTTTGCTCTTTTAAGTAGCGAGATGTCCCCATAATCGTACCTGTCGTGCCCATGGAGCTAACAAAATGCGTAACGGTACCGTGTGTTTGCTGCCAAATTTCAGGGCCGGTGGTTTGGTAGTGCGCCAATGGGTTGTCAATGTTGCCGAACTGATCCAATACCTTACCATCACCTCTGGCCTCCATACTTTTGGCCAAGTCGCGAGCGCCTTCCATGCCTTCACTTTTCGTGACCAGAATCAATTCGGCACCATAAGCTGACATCGAAGCCTTGCGCTCTTCTGTGCTGTTATCCGGCATGATCAGGATCATGCGGTAGCCTTTAATCGCGGCCGCCATTGCCAAGGCGATACCGGTATTGCCACTGGTGGCTTCAATTAACGTATCGCCAGGGCGGATATCACCGCGAGCTTCCGCTTGGTTGATCATGGACAACGCTGGCCGATCTTTAACCGAGCCAGCAGGGTTGTTGCCTTCCAACTTCACCAAAATGGTGTTTGTGGTCTCACCAGGTAAACGTTGCAAACGTACCAATGGAGTCTGGCCGATACAGGATTCAATGGTTGGAAATTCAAGGGAACTCATAGGCAGGCCGGAATCAGTCAACAAGTGGGAAAAATAGCATTTCATCTTGTGCCAGCGTCATCATACAAACGGCACAGAATACTGGCTTTCTAAAGGGGCGCTATTCTACCCAGCTTTATGGTGAGGTGAAAGCCAGCCTCGCTATTGGGCGGATGGTGTTAATCCGCTTGTTTTTGCTGAAACGCCCACAATCTAGCGTAGTGTTGATTAAGCGCCAACAGCTCATGGTGCGTGCCCTGCTCTACCACCTGGCCTTGATCGAGTACGACAATCGAATCGGCATCGACTACCGTAGAGAGTCGGTGGGCAATCACCAGGCTGGTTTGCTCGGCCGACACCTCTTTAATCGCTTGTAAAATTAAGGTTTCAGATTGGCTGTCCAGTGAAGAAGTAGCTTCATCAAAGACCATAATGGGCGGTCTTTTTAAGATGGCCCGAGCAATGGCAACACGCTGCTTTTCGCCACCGGACAGCTTTAAGCCTCGCTCACCGACGATGGTATCCGCCCCCTTAGGCAACTGACGGATAAAAGTATCCAGATGCGCTAGGCGAATAGCATGCCATACATCCTCATCGGAAGCGGTCACCTTCCCATAGCGCACATTTTCAAAGAGACTGGTATTGAACAACACGGTGTCCTGCGGCACTACACCAATGGCATCACGCAAAGAATGCTGAGTCACAGATCGAACATCTTGGTTGTCAATCAGCACAGCACCCGAGTTAACGTCATAAAAGCGATACAGCATTTTTGCCAACGTGGATTTTCCTGCACCGCTGCTGCCCACGACGGCGACCTTGCTTCTCGCTGGCACAGTGAAAGACAGCCCTTTTAATATGGGTCTGTCGGGATGATAGGAAAAGTGCAAATCACGAAATTCAATGGTACCGCGCTGCACCGATAAGGCTTTCGCGTCGCGGGCATCTTGCACACTGGCTTTCACGTCCAGTAAACCAAACATCGCTTCAATATTGGCCATCGACCCTTTCATTTCACGATAGACAAATCCCAAAAAATTCAACGGCATGAAAATTTGCATCATGAACGCATTGATCAGTGCGAAATCGCCAAGCGTCATAGCCCCACTATTTACTTCGTATGCCGCCAGCACCATCGCTGAAGTCATCGCGGCGGCAATAATCAGAGACTGACCACCGTTCAAAGCAAACAATGAAAGACGGTTTTGTCCTCTTGCGGTCTCCCATTCGGCAAGTTCAGTGTCGTAATGGCCAGCTTCGAAGTTCTCGTTGGTGAAATACTTAACCGTTTCGTAATTCAGCAAGCTATCAATAGCCCGTGTACTGCTTTGTGATTCTGCTTTATTAACGGCACGCACATAACCTGTGCGCCACTCTGTCGCAACAATAGAAAAGGCGATATAACTCACTACAGCGACCAATACAATCACCGCAAACCAGACTGAGTAGTTCCATGATAGCAGGGTCACAATCATAAAAATTTCTAAAATGGTCGGCACGATATTGAAAACCATAAAGCGCAGAAGAAATGCGATTCCGTTAGTACCCCTTTCCATATCCCGCGAAAGACCACCGGTTTTACGATTTAAATGGAAATCCATGTCCAAGGCATGCAAGTGCTGAAATACCTCTAAACCAATACGACGCATGGCGCGCTCAGTGATGCGGCCAAACAGAGTATCACGCAGTTCACTGAACAATACGTTTGAGAAACGCACTACGCCATAAGTAATCAACAGCGCTAAGGGTACCGCCGCAACACCCGCTGCCAGCTCAGAGGATTTATCCAGATCATCGACGATGTACTTAAGTACAAAGGGCAAACCCACGCTGGCCAGTTTGGCGATCACTAAGCAACCCAGTGCCAAGCCCAGCCGCACCTTGAATTCTGTCAAGTAAGGCAGTAAATGCTTGAGGGTAGACCACTTCACCTGCCCCACATCGACATCGTTTTTCATACTGCGCATAAAGGCTTTTCTCCAGCGACGGATTGGTTTGAAATCGGTAGCACTGTGCTCACAAGGTTGCGAAGCATAACAGAAGACCACTAGAATCACGTTTGTTTCGTATTTCAAATAAGTTGGCTGTAGAGCGTTTTCTCTCTATGCCGCACAACACGATGCCAAAGTGTATTTCCCTTGGTGGTTCACGTATAAGTTCGCAGTCTGATTCAGAAAGTTTATATGTGCTTACGGCTGCCCTGTACTCTTGCACAACAAGGCTGATGCCTTTAAGAAGCATAATTTTCTATGGCAATCCCCCTCATAACGCACCCAGATTACAGCTTTGATTTCCCGGGGAAGCACCGCTTTCCAATGGAAAAATTTCGGCTTTTGCATCAGCACCTGCAGATGCTGGGGTTCGCTAAGGAAAGCAATACTTATCGCCCAGGCCGAACTAAGCTGCACCTTTTGGAACTGGCACACTGCCCTGACTACTTGCACCGCTTTATTCATCAACAACAAAGCCCACAAGAAGTTCGACGTATGGGTTTGCCGTGGTCACCAGCACTGGTGAAACGCACATTAATTTCCCCTAATGGTACGTTGCTGACGGCCACGTTAGCCTTACAACATGGCGTGGCCTGCCATCTTGCTGGTGGCACGCATCATGCGCACCGAGATTTTGCCTCCGGCTTTTGTATTTTGAACGACCTAGCCATCACTGCACTTAGCTTGCTCAAGGCCCCTCGAATGAATGAATCGCAACCACGCTCTGTGTTGATTTTTGACTGTGATGTTCATCAAGGGGATGGCACCGCTGCCATTCTTCAGCACGAACCACAGGCCTTTACTTGCTCGATTCATTGCGAGAAAAATTTTCCCGCTCGCAAAGCGGTCAGCGATCTTGACGTAGAAATACAAGAAGGCTGCGGTGATGACCTTTATTTGTCTACAGTAGAACGTGCTTTGCATGAAGCCATTGACCGATCTAAGCCAGGATTAATTATATTTGATGCGGGGGTTGATGTTTACGCAGATGACCCATTGGGCCTTTTAAACATCACTATAAAAGGTATACGAGCGCGCGAAAGACTGGTACTAGAAACCTGCCGGCGCAAGGGTCTCCCTGTCGCTACCGTTATTGGCGGAGGCTACGACAACGACCGACAAGCATTGATCCAAAGACACAGCCTTGTCGTAGAAGAGGCCTTCAGTATTTTTGAGCCTTACAATACCCAACGGCACAATACCCATCGGCTTAGTTGACCGAAAGTGGCACTGGAGTAACAATGCGCTTTCAAATCATCGTACAAAATACAATGAGCCGTAATATTTAAAAGACTACGCTAACAATCTTAATCAAAATCAGGCTTAAAAGGTTTCACACCAGCACCTGAAAAACACTTTAAACCCCTTACACTTTTAGCATGGAATACAGTTATGGCATACATCGGGCAAACTGAATATGACCACAAGGGTCAAGGCCCAAAAACAGGGGTATTATTAACCAATCTCGGAACACCAGACGCGCCAACCACACCAGCCTTAAGACGTTATCTCAGAGAATTTCTTAGCGACCCCCGAGTGGTGGAGGTACCCCGATTGATATGGTGGATGATATTACATGGCGTTATTTTACGTTTTCGCCCTCGCCGCTCAGCTAAGCTGTACCAGTCTGTCTGGACAAAGGATGGATCGCCACTGCTCAGCATTACAAAACAACAAGCACAGAAGCTACAACAAAGCCTAGATCAGAAATTTGGGGCCAGCACGATCCCCGTTGAAGTGGGCATGCGATATGGAAATCCATCCATCAGTTCCGCGATTAAAACACTCACTGAGGCGAATGTTAGACGGCTGGTTATTTTACCGCTCTACCCACAGTACAGCGGTGCAACGACTGGCTCTACCTTTGATGCCATAGCACATTGTTTTATTGAACGACGCTGGGTGCCGGATATCAGCTTTATCGGTGGCTACCACCAACATCCAAGTTATATTTGTGCAATTGCGGAAAGCATTAAACAACATATCCAAACCCACGGCATGCCAGACAAATTATTGCTGTCTTATCACGGCACGCCCCAACGTTACCTTACCAACGGCGACCCTTATTCTTGCTTTTGTCAGCAGACCTCCCGCTTGATAACAGAAACATTAAAGCTGCCCGCCGATCGAGTATTGACCACTTTTCAATCTCGTTTTGGGCGTGAACCTTGGCTACAGCCCTATACAGATGTCACTTTAAAGGCATTGCCTTCCGAGGGTCACAAACACATTGCGCTGCTATGCCCAGGCTTTTCTACAGATTGCCTAGAAACCTTGGAAGAAATTGAAGTCGAAAACCGTGAACTCTTTATGGCCGCTGGCGGCGAGCAATTCCACTACATTCCTTGTTTAAACGATTCACAACAACACATCGATATGATGCAACAGCTAGTAGAAGAACGTTTACTTTAAAAAGTACGCTATATGTTGGAATGTGAGTGCTGCCGATGATCTAAGCCTCTGCTTCATTCGTAGCTGATAGATACTGGTTGATAACAGAAAAACGCTCATCTGCTGCCGAGCGTCTACACTGAACACATCGTCAGGCGTGTCGCAGGCGGCATGTCGTTCACAAAACTACTTACTGGATTGTTGACCTATTATGGCGCTACAACCTACTTCAAACTCTGAAGAATCCCCAGATACAAACGCTGACAAAATTTCGGTCGGCCTGAGTGCTTGCCTAGCCGGCCATAACGTACGTTTTAATGGTGGTCACAGTCAGTCAAAGTTGTGTTTAAAAACGTTGAGTACCTTTTTTGAATACACCACATTCTGCCCCGAAGTCGAAGCAGGGTTTGGTACGCCAAGGCCTACAATGCGGCTTGTAGGTGACCCGAATGAACCACGGCTGATTTTTAGCGATGGTGACTACAACGATGACCTGAGTGCTCAATTACGAGCAGGTTTCGAAGACAAACTAGATAACTTTAGCCATTTGGATGGCTTTATCTTAATGAAAAACTCCCCCAGTTGTGGCCTAGAGCGCATTAAGGTTTATCAAGAGAACGGCTACCCTAACGAACAAAAGGGCCAAGGTCTTTTCGCCGCCAGTTTGCAAGATCGCTACCCCTTGCTACCGATTGAAGAAGATGGCCGGTTACACGACCCAGCTTTACGAGAGAACTTTATTTTACG
>CBFHKY010000009.1:52690-88755 GCA_965656525.1 Pseudomaricurvus sp. | reverse complement strand
CGTGTACGCACACCATAATTTTCGTAAAGAAGTGCTCGCTGAGCCTTCCTACCATAATTTGCTTCAGTTCCACAGCAGTTACAAGTACGTGTTAATGGCTCATAGCCAAGCCGTTTATAAAGGACTTGGCCGCTATCTGGCCGAAGCACACAAAGAACCGCTGCAGGACGTGCTGGAATACTATGTATCTGAGTTGATGACCGCACTGAGCAAACCAGCCAATAGGCGTTCTCACGCCAACGTCATGCTGCATTTGCTGGGCTATCTCAAACACTCAGTGCCCAGTGAATCGCGACAAAAGATCGTAGATGTTATTGATCGTTATCGAATTGGGAAAATTCCATTGATTACGCCTCTGACGCTGCTCAGACATTACATCGATCAAGAAGGTAGCCACTATGTGCAGATGCAGCGCTACTGGCAGCCATACCCTGAAGATCTCGGCCTGACCAATCAGCTGTGATCATCCATCAGTCATTTACTTCTACTGCGTGAAGGTACTCAATAAATATTATGCATCTTGTGTGGCTAAGAACCGATATTCGTTTAGCAGACAATCCCGCTTTGTATTACGCTTGCGACAAAGCGCGCCGCTATCATCAGCCGATCCAAGTCATTTTCTGTGACACCCCACAACAGTGGCAGCTACAACACGATTCCCCTGCCAAAATATCATTTCAGGCTGATGCCTTGACGCATTTACGTCAAAAACTGCATCAACTGGGCGTTAAGTTTAAAATTCTGCGCGGCACGGATTATCAAAGTTGTGTGGAATTAATTACCGAAGAAGCCAAAACGTCTCAGGCCACTGATATCTGGTGGAATACCGAAGTGCCTGTTTATGAGCAAAACAGAGATGCTCAGGTCAGCACGGCTTTGAAGCCTTTAAATGTGGTTATTCATCGGTTTGATGCGGACTTCCTAGTGCCTCCAGAGGGGATGCGGACTCAACAAGGCGGTCATTACAAGGTATTCACACCTTGGTATCGGCTTTGGCAAACACGTTTAGACGGTGCGCGAGACTTACTGCCGGAACCTCAAACCGTTAGTACGGCCCTAGAACCAAGTGAACAATCGCCGATTGAGCTCACTGGCGCACAGCCCTATCGTTCTGATGTCTGGCCAGCTGATGAGCAGAGCGCTTTAAAAAAGCTGCATGATTTTTGTGAGCGCCGCATCAATCAGTATATTGAGTATAGAGACATTCCATCTATTAACGGCACCAGTACACTTTCACCGTATTTTGCCAGCGGCTTAATCAGTGCCCGACAATGCCTTGCCGCCGTACAGCAACATCAGCCCGAATGGCGCTCGGACCCTTGGCTAAGAGAGGTTGCATGGAGAGAATTTTACCGTTATCTCATGTATTGCTTTCCGCGATTGAGCAAATCACAACCCTTCAAGCCTGAAACCACATTTTTGGCGTGGGAGAATAATCCCGATTTGGTGACGGCTTGGAAGCAAGGAAAAACCGGTTTTCCCATCGTTGATGCGGCTATGCGCCAACTGGCTCAAACTGGCTGGATGCACAACCGCCTGCGTATGATCACTGCCAGTTTTTTCACAAAGCTAATGTTGGAACACTGGACCATTGGCGAACAATTTTTCATGGAAAATCTTTTAGATGGGGATTTTGCTTCCAACAACGGCGGTTGGCAATGGAGCGCATCTACAGGTTGTGATGCTTCGCCTTGGTTTCGAGTATTCAACCCTCAAAGTCAGTCACAAAAATTCGACAGCAGCGGCGACTTTATTCGTAAGTTTGTGCCTGAGCTTAAGGATTTGGATGATAAAGCCATTCACAACCCGCCTTCAAAAGTACGACAGCACCTTGGTTACCCTGAACCGATGATTGATTATCGTAGTGCTCGTGAACGGGTGCTAGAGCGCTTTAAAGCACTTACCGAAATGAACAGTGCTCAGTCTTAGCAATATTCAATCATAAAAGTGTTCAATCGAGGCTCACCTTGCCTCGATTCTTTTTTATCGAGCTGCGGCGGGTTTTGCCATCCAAACGGCGCTTTTTAGAAGCCAATGTCGGGCGCGTTGTTTTTCGATTTTTGGGGGCTTGCCATACGGATTGAATCATCTCATTGAGCCGGTCAAGCGCATCTTGGCGATTCTTTTCTTGGGTGCGAAACTGCTGCGCTTTAATAATGACAGTACCGTCGGCGGTAATACGGCGATCATTTATGTTCAGTAAGCGCTCTTTTACGGGCTCAGGCAAGGATGAGGCCTGTACATCGAATCGTAGGTGTATGGCGGATGAAACTTTATTAACGTTCTGACCACCTGAGCCTTGAGCACGAATCGCGTGCCATTGAACTTGATCTTCAGAAATACAGTTGGAAGGGGTTTGTGACATGAGCAGAACAGTTGGAGTAGTAAGAATAAGGTCATTACTTTAACAAATTTATGCTGTCACCAAAACTAGGAGCTGCCAAACAAACCTGACTCAACGTGTCTATATGCCTGTTGACTCAATACCAAGATCATAAATCAGCACGAGCACAATATGAATGAACAGCAAGTCAGGGTAAGTAGATACGAAAGGCCCCTCCGCCGAGCGGTTCCCCGTTGGTTAACTCAATACGACCATGACGCTTTGCACGAAAGTGCATAGAAGCGATTTGCTGCGCAAAATAAAGCCCTAAGTGTGTGTTACCTTCACGAAATGACACCGATTGATCGAAACTTTGCTGTAGGTTTTCCAACATGAACTTTGGATACCCAGTACCGTCATCCGCTACCGTGATGACTAGCTCATCATTGATAACTTCAGCTTTCAACGACATGCTTTTTTTAGAATAACGGGCGCCATTTACCAATATGTTGTGAATCACCCCGCCAACCAATTCAGCATCAAAGTACCAGATAAGGTTTTCATCGCAATCAATCTGAATTTCAAGGTTTCTTGTACGCAACAACATATCGTTACGAGCCACTTGCTCTTCCAACTGATCAATTAGGTAGTGTTCTTCAATATTGATAGGCAGTCGGCCGTTATCCATTCGGTAGACCGCCAACAGTTGAATAAGCTCCGTATTGATGCGCGACGCTTCGTATTCCAACGTCGCAAAACTTCGAGCTTGCGCTTCGTTTTGGACGGGGTAGGAATCAATCAGAGACTCCAATGAATTCAGCAGCATACCTACTGAATTTTTCATGTCGTGGACACTGGAAGCCAGGACCAGAGAAAAGTCATTCTTATCGTTGCTCATTAAAGCCTCCTAATTACCCAAAAATACATCCAGATTGGCATGATCTTATTCTATGGCTCTCACTACCATTACAACCACACCAAAACCACTATGATCCTAACGGCTAGAGCTCTAGCCATTATGATCTAACGACTGCAGATCAATAGCTTACCGCCCTAACCTAATAGTCTTACACCTTGACGCAACTGTTGGTAACGCTGAAATTGCGGATGATTTGGACGTAGATGTTTTTCGACGATATGCATCGCAGACACACACTGATCCATTTTTTCCTCATTCACACCTGACTCTTTCATATCAGCAATCAAAACCTGCACTAAATTCAACCGTACACCCAAATGCTGAGGGAAAAGACGTGCCAGCTTTGTAAAATTTTCAATCGCTGGCGTGAACTCTTTATTTTTATAAAAGTTAATCCCTTCATTGTTGATCTTTGCAATGTATTTACTGTTGTGATCACTGGAAGGTTCGTCTAACCAAATATCAATTTTGCGCAACGCCTCCTGATCATCCGCATACTCTTCTAGTAACGTTTTTAACAGTCGGCTTTGGGCGTCTCTCTCGCCCATACTGGCGAGCGTTGCTACACGATCCAACTGTACATCCAGACTGGGCGGTTCCTCTTCCAGTTTTAACATCACTTTTTGATACAATTCTCGCGCTTTTCGCTGTTCACCTCGTGCGAGTTGTAGCTGTACTTCAATCAGCTGGGTGGATGTACGAGCTTCACTGCCCACATCGAAACGCTTATCCAGTTGATCTATCACCGATAGAGCATCACGAGCTTCGTCTGAAGTTCCGGCGGACTGATGACGCAATAGCTCTGCGGTAGTGCGAGCGTATTGAACGTGGTTCTCTAACTTATCATGATAAGAGAACTCCCCTAATCGTACGGCGCGACCAAACGCCTTACTAGCGACATCAAAGTTACGATTTTGATTAGCCGTTTGCGCCAAGGCGGTTTGACGAATAATAGACATCGGTGACACATTCACGGCCGATTGCAAAACATCTTGCATCTTATCCAAATTGCCTTGCTGCCTGTAATTGTCAGCCAAGGCATCATAGGCGTGCATACAAAAAGGATTAACCTGCAGCAGAGACGATAAACTGTCGATGGCAGCACTAAGGTTACCCCTCAATGCCTGCACCTTAGCCAATCCAACTTTTGCCCAGTCGAGCTCTCTGACTTGGATCACAGTGTTGTAAATATGCTCCGCTTCGTCCAACAAGCCTTGCTCAATATAGAGCTCACCTAGCAGCTTATGGCAAACGCTACTGTAGCGGCTGCCAGACACAATACGCTGTTGAGCCACCTCAATTGCACGATTTTTATTGCCATCGTC
Organism: Pseudomaricurvus sp.; assembly: GCA_965656525.1. GTDB lineage: Bacteria > Pseudomonadota > Gammaproteobacteria > Pseudomonadales > Cellvibrionaceae > Pseudomaricurvus. Next base: position 84,188 of record CBFHKY010000009.1, on the reverse strand, counting down.
TAATGCTTGATAGATTGGTAACAGCTCTTGCCGCTGTTTTAACAGGCGATCTAAGCGTTGTTTGAGACTTTTGGGGGTGATGGGCTTACTGAGATAGGCATCGGGCTCATAATCATAAGCCGACAACACAATGCTTTTGCTGGTTTCAGCGGAAATCAAAATAAAAAGACTCTGCCGCTTTAGTATTTTGGTTTCTCTTAACGTTTCTAGAACTTGCTGCCCATTCGCACCTGAGCCAAGGTTATAATCACACAAGACCACATCAAAGAATCGATCTTCGCACAATTGAATTCCGCGACGGCCGTTAATTTCCGTACTTACCTGCTCACAGCCAAATTCTGTCAGCATATTGCAGACAGTGACCCGAAAGCTTTCGAAATCATCAATCACCAATATACTCAGAGGCTCATAATCAACAGCAGCCATAACATCGCTCTTGGTCAATCTGGCTCGTAAACGAGAAGTCGTGTTTTACTATCATTACAAAAGGATAGACTATTCTCGAAAATGAGAGATAACTTGTTCGCAATTTATTCGACGTATAGAATCGCCCCTTTTCTAACGGCAATCCACCCTCTGTTATGGCTCAATCTGACACGCTCTACTCCAACCCGCTTGGCGACGTATCTGACTTTGTGTTTGATCAACAGGTCGTGACGGTTTTTCCCGACATGATTAAACGCTCTGTACCGGGCTATGCCACAATCATCAGTATGATCGGCAACCTTGCCGAACGTTATGCAACAGCACACAGCCGTTGCTATGACTTAGGCTGCTCTTTAGGAGCCGCCACCCTAGCCATGCGACATCGAATTCAAGCGGCCGATTGCCAGATTGTGGCTGTAGACAACTCTCAAGCCATGCTGGCTCAATGCAGTACGATTGTGCAGGCCGATTGCGGCGTAGCCCCCGTTCAACTGATCTGTGATGACCTGCAAAATATCGATATCCATTCGGCGTCAGTGGTGGTGCTCAATTTTACCCTGCAATTTATTCCCCTGGCTGAAAGGCAAAGTATTCTTGAGCATATATACAAAGGCCTAAACCCCGGTGGCGTGCTTATTTTGTCGGAAAAGGTCACCTTTGGTGATAAGGCCCATGATGAGTTAATGATCGAACTGCACCATAATTTCAAACGCGCTAACGGGTACAGTGATCTTGAGATCGCTCAAAAACGCACAGCCTTGGAACATGTGCTGATCCCCGAAACATTAGAAAATCACCGTCAACGCCTAAAAAATGTTGGTTTTGCCAGCTGTGATGTTTGGTTTCAGTGTTTTAATTTTGCCTCTATGATTGCCATCAAATAACGCCACGAATCCCATGCAACCACACCCTAAGATTGATTACACCGCCTTACTAAACTCGTTCAAAGGTACAGCCTTAGAGCCTTGGTTGGAGCACCTTCCGGCACAAATTTCAGCCGGTTTAGACAGCAAGCGCTACGGTGACCTCCCCGCTTGGTTGGCCGCATTAGAGGAGCTGCCCCGTTTAGAAACTGATCAGGTAGAACTGAAACACGAAGTTCGTTTAGAAGCATTACCCAATGTTGATGAGCCTCAAGCCGAACAGGTCAAACGAGCACTTCAAAAGCTAATCCCTTGGCGCAAAGGCCCCTACCATATACACGGCACCCACATTGATACGGAGTGGCGCTCGGATTGGAAGTGGGATCGAGTCGTCCCCCACCTAGCAGATCTGCACGACCGCACTATTTTAGATGTCGGTTGTGGAAACGGTTACCACTGCTGGCGCATGTTTGGAGCAGGCGCTAAACAAGTTATTGGCATCGATCCTTCGCCTCGCTTTGTGGTGCAATTCCACATGATTAAGCAGTTTTTAGGGGATGTACCCGTTGACTTGCTGCCGGTTGGCATCGAAGCCGTTCCAGAAAATCTAAATGCGTTTGACACCACATTTTCTATGGGCGTGTTTTATCACCGCCGCTCACCCATGGATCATCTTAAAGAACTCAAAGGTACATTAAGGAAAGGAGGCCAACTGGTTTTAGAGACCTTGGTGATCGATGGAGCGCTAGGAGATGTGTTAGTACCAGAAGGTCGCTATGCACAAATGAACAACGTCTGGTTTTTGCCCAGCTGCGACACATTGATGTCATGGATGCGAAAATGTGGTTACAAGAACCCTCGGGTTGTGGATGTCAGCCACACCACCCTCGAAGAACAGCGATCCACAGAATGGATGAAATTTCACTCATTACCGGAGTTCCTCAACCCAGAGGACTCCAGCCAAACCCTAGAAGGCCACCCTGCACCCATACGAGCGGTCATAGTGGCTGAGACCTGATAAAACAGGGTTGTTTAGATAGAAAAGCAGGCTTTTACACGCTAGTCGTCAAGTTCGTTGATGTCATCGTCTAATCCCATTTCAGACAACACCTGACGACACCATCGGTTCAGACGTTCCGAGGTCAAATCCTCTTGCTGGTCTTCATCAATAGCCAAGCCAACAAAGTGCTCACCATTGGTTGTCAGAGCTTTAGAGGCATCAAAGTCGTAGCCTTCAACAGACCAGTGGCCAACAATTTTTGCGCCGCGCTCTACCAACACATCGTGCAGCATGCCCATGGCATCCAAAAAGTAGTCACCATAACCAAACTGATCACCCAAACCAAACAAGGCTACCGTTTTGCCATTAAAATCAATGGCGCTAATATCCTCCCAAAATTCTTCCCAGTCGGACTGGATCTGCCCAAAGTCCCAAGTGGGGATTCCAAGCATAATGTACGAATAATCCGAAAATTCCAGTTGGGTCACATCCGCTATGTCGAAAACATTTACACGGTCAGCCCCTAAACGCTCTAGAATACGCCCAGCAACCGCCTCTGTGTTACCTTCGTCACTGCCAAAAAACAGGCCAATTTCTGCCACGACAACACCCATTGAATCGTTCAAAAGCGCGGATTTTCCCAGTTCTGACGTCGTTAGGCAATACAGAACACTTCGCCAGCACACAAAAAAAAGACCAACAACCACTCTGAACAAGAGCGATTATCGGTCTTAAAAGCGTGACTGATGTAAAAAACAAAAACTATCCAACCATGAACTCATACATGCATTATTCAGGGTTAATACTAAGAGCCACATTTTGTTACAGAGTTCCTTAAGCAAGGGCGCTTTGATCAAAAATAGATATGGACTAGCTTTCATAAAAAGACTGATGGTTAAAAACAGGCGTAACAAAAAGCAAAACCCTGCGTTAAGATTCGTTAGAGTCAGGATCAACTGATGACACACCACCACACTCTGGTGCAAACTTATATCGTAATAAGACTTTAATACTAAGGTGCTGGCTTTATGTTGGCGGATTTCACCGCCTGCGGTTGCCTTCGCACCCCCTGTGACAATAAAAATCAAGGCAGACTATGAGCAAGCTTTTATTGGTGGACGACGACCAAGACCTGTGTGCGCTGTTAAAGGAGTATATGGAAACCGAAGGCTTTGATGTGTCTTTAGCACACAACGGTTCTGATGGTGTCAAAATGGTCACAAACAACGATTTCGACGCAATTGTCTTAGATGTCATGATGCCCATCATGAGTGGCCTTGATGCTCTGCGAAAAATTCGCGATATCAGCCAGGTCCCTGTCGTTATGTTGACAGCAAAAGGTGAAACGGTAGATCGCATCGTCGGCTTAGAAATGGGGGCCGATGATTACTTACCAAAACCCTGTAATCCCAGAGAGCTGGTTGCCAGAATACGAGCTATTCTTCGCCGTAGCCAAGAAAGCTTATTAGAGTCTGCTGTTCAATCAAACGAAGTCAAAGTAGATGGCCTTTTCATTCAGGTGAAAAGTCATACCGCTTACTACCAGGATCAGCTTGTTGGCTTAACTGGAGCAGAGTTTACCGTCTTGGAATTATTGATGCGCGCAGCTGGTGAAGTCATCAGCAAAGAAGTACTAACCGAAAAGGCCTTAAACCGTAAACTCACACCCTACGATCGCAGTATTGATGTACACGTCAGCAATATCCGTAAAAAGCTTTCCGCTTTGGGCGCGAATAAAGAGCTGATCATCAACATTCGTGGTGCCGGATACATGCTGACACGCCAATGAAGCTCACGTCTCGAATGCTCTATCACACTTCGTTTAAAATTTTCCTGTATTTTTGGACTGTCACTATTTTAATGGTGGTAGGGTCAAATATTGTTGTCCATTTTTTTGGTTTTGCCCCCGATAAACACCTTTCTAATCAATCTTCTTCACAGCTTCGCGGTTCTGGTGACCGTCTGCTTAGGGAGGTGGTCAGCGATGCCATAAATTACAACCGGCAAGAAGTTATGGACGGCTTAAACAATATGCCCCACTGGATGACAGAGCGCTTCTATGTGATAGATGAAGACGGCAAAGAGCTGCTCGGAAGAGACGTTCCAGAGGAAGTTGAAACCCTACTCCTTAGCCTTTCTGAAGAGCACCCGCTGGCGTTTCAAGACCGAGGTAATACCAATTATTACGGTCGTTTGTTTCGTCTTGCTGATGGCACCAGCCTGCGTTTGTTTGTCTTCACTCAAAACGAGTCCGCATTGGCTTGGCAGCTTTTCTTTAGCAGCTTTTGGCACATCTTAGCGGTTAATATTGTGATTAGCGGTGCCGCATGCTATTACCTTGCACGCTTTATTATGCGCGATGTTCAAACCCTTAAAGAAGCCACCAGAAGAGTCGCGAACGGCCAGTGGGATATCAGCATCTCTAAAGAGTTTGGAAATCGTTCCGACGAGATGGCGGAACTGGGAAAAGCCTTCGATGAGATGGTTAACAAACTTCAACGCAGCATGCTAGAGCAAAAGCGTTTGATTAAGGATGTATCTCATGAACTGCGGTCGCCTTTAGCTCGCTTACAGGTAGCTTTGGCTTTGGCACAACAAAAAGCCAATACCGAGGTCGAAGAAGAGCTTCAGCGTATCAAAGAGGCAGCAGACTACCTTAATGACTTAATCGGCGATATTCTTTCACTTCCGATCACCGAACAGGACGGTTGGGAATTAAACGACACCATGGAAATTTGCTCTTTGATTACGGCTTTGCTGGAAAGTAGCCGCGATGAAATAGCCGACAAACAGATTGAGCTTGAAGTTGTAGACAACCTTCACGAAGCCTTGATTCAAACACGAGGTAAGGCGTTAGTCGGTGTATTCGACAATATTTTACGCAACGCCCTGCGCTACACAGAAAACAATTCTAGAATCCAAATTCGTTTAACTCAGATGCCTGGGGGCCTCGCACAAGTCATCTTTAATGACAGCGGCCCAGGAGTAGACGAGAAGCATCTCGATAATATATTTGAACCGTTTTTCCGCACAGATGAAGCAAGAGATCGCAAGAGCGGCGGCCACGGGCTGGGCCTGGCCATAGCCAAGAGAACGGTGTTGCTACACGGTGGCACAATCAAAGCCATGAACAATCCCGATTCTGGGCTCAGTATTGTCATCACTCTGCCTCAAATAGAAACCGTTTAACAAAGAAAGGTAAAAACCTTACTACTGATTGCCATCAAGGTAATGGCGATCATCATAGGTTTTTACCAAATCGGGTGTGAATATTGTTAATACAGTTACCAAAGCCCCGTTGATGAACCCTTCAGGAAACATCATCAACAACGTTAAATAATAGTTATCAGACGCGATTACCCACAACGGCGCAGGTCCAAATGCGCCAATGTAAAGCCACTGCAAAAAAGCCATTGCCTGAACAGTTATCATAGCGCCAATAAAACCACCGCCCAGCATAAACACAAATACATTACGCCAAGAAATACGCTCAATTATTTTCAAGATGATTGTCGCTACACAAACGGGAACTACCACAGAAAACAATAACGGAACCGCCAGTGCAATCTTAAGATCGCCTGCTAGCGCATAAGTCAGTAAAAAAGCCAAACTACCCACCCAAAGCCCTAAGCTCCCCCCAAAGACAATCACCACCCACATCATCAACAATGGATGCAAAATAAACAGGTCTCTGACTTCAACTTTCAATTGCCAAAATACCGCAAGAACGATGATCGAAAGACCAAAAACGTGCTGTCGAACACCAGAACTTATTAGCATTTTCCAAGGAGCGAGCCATGTAGCCACGGATAAAGCCAGCAACACACCACAGGCTGCAGGGGCCCAAAATTGCCACGTACCCTCGTAAAAAAACTGCATGCGTGCTCCTCCACATATTTAATTTCACGCACTGTCAAACACCTGACAGCGGCAATAACCTGCCTATATTACCAATCTTTTGCCGCCATCATTTTGTCAGGCGGTGTTCGTTAATATGCCAGATAAATTATAACCGATTGATTTTAAAGAATAATTATTAAACAACCTATATTGGCATAGTTATCGCTATATTGATTTTGCAAAGAGGCAATTGCCGCCATAGCGGCCCACACTGTTTACGGCCAATCCGTTGAAAACTCACTGGCGATTACTGCAAACAGATAACAAATTGCGACGCCCAACGCTAAGGTTTAACTATGTCGATTTCAATGAGCACAAACGGCCAAGCGGCATCCTCAAAAAATGCTCCTATTCGCTTGCATACGGCACTGTCTGAGGAGTCTTTCGAACGCTCAAGGACTCAGATGACCCAAGTCTTGCAAGTCAGTCTAGACTTACAGACATTGCTTGAGCTATTTTTTGTGAACCTACAAGCCTTAGTGTCAGTTAACGGGATGCTTTACACTCATAAGCCGCAAGCGTGTCAGTCACTTATCGGTTCAGAGCAATTGCACCGAGTGAGCTATACGCTCAATAATAGTCAGCGTGAATTTTTAGGCGAGCTCGAATTCAGTCGCTCTTTACGATTCAAAGAAAAAGAGTTGTTGGCTATCGAAAGCCTCATATCCGCTCTTATTTGCCCACTTAAAAATGCCCTGCTGTACCGCGATGCCTTGCGACTGGCAACCCATGATTCTCTCACTGGGTTGGGCAATCGTTCGGCTATGCAAAGCGCCATGGAGCGAGAAATTCAACTGGCCAATCGCTATCAACAGCCTCTATCGTTAGTTGTAATCGATATTGACCACTTTAAACATATCAATGATCAGTTTGGCCATACCAGTGGAGATGATGTATTAAAAGAAGTAGCCCGCAATATCCAGGCGGTTTCACGCTTGACTGACCTAACCTTTCGCTATGGCGGCGAAGAATTTATTGTGATTTTAAATAAAACGCCAGAACAGGGCGCCACCGTTATTGCTGAGCGCTTACGTCTATTTATTGAAGGCCTTCGTATTGAATCAGCTCAACAACAAATCAAAGTGACCGTCAGTCTGGGGTGTGCCACCTTACAGCCGGGCGAATCTGGTACTGAATTGTTTGATCGTGCCGATAAAGCGCTGTATCAAGCCAAGCGCTCAGGCAGAAACCGAGTTGTTAGCGCCACACAAAATACACCAAAGGAAGGGTTCTAACTAAGCCCCCAAATCGTCAGTCAGTTAAAATGACGGTCGCTGTCGCATAGTGGCGCTCATCGGCAACTGTTACCAACGTATTCACCCCACCTTTTTGTTGCAGTGCATCCAGTGCACCTGCGCTTAACGTCAACTCTGGTGCACCTAGGTCGTTATGGCCTACCTGCATATGCTGCCAAGAAACACCACGCCCGATTCCCGTTCCCAGCGCCTTTGCTGCAGCCTCTTTAATACAAAAACGTTTGGCCAAAAATGAAGTTTTACGGTTTGTTGCCAAAAAAAGCTGCATTTCTTCTGGTGTCAAAATCCGTTGCGCAAAGCGTTCACCTGTGCGTTTTAAGCTGTCTTCAATTCGGCTAATTTCAACAATGTCAGTCCCCAAACCCACAATCATTTTCCTGTATCCTTATGGTGAGTTGCGCCGCCTAGGAAAAGCTTTCGGCTTTGCAACGGGCGATCGCCAAGGTGCGGCTGTAGCAACATTCGAGTTAGGCGCTTTGCGGCTTTTTTGGAAGCTGGAGTCCATTCTTGCAGTGCAATGGCTAAAAGGTCTGCACCAGCAAAGTCATCACGCTGAGGCTGTATAATAGGGAGCCAGCCTGCTTCTGATTGCCATCGATACCAACCTTCTGCTTGTAACGGCGTTTGATGATTCGATTCAAAATGTAAGTCCACGCCATAGCCAAGATCGTACAGCAAACCTAATTCAAATTGGCGTAATGTAGGCTCTAAGGGTTCACGGCTACACAATTGCTTTAAGGCGTTATGATAGCGTTCAAAAATATCGGGGCTAGCATCCCCTTGCGAAAGGAGTCGGGTGAGTAATTCATTGAGATACAAACCACTGAACAGATACTCACCCTGAGGGGAGCTGTAGTTCCCCATTGCTGATTCGATACCTGTTAGCGTTTTTAAATCTCGCTTTCCTTGCCACGACAATAAAAGATATAAAAAGGGCTGGCACAGCTGCCTTTGTCTCGCTTTGGGGCTGCGAGCACCTTTAGCAACCAAAGAGATACGACCGTAGTCTTTGGTTAAACAATCAAGAATAAGGCTGCTGTCTTTGAAAGGCCGAGCATGCAGTACATAGGCGGGATGAAATTCGACCTTCATAACTGAAATCAAATATCATCGTAGCCTAGGCTGCGCAGCGCACGCTCATCGTCCGACCAGCCAGACTTAATTTTCACCCACGTACGCAACATCACCTTGCAATCAAATAAGTTTTCCATGTCTATACGAGACTGCTCGCCAATTTGCTTAATTTTCGAGCCTTTTTCGCCGATCAAAATCCGCTTCTGTCCGTCTCGCTCCACCAAAATAAGGGCGTTGATATGGATGATATTACCCTCGTGAGAGAACTCTTCAATTTCTACTGTCATTTGATATGGCAGTTCATCACCTAGCTGGCGGGTGATTTTTTCTCTGACAATTTCTGCGGCAAGAAAACGCGAGCTACGATCGGTTAACTGATCTTCCGGAAAAAAATGCCCCGCTTCTGGCAAAAACTTTTCAACTTCAGACTCCAGCCCCTCTAAGTTGGTACCGCGAAGTGCCGACAGGGGCACAATGGCTGCTGGTTGAAACTTTTCGGATAATGTCGACAGATAAGGAAGCAAAGTTTCCTTATCTTCGAGCTTATCTACTTTATTTACTGCAACAATAATAGGGCAACTGAGGTTTTGCAGTCGGTGTACGACCATGTCGTCTTCATCATTCCAGTGCAACCTGTCCACCACAAAAATAACGACATCTACGTCTCTTAGCGCCGTGGTCGCCGCTTTGTTCATATAGCGGTTAATGGCTTTGGCATGCTGCAAATGAAGCCCCGGCGTATCCACATAAATGGCCTGAACATGACCTTCTGTTTTGATACCCAGCACATTATGTCGAGTGGTTTGTGGTTTACGCGAGGTGATGGACAGTTTCTGCCCTAAAATATGATTTAACAGTGTAGATTTGCCAACATTTGGGCGCCCTACAATGGCAACGTACCCACAGCGAGTCGCTTCTGAATCACTCATCAGTTACCTGCCAATTTATTCAATAAATCTAAAGCCGCTTGTGCCGCGTTCTTTTCGGCCGTACGGCGGCTACTTGCAGTTGCAGTGGTCGGTGTCTTCAACAATTTGCAACGACACTCTACCGTAAACTGTTGCGCATGCGCTTCACCCAGCGTTTCGAGTACCGTGTAATCTGGTAATGGTAGCTTTTTCGCTTGCAATAATTCCTGCAATGCCGTTTTTGGGTCTTTACGATGTGTCTCTAGGGCAAGTTCGGACAAGCGCGACTGATACCAAACGAGAGTTCGTTCACGGGCCGTACTAAAGTCACTGTCCAGATGAATCGCACCGATAATGGCTTCTACTGTGTCTGCCAAAATGGAGTCTCGACGAAAACCACCGCTTTTCATTTCGCCCTCCCCCAAATTTAAGCAAGGGCCGACATCGAACTCCCTAGCAATTTCAGCCAGAGTCTCTCCTTTCACCATTTGCGCTCGCAAGCGACTCAACTGCCCTTCTTTGGCGGTTGGAAACTGACTGAATAGAGCATCGCCAATAACAAAATTGAGAATAGAGTCCCCTAGAAATTCTAGGCGCTCATTATTACGAGCACCACAACTGCGGTGGGTTAAAGCAAGTTCAAACAAGCTGATGTCACTAAAGACATAGCCCAAGCGGTTTAACAAACGTTGTTTGATAATAGGTAAGTCAGTCACGAGGAGGTTTACAGCACTCATAGGGGCGAGAACTGTCCCAGACATTATTGAAACTCATAATGGCATCGATATTAAAAGCCACTGGAACACGAATTTCGTACTTCATTGACACCAAAACACGACCCTCTGGGCGCTTAATTTTAACATCACGAGCTGAGAAGTTACGCAGGTTATTAATCAAAAAAGTTTTGCTAATCTGACTGCGAATATCGCTGTCAGACATATTTTCAATTTCAGATTCGTTATTTGACAGATCTTGTAAAGCCGATTGGATTAATCGGTTATCAAAGTAAACTGGCGCAATGCGAAACGCGCACATACCAAAAAAGCTAACCACTAATAAAATCAGTAACCACCCTAAAGGCGATGCTCCTTTCTGTTGCTGTCGCAGTTTCATAGCCACACCTTTGATACGCGTTGTTGAATTAATGAATCACACCAACATTATTGAAGCTGGGCAGACTAAAGAACGAATCCCAGTGCATCCAAACAGCGAACGCTTTACCTACAATGGCAGACTCATGGACGGGGCCCCACTCACGGCTGTCTAAGCTGTTGTCACGGTTATCCCCCATCATAAAGTAGTGATCCTCTGGGACAACCCAGTGGCCACTGATACTATAGTGCCCAGGCTGTACCGCTTTTTGCATAACGTGCTCCACATCACCTAAGCGCTCTTGAGTGATGTGAATTTGCGGGTACGCGGGTGGTAAAGACGCCAATAAGGTTTGCGGTTGCTCTTGGCCATTGATATAGAGAACATTATTTCGATAAGCGATTTCATCGCCCGGCATACCCACTACGCGTTTAATATAATAGGTGTCTGGCTTGTGTGGCGGGAAAAAGACCATCACATCACCTCGCTTAGGGTCATTCATATCAATGACCTTAGTGCGCACAACTGGGAGACGGATACCGTAGGTGAACTTATTCACTAAAATAAAATCCCCAACTTGCAGTGTGGGTATCATTGAACCAGAGGGAATCTGAAACGGCTCTGCTAAAAAGGAGCGCAAGACCAAAACAACCAACAGCACAGGAAAGAACGATTTTGAATACTCAACCAAAACAGGTTCTTTGGCTGCAATGTGCTTAGCCTGCTCGTAAGCTTGTTCTTGGTTATCATCTTTACGTTCTAATGCTTTAAACTGTTGATCGACGGCGATCAGAGCGGCTTTTCGCTTGCGCGCGCCGGTGAAGCTGTCGAATAACCAAATAATGCCGGTAACAAAAACAGCGGCGACCAGAATCAAAGGGAAATTTATGTTCATATGAGTCCATTTAAAGGGCTTTTTAAGCCAAAAACAACAGGTGTTCCCTGTTAGTCATCTACTCTGAGTACCGCAAGAAACGCTTCTTGAGGAATCTCAACACTGCCAACTTGCTTCATTCGTTTTTTACCCGCTTTTTGCTTTTCCAGCAGCTTTTTCTTACGGCTTACATCGCCACCGTAACATTTTGCGGTGACGTTTTTGCGTAAAGCTTTTACGGTAGTACGTGCGACAATCTGGCCGCCAATGGCCGCCTGAATGGCCACATCAAACATCTGACGAGGAATCAGCTCTTTCATTTTGTCCGCTAAGGCTCGACCTTTATAAGGGGCATTGTCGCGGTGAACAATCAATGCCAGTGCATCCACTTTCTCACCGTTGATCAAGACATCCAAGCGAACCAGGCGAGCGGGTTCGAAACGGTCAAAACTGTAATCCAATGACGCAAAGCCGCGACTCACCGATTTTAGACGGTCAAAGAAATCCATCACCACTTCGTTCATCGGTAACTCATAAGTTACAGACACTTGATTGCCCATGTACAACATGTCTTTTTGTACGCCGCGCTTTTCAACACACAAAGTAATGACAGCACCGAGGTGTTCCTGAGGTACCAAGATGTTAGCTTGGCAAATAGGCTCACGCATTTCAGTAATATTGCCAATATCGGGTAACTTAGAAGGGTTATCAACATAGATGGTTTCACCATCATTTTTAACCACTTCAAAAATAACCGTAGGTGCGGTGGTGATCAGGTCTAGGTCATATTCACGCTCAAGACGCTCTTGGATGATCTCCATATGGAGCATACCTAAGAACCCGCAGCGAAAACCAAAACCTAGTGCGTCTGAACTTTCCGGCTCGTAAAAAAGCGAGGCGTCATTTAATGTTAGCTTGGCCAATGCTTCGCGGAAAGACTCGTAATCATCAGCACTTACTGGGAACAAACCAGCATAAACCTGAGGTTTCACTTTCTGAAAGCCCGGAACAGCGTCCACATCAGGGGTGCTCGTATGCGTAAGGGTATCGCCTACAGGTGCTCCCTGAATATCTTTAACGCCAGCCACCACAAAACCAACTTCTCCGGCTCTTAAGACACCCGTAGGTTTGCGTTTTGGGGTAAAAACACCAACGCTATCCACAACGTGTGATTTACCTATGGACTTGGTGATGATTTTGTCTTTCACTTTCAAGGTGCCCTGTCTGACACGCACCAGAGAGACAACACCCAAGTAATTATCGAACCAAGAGTCAATAATCAGTGCTTGCAACGGTGCGTCTACATCACCAATCGGTGGGGGTACAAGGCGCACAAGCTCTTCTAAAACGTCTTCTACCCCTAAACCAGACTTCGCACTACAGCGCACTGCTTCAGTCGCATCAATACCGATAATCTCTTCGATTTCTTGTGCAACGCGTTCGGGCTCAGCTGAGGGAAGGTCAATTTTGTTCAAAACGGGGATAACTTCGAGCCCTTGCTCAATAGCGGTATAGCAGTTAGCCACGGACTGAGCCTCTACACCTTGAGCGGCATCGACTACCAGCAAGGCCCCTTCACAAGCAGTAAGAGAACGAGACACTTCATACGAAAAGTCCACGTGCCCAGGGGTGTCAATAAAGTTCAGCTGGTAGGTTTTACCATCACGAGCTTTGTAGTCCAAAGTCACGCTTTGCGCTTTGATCGTAATGCCCCGCTCACGCTCAATGTCCATCGAGTCCAAAACTTGTGCGGCCATTTCTCGATCAGCCAGACCACCACAGACCTGAATAAAACGGTCAGCAATGGTGGATTTACCATGGTCAATATGGGCGATGATAGAAAAGTTACGGATATGGCTAAGATCGGTCACGGTGTTTACGGCTACCTAGTGTGGTGAGATTTGTCTCGCAATTAAACAGACGCGAAACAAGCTCTCAAATACAAAAATTAAGGGCGGCAGTCTACCCTATTTGCCCATAAGGCGCTATGGAAAAGGGCTCCCCACCGCGGGAGCCCAAACAAGCCTCACTCTTCGATAGCAATGGTTCTGAAAAGCGCTCTACCGTGACGATAAAATCGAATAGGTAATAAACTGTTGGCAGGCAAGCTTTCGACTAACTCGGCAAATTGCTCAGCAGAATCAACACTGTTAAAGCCTAGCTGTACGACGACATCGCCTGGCTGCAAACCCGCTTTTGCCGCTGCGCTATCGGGCTCTACCTGATCAATCATCACGCCGCCCGATAATTGCCATTGCTGTTGTAACTCGGTATCGACAGGCTCTACGGTTAATCCCAAACGGTCGCCTTGCTCGCCAGCCTGCTGCTTAGCCAGAGTGGACACATCAGCATTTAATTGACCGACGACCACATCAATTTTGCGCTGTTTCCCTTCGCGCATCACCGTCACTTTGACCGATGTATCTGGATCTGTTGCTCCTACCGCGTGCGGTAAATCACCAGAGGTCAGGATATCGTCATCACCAAACGCTAAAATAACATCACCAATTTCTAAACCTGCTTTAGCCGCTGGCCCTGAAGGATCCATCTGTGCGATTAAGGCACCTACTGGTTTATCTAGACCGAAAGATTCTGCCAAATCTCGATTAACTTCTTGTATCACAACACCTAGCCAACCTCGATCAACACGACCTTTTTCTTTCAGTTGAGCCACTACCTGTTTTGCCACTCCAGCAGGAATAGCAAATGACAAACCAATAGAGCCGCCTGAACGGGTGTAAATTTGTGAATTGATACCAACCACTTCACCGTTTAAATTGAATAACGGCCCACCTGAATTACCTGGATTGATAGCAACATCGGTCTGAATAAACGGCACATAGTTGCCGTGCTTTCCGTTAGGGATGCTGCGACCAATCGCACTGACAATGCCTGCACTGGCTGAAAAGTCGAGACCGAAAGGCGAACCGATCGCCAGCACCCACTGCCCCACTTTAAGATTTTCATCATCCGCGAGTTTTAAGACTGGCAGATCCGTTTCTTCTATTTTTAGCAGTGCTAGGTCGGACTGCTCATCCATACCAACAATTTTAGCTTCGTATTCACGACGATCTATTAGGCGCACTTGAATTTCGTCTGCACCCTCTACCACATGATTATTGGTTAGGATGTAACCATCTTTTGATATGATGAAACCTGACCCCATAGATTGCACAGGGCGGCCTTGATTTGGTCTTTGTTCAAAAAAATGCCGGAAAAGCTCGGGGATTTCTTGTTGTCGACCACCAAAGGGTAAAGCGCCGGAACGACCTTTTGCTCGCTCTACGGTGTTTATTTTCACAACAGCCGGAGAGGCCTGTTCAATCAACTCTGTTAAATCAGGCAGCCCGCCACGAGCAAAACTGATTTGGCTGAACCCGAGAAAAAGACAAATAGACAACACAACCTGCATGCAAGTAAACGTTGGATAAAGTCGCTTCATCATGTACCAAAACCTTCTATCAAGTTAACAAAACGTACGAATAGAAAGACAGCCGCAGTGAACGAGAGTTCAATGATCTCTAGAGATTCAGACAAGGGATTGCGAAAAAAAGAATGACAGATCACCGGAGCGACCCGCTTTTTAAGACGCCGATTGAGGAGTATCGTTGGACCACAACACGGGCGTTGTGTCATCTAAAAGCACTGGCTGAACACGCCGATCATTGCGGAAATAAAAGCTGTGGTAGCGAACAGCCAAAGCCCCGCCACCAAAACCACACAGCGACAACAGCATAACGGCACCTTCCGACAAGGCCCAAGCATTTCCCGCAAGAGCTGCGACCACTAAACCCAACAGCGGCGTGAGATAAACAAACAGAGAACCTTTCGCCACAACTTCCTCAGGAATGCCTACGGAAACCAAATCGTGCAAGCGATAGTCTTCTGGTTCTCGCCCTTCCAAAAGCACCCGAATAAAACTTGTTTGGCCGCCCCACTTTGACACAAGACTTTGCCCGCAACCTTTCTCTGCGGCGCAGGACTGACAAGTTGATTTCTGTACGGTTTCCACCCACAGACAATCATCTTCGATCGCAACAATCCGTCCTGTTTCAGTAATCATAGAGGGTCATCACCAGCTTTTTGGATTAACTCTGCAGCGGCTGGGGTACCGGAAGACGCTGTGTCGGCATCTACAGGGTTTGCACTCGCCCATGAAATGGAGTTCGCAATGCGCTGCGCCGTTCGCGCGGGAATTTCACCGACAACTGTGATGGTGAAAATTTGATCATTGTGCTGCAATTGCTGCATATAAGCTGCAGTGGCGCCCCGTTGCGCCTTACCTTGTGCAGCAACACGATCAGTCATTGGCAACACAAAAATAGACAGTGCCGCAAGCCCATCGGTATAAGTTCTGATTTCGCCATGAGACTCAGAAACGGCCCTACCGCTGCCCACAAAGCCAGGCGGCACCCAGCTCGGCTTCCAGCTCAAGTTTTTAACCTCACGATCACAACCGACTAGCGGAGCTGACTTCACTTGAGACGTCGCACCGACATCAGCAACCCAACTATCATCTGGCTGCAAGTCTAGACTTAAAAATTGCAGCCGCTCTATGGCTTTTCGCTTATCTTCCATAATCAGCAAAGCCAGCGGCAAAAAAGTTTCTTTGTCGATGGAAAAACTGTAACCGTATCGAAGGTTATCTTTTGGAACCACGTGCAAGATGTAAGCTTCACGCCCCGCCACTCGCTCAACGCCACGGTTGTAAAAATGGTAAAACTTATCAAGCCCTCCGTTCTCATCAATCAGAGGCTGCATACCGCGAAGCAAAAGATCTCCTGTTGATAAGCACAAAGCATTACGGCCATTGCGCTCGATACGAACATCAGGGCCATTCAAAAACTCTAATTGTTCGTATTCCAAGCCATCTGCGACACGATGGGTTAAGCGCAGAGACTGCAGGTTACCCGCAAATTCATAGGTCAATAGGCCTTGGTAGCTAAGTTCACGCATTGCCTTCGACATGTTGGCAAGCCAAACCAATCGCTCATTTTGCGTCACTGGACTTTCAGCGCGAGTAGCCGATACATACCCGAACAAAAGGCAAAACAATAAAGTGGAGCTAATAAGACGGATCAGCATGCGTGATAACTACTTTATTTAACATTGTTGACGACAAAAAAGATGGCGACTCAATTTCCTGCCACACTCAATTAAGAGCAAAACGGTGAAAGATGCTTCATATGAAGCAACAAACAAAAAAGGATGTAAAGCTTTAACGCTCAACATCCTCTTAGGCCAGATGCCAATTTATAACATCCACTTAACATTCAATGAAAGCATTACTCTACTGAATGATTTCTAACACTTAGGCGTCATTCCTCAAGTACAGGGGCACGCGCGTAGGGTAACATTCCGTGGCCGGTACTCAAAGCCGCATTGCCTGCGTGCATATCCATGATTTCTTTCAGATAAAGCTGAACCTCAACTGGCGGCTGACCACTTGCTTGAGAGGGCACGCGATTGATGACGGGGGATGTCGCCCGCTGCATGCTGGGGTGACTACTGACGGTACGGGTCGCAACCGAAGGCGACTGGAAACCTGCCGGAAGCGTTGGTGCTGGTCCTGCTTGCAACAGTCGCTCAGAAGATGACGATATAGCGGGCTCGGTACTCGTAGAAGCGGACGAACTCGCAACAGACCCAACATCCTCAGCGGGTGTTTGCATAACAACCTGGGCTGAAAACACCATCACTGCCGCCACAGAAGCAGCAACGCCTAATTTTGATAGGCCAGAACCAAAACCTGCAGATGGCAGTCCAAACCACTTTTTACCCGTTTGCTGGGCCGGAACCGGCTCATCGGCCAAAGCTTCGCTGATCGAGCCACTGAGGTCCATCAGAGAATGGGGTAACGATTCCTGCTTCATCACAGAAGACACCAATTGATACCGCGACCACGTATTGGCGAGTTCAGCCTCACCCTCAACAGACTTTAGGATTCGGCGTAACTCTAACTCAGAAGCTTCGCCATCCATAAGTGCGGACAGCGATTCTTTGAGATGATCTTGATGTTTTACTGCATGAGACTGGTTTGCCATAAATGTCATTCGCCTTTCATAACACTGTCTGTAAACTGTTCAACTACGCACCGCTTTTGAAGAGCCAATGCACTCATAAACTGCTTTTTAACTCGATGACTATCTGACTAACGAAAAATCAGAAAGTTCAGCCTTTGTTCAGCTTTTGCCGTTTTTCATCTCGCAGAAGATGAAACTCGTCTTTTGGCCTTAGCTTTTCAGCCCTGCTCCGTCCAACATGGGGGCAACGACTTTATCAATAGCCTCGCGAGCACGAAATATCCTAGATCTCACTGTACCTACTGGGCAGCCCATGATTTCAGCAATGTCTTCGTAGCCAAGACCTTCAAATTCCCGCAACGTCACCGCGGTACGTAGATCCTCGGGTAGCTGTTTTATGGCTCTATCAACAGCCAGTTGCAGCTCATCGCGAAAAATATTGTTTTCCGGTGTGTTTACGTCTTTCAGCATGTCACTGCCGGAATAAAACTCGGCATCTTCCATGTCCACATCCGAAGATGGCGGACGACGCCCTCTTGAAACCAAATAGTTTTTTGCCGTATTAATGGCAATACGATACAGCCAAGTGTAGAACTGGCTATCCCCACGGAAATTACCCAGTGCTCGGTAAGCTTTAATAAAAGCTTCTTGCACTACATCGTACACTTCGTGTGAATCGTGTATGTAGCGACTGACGACTGACACCATTTTATGCTGATACTTCAACACCAAAAGATCAAAAGCTCGTTTGTCGCCCTTTTGGACTCGCTCAACCAATTGTTGATCGGTCT
Organism: Pseudomaricurvus sp.; assembly: GCA_965656525.1. GTDB lineage: Bacteria > Pseudomonadota > Gammaproteobacteria > Pseudomonadales > Cellvibrionaceae > Pseudomaricurvus. The sequence continues at coordinate 65,981 of CBFHKY010000009.1, read as the reverse complement.
GTTGCGCTGTCTGCGCCTTCATTTATTATCTCCATAGCCTCTCTTTATGATGCCGCCTAGCGACGGGCGGCAACAACATCGAGCAAAAAATGCTGAGAAGCACCCCAACAAAAACACATTAACACAAAAACCAGATACCTTTTCAGCTATCAAGCTCTTGAGAATCCATTACATATTATCGAGAACAGGCATTCTTTATCTGTAAGCGCGGATATAGACCAGCCTCTTTATGTGTGCATGCCGCTCACGCAACGACGGGGTCGGCCGTGCTCATACTAATTAGGCGTACAAAGCGAAGGTATGACTATAAACCCCATACTAAGTTCATTATGAGCAAATATTTATGGTCTTAAATCGCCATCAAAGCGTATGCTTGCCAAAATCTTTAAACAAATGTTAGTTACCTAGCGATACCACCGTAGTCCCAGCATGTATATACTACGCGCCTTTTGGGAGCAAGGTCATTCAGTACAAAAGGCCACACTGATATGAGTCAATACCACCATCAATTTGATGTTCTTATTATAGGCAGCGGCGCTGCTGGTTTAACGCTGGCGCTTAGCCTAGCGAAAGACGCTCGCGTTGCCGTGCTGAGTAAAGGCACGCTGAACGAAGGTTCCACTTGGTATGCTCAAGGTGGAATTGCGGCTGTTTTGGACGACAGCGACTCCACCGAAAATCATGTAGCCGATACCTTACGAGCTGGTGCTGGCTTATGCCACGAAGACAGCGTTAGATTCACGGTAGAGCGCGGTAAAGGCTCTATTCAATGGCTTGTGGAGCAAGGCGTTCAATTCACAAAATTGCACGACAGCACGGAATACCACCTAACCAAAGAAGGAGGCCACAGCCATCGTCGAATCATTCACAGTGCCGACGCGACCGGTAAAGCGGTCCACAGCACTCTGATTGAACAGGTCGCACAAGCCAAAAACTTGACCATTTTCGAAAACCATATCGCTGTCGATTTGCTCACTGCGCCGGACATGGAAAGCGGGAAAATGCGCTGCACTGGCAGCTATGTCTACAACCGAGAAGCCGAACTGGTTGAGGTCTTTCAAGCCAAATCCGTTATTTTGGCCACTGGTGGTGCCAGTAAGGTGTACTTGTATTCCAGCAATCCAGACAGTGCCAGTGGCGACGGCATTGCTATGGCGTGGCGGGCGGGTTGTCGCGTGAGCAATATGGAATTCAACCAGTTCCATCCCACCTGCCTATATCACCCCAAAGCGGGTTCGTTTCTTGTGACTGAAGCTTTACGCGGTGAAGGCGCTTACTTAAAGCTGCCCAATGGCCAGCGCTTTATGCACAACTTTGACGAACGCGAAGAACTGGCGCCACGAGACATCGTAGCTCGCGCGATCGACCATGAAATGAAACGCTTAGGGAGTGATTGCCTGTACTTGGATATCAGCCATAAACCTGAAAGCTTTATTAGCGAGCATTTCCCAACAGTAAAAGCTAGGTGTCTAGAGTTTGGGATTGATATTACCCAACAAGCTATCCCAGTAGTACCTGCAGCGCATTACACCTGTGGTGGTGTAGTGGTTGATCATTACGGCAGAACGGACTTACAGGGGCTTTATGCCATTGGCGAAACTTCATTTACTGGCTTGCATGGCGCCAACCGAATGGCCAGTAATTCTTTGCTCGAATGCATTGTGTACGCCCAGTCTGCAGCTGAACACATTCGTGACTCATTGCCGGAGATTCCCACGCCTCAACTGGCACCGGCTTGGGACTCTTCAAGAGTGACAGACTCCGATGAAGACGTTGTCATTTCTCACAACTGGGACGAACTGCGTCGCTTTATGTGGGATTACGTAGGCATCGTGCGCACACAAAAGCGTTTGGAACGTGCGACTCACCGCATCAAGTTACTGCAAAAAGAAATTCAGGAATATTACAGCAACTACAAAGTGGGGAACGACTTGATTGAGTTGCGCAACCTTGCCACTGTTGCGGAGCTGATTATCCGATCCGCAACGGAACGTAAAGAGAGTCGAGGCCTGCACTACTCGCTAGACCATCCAGAAACCTCCCCCGTAGCGAAGGACACCATTTTGGTACCCATGAACTTTGCGGGGCAAGCTGTATTCGTGAAGCAATGATTGGCTTAAGCGATCCACATTCGCATGCCAGCTTAAAGGAAAGGTGAAGGCTCTCGGTTGAATTAAATTCTGAATCAGCTCAACTCTGGATTAGATCAACCCTGAGCTTGATCTGATTCTGAGCGGCTAAGCTCTGCTTGGCTCGCTATACGGAGCTTTCGTTGTGTTTCGGCACCAGTACTGTCAGGCCATAAAAGTAAAGAAGTCGGCACCCTCTGAATTAAGCCTTTCTCATTAGTATAGATTTTCAATTGAATCCAATAAGGCAACAGACGCCAGCCGATCACCACCTTGACCGAGAGCGGCTTTCCATTGGCATTTAGCAGAGAAATTTGACGGTAATCGTCTCGGATCTCCAGCTTGTAGATAGGCTGACTGGCCCATTGCCGGCAGCCCAAGATACCGACTCCTGCCAATACCAGCCAGTAAAGCCCCCTCTCAAGCAACTCCCAAAAGTGATCCAGTTCAAGATCGCTGAATAAGAAAAGCAACGACGACATTCGAGGCGAAAACCAAACAAGTGCGAACGCCGTCAAAATAACCAGACCGCAATGTACCCCCAAAGCCATCCTAGACGGATAGACAACGCCTTCGGACAGCTCATTCGAGCAACTGCGATTATGAATTAGCTTGTATGCCAGTGTTGGCACGGACAATTTCCACAATTTTTAGCGTCTCTGCATCTTCTGGGTCATTACGTTTTAAAAACCACGAAAACAAATCTTGATCCTCACACTCCATGAGTGCACAAAAACGATCTTTGTCCTCTTGCGCTAAAGAGTCATAGACATTTTCTACGAATGGCAAAAGAACCAAATCCAGCTCTAACATTCCGCGGCGACTAGCCCAAACCAAACGATTCTTATCCATTAACGCCCCACCTATGTCTGTCAAAAGAAGCATTATAACGACAGCTGGTGCAAGCCGCGAGGATTGCTTTAACTGCATTTACAAACAGCAGTACCTAGATATGTCACGAACAAATTATGATAAACTCAACGCTCATATTTCAATTGTAAATAGAAGTGTTTTTTATGACTGAAGCGCATACCTCCACCCCGACAACTTGCCTGATCCATCATATGAGCTGGTTAGAAGTTAGCGGGCCAGACACACTAAAATTTTTGCAGGGACAAACCACCTGCGATGTCGTCAAAGCTCCAGTTGGCATGCTGTTTCACGGAGCACACTGCTCCCCAAAGGGCCGTATGATTGCCAATTTCAACGGGGTCAAACTGAATGAGCAAACTGTTTTATTACAAGTGCCTTCAGATATCGCATCTGTGTTTATCGCGTCACTAGGCAAGTACATTGTCTTCTCTAAAGCCACCATCAAAGCTTTAGAGTGGAAAGGTATGGGTATGACTGGCTCACTGAACCAGGTTCAGTCGATCAACAACTTGGCACCTCTGAACGAAGAACTGCCCACTGTTGCGAACCAAACTGTTCAAAAAACGGATGGCAGTTTGGTGATTTGCCGTAGTGAGAATGCTTGGGAGCTGTGGAGTACCGCTCATTTCGATCAAATCAACCCCTCAGCGCCCTGCACTTTCTGGCAACAGCTGGATATCGAGCACGCTAGGGGCTGGGTGACCACGGCGACAAAAGAGGTTTTTCTGCCACAAGAGCTTAACTTACAAGCGGAATCTATCGCGGGGATCAGCTTTACAAAGGGCTGCTATACCGGCCAAGAAATTGTGGCGAGGCTCCACTACAAAGGGCAGCTCAAGCAACATATGCATCTCTTTAGCGCGGCAAATGACATTCAAGAAATTCGGCCTGGTGTCGATGTATTCAATAAAGAAACAGGCAGAAAAGCTGGAACCGTCGTGAATGCCATAAACACGAATGATGGTTGGCGCGTTCTGGCCGTCGTAGCTGACTCGGCCTTATCAACAGTGGTTATGGGTGATGAGAGTCACAGCGCACTAACTCCATTAAGCTTACCCTATGCTATAACTAAAGAGTCATAAGTCTTTCCTGAGGGTTGGCTTTTGGCTTAACCCTACCCTGCCGGTGATCGGATTAAAATCGATAGCCGGCATGTCGACCAGGATGTACTTATGAACCAAGTTGTTGAGACCGTTCGTCAAGAACTGATCGAAGCGATTAAAAATGACACCATTGTCTTACCCACGCTACCCGAAGCAGCATTGCGTGTGCGCGAGATCGCAGACGACCCCGAGGCCGGCATCGCTGATTTGGCAGCCGTCATTGGTCATGATGCAGCACTCACGGCCAGAGTTATCAAAGTAGCCAACAACCCTTTAATACGGGCATCCCATAAAATTGAAAACTTAAACATGGCGCTGATGCGCTTAGGGATGGACTACGTCTGCAACATCGCGACTGGATTGGCGATGGAACAAATGTTTCAAGCCACTTCGGATATCATCGATCGACGACTCAGAGACATCTGGAGCCGATCAACAGAAATTGCAGGTATCTGTCATTTACTCTGCAAGCACTGCACAACATTGCGTCCCGACCAAGCCACACTGGCAGGTCTAGTTTACAAAATAGGCGCACTGCCCATCCTAACCTATGCCGAAGATCACCCTCAGCTGCTCAGAGACAGTATGACACTGGACAAGGCTATCGAGCGATTACACCCTCTGCTGGGTACTCGTATCTTAACCGCTTGGGGTTTCCCCGATGTACTGCGCAAAGTACCCAATCAGTACCTCGATTTTACGCGTGAGCAGCCAAGCGCCGACTATGCTGATATTGTCACTGTTGCCATGCTGCAAAGCTACATGGGCAGCGAGCACCCGATGGCTCGTGTGGATTATTCGCAAGTCACAGCGTTTCAGCGGTTAGGCTTAGATTCCGATATGCACGCCGAAGAAGCGGAAGACCTAAGCAGCGACATGGAAGCGGCAATGGCCATGCTGCAATAACAGGCATTCGGGGGTGACTCTCTCTGATGCACACTGATCATAGCGGCTCCACTTCAAGGCTGCCAAAATGCTCAGCAACGCATTAAAACGCTGGTACAGACCAGTCGATACCGGGCTTTCCCTGCTGCTGTAAATAGGCATTAGCTTGAGAAAAGTGCCGGTTACCTAAAAATCCTCGGTGAGCGGACAGGGGCGAAGGATGCGGAGATTCCAAGACAAGGTGTCGCTCACGGTCAATCATTTTGCCTTTTTTCTGTGCGTAGCTGCCCCACAGCATGAACACCAAGCCTTGTCTTTCTCGGTTCAAATGATTCACCACGGCATCGGTAAATGATTCCCACCCTTTCTTCTGATGCGAGCCCGCATTGCCTTGCTCAACAGTTAATGTGGCATTCAAAAGCAGCACGCCCTGATCAGCCCAGCTCTGTAAACAACCGTGTGACGGGGGAGCAATCCCTAGGTCTTGGTGAATCTCTTGATAAATATTGCGCAACGACGGGGGAATTTTCACGCCATGCCGAACAGAAAAAGACAACCCATGGGCCTGTTGTGGTCCGTGATAAGGATCTTGCCCCAGTAATACGACTTGCACCCGCTCAAAAGGAGTACTATTAAAAGCATTAAACATTTCAGGTGCCGGTGGATACACCACCTTACCTTGCGCTTTTTCTTGCTGTAGAAAAGTACGCAACTGCTGCATATATGACTGGTCGAATTCTGACTGCAAAAGCTCCAGCCAACACGGGATCAGCTGCACTTGGCGTTCACGGCTCATTTCATTACTCATATGATTCTGTTTTGTTTAAAAAATACGCACATTCAATGCACACCTAACCGCGCGATAGTGTAGTGAAGGCATAAACATTTTCCCAGCGACACATCCAACATGGCCGCATCGGCTTGAGTCAGTTAAAATAAGATCTCACTATCCTTAAAAGCTTGGCACCTATGCAACTGTTTGTGGACAACCTGATTAACGTTGATTTCAGCTACCTTCATCCAACCCGTGGCATGTTAGGTGAAACGTGGATCGCCAGCACGGTAATGAGTGGTCAATTGGATCAGCAAGGCATGATCTGTGATTTTGGTGTGGTTAAAAAAACATTGCGTCAATGGTTGGATAATGAAATCGACCACCGCCTCGTAGTGCCTCTACAATCGAAGCAATTAACGCTTGAAGAAACCGATGATCAATACATTATTCACTGGCACTATGGCGACAATACGTTAGTTTGTCGCGCCCCTAAAAGTGCCATTGCCTTGGTGGATACCGAAACCATTACACCACAACATGCCAGTAACTGGTGCTGTGAGCAGGTCCGCAAACTTCTGCCTGAGACACTGGAAGATTTGGAGCTGGCGTTTCACTGCGAAGCCATTTCCGGTGCTTACTATCATTACAGCCACGGCCTAAAAAAACACGACGGCAATTGCCAACGTATCGCTCACGGCCACCGCTCTACGATTGAAATCACGCGCAATCACCAAAAAGATACCGTACTAGAGGAAATGTGGGCAGAGCGTTTTCGCGATATTTACATTGGCACCCAAGAAGATATCACCTCCGCACAAGACAACACACTGTCCTTTGCTTACACCACCGCACAAGGGGCTTTCGAACTTAGTTTGCCTAAACAGCAGTGTTATTTAATCGATTCGGATTCCACCGTCGAGCTGATTGCACAGCACATTGCCAACACACTCAAGCAGCAGTGGCCGGACGACTACTTCCGTGTAAAAGCGTTTGAAGGTATGGGCAAAGGAGCCATCATCGAAGCGTAATGTTTTTGGTACACCCTACTGCTACAAACTTATTGCTATTAGATAGGCGCTGTCACTTGGCTACGTGACACGCCTTGAATGACCAACATAATTCTACTAATAAGGGGCTTTTGGTTTGTTCGACTGGACGTCCAGAGTTCCCAGCAATAACAGATTCAACATTCAATTTCCGTGAGGTACCCATTGACCGATTTTTTTCTTGGACAACGCTGGATCAGTAATACAGAACCCGAATTAGGGTTAGGCATTGTCAACGGTGTCGATCACCGGCTCATCAGTATTAGTTTTCCCGCTGCCGGAGAGCAACGCATATACGCCAGCAACAATACCCCTCTGGCTCGCGTGAAGTACCGTGTAGGTGATACGGTTCAAAACTTGGACGGCATCAGCATGGTGATTGAATCCCTGCTGGAAAAAAATGAATACATCACCTACCTCGGTCAAAATGCCGCTGGCGATCTGATCAATATGGCCGAAATGGAACTGGACTGTTTTGTTCATTTTAATAAGCCCCTCGACCGACTGTTTGCTGGGCAATTCGACAAGCTTAAACATTACAAGCTACGCCAAGAAACCCTGATCCAACAGCAAGCGCTGGCCGCACAAAATGTGACAGGATTGATCGGCCCAAGAGTTCAACTACTCCCTCATCAATTGTATATCGCACACGAGGTAGGGCAACGCTTCGCACCGCGAGTGCTCCTAGCCGATGAAGTCGGCCTAGGCAAAACCATTGAAGCTGGCCTTATTATTCACCAACAACTGCAAAAAGGTTTGAGCCACCGAGTTCTGATTGCAGTACCAGATTCGCTGTTACATCAGTGGCTGGTAGAAATGCTGCGACGCTTTAATTTAGTGTTTACCTTACTGGATGAACAGCGTTGTCAGGACATCGAAAGCTCACAAGAAGAGGAAGATGAACTGCCGGAAGAACTCCTCGAAACGGTTAATCCTTTTGAAAGCGCGCAACTGATTTTATGCAGTGTCGACTTTCTCAGCAACAACCCTAAACGGCATCAACAAGCACTAGATTGCGATTGGGATCTACTGGTGATCGATGAAGCTCATCACCTACAGTGGCAGAAAGATGAACAATGCCCAGCTTATACGGCCGTGGAAGCTCTGGCCCAGCGCTCACGAGGCCTACTACTGTTAACCGCTACTCCAGAACAATTGGGCCTAGAAAGTCACTTCGCACGACTGCGGCTTCTCGACCCTGACCGCTATTTTGATTTAGAGCACTTCAAGACCGAACAAGACAAGTTTCAAGGCGTAAACGAATGGATTGAAGCACTGCAAAATGATGCGGACAATACCATTGATAGTGCCATTAAAAATGAGCTAACAACCTTACTAGAGCAAGACATCACCGAGGAGCTGGCCTACACAGAAGGCCGCAATCGCTTGATAGAACAGCTGTTGGATCGCTACGGCACTGGACGTGTTTTGTTCCGCAATACCCGCGCCGCGGTCAAAGGGTTTCCTGAACGCCAGCTGCATACCTACCCCCTAGAAAACGAGACAGCGGAACACGAGACACAAGCGAAATTGAAGTGGCTCACCGCTTGGCTAAAAGAACATCGTCAGCAGAAAGCACTGGTAATTTGCTCAGATGCTCACACCGCACAAGATATTGAACTGCAATTACGCCTGCGCCAAGGTACTCGCAGTGCCGTGTTTGTAGAATCATTGAGCCTGATTGAACGAGACCGTGCCGCCGCTTATTTCGCTGACCTAGAAGACGGTGCACAAGTATTGATTTGCTCTGAAATCGGTAGCGAAGGCCGTAACTTTCAGTTCGCTCATCATCTGATCATGCTGGATTTGCCTAGCAACCCAGATTTATTAGAGCAGCGTATTGGGCGTCTGGATCGTATTGGCCAAACACAAGTGGTACAGATTCATGTACCGTTTATAAATGGCAGCGAAGAGGACCACTTGCTTCAGTGGTACCACCAAGGGCTGAATGCGTTTGAGCAAGTATGCCCCATTGGGCACGCCATCTATGAACTCTTCAAAGACGATTTACCCGCAGCGCTGATGGATACGGTAGCACTTGATGCTCTGATCAAGGCTACAGCAGCTAAAAGAGAACAGATGTTGGATGTGCTCCGACGCGGGCGTGATCGATTGTTAGAGCTCAATTCATGCAAACCTCATATTGCTGCCGAGCGAGTCGAACGCCTCACTGAGTTGGACGAAGATGACGCCTTACCCGCTTATATGGACTTAGCTTTTGACTGTTACGGTGTAGACGCCGAAACCCAGAGCGATTTGAGTATCATTGCCCACCCGTCGGATCACATGCATACCGATCAGTTTCCCGGCCTACCCGATGAAGGCCTCACCGGCACGTTCAATCGACAACAAGCTCTGAGCCGCGAGGATTTTCATTACCTCACGTGGGAACACCCTATGGTGACAGGTGTTATGGATTTGGTGCTAAGCACTGAGCGCGGTAACGTCTCGGTTTGCACAATGAAATTACCGCCACTTAAACCGGGTAGCTTATTGATTGAATCGCTGTTTTCGGTTCAGATTACAGCGCCAAAGTATCTGCAATTGCAGCGTTTTTTAAATCAATGCTATTTCCGGCTAGTCACGGATAATCAGTTGCGCGCCTTAGAGGGCATTGTCAAAGAAGATCACTTCTACAAATTAGAGCAACGCCTTAAAGGCGCGACGGCCAAGCAAATTGTTGAGCATGCTCGAAAAGATATTGAGCGTATTGCTGAACATCTTGAAGCGCAGGCTGAAAAGCAACGTGAGCAGCTGATTACACAAGCCTGTGAACAGGCGACACTTTACTACGACAGCGAACTATCACGACTGGCCAGCTTGGCAAAAGTAAACCCCAACATTCGAGAAGAAGAAGTGAGCTTTCTAGAAGAGATTAAGCAGGCCACACTCACCGGCCTCAAGCATGCGCAAGTGCAGCTGCATGCAATAAAAGTCGCATTGGTAACAGATTGATGACGGTGACAGTTATCGCAAGCTGAGCGATAACTCGGTATGGGATAAAGCGTTAGCTTTGTGTCAGGCGGTTAGCGCCATCAACAAGCGCCCCGCCCTCAAAGCTAACCCACTTTTAATCTGGGTTAGCTTCGCATCCATACGTCTCTTACCCAGTACCACACGTTTTCCCATTCCTCCTCGGCATAGTCGCCAGCGCGCCAAAGACGAACTTCACCATCCATAGACACGCAATAATAACCTTCAGGGCTTTCACAGAGCGCCACCATATCCCGTGGCATACCGCTATCCCACGCATTGGCCGTGACTTCCGGCAAGTAGGTGTGCGAGTGAGGATCCGCAACCGTTACCGGCTCCAATGAACCACACACTACGTCAGAAGCCGACATCAAAAATTCACGAAAATCCGGGTGCAACGGCATCAAGATTTGCTCTAAAGCCTCTACTAACTGATCGTCATCGGGCAGCTCAAGCGGTACGGGAATATCTTCTCCAAGCTCTCGCAACTCTTCTATTAATTCTTCCATCGGTGGTAACTCATCAGCGTTGTGGTTTATGTGTTTTCTATTAGCTTCAAGCTATCGCGTGCCCAGTGAGCCCCCTTTTAGATGAATCACTTGTTCGCCATCAGCATCGATGCGAAAGAAGTCATCTTGATCCTCAAAGTCAGGCCCTGGGTCACACTGTACCGGTAGCCCAAAAGCTTCCCAAGCTGCGCGGGCACACTCTACATCGGTAGCCCAAGGAGTGTCGGGAGAATCAAACCAAATGCCCACATAAGGGCCACCTTCTACGGCGGTTTGAATCATCACTGGAATCGACGACTCTTGGCCCTGTGCCAAATACATTCGCACGCCGGTTTGCGACTTCGCAACAGGGACATCCTCTAGCGGGCCAAGATGGCTTTGAATCCAGCCCAGCACGCGTTTCATCGCCGGCTCGCGAATGTATATTTCAATATCGTTCAATCCTGTGTCTCCTCTCGATAGAGTCATCCGGCTACTTGTAAGAGCATACAACACACCCATCGCCTTATTGGCCGTAAGGTACCACCAATAAGAGGCAAATACCTACAGACTCTTTCTACTGACTGTCTGCCGCGTGCAAAAAAACGATAACGACCTCTCAACATCGACAGCCGAGCCGTTTATCGCGCAGTGTAAAATCTGGGTTTACATTAACCAATTTTTTTTTGAGGGCAAGGCTGGTAGAATTTGCGCCCTTAATTTTAGAGCTTAAACAATCACTATGCCGTTAGATCGATATTTCACGCCCACTGACGGCGGGTTTGTGTTTACCCGCCAGCAAGCCAGCAATTTTGCCAAAGGCGTCGCACGGGATTTCAATCCCATTCACGATGTGGATGCCAAGCGTTTCTGCGTACCCGGCGATCTATTGTTTGCCGTATCGTTACACAAACTTGGGCTGTCGCAAACGATGTCAGTCAAATTCACCGATATGGTGAACGACGGCGTAACCTTGCAGTGTGCTGAAGACAGTAACGATCATTTCGACATTCAAGATGCCACCGGTAAAACCTATCTTTCCGTGAATACTCAAGGACATCGCCAACACAACAAAACCAGTATCGAACAACTGGTCCAGGAATACGTGGCATTTTCAGGGGAAACTTTTCCTCACGTGCTGGTTCCACTATGGAAAAAACACGGCGTGATGGTGAACCCAAATCGTCCACTGGTGATTTACGAATCCATGAGCATTGCATTGGAGACGTTACAGTTTTCCAATATTCAATTGGAACTGGATACCGCCACGCTGGATGTACAAGGCAGACGTGGCAATGTGTGTTTGCGATTTTTATTCAAAGACGGTGGGCAATGCATAGGCTCAGGGGAAAAACGCATGGTTCTTAGCGGCTTAAAACCCTACGACCAAGCTGTGGTCGATAACCTGATCGAGTTTTACGATGAACGTAAAAAGGTATTAGCTACCGCCTGAGGCAGAACACCTCAGGGAAGCTTGCATCCTCAATAGTCGTAGATCGTATGTTACTGCCCTTAAACACCGGTTGGATTGTAACGCTGACTTAAATCCAACCAGCGATCCACTCCCGGGCCCCTGTATTTCTGTCGGTGCATGATGATATAGAAACGGCGATGCCAGTCGCGATGAGGCACTCGCAGGGGTACCAAATCCCCCCGTTTAAAAGCATCTTTTAAGGCAATATCCGATAAGCAGCCAATGCCCAAACCCGCCTCAACGGCGCGTTTAATGGCTTCTGTATGTTGCAATTCGTGACGCAAGTGCAGATCCCCCAACAATCCGTGCATAGCACGATCAAAGGCCTGACGTGTCCCTGAGCCAGATTCTCGGACCACCCACTGCGCACTGAGTAAATCTTCATCGGTAATCTCGTCCTTAGAAGCTAAAGGATCACTGGGGGAACAAAACACCACCAAATCATCCTCACGCCAAGGGATGACCTCAAGGTCGGGGTGCTGCAATTCACCTTCGATCAAACCGATATCCAGCTCGTAGTTCTGTACTTGTCGGGCAATACTGGCCGTATTGGCCACCATAAGCTGAACATCAGAGCCCGGATTTTCATTCATGTAAGTGGCCATCATTTCCACAGCAAGATAGTTGCCGATGGTCATGGTTGCACCAACTTTCAGTAAACCTAGCTCTTCATGACACGATAAGTCCCGCTGAAAAGATTGCGCCTGCTCTAATAGCGATTCTGCTTTCGGTCGCAATGAGCGACCCAGCTCATTCAGCTGCATACGCTTACCCACTCGATCGAACAGCTGTATATCGAATTGCTGCTCCAAATCACGCAACGAACTGCTTGCTGCTGATTGTGACATGGCCAGTGAATCCGCTGCCCGAGTGATGTTTTCAAAATGCGCCGCCGCCAAAAAGACTTCCAGCTGCCTTAGGGAATACTTCATAACACGTACCTGAGCCTCGTCTTCAATTAACAAACGAATGGGTATCCATCTACAATTAATCGAATTAACCGATTAATATTAAATAAATAATCCATTTATCAAATATGCTAGCCATCAGTTACAGTAACTGCAAGTTTTAATTCATGGGGGAAGCCGCAATGGCACAACTGCTTAAAGAAAACGTTACTCAAGTACAGCATTGGAACGACAGCTTATTTAGCTTTCGTACCACTCGCCAACGTGGGCTGCAATTCGAGAACGGTCAGTTTGTCATGATTGGGTTAGAGGTAGAGGGCAAGCCGTTGACCAGAGCCTATAGCATTGCCAGTGCTAACTACGATGACGAGATGGAATTTTTCAGCATTAAAGTTCCAGACGGCCCGCTGACGTCTCGCCTACAGCACATTCAAGTGGGCGATGAGATTTTAGTGAGCAACAAACCGACAGGCACCTTGTTACTCGATCACCTATTGCCCGGCAAAAACCTTTACCTGATCAGTACCGGCACGGGCTTAGCGCCGTTCTTGAGCATCATTCGCGACCCGAACACTTATGAGCAATTCGACAAAGTCATATTAACTCACGGCGTACGCACCGTGTCAGAACTGGCTTA
>CBFHKY010000009.1:50624-52590 GCA_965656525.1 Pseudomaricurvus sp. | reverse complement strand
CAAGACATGATTTTGAATCAATTGCCGAACGATGAATACCTAGGGGAACTGGTCAGAGAACAATTGATTTATTACCCGACCGTGACGCGTGAAACATTTGACCGACAGGGGCGAATCACTCAACTGCTGGCTTCAGGTGAGCTGACTGAATCTATGGGTTTGCCTACCATCGACCCAGCAACGGATCGCTTCATGGTGTGCGGCAACCCCGCCATGCTTAAAGAGTGTTGCGAATGGTTGAATGCCGCTGGATTTAATGAATCCCGTCATGGCTACCAAGCTGAGTATGTGATTGAGCGAGCATTTGTAGAGCGTTAACGCTCTACAAATCGCAAACGTTTAAACCTAACATCGAAAATATAGCCCATTGTCTATGTGTGCAATATGTTGATGCTAGGCTCTAGATCCCTACAACATTACGGTGCGGCAAGCCGGTGCTCTTTGCGACGTTCTGCTTCTTGTAGCCGCCTTTTTTCTTCATCGGTACGAGGCTCCAAAGGCTCTATTGATGAAGGACGTCCGTTTTTGTCCACGGCAACCATCGTGAAATAGCAAGAATTGGTGTGTCGTACGGTGCCCTCTTCCAAGTTTTCCGCCGTCACACGAATACCGACTTCCATAGAGGTGCGACCGGTGTAGTTCACTGCCGCTTTCAAAAACACCAGCTCCCCAATAGCAATGGGGCCTTTAAATAGCACTTTATCCACCGACAAAGTGACTACGTATTTGCCGCAATAGCGCATGGCACAAGTGTAGGCAACCTTATCCAATAATTTCAGTAACTCACCACCGTGCATATTGCCACCAAAGTTGCTCATATCTGGTGTCACTAACACTGTCATTTCCGTTGTACGTTCGCGAGCCATGAATCCTCCAGCACGTCCTGCATAAATGGATACAACCCCACCTAAGCGTGGTTGCACCGTCCGTTGAAGCCTCTACCCATATTCATCCAAAATAAAGGTATCAGATCCTCTACTTAAAATAAGCAGAATCTATGCCTGTTACAGGAAACAACACGACGACCGACACCGAGACGAACAATATTTAATCAGAAAGATCACTCACACAGCACTTTGACTTTTTTGATCGCAGCACTGATATCCGTATCCGTTGTTGCTTTGAGTAGATGCTGCTTAGCGGTGTCACATTGTAGCGCAGACTGTTGCATGTCTTTTTCGATTTCTTGCTCGACCGGATGATTCATTTTCGGCTGGCACAACGATTGCTCTACGCGACGAACGTTTGTGGTGCGAGCAGTTTCTACGGCCACGCAATCGCCTACTTGTGCGTGTTTATCATCGGTTATGATTTTATAAGGCGCTGACCCACCCACGTTGCGCAACGTATAAGCAGTGCCGGTGGATGCCCCTTCGGCAATTTTGGTGGTCAGCCCCAATAAAGCCGCCCCTGCTAGAGCCCCGCCGATCAAGTCGCCTCTATCCCCAGAAGAGCCTGCCAACAGCCCCCAAAGCCCCCCTATTGCAGCTGTTTTACCCGCTTCAGATTCGAACGTTACAGGCTCTACGGCTTCTACTTCCGCATACTGAATCATGATTCTGGTTTTTGTATCTTGGCGGCTAATACCGCCATCACTGGCGCATCCGACCAAAGCCAAGCCCCCTAATAAAACTGATGTACCACGCATCCATTTTTTCATGGTCTCTATTCCTCCCTTATGGTTATGAAACCAACTGATTTGAATATTTTGATGGCGCGCCTTGAACTTCACGCCATCAATGCGGATTTAGCGAACATGAAACTCTGTCTGCACTGTGGCGGTGACGGATTGCTCGCCAACATTCACCGCTGGTGCCGATTCCATCGCGCTGTCGGATAACATCATTTTACTGGAGCTGCGCATAATCGGTGGTGACTGCCATTGAGTATTGATATTTAGACTTTGCAAATCCCCCACTTTTTGCCCTAACGGTGTAAGGCCTGCTTGAGCTTTACGACGCGCATT
>CBFHKY010000009.1:47589-50525 GCA_965656525.1 Pseudomaricurvus sp. | reverse complement strand
GTATTACGTAACACTTTCATTATTTTTCCACCGTTAACAATTTGACTGTAATGTTTTAACTTCAACAATAACTCTCTGACACACCATTCAATGACTTAGTTCGATTACAATACAAAGAACACACTTGTTCGAGTTTATCATGGCTTTAAAAGCAACCATCTTCAAAATTCAATTAAACATTGCTGACTTGCAACGTCATTACTATCAGCAACATACCCTTACCATTGCGCGTCATCCGTCTGAAAATAATGCACGCATGATGGCCAGAGTGCTGGCCTTTGCCCTGAATGCTGACGAGCAGCTGCATTTTACAAAAGGTTTGAGTACCACTGATGAACCTGATTTATGGCGCAAACAAGATCATGGTCAAATTGCTCATTGGATTGAAGTGGGGCAACCCGATGAACGCCGTATCAAACAATCCTGTGGGCGAGCACAACATATGAGCATTTATTGCTACAGCGGGCGCAGTGCTGACATCTGGTGGGAAGGACTGTCGCCCAGCATCAAAGGGCTCAACAACCTTAGTGTCTATCGTATTGACGAGGCAGCCATAACAACTTTAGGCCAATGGGCTGAACGCAATATGGAAGTGTTTTGCAACATCGACGAAGAGCACCTTTCCATGACTTTTGGTGAGCACAACCTAAATATCGAAGTGACTCCTTGGCAAGTTGCTGACACACAGTGACACCTTATGATGTGCCCCTAACAATCCCCTGCCAGCTTACAGAAATGATGAATAAACGCCACAGCTTCAGAGGGGTCATCGGTCACCAGCATCAAATCCAGATCATCGGCGCTGATGGTATTTTCCGCTAACATGGTTTCATCCAGAAACGTTTGCAGGTGATGCCAATAGGCTTCCCCCATTAACACCAGTGGGAAACGATGAATCTTGGCGTTTTGGATCAGTGTCAGTGTTTCAAAAACTTCATCCATGGTGCCGAACCCGCCAGGCAGCACGACAAAAGCACGTGAATATTTAACCAGCATCACTTTACGCACAAAAAAATGGTTAAACTCAGTCCAAACATCCAGATAGGGATTGGGTTTCTGCTCGTGCGGCAGCTCGATGTTACAACCCACCGACAAAGCCCCTGCATCGCGTGCACCTCGATTGGCGGCTTCCATGATGCCTGGGCCACCGCCCGTCATAATGGCAAAGCCTCTATCACCCAACTGACGCGACACCTCCCGTGCCAGTTGATAGTAACGGTGGTTTTCATCGAAACGCGCCGAACCAAATACCGTTACGCAAGGATCAACACCCCGCAAAGTACGGAAACCATAATAAAATTCACTGGCAATCAGCCAGCAATCGCACACACTTTTCAACCAACCTTTGGAGCCACCCAGCAAACTTAAATCGCGGTATGGTTTCAATCGACGGCCATATTGTTTGGCGCGCTGCTTTTGAAAAAAACGAAGTTTCATCGTGCGAAGGGAAATCCTATAAAGCGACAGCCTAATGTAAGTGCGACACCCCAAAGTAAACGATGTTGAGCTTCGATCCACGCATCAGCCATCGCAGAGGCAGAAGTTATTCAACCACTTTCAATCCGCGTCTCGATCGTTTACTGGATCACTCATGGGGACTTCTTCAACCACAGGCAGCGACATCATATACAGAGTCACTGCACTGCCTGTGAGTAATAGCACGATTGCGACCCATAACCGCCCCATTATCAGGCTGCTGGATACCAGACTGACCCACAATAAAACCAGCGCACGCGTGCGTATTTTTCGGGAAATGCCTTTGCCATCCTCCCAAGTTCGCACAATCAAGCCAAAATGTTTGTGGTGTCGCAGCCAGTGATGAAAACGCTGGCTGGAGCGGGAAAAACACCAAGCTGCCAACAGAATAAAAGGCGTGGTAGGTAAAACGGGCAAAAAGATACCGATAACCCCCAGCACAATGCTGACCCAACCAAGCGTTAATAGCAGTACTCGCGTCAGCATCGTTGGATCGCGTTAATCGTGCTGATGGCCGCCAACGCCATGAGCATGGCCATGTGCGATTTCTTCGCTGCTGGCATCGCGGACCTCAACAATTTCAACAGCAAATACCAAAGTCTTGCCCGCTAAAGGATGATTGGAGTCAATATCCACGTTTTTTAAACCGACTTTGATCACAAGCGCTTCTTGAGCACCATTCTCGGTATTTACTTGCACAATCTGACCGGGCTGAAGTTTACCCTTAGTTAATAAATGTTTTTTAGGAACACGTTGGGTCGCTCCCTCTTTGCGCTGACCATAAGCTTGTTCGGGGGCCAAAGTAACTTCAAAGCTATCGCCAGCGGCCTTGCCTTCCATTGCTTTCGCCAAACCTTCCAGCATACCGCCATGCCCATGCAGATACAGCACAGGATTGCCATCGTGAGAATCCTCAAAAATATCGCCGCCTTCCTCTTTTAAGCGGTAGTGGAAGGAAACAACCTTGTCTTTTGTAATCGTCATGGGGGTACCTTAGTTCTTTATTACAATATTCGTTTAAGCAACAACCCAATCATGGCTTGTGACTGGCAAAAACCGCGCAGTATGGATAGCGTTTTTTGTTTTGGCAATGGGTCAGTTTAGATCATGCCTGTGTCCGCTCTGACACCGCAATCCCTTAAGGCTCAAAAACGCCCTGTCAGAATGGCTTGCGAAGATTCAACCACATCAATTTGATGACCGGCTGCAAAATCTTGCAACAATGGTAACTCTGCATCTGGACACTCAATCGTCATAACCACCTGATGACTGTATTGTACATCAACCACTCCGCCATCGTGTTGAGACAGCCAGTGGCGTATTGGTTGCTCTTGCGCAAAACCCAGCACCAGCCTGCGCTGAGCTAGCATCACCACTTCAGACAAAGGCAGCTCGGTCATCGCCATTTGAGTAGACTGGCTGTAAGCCCGCACCAACCCGCCAGCACCCAGCTTAATGCC
>CBFHKY010000009.1:45825-47490 GCA_965656525.1 Pseudomaricurvus sp. | reverse complement strand
CAAAGGCAGCTCGGTCATCGCCATTTGAGTAGACTGGCTGTAAGCCCGCACCAACCCGCCAGCACCCAGCTTAATGCCACCAAAATACCGCGACACCACCAACATAAGGTTACCTACGTATTTGTGCTGCAAGACATTCAAGATCGGTTTTCCAGCGGTACCAGAAGGTTCCCCATCATCCGACATCGCCACTGTTGTGGGTGAATATGGGTTGCCGATGACATAAGCCCAACAATGATGGCGAGCATCTGGGTAATCACTGCGCGCTTGTGCGAGCGCAGCCATCGCCTGCTCACGATTAAGCGCAGGACAAGCCCGTGCGATAAACCGGCTTTTCTTTATTTCGTACACCACCTCAACCGTATCGGCGGGCACTGAGTAACCTACAGACATTCGCTGACAACCTTGTTGTTCTGAACCTGCTGCAAATGGCCAGCAGCCATTTGCAGCCAAGGCGTGACGATCTCTGCCAGCTGATCGATTCGCGCATTGCTCAACTGGCGATAATCCAAATAAGGCGCAACCACCAATTGATGAGACAAATTAACGGCAAAGTACGAATCTAGCCATGTGAGCGGCGGTAAATCCAGGCTGGCTGCGTAGGTTTTGCCCGCAATGATATGAACGGGTGGCGCAACTATCGCTGGCTCTCGCCAACGAGGAGCTGAAAACAACAGCGATTCATTACCCGTCGCCTGCAGTAATGCCGTATCTCGGTATGTCTGCCAACGAGAGTCAGCGGTATTGGGCAGTACCGGTAAAGCGTGCATGAGCTTTGCTAACACGTTAAAAGCTTTACGCCAGTGATTGCTGCTATTGGCAACGATATACGCTATTTCACTTGGCTGCATAGGCACCAAACTCGTAAGTTGTTGATAAGCTAACAACGGCGGACGATTGGCTACATATACATTAACCAACGAACGCTCGTGACCGAACCCTACGGATTTATTTTGCCTGCTCAACGCTGCCTGACCCCAAACGCATGATTCATCTACACCACAGTCTTCTATCGTATCGAGATATCGCACTTTCCGGCGGCAACTATAACAAGTCAGCGACGACTTTGTCTTACCCTGTCGCCATTGCTCGGTAATCAGTACAATAGCGGCCTTTATACGTTGACCCCTTACTCACAGGCATCACATCATGGCGATTCATTGGTATCCCGGCCACATGCACAAAGCACAAAAGCAAATGAAAGAGGTGTTGCCTCAAGTCGATTTGCTGATCGAAGTGCTGGATGCACGAATCCCATATTCCAGCGAAAACCCCGCTATCAAAAAAATACGAGGTGACAAGCCTTGTATCAAAGTGCTCACCAAATGCGACCTGGCCGATCCAAACATAACGGCCCTTTGGCAGGCGTACCTAGAGAAAGAAAAAGGTGTTAAGACCCTTGCTGTTAGCACACAGGAGCCCGGTAAAATAAAATCACTGCTGGAGATGTGTCGCAAGATGCTACCGGAAAAAAATGCCAGCGTGAAAACCATCCACACCATGATTGTTGGTATTCCTAATGTTGGAAAGTCGACACTTATCAATACATTGGCGGATCGAATCATTGCAAAAACCGGCGATGAACCCGCCGTCACCAAAAGCCAACAACGCATCAATTTAGGTAATGGCATTTTGCTGCTGGACACACCGGGGATCCTGTGGCCG
>CBFHKY010000009.1:43455-45727 GCA_965656525.1 Pseudomaricurvus sp. | reverse complement strand
CTTAGCCGCTACCGGTGCCATTAAAAACACCGCCATGGAATACGACGATGTGGGTTTTTATTTAGCCGACTACCTGATCAAAGCTTACCCCGATCGTCTACGTGAACGCTATAACCTAGAAGACATTCCCGCCACTGAGCTTGAATTTCTGGAAATGGCCGCTAAAAGACGCGGTGCTTTAAGCGGTGGCGGTCGTGTCAACTTGCATAAAATTTGCGAGCTACTGATTAACGAAATGCGAGCCGGCATGTTAGGGAATATCACTTTAGAAACCCCCGCTATGATCGAAACTGAAGAGCAAGAAGTGGCTGCACGAGCCGCCCAAAAAGCGGAAGAGAAAGCCAACCGAAAAACCCGCTTTAAAAACAGTGATCGCAACAGGAAAGACACATGAGTCAACACACGCCCGCAACCAGCGCCTCAACAAAATCAGGTACTTTTCGGCCCCCCACTTGGCTATTGATTTTAGTCATCAGTGCCATGTCTATTGTGCTTTTTTGGGTGCTGCGCCCGACGGCGTCTTTAGAACGCTTGCAACAAGCTCCGCTGCCTTGGAATGTGAAAACCTTTGCGGATGGCACCAGTGAGGTATTTCAGCTGCACCTAGGTCAAGTTACTGTGGCCAAGTTGATTGAAACATTAGGAGAAGATCACGAACTGGCCATCATCAGCGATCAACAAGACAACAGTGGGCTGGAAGTTTTTTACGGCCATTTCCAAGCTGGCCCTATCAAAGGCAAACTCATTGCACGAATCAACGCCGATGATGCCATGTTAAAAACCATGCAAGGCAATGCCAGTCGCTCGGCTTATATCGATTCAGGCTCACGAAAGTTTTTTTTGAATGCGGATGACTTGAGTAGCATTCAATCTTGGACAATAGCTGGATTAAGCTTTATCCCTGCAGCCAATTTAAAAGAAGACGTTGTCCTTGCTCGCTTCGGTGAACCTAGGCAACGTATTGAACAGAGCATCCCCGGGCAAGAAGAACCTCTGATACATTTTTTGTATCCCGATAAAGGCTTACATGTCGCCATCAGCCCAAACAGTAAAGAGCTGATGCAGTATGTCGCCCCAAAGAATTTTGAGCGTTTGCAAGAGCCTTTACAGCTTTTGTCTCAACCCACAAGCAGCAACTGATCTAAAAAAACTGTCGACGTTCAATATCTTGTTGAACGTCGATATCATCATCAATACCAACATCGTCTACCGTGACGTGACACTGACATTGCAGGTTCGATTGAAGCACAGAGCGGGCCCCTTGGTCACCGCAAATGGCCATTAACTCGCGCCTAAAATGAGAGCTGAAAACCACTGGGTGACCCAACGTTTGCGAGCCGTTTTCGAGCTGCCGCACAGGGCGCAAAATCACCCGCCTTTCAGTCTCTGAGGGCAGTGATAGACGTTCATTAAAAGCAGCAGCTAAGCGAACATAGGTGGATGGGCTAACAAAGGGCATATCACCCAGCACCACCATCCAGCCCAGTGCATTCGACGTGGCCATCACTCCTTGCTTAAGACTGTCACTCATCAATGGTGAGATGGTTATTTTGGGTGATGCTTTTACCAACGTTTGAACTGAGGCTTTTGTGGCGCCTAGCGATGATGCATCTGGATAGGCGGGTACGACTGACTGCCAGCACACACCAAGATCACTCAACTGTTGTTGCAACGCTCGATCATCGGCACGCACCATACACAAAGGGTTAATGCCCGCATGTTGCAACCCTATGCACACTTGCTGAATGATAGTTCGCCCACTCGGTAGTCGTGCCAATAATTTATCACCGCCAAAACGTGACCCCTGTCCTGCTGCTAACACCAGCGTTTGCAATGGTTTTTGGGTAGATTTCCTAGCGTTTTGTTCGGGGAGCTTCGCAGACAGCACATCAGGCATCATCTTCACACCAAACCATGGCGTGCTGCGGTAAGCTGAGCCGCAACTGACAACGCAATTTCCATCGGTGTTTTACTGCCAATATCCAGCCCGACGGGGCCATGTAGCCGAGCAAGCTGCGACACAGAAAAACCAAAGTGCTGCTGCAATCGCTGACGCCGTTTCTGGTTAGTGCGCACCGAGCCTAGCGCTCCGACAAAAAAAGCATCCGACTGCAGCGCTTCGATCAAAGCTAGATCGTCTAATTTAGGGTCATGGCTCAGTGTCACAATAGCTGTACGGGTGTCGGGGCACAAATCGCGCACCACATCATCAGGGTAGCCGGAACGCAATTCGCCTAATTCCTCACGCCACTGATTGCGATACTCTGGCCGA
>CBFHKY010000009.1:31451-43356 GCA_965656525.1 Pseudomaricurvus sp. | reverse complement strand
TCGCGCACCACATCATCAGGGTAGCCGGAACGCAATTCGCCTAATTCCTCACGCCACTGATTGCGATACTCTGGCCGAGGATCAACAATCAATACCCGATATTCCAAAGCATTGGCTAATTCTGCTAGATAACTCGACGTTTCTCCCGCTCCGACAATCAACAATTGCCAAGCTGGACCAAAAACATTGGTCCAATAACCGCCCATTAACTGTGGTTGATCCGTGGACTGGTAAGCCCGAGTGTTACTCATGCCTGTCGACAATTGCACACACCGAGTGAGTGTTTTGCGCTGCTGAAGACTGTCTAGCAAAGGCATCCAGTCTTCCGGCGAGCGCAGTGGCTCTAACAAAACATCTAAACGCCCACCGCAAGGCAAGCGCAGCCGATGCCTTTCGGCTTCGGTTTCACCAAAGCGTTCAATCACACTTTCCTTAGGTGGCAATTCAATCAAGCGAGCCACCAAATCATCTTCAATGCAACCACCAGAAACAGAACCCATAAATAGCCCATCACCGCACACCGCCATCATGGAGCCAACAGGACGCGGCGAAGTGCCAAACGTACTGACAACACTGACCAAAGTCACAGGTACGCCTCGATGTAACCCATCCACAGCGGCTTTGACGACTTCATACTGAGAGCTTCGCACCTATTAATCCTTTCTCACTTGCAGTGAATCATGAGTGCGTCGCATCAAGTCGCATCGGTAAGCGCCTTATGCGCTGCCCTGTCAGCGCAAACACCGCATTTGCCACCGCGGGCGCAAGTGGTGGAACCCCTGGCTCACCTACCCCTGTTGGTGGCGCATCACTGTCTACTATGATGACCTCTATCTGCGGGGCTTGATGAAATCGTAGCAACGGATAATCATCAAAATTCGTTTGCTGGACCCGCCCTTTTTCCAAGGTGATTTCCCCATTCAAAGCCGCGCTCAAGGCAAATAAAATACCGCCTTCCATTTGCGACTTCACCACATCCGGATTCACCACCTGGCCGCAATCTACTACACACAACACCCGATGAACTCGAATCTGACCTTCATCGACAGACACTTCAGCCACCTGAGCCACATAGCTTTCAAAGCTTTTCACTGCCGCCAAACCCAGAGCCGTAGCACTATGAATTTGCTCGGCACCATGTCTCATGCGAGGTTGCTTCCAACCAGCTTGCTGAGCAGCCAGCGTTAACACATTGGCCAGTCGCGGTTGCGATGACAGGTGCTGTAAGCGAAATTCGAGAGGATCCTGCCCTGCTTGATAGGCCAGCTCATCCATAAAGCCTTCGCTAAAAAAACCATTAATCGAATGACCAACAGAGCGCCAAAAACCTGTTCGCAAACCCGGGTCGACAGTGGCATGTTCCACCAGCTGGTGAGGAATATCGTAATGCTCAAACAACCCTTCTACGGTGGTTGGATCTACCACCCAATGATCGAATACGCTGTAACCTAATTTACCCACCCACTTAACCACGCCTTCGGGTGTGACGCTTGGCATCATGGCGCCCATAGCTTCGTTCAAAAGCGTTGGGATGATATTTGGCCCGGATTGTTTGACCTGCCAAGCAGTCACTTCACCATTCGAACCGATACTGGCTGTCATGCGCGCGACAGACGCCGGCCGATAGTAATCATTTTGCATATCATCTTCACGGCTCCAGATGAGCTGGATTGGCACACCAGCGGATTTAGCAATGACGGTGGCTTCGGCCACAAAATCATGAAATGCACGCCGTCCAAACCCACCACCCAAAAAAGTGGTATGAACGGTAACTTGATCGCGAGCAATACCGCTGTACTGAGAAACAATCTCGGCAGCGATGTCCGGTGCCTGTGTGGGCACCCAAAGCTCCGCACGATTGCCTTGGATGCTCACCACGCAATTCATCGGCTCCATAGTGGCATGAGCCAAATAAGGGGCTTCGTAAATTGCACTGTATTGCTTGTCGGCGTTTAGCCGCGCCGAACTCACATCACCTTGACTAAACGCTTCGTTGCCACCGCCATCCAACGCCGTAATCATGGTGTCACGTAATTCAGAACTGGAAGTTTTTACCAATTCGGGCAGCTCCCATTCTGCATCAATACGTGCTAAAGCAGCTTTGACCTGAAAGCTGTAATCCGCCACAACCCCAACACCATGAGCAAGAGAAACCACCTGTTGTACACCCGGTAACTGATCGGCACCGTTCAACTGGAAACCCTTTAACGTACCGCCAATCACAGGCGCACGCTTTACCATTGCGCGCTTCATATTGGGCACTTTTACATCTAAGCCAAATTCAGCCTGACCGGTCACTTTAGCTAACCCGTCCAGTCGTGGCGTCACTGTTTTACCAATCCAGTGAAAATCCTGCTGGGCTTTTAACTCAACATGTTCTGGTAGCGGCAATTGTTGCGCAGTAGTCACTAGGTTAGTCACGGCCAGTTCACGAACTGGAGCCTTTAATGAATGGCCACTCTTCACTCTTACGAGCTGTGCCTCTAAAGCTAAATGCTGAATAGGCACTGCCAGCTCTAACGCTGCCGCTTGCAGTAGCAGTTGTCGTAAACTTGCCGCGGCATTTCGCAACGGCAGGTAACGTTCGCGTATACTGGCACTCCCACCTGTAATTTGTATCCCCATTGGCGCGAGTGCGTAATCCGAGTGCACGCCAGCAAACTGAGTATCAATACTTTCTGGTGGTGTATTCAATTCTTCGGCCACTAATGTAGTCAGCCCTGTGAGTACGCCCTGTCCCATTTCGGCTTGTGGCACAAAAAATCGATATTGCCCTGTGGGCAACACTTGCAAAAAAGCGTTGGGCTGCCAAGTCACTGATGACTGATTCGGCCAAGGTTTATCACCACAACCACCCAATGACACGCCCATTACCACACCAGACGCCGCGACACCGGTAAGTTTCAGAAACTGTCGGCGGCTGTGTAAAAGACGCGAATCGCCGGTATCTGTTTTTGACTGGGAAGCCTTTGAACGTGCTGAAAAACGAGATGTCATGATCATGCCTCTTCGCGGGCATCGATAATTTGCACCCCAGACTGCATGGCCTGTGCTGCCGAATGAATGGCTTTACGAATGCGTGGATAAGTACCGCAACGACACAAATTACCTTGCATAGCAGCATCAATATCTTGATCGGTAGGCTGTGGCTGAGCAGCCAATAGCGCCACTGCCGACATGATTTGACCGGATTGGCAATAGCCGCACTGTGGCACATTATGGCTGAGCCAAGCTTGTTGGACAGTATGCAGTTGATTGGGGTTATCGGATAAACCTTCGATGGTGGTGATGTCGGCACCCGCCACAGCTCTGACAGGTAAAACACACGTTCTTACCGGCTGATCGTTTAAGTGCATAGTGCAAGCGCCGCACAGCCCCTTACCACAACCGAACTTAGAGCCGGTTAAGCCAAAAGCCTCTCTCACGACCCACAATAATGGTGTGTCGGGGGGTAAATCGGTACTGACGTCTGTGTTGTTTAAACGAAATTGAATCATGCCATCGCCTATATAGAAATTTATGCGAGTCGCCGACCACTGAATTCATATAACCCGGCAGATCCAAGGGTATAGAACCGCTATTATGGTTATGAGCTTAGTGGGAATAGCGCATCGAGACCAGTTACCGTAACGCTTCTTATCACAGAAATACCAGACTTATGCCAATCGATATTAAACAAGCCGTCTGACCTGCTGCGGTTTGTGTGATGTCGAGGTACAATCCCCCCTTAAATTGAGCGTTCAATATTGTCGGATGAGGTCGTATAACCGCAACATCACTGACTCAGGGTTTTCTTCGGAATTTCTCTAAATTGCTTTTTCATCATTAAACCAAGGCTACGTTATGACGGTATCACAGATTTCTTGCCAGCAAGCTCATGAGATTATCACAGACGGAAACTGCCAAGTTGTCGATATTCGCGACCCATCCTCATACTTAAACGGACACCCGACTGGAGCAATTTCGCTCAGTAATGACAATATCCAGCAATTCCTAACCGATGCGGATAAAAATAAGCCCACACTGGTGTTTTGTTATCACGGTATCAGCAGCCAGCAAGCGGCTGCGATGCTCAATCAGCAAGGCTTTGATCAAGTTTTTAGTGTGGATGGCGGCGCCGAAGCGTGGCAGGCTCAGTTCCCAGACAGCACGGTTACCGGCACAGAGAGCCTTTGAATGAATGTCACACCCCCTAGCTTTCCGGCACATTGTGTCGACACGCTAAGACAGCGTTGTCAGGAGGAATCTACTCGCCACTTTAATGCGCGGGGCATTCTGCTAAAACGCTGCCCGCAATGCATGCTAGGGGTCAACACTTGCATCTGTGCTTGGCGCCGCCCTAGTCAATGCAATATTGAGTTTGTGTTGCTGATGCACAGGGATGAAATCTACAAGCCCACCAACACTGGCCGACTGATTGCCGATCTCTTCCCTGAACAATGCCATGCCTTTATCTGGGACAGAGTAAACCCGCCTACAGCTCTACTCACCTTGCTGCAAGACCCGACAAGGCACTGCCAGATTCTGTTTCCGCCCACAGAAGATACTTCACGCCGCGTGCTCCAAAGCCCTTTCGACCACGCTGATGATCGTTTACCCACGGTGATTGTACTGGATGGCACCTGGAAACAAGCCAGCCGTATGGCGCGCAAAAGTGATTGGTTGTCCCACTTGCCCACACTGGATTTAAGTGCTGTAATCGCCAACAACACTCGCCAATCTGGCGGCTATCGCGTGCGCCAAGCCTCCGATGCCTCTCGACTTTCCACCACCGAGGCGGCCGCTTTGGTGTTGCAATCCGCCAACAGTGTTCAGGCGGCCGATCAACTCTTAGACTATTTCGAGATCTTTAATGAGCACTATGTCGCAGCGCGGATGAATCGTCAGCCTGCGCACCTAGACGCTCACCAGCGCCTACAATCCTTCATGGGTGAATCCGCTTAAGGATTGGTGTTCACGCCAGAAGACCAATCCCGTAAAACCCACGCTTGCCTCAACCACAGCAATAACCGACATCGCCAAAGCTCGATGCTTCATAATGATAAAGTATTTCAACTTTGCAACAGATTGATATACTCAAACCATGAAGCTCAACTTCCAGCCAGATACGCAGGGAGCACTTGATGCGCAAACACTGGTGTTGATCAATGCCAGAGGTTTACGTATCGAATTGATCCTCAAGCGCAATGACGAAACAACTTACAGCCTGATTGCGATGTCGGGCATAAGTCATATGCCTGCAGAACTGGTCAAAGGGCAAGGCCCCTACCAAACATTGGATGAAGGCATTGCGGCCCGCAAAGCCATCGCTGATCAATTGCTGAACAAAGGGTTTTTACTGCAAGACGACGCCTTCAGTATTTGGCCTATACAGGCACAGAAAGTCATCCAAACTTTACGTAAAGAGCGTAAGAACTCTCAAAACCGCTATCAACATTAACAATACTCACAACATCGTGCTCGCCCTCCACACTGGAGAAAAAGCACTGTGATTCTAAAACCCACCTTACAGCTAGATTCTCATGACACATACAGACCATAAAGCCCTGATCATCATGGCGCACGGCAGCCGTCGAGCTGAAGCCAATGAAGAATTTTTTACCCTTGTCGCGCAAATAGACACAAACAACGATTTATACAATATCGTCAAACCCGCGCTGTTAGAACAAGCCCCTCCCACGCTGTTACAAGCCTGTCAGACACTGCCGGATCAGATCACTCATGTGGATGTGTATCCATTGTTTTTTAATCAGGGCAGACACGTGGAACGAGACATTCCTGCGCAAGTGGCCGAGGTTATAGAGGCCATGCCAGATAAATCATTCCGGTTACTGGATTATTTTGGTAAGAGCCCAAGCTTGGCCAATTTTGTGATTGAACAGATCACTCACCACAATGGAACTTGATGAGCATTCTTATTGATTTCGTATAGCCTCAAAACAAAAAAGCGCTTGGATTAAAGCGCTATAACGTAATACTGCGGCCTGGCGGTCGCAAATTGGAAAGATCAATACTGCCCTCTTCCGCCACATTCAATTTAGGCAGTAACGGATTACCCAAGTCCAACTTAGCTTCTAGAGCATAATCAACTGTGTTGCTGCCGTTAGACACCACATCCGCAATTAAACGCATCACGCTGATAAACTGCGCACTAACCGTTAGTACCACTTGGGATTCTTGATAAGCGTTGATGGTTGGTAAATTATTCGCCACACCGGTCGCCAAATCAAAGCCGTTCACTTTTAAGCGATAACTGATTCCCTTTAAAGGCAACACCACGGCATTAGGGTTAGAGATGTTCAAGCGCACTTCAAAACGCTGCTCAAAACCCGATGATGGCAGCGGCTTTAAATCCGCCAAAGTAACCGTCGGTGGTTCTAATTGATAAGGCAGTATAGAGCAGCCAGACACGCCTAAAAACAACATTACGATGGTGGCGACACACAGAAGCCGTAATCTGGAAACGCTATGCAGCATGTTTGGTCTCTACTTATTTAATCGATTGGGTGTGAGGGTTATCTTGTCTGTAGCGCGTTACACGTCAGCTGGAACGCCGCAGAGTTTAACAGAATAACCCCAGCTGTTGGTCTGTTATAGTTTGGTACGATAAGCCTAAAAATTGGAGTATACCATCAGCAATAGGCACTATTTGGCGCTCTATGTACAATTCATAATCCAACACTGAAGGGCAGTGTTCTAAAGGTTCTGGGCCGTTCACCGTTAACACGTATTGTATCCAGCCGCCGCGCTCATAACGAGTTGGTCGCGCTTGACTCTGCAACCAACTATCAGCTTTGCGGGCAGCCTGCACATGGGGCGGAACATTGCGAGTGTAATCGTGCAAACGTCGGCGTATCCGCTTGCGATAAACCAGTTGTTCATCACATTCACCGGCTCGAATACTTGCCACCGTGGCGCAGATGTATTCATCAACGACTTCACCCGCAAACACTCGACGATACAACTCCCGCTGGAACGCCCTTGCTTTGGCGGTCCAATCGGTGCGCACCGCCTCTAAACCTTTAAACACAATCTGATCATCGTCTTCTGCTCTTTCCACAAGACCGGCATAACGCTTTTTGCTACCGGTATCAGCACCGCGAATAGTCGGCATGACAAAATGCCGATAATGGGTTTCAAATTCAATTTCTAAATAACTTTGCAGGTGATAACGTTCACGTAAATATTGATTCCACCAATGGTTTAGATAATCCGCTAACTCACGACCAACGGCAGCCATATCCTCTCGGGTGTTGGCGGTATTGTCCCCAGCACAAACAAATACCGAATCCGTATCCCCATAAATCACCTTATGGCCTCTTGCCTCAATCAATTCACGGGAGCGATTCAGGATTTGATGACCTCGCAGGGTAATCGAACTGGGCAATCGGTAATCAAAAAAACGACAACCCGGTGTTCCCAGTACGCCGTAAAATGAATTCATAATGATTTTAATGGCTTGTGACATAGCTTGGTTTTGATTGGCTTTGGCTTTATCACGTGCACGCCACAGCTCACCAATAATGTCTGGCAGCATGGCTTTTTCGGTTAAAAAAGCAGCGCCATTAAATCCTGCTACCAGAGACGCTTTATCGGGGTTGAGCGTTTCCTGTTGATTTCTAACGGGCTCCACGGAAGCTCCCAACTGTTTCAGCCGAGCTTCACCAGCAACCCGCGCTAGAGGGTCAATTTTGAACGTACGAATAATGCTGGGGTACAACGATTTAAAATCCAGAACTAATACATGCTGGTATAAACCCGGAATAGAATCCATAACATAACCGCCCGGGCTACCAACCCCTTGCGGATCATCTTGTAACATTGGCGCGACGTATCCCTGCCGATGTAAACGCGGTAAATAGCGATGATCAAACGCTGCCACTGAACCGCCAAAGCGATCCAGCGCCAAGCCTGTTAAGCGCCCCCGCTCAACGGCAAAGTCCAACAGCTGAGTATGACAAAAAATATCCCAAACTAACTGACAGTCTTCTAGATTATAGGCCGCCAAGGTGAGCTTATCGTGATGAAACTGCTCTGTGATGAGCTCACCGCGGTGATCTACATCTTCGGTGAGTTTACCGCGCCCAAGTAATTCATGAGCTACGTTATCCAGCGAAAAACTTTCAAAATTGTAAGTGGCGGATCGCAAAGTATCGATACCGTCCATGATTAAGCGGCCAGGACATAACACGGTGTAATGGCTATCGTCATCCCGTGACTGACGCCAATCCAACCGCCGCTTACCTCGACCCAGCGACAATACAATGCCCCATTCATCGCACTTGTTTTGCAAACAACGCAAATCGAAATTGACCACATTCCAACCAATCAAAATATCTGGGTCATGATCGTCCATCCACTGAAGAAACTTATTCAACAGGGTAATTTCATCCGGCACAAAGACTAAGTAAGGGTGTGTCTGCGGTGCCACACCCTCCCCAATCATAAAGACACATTTCTGTGATAGGTCACGATGGCTATGCGTCAATACTAAGCCAATAGAAAACAACTGCGCTGCATCCATCGACGTTTCGATGTCTAATGACACAATGGTAAATTGAGGATTAAACTCTGCGGGTTTTAGGGTTGGATTGTGGTACGAATTAAGGGGGGAATCCGTGTCGCTGTGCACAGGCTCGGCTACGACCAATGATACAGGGCCAGTGATAAAGCGCTCCATTAAAAAGCGATCGGCCGGTGACACATCCGCCTCTAAAGGGGTAAACCCTCGTTTTCGCAGAGCATCTCTGGCGCGATAAAGTGTGCGCTGCTCTCTGAAATACAGCGCCACAACCGACTGCTGCTGAAAATCTTTTAGTGCAACTGGCTTTTCTTCCCACACTGGCGCGATAGAAGGGTGTCTGGCCGAACGCCCCAATTCGCGATCCAATAAAACCTTGGCCTGTGGCATTTGATCAGCGGGCAAAAAAAACACAGCCCTCTGATCAGTTATCACGATTTCTACCGCGCCAGTGTCGGTCAGCACCCAGTAGCGCAGTTGTAATTGACGCAAACTGCCAAAGCCGGTGTTTACTCGAGCATCCAGCCATTGGCGAGTCAAAATAAAACCAGTATTCATGGCAAATGTGGGCACTCAGAGGGCTAAGGACTACCCCTTCAATAATACAGACAACAAGTACGGATCAAACCAAAGCCGCAGCTCACTGCAACAGATACTCAATTTGTAACGTCAATGAACGTTATGGACACTGATAAACCATAAACTTTTGCGAACCTTCTTCCACCTCACTATTCGCCACTAAGGTATTTCCACCCATCGCTAGCGCTTCATTTTTTGCTAGAGCGATCAGCTCACTGGCTATTTTTTCATCACCACGATGAATAAAACCAATTTTGTGCGCAGTCTGTGCCGAAGCTTTACCCACTTTGACACAACTGGCCACTCGGGCTTGCTGTGCAACTGTCACGGTGGCCGCCCCAGGTTTCGCATCCACCCAACTGCAGGCACTGCTAATAATTGCTAAGGTCAAGACCGCAGCAGTAAAAACACTTTTGGTTGTCAAAATTGTTTGGAACATGAATCCTCCAGTCGTAAGCGGGTTATGAATCGCCCCATTTTGAGTAAACGTCTGTATAAAATCGAGTAACGGTTTCAGTCGTCATAAATTTTAGATATTGTAGAGACTGATTATACCGTTTAACACAGCAGGATGTAGTGATGAGCAACAAACTTGAACAACTTAAAGCCATGACTGATGTCGTTGCTGATACTGGCGACATTGAGGCCATCGCACGCTTTCAACCTCTAGATGCGACGACCAATCCTTCCCTACTGTATAAAGCGGCACAATTGCCACAATATGCGCATTTAATGGAAGAAGCTAAAAAAGCGGCGGGTGGTGATGTAAATTTAGCTTGCGATCACCTCGCGGTTGCCATCGGCGCTGAAATTATCAAATTGGTACCTGGGCGCATTTCCACGGAAGTGGATGCACGACTGTCGTTTGACTGTTACGCCACGGTCTCCAAAGCTCGCAGCTTGATCGAGATGTATCAGCACCGCGGTGTGGATCCGTCACGTATTTTGATTAAAATTGCCTCTACTTGGGAAGGTATCAAAGCGGCACAAATTCTAGAACAAGAAGGTATCAACTGTAACCTCACATTGCTGTTCAGTTTTGCCCAAGCCATTGCTTGTGCCGAAGCTGGCGTAACGTTGATCTCACCATTTGTGGGCCGCATTTTAGACTGGCACAAAGCGCAAAACCCCAGCGAGACCTACACGTCTGAAAACGATCCCGGCGTATTGTCAGTGACTCATATTTATCAGTACTACAAACAGCACGGTTACAATACCATCGTCATGGGTGCCAGCTTCCGCAATCTTGGTGAGATCGAAGGTCTGGCTGGCTGCGACCGTTTAACCATTAGCCCACAATTACTCGAAGAGCTGGCTGCGGATGAAAGCACATTAGAGCGCCGTTTGAGTGCAGACAACCCTAGTATAGCTATCGACAAAGTCACGTTAGACGAGGCCGCCTTCCGCTTTGCCATGAATGAAGATGCCATGGCCACCGAGAAGCTGGCGGAAGGTATTCGCAACTTTGTCAAAGATCAAATCAACCTAGAAGACCTGTTCCGGGGCTAGATCGCTTTCTTTTTACCAAACACGCTTAGCGTAAACACAAAAAACCGGTATTGACGCCATCAATACCGGTTTTTTGTGTAGCAAGGATACGTGATGTTTGTTGTCATCATCACATCTGTAAAGATCACTTGGCTCTATTACGTGGCCCTTTGGCCCGCAGGCGTTTCACTTGTCTTTCACGAGCCATTTCTTTTTGTCGCGATGTCGGAGAAGGCTTTGGCGCTTTGGTGCCCGCCGTTTGGCACAACTCGGAGATCTCTTTGTGAGTCAATTCGATCCACTGCCCTACTCGCACATGAGATGGGATGAAAATATTGCCGTAGCGCACACGCTTCAAGCGGCTGACTTTCATCTCTTGGGATTCCCACAAACGACGAACCTCTCGGTTGCGCCCTTCCATCACCACACAATAAAACCAGTGATTCGTGCCTTCAGACACGCGCTCATCGCCGCCTCTTTGTGGGCGTCTCGCACCCTCGCCCGAACCTTCGACAATATCTGTGAAACGAGCCATGCCATCTTCAAGCTGCACGCCTTCACGTAGGCGCTTAAGCATTTCTTCATCCACAGCACCTTGAACACGTACAAGGTATTCACGGTCAATCATAGAAGAAGGATGCATCAGTTTGTTAGCCAGATCGCCATCGTTGGTAAACAACAGCAAGCCGCTGGTGTTAAAGTCTAATCGACCTACTGAGATCCAGCGCTCCCCTTGGATTTTAGGCAAGCGGTCATATACCGTGCGACGACCCTCTGGATCGGAGCGTGAACAAATCTCACCTTCAGGCTTATTATAAAGAATGACACGCAACGGATTGCTGCTTGGTTCTGTCAACGCAACTCGGTGGCCGTCTACAAAAACCGTGTCTTTAACAGTGACTCTATCGCCTAAAGCCGCAACTTTGCCGTTCACAGAAACACGGCCCGCTGCAATCACTCGCTCCATTTCGCGGCGCGAACCGACACCTTCGCGGGCCAGTACTTTTTGTAACTTTTCGTCGTTTTTTTGATTCTTTTCCATAAAACTCACACCGCCCAACACACCAACTCAGCTGATTGGTCTGCGGACCATCGACCCCTCACGGGGTGTCATTGAATAAAGAAGGTGCCTGCACTTTGGGTGTCAAAGCCTCTTCATCGTCGTCGTTTTCGTTCTCAAGAGGAACCGCGACAGCAGGTTGCTGTAACTCCGCTTCACTTAAACCGCCTTCAACAAAAGCGGGCTCCTCGTCAGTTTGGCCATTATCCGCTTTTTCGTTAGAAATTGCAGGTGCTTCAAGGTTCTTATCTGCGCTA
>CBFHKY010000009.1:0-31354 GCA_965656525.1 Pseudomaricurvus sp. | reverse complement strand
G
The DNA here is from genome assembly GCA_965656525.1 of Pseudomaricurvus sp. Taxonomy (GTDB): domain Bacteria; phylum Pseudomonadota; class Gammaproteobacteria; order Pseudomonadales; family Cellvibrionaceae; genus Pseudomaricurvus. The sequence continues at coordinate 31,353 of CBFHKY010000009.1, read as the reverse complement.
TTCTTATCTGCGCTATTGTCACTTGGCTCGCTCGCCAACGCTGTTATACCCTCTTCGGCAGTAGCATCAGAGTCGTTTTCTGTATCGGCTGCAGGTTCAACATGATCGTTGCGAGTGGTCGATTCATCCTCCTCTACTGGCGGATCTTCCGCTTCCTTTGCTTCTACGGGGCGCTCCGGCTCCCCGCCTAAGTTTAACTCTAATGCTTTATTGAGCGCTTCAATATCTTGCAGTTCATTTAATGACGGTAATTGTTCGAGACTTTTCAAGTTAAAGTAGTCGAGGAACTGCTTGGTAGTAGCAAATAAGGAGGGTCGGCCGGGTACATCACGATGCCCCACGACTTTCACCCACTCACGCTCCACTAACGTTCTAATAATATGTGAGCTCACAGCCACCCCGCGGATCTCTTCAATATCACCTCGAGTGATGGGTTGGCGGTAAGCAATTAACGCCAGAGTTTCCAACAGCGCGCGGGAGTATTTTTGGGGTTTTTCATCCCATAAGCGATTCACCCAAGGCGCTATTTCCTGACGCACTTGGAAACGCCAGCCACTGGCCACTTCGACCAGCTCAAATCCCCGCCCTTCAGAATCTTGCTGCAGTTTTTGCAAAGCCGCTTTCAATTCGTCACGTGAGGGTTTGTCTGCTGCTGTATCCTCGGCGTTATCAAATAATGACAATAGTTTGTCTACGGTTTGTGGCTGACCAGCTGCGAGCAGTGCGCCCTCAAGAATCTGCCCTAGTAACGTGGGTTCAAAACTCATGCATCTTTCCTGGTATTCTTTTGCACTTTAACGGCATTGATTGTTTTGTTGAGCATAAAAGCGAACGGTATACGCTGCTCAGCCATGCTATTGTCATTCTGACAGGTCGCCATTGTTGGGCTTTGGTTCGTCGGAAACATCCACTTCAAGAGAGTCGTCCGGCTCGTCGCTTACATCGCCTTGACCCAACTCATCCTCAAACAAATCTTGTTCCGATGACTGAAAAGCCTGAACTTTCGCTTTCACATGAATGGGGCCAAAGTGTTCCGTTTGCACCATTTCCACCAACTGCTCTTTGATCAACTCCATTACAGCCAGAAATGTCACAACAACGCCCAATCGCCCCTCTTGCACTCGAAACAAACTCACAAAAGGCACAAATTGACGCCCACTCAACTTGTCCAATACCTGCGTCATTCGCTCTCGGGTAGAGAGTTTCTCCCGTTCGACATGGTGGCTTTCAAACATATCCGCTCGACGTAACACTTCAGCCAACGCCAAAAGTATTTCTTTCATTTCCACTTCAGGATCGGGTCGCGTCAGTGCTCTGTCTGGTGGTTCTGCCTGCGCTTGGTGTATTTCTCGGCCCATGCGCGGCAGTTCTTCGATATCTTCCGCCGCCTGCTTGAAGCGTTCGTATTCCTGTAAGCGACGAATCAACTGTGCCCGTGGGTCTTCTTCGTCTTCCTCTTCTTCTTTGGAGCGAGGCAACAGCATGCGAGACTTAATTTCAGCCAACATAGCCGCCATGACTAGGTATTCCGCCGCCAGCTCAAACTGCATGGCCTCCATAATTTCTACGTAGGCCACGTATTGGTGGGTAATCTCGGATACGTTAATTTCTAGGATATCCAGATTCTGACGACGAATCAGATACAACAACAAATCTAGGGGGCCTTCGAACGCCTCAAGGATAACTTCCAGCGCATCGGGGGGAATGTATAGATCTTTAGGAAGCTCCGTGTAAGCTTTGCCCTGTACGATCGCGAAGGGCATTTCGGACTGCTGAGGTTTTGCCGCCGCTTGGCTGCCGGCTGAATGCGCACCAGTCTCTTGTGCCGGTGTTGTCACCGTTTGATCATCGTCCGGTTGCGCTACTCCCGATGGAGTCTTTACATTGGCTTCGGTGCTCACTCATCGCCCTTTTGGTGGTATTTACCTTTAAAAAGGTATTTTCTGATCGGTGGTTATAGCCAGCAATCGAATCGCCACTTTTAACCAATCTACGTTCAGAACCGATTTGTTTATTCTTAGAATCTAGCCCATTTAACGCTTATCTACTGGGCTTAACGCTGCATTGTAAACTGCCTAAATACAAGAAAACACCAAGGCGATCACTTATCCACCGTTCACCCCATAAAGATACTGGCATCGCCACAACCTTGACGAATAATCTCTGGTGTTTCGCCCGTCATGTCTATAACGGTGGTCGCTTCCATCCCACAAAAACCGCCGTCAATCACCAAATCTAATTGGTGCTCTAATGATTCACGGATGTCATAGGGCTCCGACAACGGGAGTTCATCCCCAGGCATCAACAATGAGCTGGTCATCAGTGGCTCACCCAGCTCTTCCATTAACGCCAATGCAATAAGATTATTGGGTACACGCATTCCAATGGTCTTACGCTTGGGGTGCATCAAGCGCTTGGGCACCTCAGAGGTCGCCTCTAAAATGAAGGTATATGGGCCTGGCGTATGACCTTTAATCATACGGAACACTTGGTTGTCTACTCGCGCGTAGGTGGCCAGCTCCGACAAGTCGCGACACATCAAAGTGAAGTTATGGTGTTTATCCAGTTGGCGGAGCGCACGGATGCGATCCAAGGCCAATTTATCCCCAATGTGACAGCCTAACGCATAGGCACAGTCCGTAGGGTATGCGACGAGACCGCCGGCACGAATGATGTCCGCCGCCTGCCGAATCAAACGTGCTTGTGGGTTTTCAGGATGAATACTAAACAATTGCGCCACGTGGCCCCCTTGAGAGTCTTTTTGCTCGTATCAAGAGCGCATTATGACCAATATCCTGTCAATCAACCAGCTGAGCGACGACATTCTCCTATCGCTAGGCCTAAGACAAGCAATTAGCCAATGGTTCAGTCGGTGGCATTTTGTTGTCAACGCTATGCTTTCACCGCCTGTTCTCATTAGGCGTGATCGTTAAGAGGTATCGCTGGAATTCAACCCCAATGATCCCAGACGGGATCACAGCCTTCTGGCAATGCAGGGCAGCGCCCCAATTCTTGCCAGCCTGGCCCAGGAAAATGAAAATCACTGCCAACTGAAGCGCGTAAGCCAAACTGATCCGCCATGCGCGCCATTTCTTTACTGACGAGTGAGTCCTGCTGACCACTGATCACTTCCATGGCCGCTCCCCCCGCATCTGCAAAGTCTTTCATCATCAACCGCAAGCGAGTGCGCGTTACCTTATATTTGTCGGGGTGAGCCAACACCGCTACGCCGCCTGCTGCTTCTATCGAGGCGATAGCTTCACCCATAACGGGCCACATTTGTTTGACATCACCGGGCTTGCCGGTCCCTAAATAACGCTTAAAGGCCGCATCCATACTTTTCACGAAACCCTGCTCTATCATAAATTGCGCAAAATGCGGTCGACCAACGACAGCGTCACCCGCGATTCGGCGCGCCCCTTCATAAGCACCGGGCAAGCCCAGCTTACTAAGCTTTTCGCTGATTTTTTGCGCTCGTAGTTCGCGGTTTTCAGACTGCAAATGCACCATGCTCAAGAGTTCTGGGTGATCAACGTCAAAATTCAGCCCAACGATGTGTACCCCACGACCGCTCCACTGACAGGAGATTTCGATCCCTGATATTAAGTTGAGGCCCACGGCTTGCGCGGCGGTAAGCGCTTCTTGATAACCCGCAACGGTATCGTGATCGGTCAGCGCCAATGTCTGGACACCTTGTGCCCACGCCCTTTCAACCACTTCTGTGGGAGTTAACTTGCCATCGGAACGGTTGCTGTGACAGTGAAGATCGTACAAAGGGTTACCTCGATCCGTAAAGGATGATGTTGATACTGTAAGGGTGAATCATTTTTCAGAAAACGCTACCCATATATTATTCCAGTGCGGCGGAACTCATTCATCGCCGGTATGGTCGAAACTGCCAGAAAATCAATATCGAAACTAATCGAGACTAAAAACCCCCTGAGGCGACATAAAATACCGCAAAATCAAAACCTTGTGGTGGATGCTTCTGGCTTATCATCAGCAAATCGCTAGAATAGGCGTTTTTCGTGGTACACAATTGCAGCGTACGCCTCGCGTATAGATAAACGGCTGCAACAATGCGTGATTTAGCCGCTCAGAGACACGCTTATCACTCGGCGAGAACACTAGGCCGAAGCCGTACGCCTCTGGCAAAATTTATTCGATGTAAGACTCAAACTATGACACAAACACCAACCGAACCCAAACGCGAAAACTTACTGGTCAACTTACTGTTGAACATTGTGATTCCCACCCTCATCCTCAGTAAGTTTAGCGGTGAGGATTACTTAGGGGTGCGCTTGGGGATTGTCGTGGCGCTGGCGTTCCCCATCATCTATGGCCTAAATGACTTCCGTCACAAAGGTAAAGTCAACTTATTTTCGGCCTTAGGCGTCTTCAGTATTTTTATGACTGGAGGTATGAGCTTACTAGAGCTGGATCCCAAATACATCGCCTATAAAGAAGCAGGTATTCCCGCTATCTTCGGTTTAGTCACGCTGCTGTCCCTCAAAACGCGTTTTCCACTGATCAAAACTTTTTTGTACAACGATAAAATCCTTCAAGTGGATAAAGTGGCTTCAGCGTTGCGCCAGCACAACAGCGAAGAGGCTTTCGAAATAGCCTTGCGCAATGCCAATTACCTTGTAGCGGTATCTTTTTTTCTGTCTTCCGTTCTTAACTACGCGTTGGCTAAGTACCTTTTGGTCAGCCCACCGGGCACTGAAGCGTTCAATGCGGAACTGGGGAAGATGACAGCGCTGAGCTTTCCCGTTATTGCCGTTCCCGCCACACTCGTCATGATGGCAGCTTTGTTTTACCTGTTTAAGCGTATCAAACACCTGACCCAGTTGGACCTTGAAGAAATCATGATTCAACAATAAGGGTACAGCGCACACAGACTGAATGTTGTCATCATTTTTTAGGAGACCTTATGTTTTACGCCATTATCAGTGAAGACGTCGCCAATAGCTTGCCGCTGCGTCAGTCTACTCGCCCAGCTCACGTCGCTCGTCTTAATGCACTGAAAGATGAAGGTCGTTTACTGCTGGCTGGTCCACACCCGGCCATTGATTCAGAAGATCCCGCTGAAGCCGGCTTCACGGGTAGTCTTGTCGTTGCTGAATTCGAATCTCTTGAAGCGGCACAAGCATGGGCCGATACCGACCCTTATATGACTGGTGGCGTTTATGCCAATGTCTTAGTAAAACCTTTCAAAAAAGTGCTGCCTTAACACTGCACTGCACGGCCTATTAAAAATGCACTGAATCCGTCAGTTAATGATCTGATTCAGTGCTGGTTAGGCGTTTATTGTCACCCTGTTTATGGTTGATATTTTCATCGCAACTTTTTAGATCATACTTCGGAATTTTTTGTGAAATATCTGTTTTTTACCCTATCACTCAGTCTCGCCTTTTCACTCTTCAGTACACAAAGTACCGCGCAAGAATATCGCTGGGTTTCGGATGTTCTTTACGTGCCACTTCGCGGCGGCAAAGGCAATCAATATAGGATATTGGACAAAGGGCTCAAAACAGGAACCCGCTTGACACTCGTCACTGCAGACGATGGCGATTGGACAGAGGTTAAAACACAATCTGGTACAACGGGTTTTATGCGCAGCCAATATTTAATTGATACCCCACCGGCGGTAGAACAACTGAATACGCTTCGCCAAAAATACGACAACTTGTCTGAACAATACCAAACCTTAAAAGAACAATTAACCAGCACCAAAGGTACTAAAGAGGCGATCGGGTCAGAGCTAGCGACAACAAAAGCCAATAACATGCAACTCAGTACCGAGCTGGAAGACATCAAACGTATTTCGGCTGAAGCCATTAACCTTCACTCACAGCATCAAGAACTGGTGCATGACTATCAAATGGCTCAAACCGAACTGGATGTATTGAAAGCTGATAATCAGCGTTTAAAAAGCGATAACCGCAGTCGTTTTATGTTGTCCGGTGCCGGTGCCGTCTTGCTCGGTGTTTTGATCGCCTTAATTGTACCTCGCTTTCAGCGACGCAAGCGGTTTTCTGAGTGGGGTTAATGCACCAAACCCGTTAACGCCACAACCGTAACACTACTGACTACAACACTACTGACTACCGCTCAACTCATTACTGAAAAGGTTATTAATGTATGCACTCGCGCTATTTGATCACGCTTCTACTGACCTTATGTGTTATCTGTACCAGTGCTCTCGCACAGGATTCATCCACAACTGCGCCCACCAACGTAAAACAGGCAACATTGAAAACAGACCTTGGTGATATCGTTTTGGAACTGTACCCAGAACAGGCTCCTAAAACGGTCGCGAACTTTGTGCAATACGCAGAAAGCGGGTTTTATGACGGTACAATTTTCCACCGTGTGGTACCCGGCTTTGTGGTACAAGGTGGCGGTTTGACGTTTGATTTTGTAAAGAAAGAAACTCGAGCTCCTGTGGTGAATGAATCTTTTAACGGATTGGATAACCTTCGTGGCACGGTCGCTATGGCACGCTTGCCTGATCCCGATAGCGCAACGTCGCAGTTTTTTATCAACCTAAAAAACAATCGCAGCCTGAACAGCAAAAACGAAAAAGCGGGTTATACCGTATTTGCTAAAGTCATTAGCGGCATGGATATCGCCGATGAAATGACAAAACAGCCACAGGGCAAATATCGACACCAAGCACCTGATTTAGCGATTCGAATTTTAGACGTGATCGTCGAATAATAAACCTAGCCAAACCTTGGCGACGCCGTAATGATTAAGCGCACCACCACTGTCTTAAAAATGCATTAAATAACGGAACCAAACCTATGGGCAAAGTAGCACTAAGTGTTAACTTGAACAAAATTGCGCTACTGCGTAACTCTCGCGAAGGCAATTACCCCTGTGTTATTGAGCACGCTCACACCTGCTTGGCAGCCGGTGCCGATGGCATCACGGTTCACCCTCGTCCTGATCAAAGACACATTCGCCCCGATGATGTGTACAACCTTGCAGAAATGCTCAAATCACAACCAGACATTGAATTTAATATCGAAGGAAACCCCTTTGCTGGTCCACAGGGTACATACCCGGGTTTTATCGAGCTGGCGCGGCAAGTCAAACCACACCAATGCACTTTAGTGCCTGATAGCGATGAACAATTGACCTCCGATCATGGTTTTGACCTAACCACCAGCGGTGATCGATTGCGCCCTATTATCAAAGAGCTTCAACAATTGGGTTGTCGTGTCAGCCTATTTATGGATCCTATCCCCGAGCAGATTCGTTTGGCCAAACAAGTAGGAGCCGATCGCATCGAGTTTTATACTGGCCCCTTCGCTGAAGCCTTTAAGGACCAAGCCCCTAACTTAGAGGAATTGTTGCAGAGTTATGTGGATGCCGCCAACGTCGCCATCAAAGAAGGCTTAGGCATCAATGCTGGTCATGACTTAAATCTGCTCAACCTCCCTCTATTTTGCGATGTGCCAGGCTTACAAGAAGTTTCCATTGGTCATGCCCTCACGGTAGACGCCATAGCTATGGGCATGAGTGAGGCGGTTAGACGTTATGCCAGTATTTGCCATCACTGAACCACACGCTTTCAGAATGTAAATCATGAAAACACTGTCGATTCTAGGTGCCGGAAAACTGGCCACGACGCTCGCGTACCTTTGGCACACCGCCGGCACCTTTCATATTGGGCAGGTCATTTGTCGGCATCAATCCCATGCATGTGATGCTGTCAGGTTCATCGGTGCGGGTTCTGCAGTCGCGCTTTCGCCAACTTTAGATGGCGCTTCTGAAAAGCTAGATTACCCTCAAAACCGATCCATATTAGAATCGGCTGATGTCTGGCTGATCGCCACCCCCGATCAAGATATTGACAAGATCGCACAATCATTGACACCCATATTACGACCAAATGACATTGTGTTTCACTGCAGTGGATCCTTGCCTAGTGCTGTTTTACCGTTTGAGCACTGCCAAAGCGCCAGTGTTCATCCAGTGCACAGCTTTGCCAACCCCAGCCACTCTGTTCAGCATTTTGCTGGTACCTATTGCACCGCAGAAGGTAATGCCAGTGCGCTGGAAGTACTCTTACCCGCGTTTGCCGCTGTCGGCGGTATACCCATCACGATCACTGCTGCCGATAAAGCGCTTTATCACGCCAGTACAGTGATGGCCTGCAACTATCTAGTCACTCTTATGGATGCCAGCTTAGAAAGTCTTCAGCTAGCGGGGATTTCTCCCGAGCAAGGCACACTGATGTTGCGCCCACTGGTTGAGCAGACTCTGCAAAACTGTTTCAATAATGGCAGCCGCTCAGCATTAACAGGGCCAATATCACGGGGCGATAGCTCAACAGTTAATAGGCACCTGCAAGCGCTGACCAAACACCCCAGCTTATTCGAACTGTACAGAGCGCTGGGGCAACGTACGCTGCCCATCGCTGAACAGCAAGCCAATGGTTCTCTCGACGAGATCACCAAGCTACTCAAGCCTAATAAAGACGGTTAATCACAGCCAATCTTACACGACGCCTCAATACGATCAGAGATACCATGAGCACTTCCGACAGCCCCGAGTACCGCAAGAAAAAACAATTTTTTAATCAAATGCTAACTATTTTTGGTCGCAAACCAGTGTTAGAGGCGTTGCAAGAACCGTCGGCCAAACCTTATCGGCTGCACCTTGCAGACAGCAATCGTAGCGGTGGAATTATCGATGAAATCACTCAATTAGCCTTAACCAGAAAAGCCGAAATCCTACATCACGACCGCCAAGCACTTTCTCGCATCTCGCGTAACAGTAAACAGGATCAAGGGGTAGCGTTGGATATTATTTGTGAAGGCTATCGCTCGTTTGAAGATTATTTGACCCAAGAAACGCCTAATCAATACGATATTCTGGCGCTGGATCGCATCACCAACCCACAAAACTTAGGCATGATTCTGCGATCCGTTGCGGCCAGTGGTTGCGCTGGCGTGTTGCTGCCAGAAAAAGGCTGCGCCAAACTCGACCCCTTAGTGATCAAAGCCAGTGCCGGCACCCTTTTTCGCGCGCCGATTTTACGCTGCCAAAACCTTGAAGAAGCTCTCGCTCACTTTGCAAAAGATGGTGCTTCGATTTTTGGGTTGTCGTCTCACGCCAGCACCAAGTTGGGCACGCTCTCGGCGGGTGGTAAAAATGTGTTTGTTCTAGGGAACGAAACGGAAGGTGTTTCTGACAGTGTTGCCAAACATTGCAAAGAGCTGGTGTCCATACCGATGAGTAACGGAGTGGAATCTTTGAATGTTGCTGTAACAGCCAGTCTTCTGGCGTTCCGTCATCAGTTTACTTCTGACTAATCGCCAATTTTTTGATCCGAAACTGAAGCCTCTTGAGCCGCGTCGGTACCCTGTCGATGTGGTTCGATTTCCCAGATATCACGCACAAGCAAATACACAATAAATAAGCCGATCGACAACCAGCCTCCTACTTCCAACAACGCCAGTGGGCCCCAAAGTGCGACAGCATAGCCACACGCCAAAGCACCCAACGGGGCACTACCAAACAGCGCCAACTGATAGATGGATAAACAGCGGCCGCGATATAAATCAGGGACCAACTGCTGCAATAAGCTCTTACCCAAGCTGGCACTCACGCCAGCAACAACCCCCCAAAACATCACCAGCAGCATCAAACCCGATTCTTTTGGACGAGCAGAAATGGCCAACATCAAGCAGCCGGTATAAAGCAGACAAAACAACACTGCTCGCCCAGGCTGAGCCACTGTGCCTTTGCGCATCAATCCAATAGACCCACCAATACCACCTGCGACAAATAACAGCTGTAACAGCGAAAAAGAAACCACACCCTGGTTATACACATGATGCGATAAAATGGGCAATGCCACTACAAACACGCCCATGTGCATAAAACCATTAAAGCTCACCAACAGCATCAGGTGTTTTAGCACTGGGTGTTTGGCCACATAGGCCAACCCTTCAGAGACTTTTGCGCTATCCCTATGTGGAAGTTCATCAACCGTTACTGAGGCAGGTCTCAGCAGAACAAAAAACAACCCACCACACAACGTCAGAGCCATGATTTGGAGACCAATGACCACTTCTATTCCGAGCCATTCGTTTTGACCTGCAATCACTACACCAGCCGCTTGCGCAACGTACACGCACAAGCTGATACGCACCACCGAGTGCTGAAAAACCTTTTGACGGTGAAAATTGGGTAACAACCGATCTCGTAAAGGTTGAATAAACGCTTGGCAGAACCCAAGAAGTAAGGCGTAAAACAGTAAACCAAAAAGCCCTAACGTTTGGTTCCACCACAGCAGTAACAAGAACCCGTGGCACACAGCGACCGCCCAGTAAAGTAGTGGCAACCACCGGTGAGCACTGGGTCGATCAGCAAATGAGCCACCGATCAAAAGCAACGCTACGGTTGGCAACAAGCCCGCTGCCTGCACCCAACCCAATTGCTCTGCAGACAAGTGCAGCTCACCAACAGCGAGCCACGGTAACAAGACAACTTGCACGCCCATCGCCAATGCTGCCAAGCCTAATGCCGACAGGTAGCCCCAAAACCGGTCCAAATTTACACCTCAAAAAGCAAAACCAGCATTCTACTCTATCCTCACCGTCTGTACCCACAATGCATTGTTTGTACAGAGAAATCCAAAGCACAGACATAAAAAAGCCCGCGTCTGCGCGCGGGCTCTTTTTGCATACAACACGCTTAAAATTTGTAGCCCGCTTCTTCGTGGGCAATCAAATCCAAACCGGCTGTTTCGTCTTCTTTGCTAACACGCAAGCCAGATGTCAATACACTGGTCACTTTCAGCAACAACCAAGTGATTGCAGCCGTGTACGCGAAAGTAAACGCCACCGCGATCAGCTGAACTTTAAACTGGGCAGCAATAGAATAGCCACTGTTGGCCTCAGCACCAAAGCCGCTAAAAACCCCCAAATCCGGTGAGGCAAATACCGCTACCAACAGACTGCCCAGTACACCACCCATGCCGTGCACAGGGAAAACGTCCAGAGAGTCGTCGATCTTCCAAACCCGCTTCATCATTTGTGTCATCACAAAACAAAAAATACCGGCGCTGGTACCAATTACCAGAGCACCTGCAGGGCCAACAAAACCCGAAGCCGGTGTGATAGTACCCAAACCCGCGACCATACCCGTCACAATACCCAGAACGCTGGGCTTACCAAAGCGAATCCACTCCATAGCCACCCAAGCCAAAGAGCCAGCTGCCGCTGAAATATGGGTAACTGTCATTGCCATGGCGGCATCACCGTTGGCAGCCAGTGCGCTACCGGCGTTAAAGCCAAACCAACCTACCCACAACATGCCTGCGCCAGTAACCGTCATGGTTAGATTGTGTGGTGGCATCGCTGTACCCGGAAAACCTGTCCGATTACCAATCACAAGAGCGGCTACCAATGCGGCAACACCTGCCGTGATGTGGACGACAATACCACCGGCAAAATCCATTGCGCCCATGTCGGCCAACCAACCACCACCCCAAACCCAGTGACAAACCGGAAAATACACAGCCACAAGCCATAGAGCACTGAAGATTAATACCGAAGAAAATTTCATCCGCTCTGCAAAAGCACCGACAATCAATGCCGGAGTAATGATCGCAAATGTCATCTGAAACATAAAAAATAGAGATTCAGGAATATCACCCGCAAGGGATTCGCGACTCATGCCACTCATAAAGACACGACTAAAATCACCTAACCACGCACCGCCTTCACCAAAAGCTAGGCTGTATCCGAATATCAACCAAATTAAGGAGGCCATACACGCAATGGCAAAGCATTGCATCAGTATCGACAATACGTTTTTGGTTCTCACCAAACCGCCGTAAAAAAGTGATAAACCCGGCAGGGTCATAAACAAAACCAAAGCCGTGGCGGTCAAGATCCAAGCGGTATTGGCGCCGCTCAATTCACTCTGAGCAAACACCGAGGTGGACAAACTGGACAGCGCCAGCAATGCGAATATTTTTTTCATGATTCTCCTGTTGCTGCTTGTTGTTTGAGTTCGCCAGCTACGCACAACCAGCATGCCATACGCGAGCGCACGAAAATAAAAACAACACGCACCAAAATAATTTATTATTAATCAATGGGTTATGTGGTATGCACCAAAAATGAAACGAAAAAAGACGGATATTGTGCACAGCACTTAAAAAATGCGCAAGCCACAATGGTGCTATAACAACCGACTGCCGCGGCGGGCAAGAGTGCAGAAACACCTAACAATCGCACACAAAGCACCATCAGAAAGCCGCTATATTAAGAAGAAAAGGTTATGTGCGTAACTGATGCAACAGCGACTTTAATTGTGGTTCATCCAATGGCTGGCCACCGTATACATGAGCCAAGTACTGCTGAGTGAAGGCTTTCAGTACCTCGCAATAACTGAGGGACGTTTCTTTTTGCAGCATACGCTGTAAAAACTGCTCCGGTGTCTCACTAGGCTGCCGATACCAACCCCGCCTAGCAACACGCCGTTCAAACCGGCGATACCAGCGCAGGTGTCGGGGTTGTGGTACAGGCCGAGCCGTCCACCACAAATGCAGCGTGACAATCAACACCGTCACAGCACCCGCTGTTAAAAGCACCAACATGAGCTTTAACGGGTCCACACGACCCAGCCAACGAGTAAGAAATTTACTTTGCTCTTCTTGATCGAACTCTAGCACCGTTTTATGCCAGCGATAATTCAGCAGATCCCACTGTAGACGAATATTGGATAACCACTGAATATGACGGTAGCGCCCCAGTGATACCACATCATCCACCTGCTCAGAGCGTGTTTCACCAAGACTCTGACGAATCCGGTCGGGTGCCACCACCGCTGTTGGGTCGTAACGCACCCACCCTTTTTGCGGCAACCAAACCTCAGCCCAGGCATGGGCATCGTATTGATGCACCACCCAATAGTCACCCAAGGGGTTGTATTCACCCCCTTGATACCCCGCAACTACCCGTGCAGGAATGCCCGCTGAACGCAGCATAAAGACAAAACTACTGGCAAAGTGGCCACAAAACCCCTGCTCCGTTTGCCAAAGAAATTCATCCACCGTATCGGTACCTAGGGCTGGCGGCTCTAGTGTGTAGGTAAAGCGACTGCGATAGAGCTCAAGTATACGCTTGATATAGGCTTCATCCGTGGTACTTTCTGCACGCCACTGAGCCGCTGTTGTACGAGAAACCGGATTGCCGGAACTTGGCAACTGCAACGCTCGTTGTCGCTGCCATTCTGGCAGTTCCAGATTTAAAGCGTATTCCAGTTGGCTTTGAGCCTCGTAACTGAAACGGGTATGGACAGGTTCGTTGCGCAATAAGCGATAATCCCAGACCAAGCCAATGTCTTGATCCGCTACCGGCGCCACCAATGACAAACTGTAAAGCCAGCGCTGATGGCTAGGTTCCATAACAATAGAATAACGATAAGAACGACCTGCTCCTTGTGAACCTGACAACCACTTTGGCGGCCGCTCATAACCCCAATACACTGGTGCCCCTGAGTGGTAATTTGCGTCACGGTTTTGCCGCCAAGTGCGGCCATCAAATTCAGACAACACCAAACCCCGCCAATACAACTGATCGGCACTGGGAGATTCCCCTTCAAATGTGGCCCTAAATGCCACCCCGCCACTGCGCGATAACCGGCTGAAATCTCCGGGTGACATTTCATCACTGACACCTGTTTTCGCCGTTTGGCCTGGGCTAGGTACCGACCACAATGCTCCTAGTCGCGGCATCACCAAAAACAAAATCAACATTAAAGGTAGGCTGTGCAACATCATGCGACCAGCCAACTTTAAGCTTCGCCAAGGGTAGCGCTGACCCACTGGCTGATGAATCACCAACAGCGAAGTGAGCCCCGCCCACAAACACACAACCCCATAAAGCGCATTTTGTAAGGCTTGCCCAAACAAAAACTGCACGCCAATCAAAAAAAAGTTTAAATACACCAAAAACAAGGCATCACGACGACGACGCATTTCTAGTTGTTTCAACAACAAGGCGCAAATCAATAATGCGACCATAGGTTCGAGACCTAATAGACGCTGATAAGACAACACCAAACCCGCCACACAGACTGCTACCAAGGCGGTTTTGGTCAGCGGCTTAGGCATTGGCCAACGACCACGGAATTCTTGCAAACGCCAAATCAATACCGCAGCCCACACCACAGGCAGCCACAATGGCATTTCTCTAAACAGAGGCAAAAGCGCTAAGCCTTGTGCGCCAATCATCCACAGTACACTGTTACGTGGCAGCAAATAGCGTTCAACCTTCATCGCCCACGCCCCTTGTGGTCATGAGCAATGATTTCGTCGGGACGCCGCAGCGGTTCATCAGCGTAGCCGTAGGGCGGTGTTTTGGGCGCTTGAAACAGCGCCAAATGACGCAAAATCTGTTGTCGATGCTCCACTCCCTGCCCCGGTTTGATCTCTACTCCCGGTAGTCTCAAACCGTACGCTGCAGGTGTGGCCGATAATTTGAGCACCCAAAAACACAGCCGCGACAACCTTAACTCGGTCCCCAACCCTACAAAAGCGTCCCAATCTAACCAGAGCGTTTGAGTTTGGTAGCTGGTGTACTCTTTAACATGTAATCCTTGCCCCCGAGCATAGTGCTTCCAAGCAATATGTTTAGGCGACACACCGGGGAAATAGGATTTAAAACCAGAAAAATCCTCAGCACCGGGCTCAGGGAATTGCTCCCCTTCAGGGTCTTCAGACGGCACTTGCGGTAAATCACCACCGCTGATCGGTTGTGGGTAAACCAGAATAGGTTGATCCAAAACCATTAAGCTCCAGCAACGAATGATTCCTAGAGGGAACCGACTCTCTAACTTGAGTTTCGGTGGGAAGTACCAGCCGCGATGCTGCGCTGGTACAAACAGTTTTACAATCACTTCGCTGTGTTCAATCAAGTCCACCCATATTTCTGCTCCGCCGCCCAAACTGAGCGACAGTGCTTCTTTTTGATGCTTCTGCGCGCAAGACACACGCAACTCTACTTCGCCGTCTTCCCCTAAAAAGCAGGGCGCGCTACGCAAAGATTCCACCCGCAAGCCAGAAACATTAAAAAAAGCATGATGAATGCACACAACGAATAAGGCCGATAGGAAGAAAGCCAAAGCCAACACCAAATTGTTGCCAAAATTGGTGCCAGTGAGCCAAAGTACCAAAACCACCAATAAGTAACCCATACCAGCACGTGTGGGCATGATGAAAATTCGACGGTTGCTTAAGGTAAAATCTCGGGCAGGTTTGAGCCTGGGCGCCATCCAGCGCTCCACGCGCTGTCGATAAGGAGCCTGTAGTTTTTGCTTTAGGTGACGCCATGTTGGATTCATCGCTGAACTATAACCTCAAACCCCTACTCACTACACTACCACTGGCCTCTAAATTTACGTTTTAAGTGATCCCACTGGCACAGCCCATCTGGTAGTATGCGACGCTCTTATTTTTCTGGAGGCTCTCCACGATGGCTGTTCATTCCGGCGACCGACTGCACTGGAACAAGATTTTATTGATCACCGCTCTGGCAGAACGCCACTACGGTAACTACGCACTGTACAGTGAGATTACCGAACGGCCTGAACTGGCAAAACAATGGCGCAAGATACTCAATAAAGCGTGGGAATACCTGTCAGGCCAACTGACTTCCATGAAAAACCTAGAAAAGGCATTACTGGCATTAGAAGAGATAACGCCAGAGCCCCAAGACGAAGATGGTTATGGTGTTTACCCAGCACTGGATGCCTGCTTACTGCTTACCAGTGCGCTGCAAATGATTTTGGATGACAGCATCGACGATTGCGAAACCGCTTGCGGCCTTTCCTTGCATACCGTCATCCAGTTCATCGCTTTCAGTAACGATCTCGATGCCGACGCCCCCGACATTCAACAGCACCCCTTGTACCAGCAAGAAGTTGAATTACAAACTTACTTGCAAGACACGCTAGACAGCACCCGCGAAAAAGAGGAACTGGTGAAATCGTTGCGTAAAGAATTCAACACGCTAGACAGCAGTAATCTCGGCATTCCCCTAGACGCTTAAGAGTAAGAAACACAACGTATTGGGCAAGGGCACCCCAAAAAGATCCCCTTAAGAAAGTGCCAAACCAGACAGCAACCTATTGATGGCCGAGCCACCGCACCATCTCTAATTCATACACACGGCAAGATTCACAGTTCCCTCACCTTCACGGAACGGGTAGAATCCTTCGCCTAATCAGTAACCAACAGGATCAGATTCATGGGCAGGGCCTACCAAAACCGTAAAGATTCAATGGCTAAAACGTCTGACCAAAAATCCAAGGTGTACAGTAAGTACGGCCGCGAGATCTACGTTTGCGCCAAAAAAGGCGGGTGTGATCCAGACGGCAATCTGGCTCTGCGAGGCATGATTGATCGCGCCAAAAAAGATCAGGTTCCCGCACACGTTATCGAAAAGGCGCTAGATAAAGCCAAAGGCGGTGGTGGTGAAGACTTTGATGTAGCCCGCTACGAAGGCTTTGGTCCAGGCAACTGCATGGTGATTGTCGAGTGTCTAACGGACAACCCCAACCGTACCTTCGGCGATGTACGCCAATGCTTCACCAAAACCAAATGCAAAATTGGTACGCAGGGCTCGGTATCACATATGTTCGACCATGCCGCTATTTTTGCATTCAAAGGCGACGATGAAGAAGTAGCCCTTGAGGCATTAATGGAAGAAGACGTCGATGTCACCGACATCGAAAGCGAAGACGGCATGATCACCGTATTTGCGCCACAAACTGAGTTTTTCAAAGCCAAACAAGCCCTGTCAAACGCTTTGGGTGATGTGGAGTTTGAAGTAGAGGAAATTCAATTTATCCCACAGACTACCACACCCATTTCCGAAGAAGATCAGGAAATGTTTGAGAAGTTTCTGGATATGCTGAACGATGTGGATGACGTTCAACGTATCTACCACAACGCCGAAAGCTAAAGGCTTGCGCAAAACCAGGATCATAAAAAAACGGCTCATCAAGAGCCGTTTTTTTATGATCCTGAACACGTGCACTCAGAACTTAAACGCTACTTGGAGCTTTCTGATTACGCGGAATGTTCTGATTACTCATAGCGCAAAGCATCAGCCGGTGCCACTCGGCTGGCCCTCCAGGCAGGATAAAGGGTTGCCACTACGCTCATGAGCAGCGATACCACACCCACTAGGGCAAAGTCCGGCCACTGTATTTGTGAGGGCAAGTAACTGACGGGGTAAATTTCGGCGTTTAGAAATTGCACATGAAACAATCGTTCCAAAACCGCCACCAGCTTTTGCGCCAATAGCGAACCCGCCACTCCTAACAGTAGGCCCAGCACCGTACCAATGGCACCAATTAAAGTACCTTGAACCATGAACACAGCCATGACTTCGGATCTTGAGGCCCCCAATGTTTTTAAGATGGCAATGTCACCCTGCTTATCAACGACCACCATAATCAGTGTAGACACCACATTAAACGCGGCAATGGCAACAATCAAAAAAAGCAGTAACCCCACTAGATTCTTCGACATGTGAACAGCACGATACAGATTGCCATGGGTGCGAGTCCAATCCGAGCCATAGTAACCATAATCCAACTGCTGCACTTGCTGGTATACCACCTCTGGCGCACTGAATAAATCGTGGGTTTTTAGGCGGATACCCGACACGCGCCCAGGAAACTCCGATAGTTCACTGGCCGCCATCAATGGCAATAACGCCAAGGAATAATCCAGCTCAGTGCCGGTTTGGATTACCCCTTTCAAGCGCAAAGATACAAATTTTGGCAGCTGCCGAGTATTTTTGCTGTTGGGCACTAAGACCGTAATGGCATCACCGACGTCGGCGTGCAGTGATTGCGCCAAACCCTGCCCCAACACTAAACCCTGCTTCTGATTTGGTTCTAATTCCAGCCGCCCTGATTCTGAACGGTGAGCGTTCGCGGCGCCTCCAAATTGCTGGTACAAATCATCCGGCATAAATTGATGCAAGCTGGAAACCGATACTTCAGCAGGCCCATCAATGCCATACAACAGCGCCGGTTTTACTCGTTTCCCTCGCGATAACATCGCCTGCACTTGCACAAATGGTGCAGCCGCTTCGATCTCTGGGTTACTCACTATTTTGTTTTGCAGCGCAGGCCAATCCTCGATGCCATAACGATGATAAATAGCACCGTGAGGCAGAATACTGAGAATTTTTTCTCTCAATTCTCGATCAAATCCGTTCATGACTGACAATACCGTCAGCAACAGCCCCACCCCAACCGTCAGCCCTAAAATCGACAAACCAGAGATAAAAGATACCAGTTGCGAACGCCGACGAGCACCCGCATATCGCAGCCCCAAGAGAAAGGTATAAGGTCGAAACATCATGATGCGTTAACCGGCAAGGCCGCTGGATCTTGAAGGGAAAGCTGGCCATCGTTGAGCCACAGCGTACGATCCATAGCCGCGGCCAGACGCTCATCGTGTGTCACCACAATAAAACTGGTGGCTAATTGCTCGCTCAAATTTGCCAACAATTGCTGAATAGACTGCGCCGTTTGACGATCCAAATTACCGGTTGGCTCATCCATCAAAACACAGGCCGGCTGATTCACCAATGCACGAGCGATCGCTACGCGCTGGCGTTCTCCACCAGAAAGCTCTGAAGGCTTATGCGCCAAGCGCGGGGACAAACCGACCTTTGCCAACCACTCTGCCGCCAAATCCATTGCGGACGCTTTTTTCATGCCGCCAATCATCGCTGGCATCGCCACGTTTTCTTGCGCGGTGAACTCCGCCAGCAGGTGATGAAACTGATACACAAACCCCAAATGTTGATTGCGTAAACGGCCGCGCTGATTATCGTCACAACCCGAGAACTCCTGCCCGAGTAACTTAACGCTGCCAGCACTGGGCACATCTAAGCCCCCTAACAAGTTCAGCAGCGTAGACTTTCCCGAACCTGAACTGCCCACAATCGCCAAGCGTTCACCACGTTGTAAATTCAAGTCTACACCTGTTAATACGGTGACTTCTGCTGGCCCTTGGTCATAAACCTTACTAAGATTTTCGCACTCTAAGGCTAAAGTTTCAGCGGGTGACTGGCTGGGTTTGTTCACGTTGTTTCCTTTCATTTTATTCATAACGCAAGGCCTCGGCAGGTTCTACCCGTGACGCACGATAAGCGGGGTACAGAGTGGATAAAACACTGAGCAGCAAGCCAACACTAACCACCACCACCACATCATGCAGCATTAAATGCGATGGAATATGACTGATGAAATACACATTCGGGTCAAACACCTGTAAACCTAAAAGAGCTTCTAAGGCACTGACTACAGGCCCAATGTACAGACCTAGCACAGAACCCACTAGCGCCCCCAAAAGCACACCAAACCACCCCACAGCCACACCTTGCACGACAAAAATACCCATAACGTGCCAGCGCCCTAATCCTAGCGTGCGCAACACCGCGATATCGGCGCGCTTGTCGGCCACCATTAACACCAAGCTAGAGATAATATTAAACGCCGCGACGGCAATAATGATCATCAACAGTACCGAGACGACCGTTTTTTCCATTTTAACCGCAGCAAACAAACTGCTTTGGGTTTGAGTCCAATTGCGCACCTGTAAAGTTTGTGAAGCTTTTAAGTCGCCTTGCGATACCATTGATTCTAACAACTTGGCCACTTGCGCTGAATGAAAGTGATCGGCCGTTTTCACTTCAATGCCGCTCACCTTCTGCCCTAGACGCATCAGTTTTTGAGCATCGTCTAAGTGCAACACAATCAACTGCTGATCCACTTGCGCGCCTACCTCGAACACACCTGCCACCGTAAAACGTTTTACCCTCGGGTAAATACCCATTGGCGTAACGCTCAACTGCGGTAATGTCACCGTAATCTTATCCCCCGGCACCACCCCTAGGTAACGTGCCAATAAGCCGCCAATAACCACGCGGTATTGCCCCGCTTCCAGCTCATCCAGCGAGCCAAGAGTCATATGCTCATTCAAGCCACTCAGCTGAGCTAGATCTTCTGGACGGATACCGCGTAACTGCACCCCCTGCATGCCTCTCTCATACGTCACCATTGCATCACCGGCCACATAGGGGGCGGCTTTCATCACCGAAGACAAGCGATCCAGTTGCTGCACTAGGTGCTGCCATTCGCTGACGCCAGACTCGTTAAATATTTCAATGTGGGGGATCACCTGCAACAAACGCTGTTTAATTTCGCGGTCGAAGCCGTTCATGACCGACATCACGACAATGAGCGCCAAAGTGCCGAGAGTCATCCCTAACAGAGAGAAACCACTGACAAACGAGATAAATTGAGTGCGTCGTTTGGCTCGGGTATAGCGCAAGCCAATAAAGAGAGGTAGAAACATGAGAGTGAGAGTTCGAATCGAAAGTCGCAGGCTATCACGAAGAGGACTCAAGGCCCAAGCCGTTAGGCCGATAGCACTGTAAGAATTGCCTTTTCTTTCGTATCGGCAAACTGGAGAATCTAGTGTTAGACTCAAAGAGCAGCCCAATTATCGTGGCGCATTATTGAAGAGCGGCTCACCGGTTCAATAAACAGAAAGTCCATCCAACACAAACAGCCGTCACTAAAACAGTAAAATCCAGAACAACGTTGAGAGAGCCTCTAGCTATGCCCTTTAGTGCTGATGATCGCCGCATCTTTTTCCGTATCGACAGTGAGCTCACGCTAGAGTATGCCCACGCCGATACGTTTCACTTAAACCAAAGAGACCCAGAAAGCTACTTTCCTCATCAACGGCACGATATCGAACTCTTTGCCCAGCTGAACCGGTTAGACAAAGAAGCTGCAGTGTTCATGACCACGATCGCGGAACAAAATCGTGCTGTCGCGGAATACTTAAGACTGATGAACCGCAAAACGGACCTCGTTGCCCGCAGGCTGCTGTCGATACACCATTCACAGCAAGAAGCCGAACCACAACAAGTCAACTTAAGCGAAGGCGGATTGGCTTTTGTGAGTCACAAAGCGTTTTACAAGGACAGCCACATAGCCCTCCAGCTGCGATTTATGGAAGATTACTCCACCATTGCCTGCTACGCCAAGATCATTCGCTGCGACGCGAAAGATGAAAAGCACTTTCATATTGCGTGTCGATTTACCCACATGGAAGACATCAAACAAGATGTCATCGCCCGCCATATTATGCTTCAGCAACGTAACGCTCGGCGGCGACAAATCAATGAGCAATAGATCACAGGCCTCTCGCAAAAGCCCTTAAAACCTCTCAAAAATTCAACTGAGTATTGACTCTGACCACGTTATCCATGATAACTCTGCAGTATAAATTGAAGGTGCTCACAGAGCCGGGACTGCTATAACTGCACGTCGAAATGCAGCATCGCAGCCCATCCAAGTAGACACTACAGAGCTAAACATGAAATTAATCACCGCGTTATCAAACACGTCATTACTCGAATCAAATACCCGCGTCACAGGGTTAACACCGAGCTTTTTGGCTATTGTAATGACCAGCGCATTATGGCTTTTACCCGCCATATCGCATGCTGAAACTGTTCGTATCCCAGTAGGTCAACAGGGTGCTGAGCAAGAGGTAAGCAAGCCAAGGTTGGGTATGGATATGAACACAGTAGAAAAGCAGTTTGGCGCACCACAGCAACGCAGCGGCCCTACTGGTGAGCCGCCGATTACTCGCTGGCAATACACCGATTTTACTGTCTATTTTGAGGGCCGCACTGTGATTCACGCTGTTGCCACGGTGGAGCCATAAAAGACACCGAAAACAAAGTTTTCACAACATCGACACCTAGGCGACGCAACACGCCGCCCAGTAGATGGGCACAACGACCGAATAAAAGAAGTTATGTATTCGTGTGCGTGATCAGCCAACATTGATGGATTTTGGGGTTGCGTGCAAAATCCGGATCCAGCGTTTGCGCACTGATATTTTCAATGTGGTAAGCGGATAACGCCTCGTTATCCAGTTTAAATGTGCGCAGATTATTGGAAAAAATCAATGTGCCGCCAGGTGTGAGTATCTCCATACAGCGACGTACCATGGCAACGTGATCACGCTGTACATCCAGCACCCCGTCCATTTTTTTCGAATTGGAAAAGCTAGGAGGGTCTAACATGATCAAATCAAACCCTTGACGGCACTCCTGCAGCCATTCTAAACAGTTCCCCTGTACCAGCTGGTGCTTATCGAGCGATAAATTATTGGCTAGAAAATTCTTTTCCGCCCATTTCAAATAGGTTTTTGAAAGATCCACACTCACCGATTGCTTTGCACCGCCAACTGCCGCATGCAGCGTTGCCGTGGCGGTGTAGCAAAACAAATTTAAAAAACGTTTTCCTCTGGCCATATCGGCAATACGACGACGCACAGGGCGGTGATCCAAAAATAAACCGGTATCAAGGTATTCCCACAGATTCACCAGTACCGTCACAGGCCCCTCTTGTACTGGTATTTGTGGGTAGGTGCGGTCGGTTTGTCGCTCGTATTGCAGCTTGCCACGATTGCGGCGGCGCTGTTTAAAGCTGACGTTTTCTTCTGGTACGCCAAGAGCTTCGGGCACGGCTGCGCGAATATCATCAAAACGTGACGCGGCTTTGTCTTCATCGATGGTTTTAGGCGCAGCGTATTCTTGCACATGCACATAATCGCCATACACATCGATAGCAGCAGAGTATTCGGGCATATCGGCATCGTACAAGCGATAACAAGTCATGTTTTCGCGCTTAACCCACTTACTCAACTGCTTCTGGTTTTTGCGCAAACGATTGATCAGCATCTTGGCACCGTCTGTCAGTAACCTCGTCTGTGCTTCTTTCAAATTTACAGGCGGTGCGTTCACAAACTGCCGAGCGTCTACATCAATCAATAGCAGCTCACTGGGTAGCGCACCATTGAACAGTTTGTAACGCTTATTGGCACGCAACCCAATGCTCTTCCCTAAGTTTGGGTTACTGGTTAATACTCCTAAAGTCCAGCCTTCAAAATGCTCGCGACATTTATCACCCAGTTGGCGATACAACCCCTGCAGAGCCTCTTGCTCACCTAACCGTTCACCGTAAGGTGGATTCGTTAAAATCAGGCCCGGCTGATACTCCCTATGGGTGGGTTTTCCCCATTGCGATAACGGCTTGTTCGTCACTCGTACAACCCCTTCGAAACCCGCTTGATCAATATTGGATTCCGCCGCCATCAATACTTTACGATCTTCATCGTACCCACGAATCTCGCCCAACTCTCGCTTTAGCCCTTCTCGGTAACGGCTTAACGCCTCTTCTCTAAGCTCCTGCCATGCAGCTTTGTTAAAGTCCGGCCAGCGCTCAAAAGCGAACTCTGCGCGATCTAAGCCCGGTGCCATATCCAGAGCCATCATCGCCCCTTCGATCAAGATCGTTGCAGAGCCACACATTGGGTCTATCAAAGACGCACCTTGTGCCGCCATCGTCGGCCAGCCAGCACGCATCAATAACGCTGCAGCTAAATTTTCTTTCAACGGAGCAGCACCCTGGCGCGTGCGATAACCGCGTCGATGCAGGCTATCGCCACACAGATCAAGGCTAATCACTACAGTACCCTTACTTAAGCGCGCCTGAACGCGTAAATCAGGGTGTATCTTAGCTACACTGGGTCGCTTACCTGTCGTGGTTCGCATAAAGTCTACAATGGCATCTTTGATGCGCACTGCACCAAACTGAGTATTACGGATCGCACCGCTGGTGCCCACGAAGTCTACCAGCAGTGTTCCTTCAGGCTCCATATGATCTTGCCAAGGAATACTACTGGCAGCGTCGTAGAGATCATCCGAGCTCGCTACAGAAAACTTACCCAACGGTAAATAAATTTTGTTTGCCAAACGCGACCACAAACACGCGCGATACGCGCCCTGTATGTCGGTCAAGAAATACGCGCCAGCAACGGTTTCACGAGCTTCTTTTGCGCCCATTTCAGTCAATTCTTGCACCAACAAACCTTCAAGGCCCTTAGGGCAAGTGGCAAAAAACTGTTTTTCTGTCATTTGAATATCATCTAAAAATAAGTAAATTATAATAATTTCAGCAACTTAAGGCCCATATTAAAAAAGTTCCCTAAGCAGTTATATCATCTAAGGCTAAGTAGCCATTTGAGTATAAGAAATAATTCGTTCACAAACCTGTTTTGTTTTTGTTTACTGAAACCTCGTCGCTGCAATCGATTGAGAGATTGATTGAAAGACTAACTGAACTGTAACTTGAACCATACAAGTTGAACCATAAGGGTTAAACACGACAATGAATAACATTCACGTCACACCAATGGTTTTTTCGCGCTTACATTCAGTCATCGGTTATTCAGCGAACGACACTTCACCTCAGGCTAACAAAGGAGCATAACTCGGATCTGTTTTCTCTCTTAGTTCAGCCATTCTTAATAAGCAAACAAGAGGTACACCGTCTAATGAAAACCCAAAAACGCACTCACATGGAACGCGCTTTTAGTAAAGGTTATCAAGCTGGTATCGAAGGTCGATCACGAAGTATTTGTCCACATGAAACCAGTATTGCACGACAAACATGGCTAACTGGGTGGCGGGAAGGCCGTCAAGATCATTGGAGTGGCTATAACCGCGCCGCTCAAGCTCAAAAACTGAGCAACCTCTAATTCTCAACACACACTCAACTTAATTGACATCATTTCTTTAGGAACCAGAGCCAAGCTGCTCTGGTTCCAGCGTTATTTCCTAAGCTTATCATTGTCGTGACACTGACTTTTTAGCCATAAAAAATAACAATGCTCTTTGTGATGAACGCGTCATCCCTCAATGGCAGCTCTTTACTCACGCCATGCGAACATCTACTGGGTTTTTAAAGCCGCGATGGCATCCACGCATTCTTTGATCAATTCAGGGCCACGATAAATAAAGCCGCTGTACACTTGAACCAAGCTAGCCCCTGCTGCTATTTTTTCAGCCGCGTCATCACCGCCCAGAATACCGCCCACTCCAATGATTGGCAGCTTGCCTTCCAACGCCTCAGCCAAAAGACGAATCACTAAGGTGGATTTATCTTTAACCGGTGCCCCACTCAAACCACCGGCTTCTTCGGCAAAAGGTGAATACTCAACGCCCTCACGAGAAACCGTCGTATTGGTAGCAATTACACCATCCAGTTTGCAAGCCAGTAGTACTTCTGCCACCTGCTCTACCGCCACTTGATCCATATCTGGTGCTATCTTGACGGCTACGGGCACATAGCGGCCGTGGCGCTCTTGCAAAGCCAGCTGTTCTTCTTTAACGCAACTCAGCAAATCCTTCAGCGTATCGCCAAACTGCAAATCACGTAAGCCTGGGGTGTTGGGTGAAGAGATGTTAACCGTGATGTAATCGGCGTACTCGTACACGGCTTGCATACACAAACGGTAGTCGTCAGCGGCTTTTTCCACAGGGGTATCGAAATTTTTCCCAATATTGATGCCCAGCACACCGTCGAAGCGACGCTTCTTCACTTGCGCGACTAAGTGCGCCACACCCTTATTGTTAAAGCCCATACGATTGATGATGGCCTGATGATCCGCCAAACGAAACAAGCGCGGCTTAGGGTTACCTGGTTGTGGCCTTGGTGTGATCGTGCCTATTTCTACAAATCCAAACCCTAATTGGCCTAGCGCATTGAAATAATCACCATTTTTATCCAAGCCCGCTGCCATACCTACAGGGTTTGGGAACACAAGCCCCATGACCTCAACCGGCTGATTTGGAATATTTGTCACAAAGGGCTTCATTAGCCCCAATCGCTCACCTGCACCCAGCATATCCAACGCCAGGTCATGAGAAGTTTCAGCATTCAAACAAAACAACGCTTTGCGAGCTAACTGATACATGACAACACCACCAAAATGAAGACGAATATTGCGCGCAAGGATACTGGAAAGCCGCGATTAATGCGAGATAGGCGCGAATTCCTCCCCGCGCCATTGGAAGCATAAGATTGTTGCGGTGAATAGAGCAAAGATGGCCTCTGCAGGCACGACAAACGAACCTCAGGGCAAGAGTAGATAACAACCACAAAAGAGAATGAAAAAATACTTTAGGTAGGCCCGTCGCCTACCTATTTTTAACGTGACCTAGCTTTTATGCTCTTGGGATAACGATTGTTCCATGTCTTTTTTGATATGACGATAAGCGTAAAACCCAACATACGCCAAAAACACACAGGTGAGGCCAACAATAATCAAGCCCGAAGCCACATAGCTGTCCATGTACATTTTACACCTCCGAAGGTATCGGTTTATAAAAACATTCTGATGGTGTTCACTGTACGCTACTCTCACCCGTGGGCACTTGATACTGATCAAACGTCGACGTTTATTGAGTGTGGGTTTAAACAGTTTGTTGGGAACAAGCCCCAAGAGCTAGAGCACTTAACTCAGCAGTCAACTAGGCATGAGGTTCATAATGACGAACAAAGCCCTACAATTGAACATAGATAAAAGCATCGCTCACATCCAGCTTTCTAGACCAGACGCCATGAACAGTTTAAATGCTGATTTTTGGCGCGAATTCCCCGCTATGGTTCAACGTATCGATAAGGATGCACTGGCGCGCGTCATGGTCCTTTCATCAACCGGCAAACACTTTTCCGCAGGCATAGATTTGAATGTGTTCAGCCAATGGTTGTTGCCGCCAGATCAATCCAACAGTGGCCGCCGCCACGAAGCGATGATGCGCAACATCGAAGCACTGCAACAGGTGTTCACCATGGTGGAAAACGCTCGCCTACCGGTAGTAGCGGCCATTCAAGGTGGCTGTATTGGCGGCGCACTGGATTTAGTCAGCGCTTGCGACATACGCTACTGCACAAAAGACGCCTTTTTCACCATTGAAGAAACCAAGCTTGGCATCACCGCCGATTTAGGTACATTACAGCGTCTGCCACACTTGATGCCTATGGGCTTGGTCAAAGAACTGGCTTATACCGGCCGCCGTCTAGAAGCCGATGAAGCAATGGCCGTCGGCTTCGTCAATGGCGTGTATGACGATCAGGCCACACTGTTAACCGCCGTAAACGAGTTGGCCGCTGATATTGCCAGCCGCTCACCCCTTGCCGTTAGTGGCTGTAAAGAGATGCTCAACTACACGCGAGATCACAGCGTCCAAGATGGCCTAAAAGCTATGGTGATGTGGCAAAGCGGTATGTTTCAACCGCATGAAGACTTGCTGGAAGCCTTTAACGCCAAAACAGAACAGCGAGCCCCGCAATTTAGTGATCTTACACCCAATCACGGTTTGTTTGGCAAGCCAGCGGCGTCATAAATACATCACGAGCGGAAGGCCTCCAATAGCTCAGCATTGGTTGGAAACTTCTGCAGTAAATCCACCAGTTTCTGAGCACCTTCTACAGGCTTTAAGTGTGTCAGTGAACGTCGCAAAGCTCGAACGGGGGCTAAATCTTTTGCAGGGATCAAGAGCTCTTCGCGACGCGTGCTGCTTTTGGCAATGTTGATTGCAGGAAAAATCCGGTGACTTGCCGCCTCGCGAGATAAAACAAGCTCCATGTTGCCAGTACCCTTGAACTCTTCAAAGATCACCTGATCCATCTTGCTTCCAGTATCCACCAGAATGGTGGCCAAAATGGTCAGGGAGCCACCGTTTTCAATATTTCTGGCCGCGCCAAACAATTTGCGCGGAACTTCCATCGCCCGGGTATCAAGCCCACCCGACATGGTTCGACCACTGCTTTTTCGATCGGCATTATGAACCCGTGACAACCTTGTCAATGAATCGATCACAATCATCACATCGTGCCCCTCGCCCGCCTGTGCACGAGCCGAGTCGAGAAGCTCGTCGGCTACGCGTACATGCTGAGCATAACTTTCATCTGAAGACGAAGCGTGTACCTCGGCCGACACACTGCGTTTAAAATCAGTCACCTCCTCTGGCCGTTCGTCAATTAACAAGGCGTACAACTTTATTTCAGGGTGTGCCTGAGCGACCGCCTGGCAAATATGTTTCAACGTCGTTGTTTTACCAGAACCCGGTGGCGCAACAATCAAACCTCGCTGCCCCTTACCGATTGGGCAAATCAAGTCCATTGCACGCACTGAAAGCTGATCCGAACCTGGCTCTAAACGAATACACGGTGCAGGGTGAATGGCTGTTCCGTTTAAGAAACGCTTTTGTGGGTCATTGGGAAAGCTATTTTCGACAGTTTCTTGGCTAGGAGCTGCGTCTTTTGGTTTGTGGCTTTTTAAACTTAATATTTTTCTGGTCATGGTATTTTTCTGCAGCGTGGCTGCTCTGTCATTTAATATATTAGGGTCGAGCGTTTTGTGTGCTGCATAGCGTGTGTATCGATGCGCTTGTTTTCTCTGAGGCGGATGCATTAATACGTGCACAAAGAAAGGCTTACTTTCAAAAGCCTGAATCGCAAACAGGTCATTAGAGTTCAGGGAACACCGGAGGCCTAAAGGAAGGGCTTTACGCTTTTTGGGAGTTTAACAGTTGTGCGTTGATGTAAGTATGCTGAATTCGAAAAGCATCAATACTGGCCCGGTGGCGCTGGAAATGAATATCCTCGTAAGCCTGCTGCTCGGCGACCTCCCAACACTCTATGAGCGATTCCGACAAAATCATTTCTAAAGGTGAAAGCCAGAAGTCCATTTTAACTTGGGCGCGATCAAACAGTTTAATCAACCACGGCTTATCCACCACCCAACCATCGCTGTAGATGGTTTTTCCTGACAACCACTCGTTCAACTCTTCGGCGACCTGTTTGCCAGGCTTACCACACAAAAGCAGATCATCACGACTTATTTGGTGAACGCTTTCGGCCTCTTTAGACCAATGCGTCCAGTCGTCATAAGGCAAAATCAAACGGGAAAACCGTTCACCATTCTCCATTACTACACCAATTTCAATGGGATAGCTGAATGGATCAAAGCCAGAAGCTTCCACATCCAAAATCACAGGGACTTTCACCCAAGTAGGAATGAGTGGTCTTTGAATAGAGCTTGAGTGCCTTTGTGTCATACGTTTCTCAATAACATAGGAGCCTATCTCTTAGCCTAGCTACTTTCAAAGTATTGTCGATCTATACAGCCATAGTTGATGTGTAAGAAACTGTTTGATGTAGAGGGTGCCGGTACACAGATAATGTTACCGTGCAGTAGCAAAAATCGTACCTAAAACAAAAGATCATAAGAACTCACTGCCCCCTACTACTGATAAGCCAAAAGAAGTTGCGAAAGAAAATCCAAAGCGTAGGGCATGGCACTATCATCCGTAACAGTACGCCCCTCTAATGAGCAAAAAAACAAAGGCACTTAACTACTGGCCACAACAAGGCTCAATGCCGCGACATAAATCGTTAAAATCAACGCACTTTCAAACCCGATCCGACCAATACCATAAGTCTCACGCCGCATCATGCCCAGCAGTAAAATCGCTGTCATTAAAATACTGACCAATCCCCACATGATTTGAACGGGGGCCAAGTCGTGATAGATGGATCCGTTAAGATACCCCACATCCGCTGCTGCCACGACCAGCATATTGAAACAATTCGTACCAAAGATATTGCTGACGCCCAGTGTTAGTGCACCGCAGCGAATCGCGGCAATGGTCGTAACCAATTCAGGTGTGGATGTCGCTAACGCTGTAATCAGACCACCGACGACGGTGTCGGAAAGACCTGTTTGATCACCAATGGTTTTAGCCGCCTCCATCAAGACCCAACCAGCCACACACGTCACAGCAGCAAGAGCAACAAACCCCAGCCAAACGCTTGTTAAGCGCCCGCTATGTGCCTGATCAGGAGTATCGTGCACGGTTTGGTGCGTGTGCCTTGGCAGCCACATCGGCTGTGCTTCTGTGCGGTGAACCAAGCGCAACCCAAATAAATACGCCAGTACAAGAATGGGCGTTACTGGGTGCACCCCCCATAAAGAAAATTGCGGCAAAGCGATAGCAATCAAAGGCAAAGTTAATAACACAATCAGCAACCCAGCCTGCATCAAGTTCACCAAAGACGCCGCAGCATGCTCAAGGTTGGCCTTACGGTAGACTGTATCAGCGATACCAAGAAAAGCTAAGTTCGCCGCCATACTCCCCATGACGTTACTCATGGCCAAATCAGGCCGACCATCTACCGCCGCGCTCAAGGTCGCGGCAAAGTCTGGCAACGATGTCACGCCCCCCAACAGTAGAATCCCGAACAGAGCTTCACCTAACCCTGTGCGATCAGCCAGTACATCGGCTAGACGTGCCAGCTGACTGCCGGCAGCCAGAATAGCCAGCGCCGCAATTCCAAAGACAACAAGACTGAAGGTTAAAGACGAAAACACCTAGAGCTCCCTTTGTGCCTATCATGTGAAATAACCAGGCCAAAGCAACATGGGCACACACTGCATCACTAATTGAACATTCACTTTAAGGGATTCGCACCCATAGAAGGCCGTACATAAAGAAAACTCACGGCGCATCGTATTAGCTTCAATCCAAATCTCGAAGAGGTTTTGCATGACCATCTAGCTTGTCGGCATTCGCTTTACAAGCTAACACACAAATAATGTGCGCACAAAAACACACCAAAAGATCAATGGACACGCTGTCGACAGCTGGATTAATTGGTTCTGCTAACGCTTTACATTCATGGATTTTGATTAGCGATGTTTATATTGCGTTGGGCAGTAACCACGACTGATACCTGGATGGCGCAATTTTAGATGCTTTGTGGCACGCCCAGAAACTCTGGAGCGCCACACATTAAAGCTGCTGTATTTTAAGCAACGGCGCATTAAGCGAATGACTTGTGATTCATTCAGCCCGAACTGAAACTCGATAGCCTCGAAAGGGGTTCTGTCTTCCCAAGCCATTTCTATTATTCTCGATTCGGTTTCTTTGGGCAGTTTCATCGTCACTCTCACAAACACTTAGCTCGCTTTAAGTACGTAACACCAGAGCATTCAGCTCAATATAGAAAAAATCAATGACTCTGACCCCATTGATTCCACGCTCATCACATCCCTCCTTAGAAGTTTACGTTCACATCCTGATCATTAATTCCGACATACTTCTCAAGTATTACACCTAGACCACCATACGCCTTCAGCGCGTCTCTTATGGTTTCTAATACTTCTTCTCGTTCAAGCCCTTTAATATCACTTTCATTTATACTGATAAGATTCCAGGTAACACGATAAGGGAGTTTTGAAATACGGGAGTTCTCATTATCCAGTGTCAAAACGACTTCAATTGTCCTCCCTTGAAAGTAAAGAATATGGTAACTCTCTCCAGTATATCCTTCTCTTTTATCTTCTAGGTGCGGAGAAAA
>CBFHKY010000008.1:146421-151602 GCA_965656525.1 Pseudomaricurvus sp. | reverse complement strand
AAAACTGAATAATGGTTAGCCGTTATCGATAGTCCGGATTGTATATATTCGGAGCTTTTTAAGCATCTCGGTGAAATTTCGTCACTTTAAACTTTCTATTTTGTATGCACCTTTATGATCATATCGTTTATTAAATCCCGCCCTGTCACATCTGTCCTGATTCTTTCTGCTGTCGCTCTGACCTTGTGGTATACCACCGGCAGCGAAAGCCGTGAAGAGGACAAACCTCTGATTGCCACCGTTTCGCGCAGTACCATTGAAAATTCGGTATCAGCCGCGGGCAGTCTTGCCGCTAGCAACAGCGTAGAAGTCGGTGCTCAGGTATCTGGTCAGTTGGAAGAGCTGCTTGTGGAAGTCGGCGATCATGTAAACGAAGGACAACTGGTTGCTCGCATTGATGCGTCAGTGCAGATGCAAGAGGTAGAGGCCAGACGCGCCAGCCTACAAGCTCAGGAAGCACAGTTGGACAGTCGTAGGGCCTCCGTCAAACTGGCCGAAGCCAATGCCCAACGTCAAAACAGTATGATGCTGGAAAAAGCCACGAGTCAGCAGGAAGTGGACAGTACCATTAATACGCTGATTTCTGCTCAAGCCAGCCTTGCTCAACTTCAGGCGCAGATTCAGCAAAGCCGCGCCAGCCTTGCCAGTGCTGAAACAGAACTGGGATACAGCAACATCTACGCACCCATGACTGGCACCGTGGTTTCCATCACCATTAAAGAAGGCCAGACGCTTAACGCCAATCAATCAGCGCCAACGGTTCTGACCATCGCCGACCTGTCCTCCATGACCGTCGAAACCGATGTCTCGGAAGCTGACGTCAATAAACTGCGCAACAACATGCCCGTGTATTTCACCACACTGGGAGGTGGATCTCGTCGCTGGTACAGCCAGTTAAAGCAGATTCTTCCTATTCCTGTGGTTACCAACAACGTTGTGTTGTATACCGCCCTGTTTGATATCGATAATAAAGACAAAACTTTGCTGACCGGTATGACAGCTCAGGTGTTTTTCGTCACCTCTTCCGCACGCAATGTACTGACGGTGCCAGTCGCCGCTTTACATCCTTTGCCAAACAAAAACTCTGAAGCCGATGTAAAACCAGTCGATGCGAGTGTCGACACTCAGGGGCCGGTGCGAGAAATGGGTGCCAACCGCGGTGAAAATCGTGACCCCGAAAAGGTTGGTAAAGGTCGTCGCCGCCGTTCTGATAATCCTTCAGATTCACAGACTCAACGCCAAGCTATGGTCAAGGTCATTGATAAAGACGGCAACATTGAAGAACGGGAGATTACTGTCGGCGTCCGAAGTCGCAGACTTGCCGAAGTCATTAGCGGTTTGAAAGAGGGTGAGCAAGTGGTAGCCGGTATTGTTCAAAGCCAGAAAAACACCGCAAAAGAAGATGATGATCGTCGCGGCCCCACGTCTATAAGAGGCTTCCGATGAGCACGATGGAAGACAAGATACCGGCACTGTTATCGCTGACTGACATTCGCCGCCACTTTACCACGGCTGGTGGTGTAGAGGTTCAGGCCTTAAGAGGCATCAGTCTGGATATTCATGCTGGTGAGTTTGTCTCCATTGTAGGCCAATCTGGCAGCGGTAAATCGACTTTAATGAACATCATCGGCTGCCTGGATCGCGCCAGTAGCGGTGAGTACAAAGTAACCGGGCGTAACATCGAGACTTACGATGCCGACAGCCTTGCCTGGTTACGACGGGAAGCCTTTGGTTTTGTCTTTCAAAGCTACAACCTGCTGAACAACTGCAACGCTATTGAAAACGTGGAGATCCCAGCCATTTATGCAGGTCTTCCTTCCCAAGAGCGTCATCAACGCGCATCAGAATTATTGCAAACACTGGGACTTGGGGATCGTCTCGATCACCGCCCCAATCAATTATCCGGTGGACAGCAACAACGGGTTTCTATTGCTCGCGCATTGATGAACGGCGGTCGTATTATTCTTGCCGATGAACCCACGGGCGCACTGGATTCGCAAAGCAGCCGTGATGTGATGGAGCTGCTGAAAGAACTCGCCCATCAGGGACATACGGTCATCATCATCACCCACGATATGGAAGTCGCTGAACACACCGAGCGGATTATCGAGCTGAAAGACGGGCGTATCATCAATGATCGTCCTAACCCCAAGCTGACACAACCGCCCGCTTGCGGCGAAACCAACAGCGCTGATGATGCCATTACGCTGGAGCCACAAACCGACGAGCATGGCTGGATTACTACGCTGGAAGCCATCCAAATGGCTTTTCGGTCTTTGCATAGCAATGTGTTTCGAACCTTTCTCACACTGCTCGGTATTGTGATAGGAGTCTCATCCGTGGTTGCCATGCTTGCCATTGGTGAAGGCGCCAAGCAGCGTGTGATTGATCGCATCAGCTCCATGGGTACCAACATGATTACGGTGCGACCATCGTCCAACCGAGGCGCTGGTCAGCGAGGCGGCGAGTCCAGCTCGCTAACCATTGATATTGCCGAAAACATTGCGCAATCGGTTCCCAACGTAATCGGTGTGCTACCGTGCGGGTGGGCAATATGGATTACCGAACCACGGTGACCGCCACCACCTCAAATCTTCCCGACACTCGCTCTTGGTCCCTAGCTCGCGGGATCTTTTTTAACAAAGACGACAACCGCGAATACACCCCCGTTGCGGTGCTTGGGAAATCCGTTTACGACATTTTGTATCCAGATGGCGGTGATCCTCTTGGCGATTACATGTTGATATCCAACATACCATTTCAAATTATTGGGGTAATGAGTAAAAAAGGCTCCTCGGGTTTCGGAGGAAGAGATCAGGATGATGTGGTTTTTGTACCCTTAAGAACCGGTGGGTTAAGGGTATTTGGTCGAACGTATGTTCGCAGTGCTACTGTTGCTGTTTCTGACGCCAGTTTAATGCATGAAACCGAAGCCTTACTGCTCGACTATTTGCAAGAGGCAACGGGAAGTGACGGCTATAGAGTGTTCAACAGTGCCGAACTTCTGGAAACCGCTTCAGACTCGCAAGAAGCTTTCACTTTACTGCTGGGTTCAGTAGCGGCGATTTCCCTATTAGTCGGCGGTATTGGGGTGATGAACATCATGCTGGTTTCCGTCTCAGAACGAACCCGCGAGATTGGCATTCGTATGGCTACCGGTGCGCGACAAAGCGATATTTTAAAACAGTTTCTCGCCGAGGCCATTGTGGTGTCCTGCGTGGGCGGTATTGTCGGCATATTGTTCGGTGTCGGCGTCGGCAAAGCCATCAGTCTGCTGGATACACCTGTGGTATTTTCCATAGCGCCGATGGTAGCCGCCTTTATCTGTGCAGCAGGCACCGGATTGGTTTTCGGTTTTGCTCCGGCACGTAAAGCGGCCCGCCTTGATCCCGTTGTAGCATTGGCAAACGACTAGCCTGTGACACCCAAGCTCTTTACTTATCTTTAGAAGCTGTTGATTATTTTTGGTCCCTACATTATTTTTTGAAACATGTGGTTTGAATAAATTCATGAACGCAACGCTCACACATTACCGACTTCGACCTCTGATTCCAGCCGTGCTAATGGCGTTACTGGGTGCCTGCAGCAGTAACCCGCAGCCACAACTGAAACAAGATGACCTGCCTACTCAATGGCAAGGCCCAGCGGCAACACAGGCTTCAATATGGCCGCAACTGGATTGGTGGAAAGCTTTTAACGATCCGGAACTCGTCAGTCTTATTGAGAACGTTCGTACCGACAATCTTGACTTGGCTATTAATCGACGTCAGCTGGCCATGGCACAACTGAATCTGCGTGACGCAAACCTAAACCTGTTACCCACGCCCGCTCTAGAACTGGGCTATAACAATCGCTACTCCGATACCTTAAGCGATGGCACCAATGGGCAAACCAGTCGCGATTACAATCTAGAACTGAGTCTTAACTATAGCGACATTCTAAAAAAGCCCAGCGAACACAAACTGGCATCGGCGCAATACGACGCCAGTGAAGCACACGCCATAGACTCAGTGTTGTCTACTTATCGCACGGCGGCCTCAACGTATTTTCAGATATTGCTGATCCGAGACAAGCTGCGCACCGCAGAGCAAAATCTGCAAAACGGCGAGCAACTATTGCGTATTATTCAAGCCAAAGTGGATGCAGGCACTACTACCGAACTGGACGCTCTGCAACAAAAACTG
Organism: Pseudomaricurvus sp.; assembly: GCA_965656525.1. Lineage (GTDB taxonomy): Bacteria > Pseudomonadota > Gammaproteobacteria > Pseudomonadales > Cellvibrionaceae > Pseudomaricurvus. The sequence goes on along the minus strand of CBFHKY010000008.1, from coordinate 147,418 downwards.
GAAGTGGAAAAACAACGCAACAACATTCGCTCTTTGAAACAAAGTGAATTGACTACACAGGGTTCACTGGCGCTGCTGACAGGACAACGGCTATACCAATTCAACGTCAGGTCAGAAAGTCTCGTTGCACTGGAGGTGCCGACGGTACAACCCGGCCTGCCGTCAGAGCTGCTGTCGAGACGTCCAGACCTTGTGCAGGCGGAAGCCGATTTGCGAGCCGCCAACGTCAATCTGGAACTGGCAAGATTGTCTTATCTACCCTCCATCGCTCTGAACGCCTCAGCGAAGGTAGCCAGTGATTCGTTACAGGCGTTTTTGGAATCCCCGTTAAAACCTGTCAGTGCTTCAATCAATGCTACTCAATTACTGCTGGACAATGGGGCTCGTCAACGCAATAACAAAAGATCACAGTTGGCACTTGAGAACAGCCTCGACAGTTACCGCAAAGCGGTATTAACCGCCTTTAATGATGTCGAGATCTCACTGAGTAATCTGTCTATGCTGGACGCTGAAGCCAGAGTGTACGCACAGGAAGAAGATCGTGCACAAGAAGCCTTTCGTATTGCCAAAGTACGTTATGTACAAGGGGTGGCAGACTATCAAACTTTGCTGAACACGCAGAACAACTTGTACAGTGTACGCATCAGTTCTTTGGAAAATAAACTTCAACGCTTAAATGCACTGGTGAATTTTTACGTAGCACTGGGCGGAGGTTGGCAAAAAGACGACGAAACCTTAACGCAACACACTTTGGCGTCTTCGCGTAAGTATGAGTCTTCTGTAAAAAAACCTGAGGGACATTAAACGCCTTTCCGCTAGCAGGCTGTCGGAAAGCCACAGCCTGCTAACAAACTCTTAACCGCAAAGTGCCCGACTTAGAGGTAAAAAACTTCCCTTTCCCGGACGACTCAAACGATGGAGTGTGTTCAATTTTAAACCTTGAACATATTCAGCCTTCCAACCAAAGAAGACTCCACAATACTCAAAGGTATACACT
>CBFHKY010000008.1:140071-146324 GCA_965656525.1 Pseudomaricurvus sp. | reverse complement strand
CTGGCATAGCTATTGCTCGATATGCATTACTGCATCCATAGTAAAAAGAACTGCTTGAAAATAGCCTTAAAAAAGCAACATGCTGCCACAATGATGTCTAGACACGGCAAATAATTGCCGCGCCTAGCTATACGGAGTCAAACCCTGTGACCATTATCGGCAATAGTTCGTCACCTACTCTGACGACACTTACCTCCGCCACAAACACCAGCAGCGGCAAGGTTTCTTCCGCTAGTAACACTAATGACGCTGGAACCACACAACCCGTCCACGACGACACTGGTCAGATCTCCAGCCGCGCCAAAAGCATTCAAAAAATCAACGAAGAGTTTTTTTCCGGTGGCACTATCCAATTGAATGAGGCTTTTATAGAACGGCTTGAAGAGTATCAACTCATAAGTTCGGCAGAGGCAAAAGCGGTGTTGGCCTTACCCTACTTTAGTGAGTCAACAATCGCAGAAGACGCATCCGCAGCCCCTCAAGATAACGTAGCCAACCTATCAGTGTCTGTGGAGAGCCTGATCGAGAGTTTGCAAAAAAGCGACCCTGATAGCGAATTCCTTGCCCCCTTACAGCGCGGCCAAGATATTCTAGACAGTCTAGAAAGCTACCCGCCCACAGACAAAAGCAAAACACAGGGTGTGATTGAACAACTTGAAATTCAACTTAAAGAAGGCACCGCAGATATAACAGACGCACAAAAAAAGACAATAGAGGAGCTCACTTTAACCTTGCAGGTGGCTGACAAGCTAAGCGGCAACGATATCAGCACCCACAAACTCAATGCCTACCTCGACATTTATCATGAACGGTATTAGCAAGCATCTTACCTTTGAGCTAGACCGCTTCAACACATCTAACTCCGCCCTCAGACGCAAAAACACGTCTTTATGATTCTTTTCTGACGAGTCACTTCACCATCATAGAACAGCGATAGCCCTCTTTAATAAGCCGAGTGGCGTATGAGCCTTCTCCGTCATAAAACATCAATGTGAGGTTTTCTCGGCGGCTATTGATACTAGGAAGCATAAAGTGAACTATTGAAGCTCAACAGCATCAACGCGTTAGTAAAGTGACGATTGAATAGCCTCAAACAACATCAAACAGCTCAAAAAAAACTGTTTCATCTACAATCATCTAAATTTAGCATGCATCTATGTAAAGAAGATGACACCATCTTTTCACCGAAAAATTCTGCTCCTCTCAATGTCCAATGGGCTTTGTCTAAAAACAACTTTTCACCACTTTCACTAAGGCCAAAACAAACATTTTCCTCACAGATAAATGGAAATTTCTTAAAGAATGGAATATTGAATGAACTAGCTATTTCTAGTAGTTCACTGTCGATCCGATCTGCTTTTTTAGAATCAACTTCCAAAAACATTTCATGATTTACAGTTTCAACTACATTTTTAATATCTAATTGCTTATTGATAGAGCCTTTCACTACCAAGTCTGATATTGGACTTCTTCCTTCGTGCTGTCCAAAAAATGGGTGATTACCCATCAATATGACGTGTTTCTTATCACTAAGCATCCTATCGATGAGATAGGGCAGGGCTTTCAAATCGTTAGAAGCTCCTTCAGCTTGATTTCGTTTTTTACAGCTACGATCACTAGTGATTATTGAAGAGCTTATAATTATTAGGTCAGATCTTAAGTAGTCGTTACTAGCATAAAATGAGTGACGGTATTTTTCAAAACCGTCAACTGTTTCATCAAAACACAGTATTTGAATGTCAGCTGATCTGCCATAACGCTTGAAATCAAAATCCTTCAGAAAGCTTTCATTTTGCTGAAAAGCATTAAACATATCTTTAGAATGTGAGTTTCCTACTAATAGAACTTTGGTTTTATCGTCGCTAGAATATTGATTCACATCTCTATTTAGAACTAAGGCCCAAGTCTCTTGAGCTATTCGTTCATAATCAAAGTCATATCCAATTAACGGGTATCTTTCAGAATAGCCGTTATTAGATATGACAAGGTATGAAGAACTTAAACTCAAAGTCAATGCTATAAGCATAAATAAAAAGAACTGCTTACGTCTAAAAATGCGATTATTGCGAAAGGGCTTTTCAACAAGGAAATACGATAGCACCGATAATGCAAAAGTTAACATAATCCATTCGAACTTATCGTAATTACTTGGGTTTTTTCCCATACGCGAAAATGCAAATATAGGGAAATGCCACAAATACGCTGAAAAACTAATAAGCCCCACCCAAACAAAAGGTTTACTACCTAACGCTTTCCCTACTAATTCATCTTTTGAAGCAAACCCAATGATCAAAGCAACACCGATAATTGGAATAAGAGTGTAAAAACTAGGATGAGGTGTTTTTCCGTCAAAAAACAAAATACTGTAAACAATCAGATATAGCCCAAGCATTGGCAAAATTTTTGACCAAAGACTCTCATCTGAGGCTTTATTATTCAGCTCTCTGTAGGCGAGAATAGAACCTACAGCCAACTCCCAAAATCGACTGAATGGTAGATAGAAATTCAAATCAGAATTTCGTACATGCATCAATTCAGAAAATTGAAGACTGAGCAAAGACAAGCCCAGAAGTACGGTTATGAAATGTTTACGGAATAATTTAAAAGCAGCGATGGCCAAGATTGGAAATATTAAATAGAACTGCTCTTCAACACCCAAGCTCCACGTGTGAAGAAATGGTTTTAGGAGAGCGCTATCAGCACCATACTCGGCTGTACTGAAGTAGAAAAAGAAGTTAGAACCAAAGAATAGTGAAGCAAGGATACTTTCTGCATACTCAACAAAGTCCGATGGCAATAGCTTTTGCCATGCATATGGCATAGATACAAATATAACGACAAAAAGCATCGGCAGAATACGCCGTGCTCGTCGTTCGTAGAATCTCAAAAAACTGAAAGAGCCTTTGCTTTGGAGCTCAAAAAGAATAATACGCGCAATCAAATATCCACTTATCACAAAGAAGATATCGACTCCGATAAATCCACCTTCAAACCAATCTCTACCGAAGAACACCATTTTTGCGTGATAAAGAATGACACTGACTACGGCGATAGCTCTCAAGCCATCTATTTCTGCTCTGTAGGAAAGTTTTGAATGATTCACTTAATTCACTTAATTCACTTAATTCACTTGATTCACTTAATTCACTTGATTCATCAAGCAAACAGGAGCCTGATTTTATAGAAATCTATCTTGGAAAGACACCTTTGACTACCGACTTATAGCACTTACGGCAATCTTTTACCCTAGCTGTTTAGCCAGACAAAATTTATTCCGACAGACGCTTTTCGTACCCTCTACCTTAACCCGGCCTTAGATTATTCAAGCCTTAATTGTGAGAGCTGCCACCATAAGCAGCGCCAATCATTTCCATCCTATGATCAATAGGGCTTCAAATCTTAGATTTTTCAATGATTTAAATTCAACGATACAATATAAGCAGGTTTGCACTCCATTACTAAATATTCAATATCAATTACGCAGATGAAATGTTAGACATTGCTGAGAATACTATTAAGATGCCAGCTACCTTTCCTCTGTCGCACTACACAGCACTGAACAGCCCCCTTTTACATCTTTCGACACTGAACTACAGCTGTTAAGACTATCTTAAGAAAGTTCGATTAGACTCTGCCAACGGCTTCGCTAAGACGCCCAAAATCAAAGAAGCGACGCCAATATGATTCCTTAGCACATAACATGCGCGGCATTGTCAATTCCAAACTAGAACAACCTATGGGAATAAACCGACATCAACCAATTGCTTATAGATATGTTCTATTTATCTCGTTTTTATTTCTCCTCGTCAGCATAATATCCTATCAATCGGGCCTCGACCTATGGCTTACAATTGGCAGCTATTCTCTTCACGTCTGGCCAAAGGAAAGTGTTACCCTGCCGGCCACGCCTCCGGCGGCTTGTCTCTTGAAAGATGCAAACTTCTCAACCCTTACGATGAGTTAGGTGCAGACGGAACCGGCCCTAGACGCATGACAGAATAAGCATGAATTAGTACAAGTAAAGGAACACTCATATAAAAAACGAGCATCTGAACAGCTTAAGTTGATGGATATGTTTGATTCTATGCGAATTATTTAAATAAAAAATGCCAGTCAGTAGTACTGACTGGCATTTTCGTTAGTTGGAAGGCTTAATCGCTATATAGCAAGCCCTACTCCCACTCAATCGTGGCAGGTGGCTTACTGGATACGTCATATGCTACACGCGAGACACCTGAGATTTCATTGATGATGCGGTTCGATGTAGTTTCCAGTAGCTCATAGGGCAAGTGTGCCCAGCGGGCTGTCATGAAATCGATAGTTTCTACGGCACGTAAGGAAATCACCCATTCGTAGCGACGAGCGTCACCCACAACGCCTACGGATTTAACCGGCAGGAATACTGCAAAGGCCTGACTGGTTTTGTGATACCAATCAGCTTTGTGAAGCTCTTCCAAAAAGATAGCATCGGCTTCACGAAGAATATCAGCGTATTCCTTTTTCACTTCACCCAGAATACGCACACCTAAGCCTGGCCCAGGAAATGGATGGCGATAGACCATGTCGTAAGGCAAACCGAGCTCTAGTCCGATTTTACGAACTTCGTCTTTAAACAGTTCCCGCAGAGGCTCTACCAGCTCAAACGCCATATCTTCGGGCAAGCCACCCACGTTGTGATGTGATTTGATCACGTGTGCCTTGCCAGTTTTAGACGCCGCCGACTCAATCACATCGGGGTAAATAGTACCTTGTGCCAACCACTTAACATCTTTCAGTTTGGTGGCTTCAGCATCGAAGACATCGATAAAGGTATTGCCAATGACTTTACGTTTTGCCTCTGGGTCAGAAACACCTACCAATTTACCCAAGAATAGATCTTCAGCATCGGCGCGAATCACTTTGACGCCCATGTTCTTAGCAAACATGTCCATCACTTGATCACCTTCGTCTTTGCGCAGCAGACCGTTATCTACAAAAACACAAGTGAGCTGATCGCCAATGGCCTTGTGCAGTAACGCGGCGACCACGGAAGAATCTACACCACCTGATAGCCCCAACAGAACTTTATCTTCACCCACCAATTCCCGCACTCGCGTGATCGCATCTTCGACAATATTGGCCGGTGTCCACAGGGCTTTACAGCCACAGGTTTCCAACACAAAGTGTTCAAAAATACGCTTGCCTTGCAGGGTGTGTGTGACTTCAGGGTGAAATTGAACACCGTAAAAATCTTTGGCTTCGCAGTACATGCCCGCAATGGCGCATGATTCAGTAGACGCCATTAATTGGAAGTCCTCTGGCATCTTGATGACTTTATCCCCATGGCTCATCCATACGTCCAGTAATGAGCTGCCATCGCTGTCGATATGATCACGAATATCATGCAAGAGCGCGCTGTTGCCGTGCACCTTCACCTGCGCATAGCCAAACTCACGCTCATTAGAACCCTCTACTGCGCCACCCAACTGTTCTGCCATGGTCTGCATGCCGTAACAAATACCCAATACCGGAACACCCAGAGAAAATACACATTCTGGTGCACGTGGCGATTGACCTGCAGTAACAGATTCCGGCCCGCCAGCAAGGATAATACCGCGAGGATCAAAGTCACGGATCTCTTCTTCGGTCATATCAAAGGCGCGAATTTCTGAATAGACACCAATTTCACGAACCCGTCGTGCAATCAGTTGAGTGTATTGAGAGCCGAAGTCGAGAATCAATATACGTTGGGCGTGAATGTCCTGAGTCATGGTGTGTTCCGGTTTTGAACGATTAGAAACGGATCAGGCAATGATTAACATTGCCTGATCGCTGATCATAGAGTTTACAGAATATAAATTAACGGCTGCCAACAGGGTAATTCGGCGCTTCTTTGGTAATTTGTACGTCGTGAACGTGAGACTCGCCCACTCCAGCAGAGGTTACACGAACAAATTCAGGTACTGTGCGCATAACATCAATACTTTGGCTGCCAGTGTACCCCATAGAAGATCGTAAACCGCCCATCATTTGAAGCACAATAGCGGCCAGTGGGCCTTTGTAAGGTACGCGACCTTCAATACCCTCTGGGACTAATTTTTCAGCACCTTGGCTGGCGTCTTGGAAGTATCGATCCGAAGAGCCTTGGGTTTTAGACATCGCCCCCAAGGATCCCATACCACGGTAAGCCTTGTAGGTACGGCCTTGATAAAGCTCCACTTCACCGGGGGCCTCTTCAGTACCGGCCAACATAGAACCCATCATCACAGCGTTA
>CBFHKY010000008.1:106913-139972 GCA_965656525.1 Pseudomaricurvus sp. | reverse complement strand
ATATCACCGGAATAGCGAATACCACCATCGGCAATCACCGGAACACCTGTACCTTCCAATGCAGCAACCACATCAGCAATGGCAGAGATCTGCGGCATACCAACACCACTCACGATACGGGTGGTACAAATAGAGCCTGGGCCAATGCCCACCTTCACACCATCGGCACCGGCTTCCAGTAACGCCTTAGCGGCAGCGGCCGTGGCGATATTGCCACCGATAACTTGGATTTCTGGGTAGGTGGCCTTAATTTTACGAATACGATCCAATACATTCTTTGAATGACCGTGAGCCGTATCCACCACCAAGACATCAACACCCGCTTTGATCAATGCTGCAACACGATCGTCGGTATCCGGACTCGTACCTATCGATGCACCCACTCGCAAACGACCTTCAGGATCTTTACAGGCGCTTGGGTAGCGTTCAGCTTTATTGATGTCTTTCACGGTAATCAAACCGCGTAATTCAAAAGCATCGTTCACCACCAGTACTTTTTCGATACGATGCTTGTGCAACAGCTCACGTACAACGGCAGGATCGGCACCCTCTTTAACGGTAACCAACTTTTCTTTCGAGGTCATGATGCTGGACACCTTGGCGTCTAAGTTGCGTTCGAAACGCACATCACGGCCTGTCACAATGCCGACTAGATCGCCTTTATCCAAAACCGGCACGCCAGAAATGTTGTTCTGTTGTGTCAGGCTAACCAAATCTCTGATACTGGCATTGGCATCGATCGTGATCGGATCTTTCACCACACCCGCTTCGAATTTTTTCACAGCACGGACTTCCAACGCTTGTTGCTCGATGGTCATGCTTTTATGAATGATACCTATGCCACCTTCTTGTGCGATGGCAATAGCAAGACGCGATTCTGTAACCGTGTCCATCGCTGCTGAAACCAGTGGAATATTCAAACTGATTTCGCGCGTTAACTGAGTTTTTAACGACACGTCTTTGGCGGTTATTTCGGAATAACCGGGAACCAATAAAACATCGTCAAACGTCAGTGCTTCTTGAGCAATACGTAGCATAAGGGAATAAACCTCAATCACTTTTTCTAATCTGCACGTGCAACAAAACCGGGGCAGGCACATCTGTCACTGCGGCCCCTGCAACGCAAGCCATGCGATTTTGGATAAACGCGAGATTATAGGCCAAATCGACCTAAAGAGGAAATTGAAATTCACGTCAACCCCTAATCTGGACGTGGTTTTAACCCACCACCATGACAAGCGTATGAAACCAGTTTAGTCAGCTTTAGGCCGGTTCGCTAACCAGCTGAAAAACAAGCACTATCTCCGCTTTACCGTCATTGCGTCCAATGCCACAATACGACCATGACTGAGTTCAAAAATTCCCTTCCAAGCGAAGCCAGCCACGCGACAGAACGTCAAGTTTTCAGTGTGTCACAACTGAATCGCAAAGTTCGCCAGCTGCTGGAAACACACCTTCCATTACTGTGGATCGAAGGTGAACTTTCCAATCTGGCTAAACCATCCTCTGGGCACTGGTATTTCACCCTAAAGGATCAGAGCGCACAGGTAAAATGCGCCATGTTTCGCAATCGCAGTCAGTATGTTCGCTTCACCCCGCAGCAGGGCCAAAAAGTGCTGATTCGCGCCCGCGTGAGCCTCTACGAAGGTCGCGGCGATTATCAGCTGATCGCTGAGCATATGGAAGAAGCGGGATTTGGCAATTTACAGCAAGCGTTTGATGCGCTGAAGCTTCAATTGAATCAAGAAGGCTTGTTTGCCGCGGACTACAAACGCCCAATTCCAAGCCTACCAAAACACATCGGCGTGATTACATCACCCACTGGAGCCGCCATTCGCGACATTCTCCATGTAGCACAGCGACGCTTTCCCAGCATTCCCATTTCGATCTTTCCTGTGGCTGTACAAGGTCAAGATGCGGCACCGCAGATTGTTAGAGCCCTGCAAACCGCTAACGAGCTGAGTGACTGCGACCTTTTAATCGTCGGCCGAGGTGGTGGTTCCCTAGAAGATTTATGGCCTTTTAATGAGGAATCTGTCGCCCGAGCAATTTTCGACAGCCACATCCCTGTCATCAGTGCCGTAGGCCATGAAGTGGACATTACTATTGCGGATTTTGTGGCGGACGTACGAGCACCTACACCATCTGCCGCTGCCGAGCTTGCCACCCCTAACGCCCAAGACATGAGCGCGCAGTTTCAGAGTTTGGCCAGCGCGCTATACGACGGACTGTACCGTCGACTGCAACGGCACCACGAACAAATTAGCCATTTAAGCTCGCGCATACAACACCCTGGCCAGCGCCTAAATGCCCAAGCACAGCATCTGGATAATTTAGAAATACGCCTGCAAAAAAGCATCCATAACCAACTGCAACGACTAACCAATGCCTTGCAACAACTGCAAGTACGTCACAACCACCAAAATCCGAAAAGCTCACTGCACCAGAAACACAAAGATGTCACCAGCCTTGAGCAGCGACTCACACAGCTGACCCAACAAGCACTAAAAAGCTGTCGGCAACAATTGCAGCAGCAAGTGGCATTGCTAGACAGCGTAAACCCACTGAGTATTTTACAGCGCGGTTACTCGACAACTGCCGACAGCAACCACTGCATTGTTACTAACAGTCATCAAGTGAAGGTAGGTGATCAGATCAACACCCGCTTAAAAGAGGGGCGGCTGGTATCGACCGTAACCAGTGTTACCGAATAATATCCCCGCTAAACTCTAATATGCATCAGGTCAGACAGAGAGTGTAAACACTCACAAACCAGTGCGACCACACGCTCTATTAGCAGGTACAGCCACGTCCATCTGAGCTGGGTCGGGCAAATTTAGCGATGCCATCAACGCCACATATTCACTTTCATCCGCCACCTGCAAACGAGGATTGTGCGCCCGCTCCTCGGCAAGGGTACTGACTGTCCAGCCTTTATAATCGTGTGCAGGGTATACCCTTGTCTGTGCGGGTAGGGTTAATAAACGCTGCAAGCTGTGGTATTGCATTGAGGCATCCCCATTTTGAAAATCGGTTCGGCCAGAACCGCGGATCAATAGGGTATCACCAGTAAATAAATAAGATTGTTCGTTATCGCGCAGCAAAAAAGAATAGGAGTCGTCGGTATGCCCGGGAGTGTAAAGCACCTCCAAGCTTAACTCACCGAGTTCGATCACGTCCCCGTCTGAAAAGAAGCTCGATGCACAGGCTACTTGGCTTTGCTGCCCCATCATACTGATACAACCAGTTTCGTCGCGCAAAACACCTAGCGCGGTTATGTGGTCGGCGTGCACATGAGTGTCGATGGCGTAACTTAACGTTAGGTTTAATTCACCAAGCAACTGCTTATAAAGAGTTTCTTGCCCTGCTACAGGGTCAATCAGCAAAGCTTTTTGGGTGATTTCATCACCTAGCAAATAAGTATACGTAGAGCTCTCGCGCTCAAATAATTGACGAAAAATCATATTTCAATCCCCCCTAAATCCAGATTCATACTGACCACTTTTTTCACCGGCACCATCACCAACATTAAGAGTTGATTCGCCACATTAATGCCGTGGTGACCACCAACATGAGAGCAAAGCCTCGTTGTAGATTCGAACCGCCAATCTTTGGGCTAAGCAAACCGCCCAGCCACATACCCACAACACCTCCCAGTGACACCCAAATCAAGATATCAACGGCAATGCCATGATGGAGCCACCAATGAGCCACAAAACCGGAGGTACTGACAAACGCAATAATCAGTAGAGAACTGGCTATCGCCTGGGCCATCGTTAAGCCAACCAGCAAAGTTAAAATGGGAATAATGACAAATCCTCCACCGACACCTAACAAACCAGAAAGTAATCCCGTGACCAACCCAGCCACTATCGATTTCCATAAAATGGGGGTCGGCCAAAAACCATTCATCAGCAATGGCTCCGGCTTTACCGTCAGATCTTCATCCAACACTTCTGCAAACAGCCCCACTTCACTTTTACTGGCCTGCAACCACATCCGCAGCGCCGTCCAACTGGTAAGAAGGCTAAACCCCAGTAACAGGTACAAATCGGGAATAAAGCCTGCCAACCAACGCCCAACGGGAGCGATCGCGACACCGCCGGTTAAGATAATAGAGACCGGCAACCAAACAATCCCTACTCCGCGACGCTGTATCACTCCCATCAAAGCACTTAAGGCCACGGCACCCAATGCCACGCCGGTTGCTTCGACGGGGGGCAACCCCAATAAAACAGCCAACATGGGAACAGCAAACAGTGAGCCACCCGCACCGGTGAGCCCCAACACCAAACCAATCACGATGCCGACCGCTAAACCCAACATCAGACTGACTTTGCCTGGTTCCACGGCATTCTTGACAACAGCTCTGCCGCAGGGCAAAAACCGCTAATGCCCGCGAATAACAATCCGGCCCCCATAAACCCTGAAATAAAATAACCCCACGCACCTACGAAAGTGCCCAGAAGCACTCCCAGAAGCACCATTGAGCCAGCCAAAATCATCACCTGCCGGATCAATGGAATTGGCGCGCTAGAGTTATTCACGACTCGCTCTTTAGGCAAACCTTGCAGACCATCCTGCACCACAAAAACGGGGTTAGGCACAAAATCACTTATCACTTTCGCAGCTTTTTCAGAACGCACACCCGATAAACACAACAAGTAAACGGGCGTTTCAGCATGGCCACCGCACGCCCTAACAACTTCCTGCACGCGCTCTTTATCCAACTGACCCAATGGTAAATTGACGCTATTTTGATATTGCTGAGCCGCGAATTCCGCATTAGAGCGAACATCAATACAAATCACTTTGTCGGCAGCCGCTTCTTTTTGGCAAAATAAGCTCGCATCGATAAAACCGTAATTAATACTCATACCTTCACCTCGAATCGTGTGTATTTTTTGGGAACAACCAAGCCCCCCTCTTTGTATTACAACGCCAGGCTACTACTTGGCATCTACCCTCTGACCGTCATCAATTTGGGCAAAACATATCTTTCAGCACTGCAATCACACGAATGGCCTTGTCGCCTTGCAAGCTGTAAAAAATGGATTGGCCGTCGCGTCTTGTTTGTACCAAGCCCGCCTCACGTAAACTGGCGAGGTGCTGTGATAGGGCTGACTGGCTCAAAGGTACGCTTTGATTCAGATCGCCAACTGATACCTCACCATCCACCAGCGAACACAAAATCATTAATCGATTTTCATTACCAAGCTGTTTCAACAACCCCGCAGCCTCGGCGGCGTGGGCCTGCATGTCGGATAAATTCATAACGCCTCACTTTTGTATACCCCCACAATATATTAGAAGATTCTAATTTAAAAGCTATTTATTAGCTTTTACTAATATAAATATCTGCAAGGTAATCACAATTCCACATCAATCAAAAAACACCCGAAGCTGCTTTCTGAGAAAAACGCCATCCCATAGGCCAAACTGGAAGGTGTGAAAGTTGATTGCGCATTGCAAGGCCGAGGGATATCCTAAGTGGATAATTGCAGCATGCATTAACCTCGACCGGCATAACGCACTACAAAAACGAAGAGGCTCATAGAATGGTAGAACTGGCCTATTGGCACTGGGTTATTCTTGGTGTCGCACTGATGCTCAGCGAAATCGTGCTGACGTCTTTTTTTATTTTGTGGTTTGGTGTTGCCGCCCTGCTGATGGGCGTACTGGTTTTTTTCTTCCCGTCCATTTCGGTCAGCTGGCAAATTTTTGGTTGGACAGTTCTTTCCGCTTTGCTGGCCCTTACCTGGTTTAAATACCTCAAACCACTCTCTATCGACCACACCAAAGCCGGCCTCTCGCGAGAGGCGATCGTAGGTGAAATAGGTCAGGTTATTTTGGCTCCGGCTGAGGAAAGACGAGGACAAATGCGCTTCCCAGTGCCCGTTTTAGGCTCCGATGAATGGTCTATCATTGCTAAGCAACCCGTCATTGGCGGCGACCGTGTGCGCGTTGTGGATGTTTCTGGAAATACACTGGTGGTAGAAAAAACTTAATGGCATTCAAGCCGCGATTTTTGCCTACAGCGCGGCTTCAATATTCAGGTATAGAGTAAAAACACACAAGCAACACGCCAATAGGGTTTCTGATTCGCACGTAGCGTGCGCTTTTTCAAAAGCTAAACCCTCTCACGTTTTATAAAAGGAACTTTTCATGGACGCAGGTTTTTACGTAGTAATTGCAATCTTTATCTTGGTAGTCGTTACCATCGGTAAAGGCGTTCGTCTGGTGCCACAAGGCAACAAATGGGTGGTACAGCGACTGGGAAAGTACAGCAGTACATTAAACCCCGGACTGAACATTCTTATCCCTTATGTGGATAACGTGTCATATAAAGTCACCACCAAAGATATTGTGCTAGACATTCCTTCACAAGAAGTGATCACTCGTGATAATGCTGTAATCATTGCAAACGCCGTGGCTTACATCAATATTATCTCGCCTGAAAAAGCCGTCTATGGTGTTGAGGATTACCGCATTGCCATTCAAACGTTGGTACAAACCAGCCTGCGCTCCATTATCGGTGAAATGGATTTAGACGATGCCTTGTCTTCGCGGGATAAAATCAAAGCGCATTTAAAAGGCGCTATATCAGATGACATCTCCGACTGGGGTATCACGCTGAAAACTGTCGAAATCCAAGACATCAATCCATCAGGCACCATGCAACACTCAATGGAAGAGCAAGCCGCAGCTGAACGAACGCGTCGAGCTACGGTTACCCGAGCTGACGGTGATAAACAAGCGGCCATTCTAGAAGCCGAAGGCCGTCTAGAAGCGTCTCGCCGCGACGCTGAAGCACAAATCATTTTGGCTCAGGCCAGTCAACGCTCTATCGAAATGGTCACCGAAGCCATCGGCGACAAAGAAATGCCAGTGGTCTACTTGCTGGGTGAAAAGTATATGAAGTCGCTAGAAAATGTTGCCAGATCAGACAACAGCAAGACTGTTATTTTCCCCGCAGACATTCCAGCCGCTATTCGCGGGATGATGGGCCAGTAATCAGCGCTATAACGCTGAACCAAGCACCAGACAACTGCCTATTAAGGGCGCTGATTCACCTGTACTCAACGAAAAGAAACCATCTACTGAAAGCACTGTCTCAGTAGATGGTTTGTATGTTTTTCCGCAACTCCTTCAGGTTGATTCACTTTGTTTAGAGAGGGTTTTATGAGCGTTAGGTCCCACATGAAGTTGACCCCTATTTTCGCTATTGTACTCACGCTTCTTGTCAGCGCCTGCGCAACAGCACCGCGCAGCCCGGTGGTAGACTTCAACCCCGAGTACAACTTTTCATCGGTGAAAACCTACGGTTTCACCTATTCAGACAATATTGATCACACCACCTTAGATGGTAGCCGCATCGAAAAAGCCATCGAGCAAGAAATGGCCATCAAAGGCCTAAAAAAAGTCGATCAGAAGCCGGACATCCTAATTCGCTTCTCTTTTACTCGTGAAGACAAACAAAAAATCGTGTCGTTCGACCAGCATTTTAGCCATAGACTGTGGTACGGCGGATACCCGTTCTACGACAACAATATGGATGTACTGGACTACACCGAAGCAAAACTCATTATCGAGGCAATAAACCCCAAGACGCAGCGCTCGGTCTGGCAGGCAGAAAAAACCAGAGTAGAGAGGGAAACAAACTCCCCTATTGAACGAGAGGCGCAGCTGCAGGTTATGGTCTCGTTCTTATTATCAGCATTGCCCGCCCCGAGCATCTAACCCAATACTCACCTGGGCAACTCGGCTGGAGCCTGCTATACGGGCACGGGCTCCAGCAATACGACCGCGTAAGCCGCGATGCCTTCTTTGCGGCCGGTAAAGCCTAGCTTTTCTGTTGTGGTTGCTTTTACGTTTATTTGTTCGCGCTCTGCCGCCAAATCGCTAGCAATATTCATCACCATAGTGTCAATGTAAGGAGCCATTTTCGGTGCCTGCGCGACAACGGTCATGTCGGCATTTGCCAAGCGGTAGCCTTTGGCTTTTATCTTGGCAAACACCATACGCAATAGCGCTCGGCTATCGGCATTTTTGTAAGCCGCATCCGTGTCAGGAAAATGCTTACCGATATCCCCAAGCGCCATCGCTCCCAGTAGCGCATCACAAAGCGCGTGCAGTAAGACATCGCCATCTGAATGAGCCACCAATCCAGCTGAATGAGGAATCACCACCCCTCCGATCACGATTTTCTCACCCACACCAAACGCATGGACATCATAACCATGGCCTATTCTCATTCTTTCACCTATTTGAATCATTTATTAGCGGTCGTTGGCTTGCGTCACTGAGCCAATAACAGCCGTGTGGACCACTACTGCAGCTCACCCGTGCGATAAAGCGACTGTAGAATCAATTCTGCCATCGGCAAATCTTCTGGGCGAGTGACCTTGATGTTATCTCGGCGACCTTCCACCATCAACGGCACATAACCGTTGTATTCAACGGCTGAAGCTTCATCGGTAATATCCGCTTCGGCCTGCAAAGCCCTTTCTAAGGAGCTGAGCAACACGCCATAGCGGAACATTTGCGGTGTTTGCGCCTGCCAAATCACCTGCCGATCCACTGTTTCTTCAATGCCATAATTGTCATTGAGCCGTTTTAAAGTATCGCTAGCAGGAACACCTAAGATACCCCCTACCAAATGATCCTCTAACTCACTGATAAGGTTTTCAATATCGGACAATGCCACACAAGGACGAGCCGCATCATGAACCATCACCCAGTCTGTGGATGAAAGTCGGTTTTCCAACACCCGCAATCCATTCAACACTGAATCACAGCGATCTTTGCCACCTACGACCGTTTCGACACGAGAATCCCTGACGACATTGAGCGACTGCCAGAAAGTGTCTTCTGAGCCGACCACCAAGACTAAACCCTTAAGCAAAGGTAACTCAAGAAGCCTAAACAGGGTTTGCTCCAACAGTGTGGTACCGTTTAAAGGCAGATATTGTTTGGGTGTGGTTGCGCCCATACGACGCCCCACGCCGGCAGCGGGAACCACTACCCAATAGCCCGTAGAATTCAGAGAGGACACGTCAGTTTTCCTTTTTGGAATCGTCGGTCTCAATCACCATAAAAAAAGTTTCATTCGGCTTGATCATGCCCAAATCTTCGCGGGCACGCTCTTCAACAGCACCTAAACCATTTTTTAGCGCTTTAACTTCGGCTGCTAGGATTTTATTCCGCTGTTTAAGGCGGTCGTTCTCGGCGCTTTGTTGATCTATCTCTTGTCCTAGGCGAACCACATCCGCCAAGCTACCGTCACCGACCCACAGGCGGTACTGCAGCGCTATCAGCAACACGACCAGCAGTGGAATGAGCCATTTAATGGGCATAAAGACGTGATCCGAACATTCGATATTTTCCAATGATAATTGAAAACCCATCACGCAAACAGGCCGGTAAGAACCGGCCTGTTTGGTGTATGTACATCATGTAAGAAGCGCTATTGTCTAGAGTAGACTTAAGCTCTCTTAAATTCCGCTATACCCAAGTAAGGTGCTTTTTCAGCACCCAATTCTGCTTCGATGCGCAACAGACGGTTGTACTTAGAAACGCGATCAGAACGGCACAAAGAACCTGTCTTGATCTGACCTGCTGCCGTGGCAACTGCCAAATCGGCGATGGTGGTATCTTCGGTTTCACCAGAACGATGAGAGATCACGGCGGTATAACCCGCGTCTTTTGCCATTTTGATGGCATCCAATGTTTCAGACAACGAACCAATCTGATTGAACTTAATCAAAATGGAATTCCCTACACCCATTTCAATGCCTTTGGCCAAAATTTTGGTATTGGTCACAAACAAATCATCACCTACCAGCTGTACTTTTTCACCCAGCTTTTCGGTCTGATATTTCCAGCCATCCCAGTCGGATTCGTCTTGGCCGTCTTCAATAGAGATAATTGGATACTGTTCACACAACTCAGCCAAGAAATCGCTGAAGCCTTCTGAGCTGAACACTTTACCTTCACCGGCTAAATCGTATTTGCCATCTTTGTAGAATTCAGAAGACGCGCAATCCAAAGCCAACGTCACATCCTTACCCAATTCGTAACCCGCTTGAGCCGTCGCCTCTTTGATCACAGCCAAGGCATCCGCGTTGGAAGCCAGATCAGGTGCAAAACCACCTTCGTCACCCACGGCGGTATTCAGCCCCTTGCTGCTCAATACTTTCTTTAGCTGGTGAAAAATTTCAGCACCCACCTGCAACGCTTCCGCAAACGTTTTTGCGGCCACTGGTTGCACCATAAACTCTTGAATATCAACGTTGTTATCGGCGTGCTCGCCGCCGTTAATGATATTCATCATAGGCACAGGCATGGAGTATTGACCAGATGTGCCGTTGATGTCGGCAATGTGTGCGTACAAAGGAATACCTTTTGCCATCGCCGCCGCTTTTGCCGCTGCCAGTGAAACAGCCAAGATGGCGTTAGCACCCAATGTGGCTTTGTTCTCGGTGCCGTCAGCTTCGATCATGGCGTTATCCAACGCGCGCTGATCGGTCACGTCCATGCCCATCAATAACTCTTTAATGGTCGTATTGACGTTATTAACCGCCTTCAAAACACCTTTGCCTAAATAACGGGATTTATCGCCATCACGCAGCTCCAACGCTTCACGTGAACCAGTTGATGCGCCAGAGGGTGCACAGGCTGAACCGACAATACCCGATTCGAGAATAACATCAGCATTGACGGTTGGATTACCACGGGAATCCAATACTTCGTAGGCTTTTACATCAACAATTTTACTCATTGCAGAAAAATCTCCATTTGATAAATAGTCCGGTTGTTGTGCGCTCTTTTTTTAGCGTTGACCTGTTTAAAAGGTGTGCTGCCACGAGCTTTTTTTAATTCTATCAGTTGATGACCAGTGGTGGCAGCGCTTTGATGACATCATCAATGCTTTTCATTTGCGCCAAAAAGGGTTCCAACTTATCCAATGGCAATGCACTGGGCCCATCGCACTTTGCCTGATCAGGATTCGGGTGCGCTTCAAGAAAGAGGCCCGCCAATCCTAATGCCATTCCCGCGCGCCCTAACTCGGCCACTTGGTGGCGACGACCACTTGATGCGGCCCCCATAGGGTCGCGGCATTGCAGCGCGTGAGTCACATCAAAAATAATGGGCGCGCCATCGCTCACTTCTTTCATGGTGCGAAAGCCCAGCATATCAACCACTAAGTTGTCGTAACCGAAGTTTGATCCCCGCTCACACAACAGTATTTGATCGTTACCGCATTCTTTGAACTTTTCAACAATGTTCTTCATTTGTGCAGGGCTAAGAAACTGCGGCTTTTTGATGTTGATCACGGCCCCTGTCGCCGCCATTGCCGCGACTAGGTCGGTCTGGCGGGCCAAAAACGCTGGTAGCTGAATCACATCACAGACCTCAGCTACCGGTGCCGCTTGATCCTGTTCGTGCACATCGGTAATCACCGGAACGTTAAAAGTTTTTTTGATTTCTTCAAAAATCTTTAAGCCTTCATCCAAACCCGGGCCACGGTATGAATGCACAGACGAACGATTGGCCTTATCAAACGACGCTTTAAAAACATAAGGAATACCGAGTTTTTCGGTCACCTGTACATATTTTTCAGCCACTTGCATGGCCATATCACGAGATTCAAGTACATTCATACCACCAAACAATACGAACGGCTTATCATTCGCCACAGGAATGTTTTGGACCTCAACGGTTCTATCACTCATTTTGAGACCCCTTATTTTTGGCTGTATTCAAGTGCAGCTTCGAGGTAGCTGGTGAACAACTTATGGCCATCTCGTGGTGTAGATGTGAACTCCGGATGGAACTGACATGCCACAAACCAAGGGTGATCAGCCAGCTCTACCATCTCTACCAAGTTGTCATCTGCAGACCAACCGCCGATTCTTAAGCCAGCTTTTTGCAGTTGATCCACATAATTATTATTCACTTCATAGCGATGACGGTGACGCTCAAGAATCACATCTTCGCCATAAATTTGATGCGCTTTGGTGCCCTGAACCAAACGACATTCCTGACCACCAAGACGCATAGTGCCCCCTAGGTCAGACGCTTCATCGCGTTTTTGTACTTCGCCTTCGGCGCTGATCCATTCGGTAATAAGACCAATCACAGGGTGCTTGGTATGGCGATCGAATTCTGTACTGTTGGCATCTTTCCAACCTAAAACATTACGAGCAAACTCAATCACTACAGACTGCATGCCCAAGCAAATTCCGAGGTAAGGGATTTTATTTTCACGGGCGTAGCGCACCGCTTGTAATTTCCCGTCGAGGCCTCGCTCACCAAATCCACCTGGCACTAAGATCGCGTCCACACCTTCGAGCAGTGAAAGACCTTTTTCTTCCACATCTTCGGCGTTAATGTACTTCATGTTGATTTTGGTTTTGGTGTGAATACCGGCGTGACTGAGGGATTCAATCAGCGATTTGTAAGCATCCAGCAGCTCCATATACTTACCGACCATGGCAATAGTCACTTCGTGCTCAGGGTTCAACTTGCCATCGACCACTCGATCCCACTCAGAAAGATCGGCTTCTGGTGCGTCCATCGAAAAGTTGTCCAGCACGATCTGATCCAGATTGAAGCCTTTCAACATTTGCGGAATGATATAAATGGTTTTGGCATCTGCCAAAGGAATAACAGCCCGCTCTTCCACGTTGGTGAACAGCGCAATTTTACGGCGGGAATCAACATCAACTTCGATTTCGGAGCGGCAAAGTAGGATTTCTGGTTGTACGCCAATAGAGCGCAACTCTTTAACGGAGTGTTGGGTGGGTTTGGTCTTCGTTTCACCAGCTGTGGCGATGTAAGGCACTAAAGTCAAATGCATCCATTGTGCACGCTCACGCCCCAACTCAACTTTTAATTGCCGTGCGGCTTCCAAGAAAGGCTGTGATTCGATATCACCCACGGTGCCACCAATTTCTACCAAGGCAATGTCGTAGCCCTTACCGCCTTCTAAAATACGGCGCTTGATTTCATCGGTAATGTGAGGAATCACCTGAACGGTGCCCCCCAAATAGTCGCCACGGCGCTCTTTGCGCAATACCGTTTCGTACACTCGGCCAGTGGTAAAGTTATTGCGACGCGCCATGCGGGTACGGATAAAACGCTCGTAATGGCCTAAATCCAAGTCGGTTTCAGCGCCATCTTCTGTGACGAATACTTCACCGTGCTGAAAAGGGCTCATGGTGCCAGGATCAACGTTAATGTAGGGATCTAACTTGAGAACGGTCACCTTCAGACCTCGGGCCTCCAGAATCGCGCCCAAAGAAGCAGAGGCAATGCCTTTACCCAACGAAGAAACAACACCACCAGTAACGAAGATATATCGCGTCATGAAAAACCTTACAGAGTAAACGATCACAGTAGATTGAAATGAACACCACAGTTTGCGGCTTAGACCTTACATCAAGCTGCCGACACCACTTGATAAGGCATTTCAATGTCAAAAAAGATTCCACAGCTGCCCCGGAAAGATGTGCAGAGAACAGCTGGAGTCTGGTACCTTTGAAGCGATAAAACACTTCTGAAGTACCCTCAAAGAT
The DNA here is from genome assembly GCA_965656525.1 of Pseudomaricurvus sp. Classification (GTDB taxonomy): domain Bacteria; phylum Pseudomonadota; class Gammaproteobacteria; order Pseudomonadales; family Cellvibrionaceae; genus Pseudomaricurvus. The sequence goes on along the minus strand of CBFHKY010000008.1, from coordinate 126,392 downwards.
GGGACGTCAGTTTACCGGAAACCCTTTATTGGCTCAATGAAATAGTGGCTCAATCGAAAATCCCGCACACGGCAGAGCCGTATTGGTCATCAGCAAGAACTGTAAGGAAGCCAAAGAAGAACGGCAGGAAGCCTAAGAATAACCATAGAAAGCCTGTGGCTGATAACACCACTTCAGCTCAACCCCTTGATCTGAGTCGGCCTGCCACCCCTGACAAGACCAGAGATCCGCTACCGCTATAAGCTCTCCTGCTGTGCTGGTCACCATGGGCAGCTGCTCTCGCAACCAGGGCTCAACGCCCGTTTCTTGCAACAGCTTTTTCAGCGTTTGCGACCGTTGCCGCCAGCTGGGTTGGCAGCGCTCACCCGCTATGCGAGTGCGAATCAGGACACCCTCAGGGGGCAGACTCCATCCACCGGAGGGTACAGGCTCAAGTGTCAGCAACCAATCCCCCCAGCGCAGAGGGGTTTGTCCGTTCCAATGAATAGCTTCAGAAGGCGCTTGCGCCACCGCCGGCAGCCAGTAAAGTCGATCTTGAAAACGCCGCAGCAGCACATTACCCCACCCCACCTGTGGCTGAGCATCTTCACGGCCACCCACCAGCTGAATTTCCAGTTGCTCTAGGTGCGCTTGCTCAGGCACGCCCTGCTCAGCCTGCAGCAACCAATAGCGCAATAGATTGGCCCGCCGTGCCCTACTCAAACGGCGAAGAGCTGGCAGATCCAGACTCTGACCAAGAACCTCCTGTTTTGGCTCGGCTCGCTCCAAATCTTCTTTTGCCAATTCAAAGAGTAGCTCGGAAGTCTGGTTGCATAAATCCATGCTACGCTGCCATTGCCGCTGAACGTTAGGCCAACGTTCTTTCAATGCTGGCATAACGGCGTGGCGAAGGTAGTTGCGATCGAATTGCAGATCGGTATTGCTGTCGTCTTCAATCCACTGCAACTTCATACTCTTGGCCTGAACTTCTAACTGCTGGCGCGTGTATGACAACAGCGGCCGAAAAATACGCGCCTGAGCCAACCTGCGCTGTGGTCGAATTCCTCCTAAACCGTCAACACCTGCCCCTCGCATCAACCTGAGTAATAAGGTTTCGGCTTGGTCATCTAGGTGGTGCCCCAGCAACAGTCCATCACCTTCTTGTAACAGCTCCGCGAAGGCTTGATAGCGCGCCGCTCTAGCCGCCGCTTCGATACCTTCACCCGCAGGTACCACGGTCACATCAATTGCCGTAAACACCAGCCCCCATTGGGCGCACATGGCGGCGCAGTGTTGCTGCCAAGCTTGAGCGTGCGCCGACAAGCCGTGATTAATGTACACGCAATGCACTGGTTCTGGCCGTTTGAGTGCCGCCATACTGGCCGCCAACACGGTTGAATCCAATCCGCCACTGAAACCAATCCACCAGCGAGAAACACCGGAATAGGTAGCGAGAGTTTGTTGTAAATCACGAACCAAGTCTGTCATCTGAATATCGATAGGCTGCGCCGTCTTAGTACTGTATTTAATACTGTCGTTTTTACAATTCTAACAGCTGCCCTACAATGGCGGCAGATAAACTGAACAGCAACAAGGTATCGTAGCGTTTATGAGCAGTCATTACGTAGTAGAGCGTCCATACGGCAGCTGGCCTTCCGCCATTCATGCCACTCAACTCACCAGCAAAAGTGTACGTTTGGGGGAGCCCCAGATCACTGACAGCGCCAGCTATTGGATTGAGTCTCGGCCGTCTGAAAAAGGCCGCTGCGTGCTGATGCAGCAAGCCCACGACAACCAAGAACCTATCGAAGTTTTACCCAGTACCATTAGCGTGCACAGTAGAGCCCATGAGTATGGTGGCGCCAGTTATCTGGCTTGCGCCGCAGGTCTGTTTTATGTCGACGGACAAAATCAACGAATCTACGAATGGAAACACAATTCAGCCAGAGCACTCACCCCCATTGGCGCTTATCGCTACGCCGATCTGCACTGGGATGCCACGCGCAACCGAGTGTTAGCGGTCAGAGAAGACCATCGTGCAAAACAAGCCGGTGAGGCAGGGGAAGAAACCAATGAACTGATCTGCATCGATTTAACCAGCGGCAATATTAATGTACTGGTGAAGGGGCATGACTTTTTTTCGAACCCTCGGGTGTCCCCCAATGGCGAATACATCAGTTGGCTGAGCTGGGATCACCCACACATGCCCTGGGACAGTAGCCAGTGCTGGCTGGCGACGCTCGGCGACGACGGTCAACCCATTGCCCCGATGATTGTTGCCGGCTTTGAAGCGGAATCGGTTTTTCAACCACAGTGGAGCCCAGACAACCAGTTGTTTCTGGTCTCCGACCGTAACGATTGGTGGAATCTGTATCGCTGCAACCCAAAACACCCGCAACAGCCTTTGGAAGCAATTACCACAATGAATGCCGAATTCGCCACACCGCAGTGGGTTTTCGGCATGTCCACTTATGGATTTTTATCCACGACCGACATACTGGCCTGCTACAGTCAGCGCGGCCAATGGCAGTTAGCCATTATCGATACCACCACTCACACGATTACACCGCAGGAAAGCCCGTTCACCACCGTGAGCCAAATTCAGTGCCGCCAAGGACGCGCTTTATTCTTGGCCGCAAGTGCCACCACTGCACCACAGCTCATCCAATTCGATGGCGGACACATGCGCAGCATCGCCAAATCCAGCAGCAATCCGCTGCCTAGCGAGTGGATCAGTCTTGCACAGCCCATGACGTTCACCACTGGCGAGGGAACGGCAAGAGCACACGGGTTTTATTACCCACCCACCAATCCAGAACACTGTGGACCTGATTCGGATCTACCACCTTTAATTGTGATGTGCCATGGCGGCCCTACTGGTGCTACCGAAACTGGACTCAATTTAAAAATACAATACTGGACCAGTCGTGGCTTTGCCGTAGTGGACGTAAACTATCGGGGCAGTACAGGTTACGGACGATACTACCGCGAACAGCTGAACGGCGCTTGGGGCTTACATGATGTAGAAGACGCCTGCGCCGCCGCCGATCACCTTATCGACCTAGGCAAAGTGGATAAAGATAAAATTGCCATTCGCGGCTCTAGTGCCGGAGGCTATACCGTGTTGGCGGCGCTTACGTTTAGCAATCGCTTTACCGCTGGGGCCAGTTTGTATGGGATCGGAGATTTAAAAACATTGGCCACTGACACCCATAAATTTGAGGCTCGTTATCTCGACAGTTTGGTGGGCCCATACCCACAACAACAAGCACTCTATCACCAGCGCTCGCCCATTCACCACGCCGATAAACTGAGTTGCCCTGTGATCTTTTTTCAAGGCTTGGATGACAAAGTGGTTCCCCCCAATCAAGCGGAGGCAATGGTCGCGGCACTGGATGAGAAACAAATCCCCGTCGCCTATGTGCCTTTCAAAGGCGAAGGCCACGGCTTTAGAGGCGCCGAAGCCATTCAGCGCAGCCTAGAAGCCGAATGGAGCTTTTATGGCCAAGTGTTTGGTTTCGATGTTGATGACGATATCAAAGCGGTTGAGGTGCGCCACTTATAACAACAGACCATACAGCAATAGGCATGGCTCGCTCGATGAGCTGTGCCTAACCGCGGGGGCTAACCCTGCTACTTTTCACTTGGGTATTCGATAGACACCACAAACCACTCCATATCACCGTTTGGCGTTTTCACCACGACATCATCATCCACCTGTTTTTTCAGCAGTGCACGTGCCATTGGCGAATCGATTGAGATGTAATCTTTGCGCTCGTAGATTTCATCCACGCCCACGATGCGAAAACGCTTCGAATCCCCTGCGTCGTTTTCAATTTCTACCCAAGCGCCAAAAAAAACTCGTCCGTCTTGTTGCGGTGAATAATCGATAATGTTGGCTGCTTCGATTCTTTTGCGTAAGTAGCGCACGCGGCGATCGATTTCACGCAACCGTTTTTTGTTGTATTGGTAATCCGCATTTTCACTGCGATCACCCAAAGACGCCGCCCAAGAAACTTTGCTTGTTACCTCTGGACGCTCTTCTCGCCAGAGGTAATCCAATTCTTTTTTCAGTGCTTCGTAGCCTGCTCTGGTTATCAAGTTGGTTTTCATACTGTTCACTATTAACCGCAAAACCGCAGAGTAGCGATGATCGATCCTATTGAACAGCCCTTAATCACCATGAGAAACCACACCACCCGAGGGAGACCGTATAAGCTTATCTAAAATTATCGAAAGATACGGTTCACCAAGCGATTATCAGACTCACGAAGCAATCGACAGCCATCGGCGGCGCTCATACTTCTGGCGCTAAAGCCTTTGCGCCTGCGTTTCCTTTTAACGTTTCCGCCGCACGCCAACCGGACCACATACAATCAGCCAAAGACAAACCGCTGACATAATTTCGTGAGCAGATCCCAACTGCGGTTCTTCCCGCAGCAAACAGCCCTTTAATCGGCTGGCCATTATGGTTCAACACCTCACCACTGTCTTCATCGCACACCAAGCCACCCATGGTCAGTGCCGGTATTGGCGAAAGTTTTAAAGCAGCACCAATGTCGGTGGCGAAAAAGGGGCCGTCTTCAATTTTTCGGCGGCGTTTTTCAGATTTCCCTAGAGCATCTTGGCGACCAGCAGCGATGTCTTGATTGTAAGATTCTAAGGTGGCAACCATATGCGACTCTGGCACACCAATTTTTGCAGCCAGTGCTTCAATGCTGTCCGCCGAAACTGTGTAGTCATTCACAATCGCTTTAAACTGAATCTTCTGAAACAACATTTTTTTCATTCGCTCTATTTCTTGCAGCACCACGTTTTGTAACGGTGTGTCCAAAATCAACCAGCCTTTACCTTTACCTTTGTCAAAAACGGCTTCACCGGTACGAGCGCCATAGAACTCTTCGTTAACCAGTCGTTGGCCATCTGGCCCAACCGAGCACGCACTGGTCCAAGACGCAGGCGGGTACAAAAATCGCCACGCCGATATTCTATCCAGCATGGCCGTCTGGCCACCCGCCGTCATCCCCAATTTGATGCCAGAGCCATCATCACCAATTGTCCCAAGCGGAACGGATTCCAAATAAGCAGGTGCTGTTTTACGCATCATCTCACGGTTGTAGGTGAAACCACCGGCCGACAACACCACACCTTTACGCACTCGAATCCGAACCGTTTCGGTTTTGGTTTGTTCAATATTCACCGCCATACGGTGAAGCTTACCCGCCAACTTCAAGACACCCATGAACATATTGGCACCCAAGTTGTAGGCGATACGATGGCTCCAGGCGGTTAACCCAGGCTTTATTCGCAACACTTCGATACCGACAACCTCACCGGCCTCATCAATGATGAGCCGACGGGCGCGTGTTTGTCGCTGTAAACGGACATTAGGTTGACGCTCTATCGCCTGCAACAAAGGGGGTAACAGGTAGGCACCGCTGAGTTTGGTTGGCTCGCCACCCTCTGGAGGTTTCGCACGATGTCCACGTGGCACAGCCGTGGCCAATGCTTGACCAGCTGGCGTCATTTCATTGCCAGAAAAATACAAACTGGCATCGTTTGGGTAAGACGTTTTATCTTCCGTCAGCGGCCCACCAAAACGAGCACCGTACTTTTCCAACCACGGTTGAAACGATGTACTGGCGGCGGCAAAGCGCCGCAAAGTGTCTGGCCGAATGCTGTCACCCACCTCGAAAGATAAGTAGTTGGCCATATTTTCAGGTGTATCTTCAACACCACACTCTTGCTGCGCTTGGGTGCCACCCCCCATATACACAACACCACCGCTCATTTGGCTAGCACCACCGCCCATACCACGATCAATAGCCATGATTTTAAGGTTGGCATCTTCTGCTGCACGAAGCACTGCCGCCGCGCCGGCCAAGCCGACACCAACCACCAAAACATCACAGTGGTCATCCCAATCAAAACCATCCGCATCGGTAACGACCATCGCGGTATCAACTCGGTTAGCGGTTTCCCCCAGATCGTTCAGAAAACACGTTGCGTCACTCATTACTTCACACCTTCCTGTGTAAAAAGACGCTTTACCGCCGGTCGATCAATTTTAAACGAAGGTGTTATAGGCAAACGCTCTACAAACTGCCAGTGCACAGGAATGTGGGTAGCCAGCAAATGTTCGCGCAAATGCTCGGCTAATTCGTCGGTATCAGGAGTGTTTTCACCAGTGCCTAACTGTACTGCCGCCGCAGGCACTTCAGTCACTTTTTGATCCGGCACACCTACAACACTGACTGCAGCCACAGCAGGGTGTAACAATAGAGCCTTCTCAATAGTTTCTGGTAAAATTTTAAAGCCACCTCGCATGATGGCACCATCGGATCGCCCCCGCAAAAACACAAAACCGTCTGCGTCGATCATCGCCACATCAGACGTTCTAATCCAATGAGTGCCAATACGCGGTGATTTTACTTCCAATAAACCTTCCTCGCCGATGGGCAGTTCCACTTCGCTTTCTGGATCAATAACCCGCACTTGAAATCCGGGAAATGCTCTTCCAACGCTGCCAAATTTTGCATCAGCAAACTGCTTGTGCAAATCAATACTCCAACCGGTTACGGGGCCACCAAACTCGGTTGCTCCGTAAGATAGCAGGATCGGAATATTGTAACGCTGCTCAAATTCACGGTGCAAAGTGGGGTCTAAAGGTGCAGCCCCTGAGCCCATACTCTTTAACGAAGCCAAATCTTGAGGGGGTATATTGGCGTCCAGTAGCTGACGCATCATCGACGGAGGAATACCCGACGTTTGAGGTTTATGCTGCATCACGTAGTGCCGCCATGCCTGCAAATCAAACCGATCCAACAAACACACGCGCTGACCTTTTAGTAACGGCGGCACAGTGGTATGAATACCCGTGATATTACCGATAGGAAAATACAACAGTGTCGGGGCCACATCGCTAAAGTCGGGCATATCACCCATGCGCAAGGCATCACCCACCATGTAGGTTTCGATCATCGTATAACGAATAGGAAACTGTTTTGGTGTACCGGTGGTACCGCTGGTCAGGATTTCGATCACCGGGTTAGAATTTTCAGCCTCACTGGATTCTCGGCTGTGCTCACAGCCCTCCACCAACCGAGCGTTCATTTCTGATAGAGCAATTCCCACAATGTGATGTTTGTGCATAACCGCAACCAGCTCGGCAGAAAAGTCACGTTCGGCAGCAATCACGACCAGCGGTCGCTGTTGCTCAATTTGTCGCGCCAAGCCCACTGATGATTGAAACGCGTAGAGCATGCGAATATCTCGGCCTTGAGCCAACAATTCAACCAGAGTCGCCAACGCCGATGGCCGATTACGAGGTACAAAAGTGATTCCTGAACCGGCGCCCACTGCGCTCTGGTCCAGCAGTGCTCGCACCTGTGTGGCAACCTCACGCATTTGGCCCCACGTGTACCACTCCTGTTCGAATTCAACCGCAGGTTGCTCTGCCGAACGAGTCAATGCTTCTGCACTGAGTTGCTGCAATGTTTTCATACTAATTCTATACACCCTTTCAAGATTCTATTCGTTACCGTTCAGCCCTGAGGTTTACATGCTTTGTGATTCATCCAAACCCAAAGTCTTTTCATAGATATGATGAAAGTTACGAATGATCGATTCTTGGTAATTTGAATACCACACGTATGCGGGCTGCTTACTCTTTAATCCTTCGTGTACTTGTGGCGCGTTGACACAGTCTTGATCAAAAATTTTTGCCAAGCTACCAAGTTCAGTTGCCTCGGTCCAAGAATCATCAGGCCCCAAGAAACGCTGTGGAACTGGAGCAGGCTTCGGTTTACCTTCAGGCCAAGGCGCCAGCAACATGGCTTGCATCAGGCACTCATCTGGGTTGTCTCCGTTGGGGCGGAAATTGTAAACAATACGCCCCCAGCCACCCCACGGGCTAAAGTTCGGGAACAAATTATTGAACGATTGTTCTACCAGCTCCGTATCCGAAAATTGCTCTACTTCATCGCCAATATAAGTGCGTAAAAATTCACGATTAAAATCGGCTGTTGCATGAAAGGCCGCCAAAGTGTGCTCTTTGGGTGTAATAAGCCCGCGGTGTGGACTCGATGTGCTCATATTCACATGACCTAGGCGCCCCCAATTGCCAAACACATCCGAGCGGTTATCGGATAAATCACCACCCGACAACAGTAGCTGAGGATGAGTGGCAATGGTGTGATAGGCCTCCATAAAGGCCTCCATAATAACTTTCCAGTTACAACGCACTACCTTGGTGACATCCGCTTGTTTATAACGGTTTTGGAGCTTTGTTTTGGCGTAGTGCTGGAGCATTTCTGGCCCCATGTGTTCTTCTAGGCTGACCTGATTGTCTGTGTCTGGGTTGATGAAGACAAACCCACTCCATAAGGCGACCTGAACCTCTGGCAATTGTTGGACATCTTCTCTTACGTCTGGGAAATCCCATTCACCCGGCAAATCTTTAAGCTTCCCATCGATACTCCAGCTCCAACCATGATAAGCACAACGAAAGGCAACCGCTTTTTTACCGCTGCTTTCCCGCAATCGACGGCCTCGGTGCAAACACGCATTTGGGTAAGCTTTAATTTCATCTTTGGCCGTACGAACAACGATATATTGTAAACTACCGATGCTGTATAAATGAAAATCCCCCACTTCAGGAATGTCGTCTTCACGGCACGTCATCTGCCAGCATTTTTTCCAAAGCTTTTCCATTTCTAAGTCGTGGTACTCGCGCTTAAAAAAGCGCTCAACCGGAACTTTTACAGGCCCACCGGGCAAAGGTGAGCTGAGTTTGTAAACATCAGGAATCAGCTCTGGGCGGCGATCATTTTCAAGAAAATAAGACTGAGGTACGTGACTGGCGGAACGCACACCCTCCGGGGTTTCCTGACCAGGGTCACCGACGTAGGGCGCAACAACTTTTGGCCGCTCTTTTCCGGCACCACGGCCCATATTGCCAGTAAAAGCTGGCTTGGGTGAATCTTCTGTTGGTGGTAATACTGTCCAAAAAATGTCTTTTTCTGGCGGCAAATTCGGGCCACCAATCAAGTAGAGCATATGAGGGTCGGCGTAAGTGATGTCGCCCTCTAGCCAACGACCATCCCAGTGAAAACGCCCCCATTTTCCAAGCTTGTTGTCAGTAATTCGAACGATACCACTGCCTTCCTCTTCAAAGATAGCACCGGTAATTGGGTGGGGTTCGCGTCTCATAGTCGTCCTCTCTCATTATTCTGTTATGGTTTATTTTTTACGATCACAAAGCACAAGCCAATCAACACTAGCCGGCACACATACCTTTATCAATCACCATACAGGCACCATGACAACCACGGCCCGCAGGCGATGCTAAATGTACAACCATGTCTGCGACGTCTTCTATATCAACCAAACCTCTCAGCGGGGTCGTACGACCAAGCAAACTGGAATCAGCATTTTCCAGTGCCGCCATGTTTCGTGCTAAGGGCGTCATCATGCCTCCAGGGGCGACCACATTAATCCTAAGGGCAGTGTGCATATACTCCATCGCTAGAGATTTCGTCATGTGTATCAACCCCGCCTTAGAAGCACAATACGGTGCATTGTAAGCTTGTGCGGTAATACCTACAGCCGAAGCCACATTCACGATGGCACCTTCGGTTTCCAGCAAATACGGAATAACCGCCTGCATCAAAAAGAAGGGAGCGGCTAGATTCACTGCGAAAGTAGTTTGCACATTGGCAACCGATAACTCCGTAGCGTGCCCTGGGATCATCACACCCGCCACATTGCAAAGAGCATCCAAACGACCAAATGTTTCGATCGTGGTTTGCACAATATCAGCACAAGCTTCAGGTACACTGAGATCAGCAGTAAGACAATGCACTTGAACCGCTGCTCCTAGTTCACCGATAGAAGCTGCAGCCAGTGATAGTGCTTGCGCATTGACATCCACGAGACACAGGTTGGCACCTGACATCGCAAGCTTCTTCGCCACCATCAGACCTGTCCCAGAAGCGGCCCCTGTCACTAAAGCTACTTTACCGGTCATATCCGTTGCACTTAACCCCAACATACAAACCTCTTTCATTTATTATTAAATCTTTATAGTTAGACGCAAAAACGCCCTATCTTTTTATACCGTTCGTTAAGCACCAAAACATCACGGTCTTATGTATTGCCGAGACCTGGTGTGGCTGGCTACCACTGATGACATCAACTCGATAATTGACGTTGTTAGGCAAGAATAAAATAAAGAGTTATCAGTCGCTCACAGGTGTTATCATATGGTAACTGGAAATATCTGTCTACAAAGCTGAGGTACAATATCGCCTCGTAGCATTCATTTCAGACAAGAAGCCGCAGAGGAATAAGACAGTATGGACCACATAGCAATCACCAATCTGCTGTACCGAGTGGCTGAGCACTTGGACCGCCAGGAAATCGGCGCTGCAGCAGCTCTGTTTGAACACGCCCAAGTGCAATTGCAGCCCAATACTGATTTTATAAATGCTGAGCAACTGCTGCAGGCCTGGCAACCAAAAGAGCAAAACACGAACGATGCCGTCATCACTCAGCACCTCATCAGTAACCCTATCGTCGAAATGGACACCTCACAACATAGGGCCTTCGCACGTTCAATGTATCAGGTATTCCACAAGCAAGATCGGCTGCCCCTAAAATTGGTCGCTGCTGGACGCTATCACGATGAGTTTGAGTTCAAACAGGGGCAATGGCGATTTGTTTCACGCCGCTGTCTACCAGAAGTGGGTGAAATGGCTGCTCAACCCACCGCTCAGCTACAACCTGCTACCGCCTCCCCTCAGAACAGTGCAACTAGAGAGCGCATTCTAACGGCGGCTCAACAGGTATTTTCCAATGTGGGCTATTCAGACGCGGGCATTCGTCGGATTGCTGATGCAGTGGGGTTATCACCCACTATTCTGTTTCGTCACTTTGGAACAAAGGCGGGTTTATTTGAAGCCGCATTAATTGCCGCTATGGGAGAACCGAGAGAACCTAAGGATCGCTCGACGTTTGGCCAACACGTGGCCGATATGTTGGCAGACCCCATGCAAATTAACTGCCCGCACGCTATGTCATTACTGGCTACTGGTAACGAAGAGGCTCGCAACATCACCATTCGTATACTCAAAGAACATTCCATTTTGCCCATGATAAAATGGCTGGGTGAGCCGCACGCTGAAAGCCGTGCCAAGCAAATCATGGCACTCTGTGCCGGTTTCGCGCTTTACAATACACAACTTAATATCAGCGAACCCAAGACCATCGATCAGCATATGGTTAATTGGTTGGCCGAGAGTATTCAGGCAATTGTGGACGGTACTTAAGTTAATGGATAACTAGAGTTAATGGATAACTAGAGAGTTAATGGGTCGTCAGATGATTGGGTTGTAATGAGGGACACCCACCTCAGGCAACACAATCTAAGCACAAGAGTAACGCCCCCTCCGCTGAACAAATCGGCGTTGCTCTCTAAAATGGACCGGTGTTAACATCTGATCACATCAAAACAGCAGTTCACACTGAGCCATAATCTTGTATTTTCATTCACACACTGTCGACTAGAGAGAACCCGAATATGATTTCTCATTTTAACTTGGGCACGAACAATTTATTACAAGCTGAAGCTTTTTACGATCAGCTCTTAGCACTTATGGACGGCCAACAAGCTTTCAAAAACGAGCGCACAATTCTGTACGCTGTTGGCGGCAGTGAAGGTGCAAAATTGGCTATCAACACCCCTTTTGATGGTCTGCCAGCTACCGTGGGAAATGGCAGCATGGTCGCCTTTTCAGCAAGTGATTCCAATCAAGTAAACAACGTCTATGAGAAGGCATTGGCGCTCGGTGCGACTGACGAAGGAGAACCAGGTGAACGAATGGGCGGCCACTTATATGCGGCTTACTTTCGAGACTTAGACGGTAACAAAATAGGCATTTTTTGCACGCCTGAATAAACATTAAGCCATAAGTACGCAGGTACTTATGGCTTAACAACAAACAACGTTATGCTATTTCTTGAACAGTGTTGGTTGGAGCAGCCTTATTCGCACCAGGGAGGGACTCAATAGTATCTAGAAACTCTTGACCCCATGCATTGATGTCGTAGCACTTAACGACGTCAAACGCTTCGCGCATGCGACTGGTTGCTTCCGTTTCATCCATACCTAAAGCCAGAAAACAGGTGTTCACTAAATCGTTAGGATCGTGTGGGTTGGTCAAAACCGCACCACGTAATTCAGCCGCGGCACCCGCAAATTCGGAAAGTACCGCCACACCATGACCACCTGTAAGCCCTTGAGTAGCAACAAACTCTTTCACGACTAAATTCAAGCCGTCACGCAAAGGCGTAATCCACATAAGATCAGCAACTGAGTAATACGCCACCAAATCTTCAAAGGGAAAACTGCGGAAGAAAAACTGTAAAGGCGTCCAGCCGACTCGTCCGAAGCGACCATTAATACGCCCCACTGTCTGCTCTATTTGCGTTTGCAGATCATGATAGATAGTCATTTCTTTGGCTGCAGGCACACAGATAGTAATCAACGTAATCTCGCCCAATAATTCTGGGTGTCTGCTCAGCAGGAGTTCATAGGCTTCCAGCTTGGGTAAAATTCCTTTGGTATAGTCCAGCCGTTCAACGGACAATAATACTCGATTACCCGCCAAATCTTTCCTCAATTGATCCGCTTTCTTTTGTACTGCGGGGTTTTCTAGAGCTCTTTCAATACGGGCAAGGTCCAACCCTACAGGCAACGCACCCAAATGAATTTCACGCCCATGCACTTCGATCTTTGTGGCCATTTCCTCCACACCTACGGCACAGCCATAGGTGAGAAACCTAGGCGCACAAGACGCTTTTTCCAAGACCTTAATCGGGGCAACGCCTTGGGCCACATCAAGAAAGTTCTCTGACTGGCGCGGGATGTGAAAGCCAATAAAGTCGCACTGCAACAAGCTGCCGACAATATCACGCCGCCAAGGCAAGACATTAAACACATCAGCCGACGGAAAGTACGTGTGATGAAAAAATGCGATTGTAACGTCGGGTCGCATTTCACGCAGAAAAGCAGGCACCATCCAGAGATTGTAATCGTGGATCCATACGATGGCATTTTCAGCCGCTTCACGAGCCGCTTGCTCAGCAAACTTTTTATTCACTTGCAAAAAAACCTGCCAATGGTCTTCGCGAAAAGTAGCTTGCTCCCAAAAGGTGTGCAGTGTTGGCCAAAAAGCTTCCTTCGAAAACTTTTTATAAAAAATATCAACTTCCTCTTGGCTCAAACATACCTTAGAGGCCGTTAGATTCGGGTACAATTCTTGATCTACTTTCGAGCGCTGTTTAAAGCCTTTAAATGAATCATTAAAGGTGGACCAAGCAATCCAAGAGCCTTTTTTGCCGTCTGCAAAAAAACTCATCAAGGTGGGAATAATACCGTTTGGCGATTTTGGAGAACGTTCTTTAACGTGGTCAGACTCTAAAAATTCTTCAAAGGGTAAGCGGTGATAAACAATCACCAAGTCTGACTGACCCGGTTCATGTAAGTTGCGTACTTCTGCCGCTATGCCTTTATCAGAAAGAAAATTAAAGTGCGTTACCGCTTCAAGAATGCCACCACAACCCGCTTCACTGGCGTGAAAAACACTGGCCAAATCGGCTGTTGCTTCCAATAAGCCTGCTTCGGATCTACCTACACACACCCCGAGAAAATCATTTTGATACATGGATAAATCGTTCAATGTATCCCCTGCAACCAGCACCGATTCACGGTCTATGCCCAAGTAATCAATCAACGCCTTGAGCGTACTGCCCTTATTCACGCCACGGGGTAAAAAGTCGAGATAACGTCCAGATGAATAAAGCACGTCACAGTCTAGCTCTTCAGCTAAGTCGTATATTTGGTCGGTTACCGCCTCACTGCTGCAAAAATAAGAACAGCGTCGTTCTTGCGGTACTTCTTGACGAATCAAGCCTGGCATATCGTTCATTGCTGCCTGTACCGGGTGCTCACCGGGCCAATTTTGCTCAATGACGGACTGTAACGGCTGCACAGGTTGCAAATGCGTACCATCGACAACCGTGGCGCCAACATCACAGATGATATAGTCAGGCTGAGGAATAGTCGGGTCCGACAATAATGGCATCACAGACTCTATGCCACGACCCGTTACAAACACCAAATCAATGTCAGGGTGGAGTGAGATCAACTGATACAACTGATGGCGTCGCTCTGGATCCCCGGCCAAAAAAGTGCCGTCCAAATCGGTAGCAAGTAACATGTAATTCTCTCCTGTATGAATAAACCATTTTGCTCAATGCGACTGAACCCCCATCAAGCAATATTAACATTCCCTCTACCTACCGCAGGTACCTAAAACAGACAATATGTCTGAATAAGAACCTATCAATTTTTTGTGTCGTCGCTGACAATTACCTCTGTCTCTGGCCCTGTATCAGCACGCGCGTCGCCCCAAACAGGCCCTTGCTCATCGAACATTTCCGATTGCGTATCCGCCGGCAACATTTCCAGGGCCGACGGTGTCGTTCGTACCATTGGCACAAAATCGGCGGTATGGTCATCTGGGTTTTCTGCTTTGGTTGAGCGTACATAATGCCAAGCCATTGCAGCCAGTACAAAGTGAATAATCGCCCAGTAGACAGGTAAGCTTGAAGGCTGTGTCAGTGACATGATTTGACCGGCAAGCAGCGGGCCGACTACCGCACCAATACCATGAATCAGTAACAACCCACTACCGCCCGACAGCATATCTTCAGGCTTCAGGTGGTCCACCAAGTGCGCAACTGCAAGAGGGTATACAGCAAACGCTAGGCCACCATAAATAGCTATCATCACATAGACCAGCCAAGATGTGCTACTCAGTGCGAACATAAGTAAACCCACCAAACCTGCTAGCACACTGACTGTCATTAACACACGTCGTCTGTCATGAGCATCAGAATAGCGGCCCAATGGAAACTGAAAAGCTGCACCACCCAAGATACCGCAAGCCACGAAACTCGCCACTTGAGAATTGGATAACCCTATCTTACTGCCATAAGCGGCACTGAGGCCCCAAAACGCGCCCATGGTTAGACCCGACAACAATGCGGCAATCACCGCAATTGGAGCCGTACGCCACAAATGAGAAACCTTGATACGGGATACCTGACCAATAACCGGCTGCTGCATTCGTGTCCATGTTAAAGGAATCAGACTGCAGCTAACTAAAATACTGGATAACGCAAACAACAAGAAAGTAATTGCGGGGTCTACCAACAACAGTTGTTGCGCCAAAGCCAACGCACCTAAGTTGGCCGTCATATAAATAGCGAACACTTTACCTCGTTGATCTGGAGGTGTTTGGCCGTTTAACCAACTTTCAATCACAGTATAAAGAATAACAAGGCTCATGCCTGTGAGCACCCGGATTAACATCCATGCATAAGGGTCTACGATCATTTGGTGCAACAACACACAAATAGAAACCACGGATGCGCAGCAGGCGAAAGTTCGAATATGGCCGACACGACGCACCAAGGGTAACGCCAAGTAAGTACCTATGAAGAAGCCGACAAAATAGCTGGACATAATAAAGCCCAACATGGAATCGCTGTAGCCTTCCGCATAACTGCGTAACGCCAGAATAGTGTTAAGCAAGCCTACACCGAGCAAAAGTAGAACTGCCCCTATCAATAAAGCACCAATTGGAACGATTAAAGGACCCATATGTATTTTGATTCCGCAAAACAAGCGGGATTCAAATAACTCCTGTATTCAGGGCGGTGAAGGTCTAGGCGATATTTGTTTACCAAAACACCGACTCCATCACGCACCAGTTTCAGATCCTAGACCATTGTAAGATCTAGCGTTTTTACATGTCGAAACGACATAAACAATGTGCAAATTAATTTAAGTGCCGGTAAGCGATGCTATATTTTGTAATTGCCCGATAAAACTAAGATCTAACATTACAAAACAATATCGAATTTTGGCGTGATGTTGCGGCTTTACAAACTGACTGTTTGCAAAGGACAACACCTGTGAAAAACAGTTATTTCCAATCAATATTGGATTCACTGTAACGGACAAGTCAGTTGATCTGACTATTGCGAAACCGGTTCATTATTGTCTGCAAGATACGAACGCTCACAATTCAAGTGCGTGACACATTCAAACCTTACACCTCCGGAATGACGTTACCTCAACGTTTAACGTGCTTTGAGTATAACCAGCTTAAACCCGAATGAAAAGCACCCCGTCTTTACTGCCGTTGAACACTTTCGCCTCTCTGCTTTGCCTACGAGACGCGATACCGGTGAGTGTAGCCTGTCACGCTGTTCGCCAGCCTCGCTAATATATAAAGCCTCCTTCCAAGCTAAAGAGAGACAGTTGCAGCAAACGCCACAAGCACTATATTAGTACCTAGTGATGCGTTTATGGCGTACACATCCCACGTTCTCACTGAATACGTTAGGCGTTACCACACAGAAGTACGCCGTTATGAGCATGCATAAGCTTGAATACTAAAATAGGAAAAGTATAAGGTTTTCTGAATTCGATAAGGTTACGATTTACCTCGTGAACCATGATAGGAACACTAACACCATGAATCGTTGGGCGGTTTTACTCAAGACTCATTATACAGCGCCATTGAGTGTCAGTTTTCAACAGTTTAAGCTCGGTGCCATGCTGTTTTTTTTCGGCCTTGTAGTGCTATACATTGGCAACAAAGGATTGGCGCCCTCGCTTATGCAGGAGCTTATTACTTTGTTAGGTTTGATGATCGGCGGCTCCGGTTTTTTGATCGCCATGTTGGCGCAAATGCGGATGATCATATCGAGGCTCGTCCATTTTTTCCTCAATGATAAAGAGCATTAGTCGTATTTTTCATAAAGCCAAAACACTTCACATTGATACACTTGATCCGGTCATGCTCTCTTCGGATTAATGCACTAATCCGCATCCAGTGTGTCTGGGATTTTTTGATTAACATAGACATCGTAGCGACTGGTTTTACCCTCTAGCTGAAAAGACGGTGCTTGCCCTGCGAGAAAAGGCGCTTTCCTTGGCCGCTTCACAGCAACGCGGTACGTTGCTTTTTCACAAGCAATTTTTAGCAGGTTATCGGCGTCTTCATCCCCACCGACGATATCGTGAAATAATGACATTTCTTTTTTGACGCTAGCCGATTTGGTTCTTTCTGGAAACATGGGATCTAAATAAATCACATCCGCTTTGGGCATAATACAAGTACTGTCGGTGGAGCAGAGTGTCATTCGCTCCGCTATTTTCGCCAACTCCGTATCTGCACTCTGTTTTGCACGCTCTAAACCATCACTCAAGAGAGCCGCAACAACCGCCTGCCTCTCTTGCAATAACACGAAACAACCAAGGGACGCTATCACAAAGGCATCTCGACCCAACCCAGCTGTCGCGTCCAACACAGTGAGAGGACGCGAACGTTTTATCCCTACCGCTTTTGCAATCATTTGACCCGCACCGCCACCAAACTTACGCCGGTGATCAACGGCGCCCGAGGCAAAATCCACACGCACTTTGCCTGGTGCTTTCTTCCCTAGGGGGAGTAAGGCTAAGCCGTCTATGTCGAAACTCAAAACTTGACCGCTTTGCGGCAGATGGTGAATGCTATCTACGACAGTCACGCCGAGCAGCTGAGAAAAAGCTTGAGCTTTTTGCTCAAGTAGCTGATTCAAAGGCGCAGAGGGTAGCGCTTCAATATAGGGAGAGAACAATAAATAGGGGTGGAACACTGTGGCCTCGACTTATTCTTTCAACAAACCACTGCAATCACGCGATAACGTTAAAAATGATAGCGTTGATCAAGCGACCTTAATAACGGGATTTTCGAGCCGTAGTCCTTCGAGCTTAATTATGGATACCCTCAACTATTATGGAGGGTATCCAATGAAACGGTTAAAGCGCGATCATAGGTTTTTCCGAAAATCGCGAACACACATTAATTCAACGGTACAAGCTCTAACTCAACACGTCGATTGGCTTGACGACCTGCAGCCGAATCATTCGATGCCAAGGGATAACGAGGGCCATAACCTGTAGCCTGGATACGACCACTAGCAACACTTTGTGAGATCAAATATCTTTTCACACTGCTTGCTCTGTCTTCACTCAACTGCTGATTCAATGCCAAACCGCCGGTTGAGTCCGTATGACCTGCTATCTGAATCGCCGTGCGGTCAAATTCTTCAAGCACTGTCGCAACAGAATTTAGCGTAGGGAAGAAGTCACTACGAATGCTGCTTTCACCAACACCAAATGTGATATTACCGGGCATCACTAAACGAATGGTATCCCCTTCGCGACGCACCTGAACACCTGAGCTTTGTAATCTTTCACGCAGTACGGCTTCCTGTCGGTCCATGTAGTAACCTACTCCACCACCGATAGCGCCGCCTGCTAGCGCGCCCGTTACCGCGCCTTTAGTGCGATCTTTTTTGCTCGCTGTCGCGGCACCGATTAACGCGCCCACGACGGCTCCCGTACCAGCCCCTTTTGTAGTGTTACTGGTTGTTTGCTGGCCCGTATACGGATCCATAGACGTACAACCAGCAACCATCAACGTTAATAATACACTCAGTAACTTTGCTTTCATTGTGACTCCTTTACATAACTGACATAAGACGCATAACAGTTTGACAGCAGCAGCGACAAAAATTCAAAGCCATCTGCGTTAACGTGATCTAGCTCTTACATTGACGATGATATTTCCCTTTCAACCCATGAAAAACACGGATCTCCAGCAAATGTATTAACAGTAGCATACAAGTTGGTACAATCCTTTTTCATAATTACTTCATTCAGGACGTCACGATGACTGACCGCTCACAGAAACGCCTATTTACCTCTTTTCGCCGCTCACTTGCCCTCCTAATGATTGTAAGTTCAACCGTTTGGCTAAACGGCTGTTCTCGCTACGAAGTTACCTTAAATGAAGGTTTACTCTACTCGCCGCCAGGCATTTTAACGAACTTTGAAACAGCCTCGCCTATTTTAAAGAACTGTTTTGATCAAGCTATCGAGGAAGGTAAATACACACAAATTGCGCAGGTCACTCGCCTGATTTGTACTCATGCAGGATTGGAAGATTTGTCAGGTATTGAACACTTTTACAATTTAAAGGCTATTGATTTAGGCAACAACCAAATCGCAAGCTTGAAACACCTGCAATTTCTAACCAAACTGGAAACTCTCGTTTTAGACCACAATTTGATCAGCGAAGCCAGTGAGCTGCTCACTTTACCGGCTCTGACACTCGTCGACTTACGCGGTAACAAGGCCTTGTCTTGCGGGGATGTTACCCAATTGCAAATGCAGCATGGCACCGACCTTCAGGTCTATCTACCCGAGCATTGTCAGCAGTAGCTTTTGCGAGCAAAAATTATTGAATATGATGTCTAAGAATAATGACTTTAGGCAACCACCACGTTAGAGCTGTATACCAGACCTAACGTGGTGGTGGT
>CBFHKY010000008.1:91885-106814 GCA_965656525.1 Pseudomaricurvus sp. | reverse complement strand
GGTGGTGGTGGTAGTGATCGCAGCGTTTTAACGGCTACAAAACATCAGGCCAAGGATATTTTTTTGCTGGTAAACCACCTGCATTTTGACCGGCTCTTCGTTAATAGTGCCCACCACTTTCTTAAACACCACATCCACAAATGTCCCGATTGGCGGTACTTGTGAATGCTCTACTCTAACGGAGGCACCACCATCGGAAACGTCTCGCGCAAAGCCGACAATATCGCCAATGGCTGGATGAGAAATTTCTACTCGGATTGAGGTGGGCCGACGCTCAAACCTTCTTCTATCGTCCAAAACATGAACTCCTTAGTGCCTAAAAAACCATGCTCATCATATAACCATATATTATCAAGCGAATAAACCCTTATTACACAACAACTTACGCTCAATAAAGGTACGCGGGCTAAGGTATCAAAGAGATCACTGCTCATCAGACAAACGAAGAAGCCTGAGACTGAGGAAATAAGCAGGTTTGTATCAAGCAAACCCACTTGCAAAAAGTACGACTGCTTGGCTAAGAGCAACCCATAAGTATGAGCGCTAGATGATATCTACCCAATCAAACCCTTGATCTTGGCACGCGTACTTCACACATTGAATATCTGCGGTAACAGGGTCGAGCACCGCGCGAGCACATTCAATACTGTTATTTTGTTGGCTGATGTGCCCAATCACTAAATGGCGAAGCTTTTCTTGATTCACTCTTCCCAAAAAGCTGGCTGTTTGATCATTGTTAAGATGCCCCCATGCGCCTCCGACGCGGCGCTTCAGAGACGCAGGGTAAGCACCTACGGTTAGCATGTGTAAATCATGATTGGCTTCCACCAACAGAGCGTCACATTCACTAAAAAATGTCTCTACATGAGGGCTAATAGTACCAAGATCCGTCAAAATACCAAGGCGCTTACCAGCAACATTAAAAATAAACTGAGCCGGCTCACGAGCATCGTGAGGAACCGCGACGGGCTGAATTTCCAGATCATCAAAGTAAAAAGGCTGGTAGCCTTCAATCATATGCAGAAAAGGAAGCTCACCAATAGAGCGCACATGAAAGGTACCCGGGGTCATGTACACGGGCAGACGGTATTTACGAGCGAGAGGAGCCACACCCTTTAGATGATCAGCGTGCTCATGGGTGACCAAAATGGCGGTCAGATCGGATGGCACGCAATCTAAACGCGCCATCCGTCGCTCCACTTCTTTGACTGTGAAGCCGCAATCGACCAAGAACAACCTATCTTGCCAACCAACAAGCGTACCATTGCCTTTGCTGCCGCTGCCCAGAGATGCAAACCGCATGGAAAATTACGCTTAAATCAAGTTATGTCGCACAATAGACAGCAGTTTTCTCGCTTCTTTTTTAGGGATCAGCTGGGCATAACCATCGCGAATTCTAACCTCTATTTCACCGTTATAACCTCGAACCACAATAAGATAGCCTGGCACATTATCCAAAGGTTCTGGCGATACGGTTTGCACACGGTTAAAGATTTTACGGTTGACCGCTGTAGACTCTAACTGCAGATGCCCCAAAACTTCATCCAACGAATACGGTGTACTTGGCACCAGAGGCTCATCGTTACCCAATCCCAGCCAACGGCTCAAGAAACCAGGCTCATCCTGCTCCACAACTGGTTCATAACCAACATAGAAAATGCCGACACTGTCATCAGCTTGCCACAACGTGAAGCCTTCTTGTTGCACGGCGTGCTCAATCGTTGCCCACGCTCTCACAGAGTCTAGCGTCATGGTCAAGATGGGCTCATCACCCTCCATATCCAAATCAACTTTGGCATCAGAAGCAATAGTTTGCGCCATTAAGGAAGCAGCTTGAGAGCTAGGATTGGTTGCTATCGCTGTTGCCAATTCATCACGCATCCAAGACTCTCTTTCTGAGCTCACCGATTGTTTTGGCCAATTAACTTGTCCACGCCCTGGAATATTTTCATCCACACTGATGTGCAAAATATGGATTTCGGTGCTGTCTGGCTGCACACCCTGTTCAATTTTTATACGGTACTTGTCTTTGGTGCCCTGATCATCCTGAAACTTTAACCACGCCGTTTCGATAATGCCGCTACTGGGGTTTTCAAACACCACCTCTAAATTGTTTTGCCCTAAAAAGGCACGCACTTGTGGCCAGACTCCTGCCGGCGCTGCGGCCACTAAAATCCAGCTCTCATTACCCAACTTCTGAATTTTAACGTGTTCGCTAAAAGCGTTCATTGAAAGCGGCTGCGGTCGTGGAACTTCAAACTTTTCTACAACATTAAACGCGGTTTCAGTCGCAGGAGGAATGACGTACAGCTGGCCAATACGCTCATCGCTCGCGCCTTCTGGCAACTCAATCGGCTTCATCACCTCAGCATTCAAGTAATCTTCACCACGATCACGGAAAAAACCTTCTGGCCCGAACAAGGAACTGCAACCCGTCGCCCCCAAGAAAGCTGTAATAAGCGTCGCACGAGTTAGTGTTTGTTTCATCATTATGTAATCGTCTTTATGAATATGAGCGTGTTAAAGCAAACCGGCATTAAGCAACGCGTCTCTGACTTGTTGATGATATTGGCTCGACAACGAGGTCATTGGCAAACGCATTCCGCCTTGCGCCAAGCCCTGCTCGGCCACTGCCCACTTTACGGGAATCGGATTAGATTCCACAAACATGGCATTATGCACTGGCACCAACTGTTGATGAACCGCACGAGCGGCCTCGGCGTGGCCAGCAATTGCCAGCTCACACATTTTAGCGATTTCGGCTGGTGCTACATTAGCCGTCACACTGATATCCCCTTTACCACCAAGTAGCATAAGTTCGACAGCGGTTATGTCATCACCCGAAATCAACAAGAAATCATCACTGGTATGCTCTACTAACCACTTGGCTCGCTCTAAATCGCCGGTAGCGTCTTTAATGCCAATAATGTTATCGACTTTAGACAACCGCACGGTGGTTTCTGGCAACATATCTACACCTGTACGACCGGGTACATTGTAGAGCAACTGCGGCAAAGCAACGGCTTTTGCAATGGCTTGATGATGAAGAAACAACCCCTCTTGTGTGGGTTTGTTGTAATAGGGCGTAACGGATAAGCAGGCATCTGCCCCAGCTTTTTGTGCGGCGAAGGTCAGTTCGATCGCTTCCCAAGTTGAGTTCGCGCCGGTACCTGCAATCACTGGAATTTGACCATTCACCTGATCAACCACTTTTTTGATCACTTGCAAATGTTCATCCACATTCAATGTGGCTGATTCGCCGGTTGTTCCCACCGCCACAATGGCGTGCGTTCCCTTTTCAAGGTGCCAGTCCACCAGTTTGTGCAAACCCTCCCAATCGAGTCCGCCGTCTGCGTCCATTGGGGTAACTAGGGCCACCATACTACCTTGCAACATGCACCATCTCCGTCAGGGAAAAGCAAAAGCGTAATGGTACTGACGCCCCACCCCCGACACAAGTTCCCGCGTCAATTTCTTTTTGCTTTAATAGCAAGAGCTGGCCCTACCCAACAGAGCCTTCAACCAACTCCCAAATCTCTTCGTCCACAATCCAATGCTTTTTATGATGCCGCCTCAACACACCGTCCTCTACCAGCTTTTGTAAGTGCGCGTTGAGAATAACGTGTGTGGCTTTGATCATATCGCCTTCTACTTCAGGGTAAACTAAGGGTGCCAATTCCTGTATTGTCCCTCGCTGGCGCTGTTTTAGTACATTCAGTACTTTGTGTTCGCGAGACATACGGTGGTCGTGCAGCTCTTGTAACACTTGATCTGCAGAAGACAAAAGGTGCCCATGAGCTGGCGCTAGGAATTGAATATTGCGCCCTTGTAGCTTTTTTAGGGATTTCAAATAATCCCCCATAGAACCACCGTGGTGAGTCACGATAACAACAGTAGCTCCCTGCATGATGTGATCACCAGCAAACAGCATGCCCTCTTCCTTAAGCAAAAAACAGACATGATCTCTTAAGTGTCCCGGCGTCATGATTGCTTCTAACTGAAAACCATCGCCTTCAATTACATCACCTTCCTGCAGTGAAACATCGGGGGCAAAAGTTTTATCGATATAGTCGAGGCTTAGATCAGGCCGCAGGCCCATCATTTTGGCCCCCGTGACATCGGCTAGAGATTTGGCTGCAGGGGAATGATCTTCATGCCCATGGGTGGCCAAAATTACGTCAATTTGACCGTTTGTCGCGCCTAGAATAGCACTCACATGACGGGGGTCGTCCGGACCAGGGTCAATAACGATGAATCGCTCACGTCCAACAATGTAAGTGTTGGTTCCAGGGCCAGTAAAAAGACTGGGGTTGTTTGCGGTAATCCGCCGCACCAAAGGGCTAATAACCACAGGTTTGCCATAAGACAGATCAATTTCTACCAATGTTGTGTGTAAATCTGCCATCAACAACTCCAAAATAACCGTCATTCAAAGTCATACTATGATTTCGAATGCGGTTGGGTCTGCGTGAGTACCAAGAAAAACTGGTCCCCATCCAATCAACACAAGTCAGGTCGATCAAAAGCTTTACTAAGAAACAAAAAAGCGGCCCCTTAGGAAACCGCTTTAACATGGCATCGAGCTTAACTAGAGCATCCAGCAGATGCTCTGTAAAGGTATCGTTGCGCGCAAATTGCCCACAAGAACAGGTTTAAAAGTGCGCCTCGACGACTGGATCTACGTCCACATCATAATCCACACCGTCAACACCGAAACCAAACAGCTTGAGGAACGCCTCTTTATAACCTTGGTAATCGGTTACCTCGTACAGCGACTCTTGAGTCACATCGGCCCACAACGCTTCGATTTTAGCTTGGGTTTCTGGACGCAATTCCAGTTCATCCATACGCAGACGGTTTTTGTCGTCCAAACGAGGGGTCGATGTATACAGGCCTTCCGTAAACAGCCGGTATAACTGCTCGATACAACCCTCATGTGTACCTTCCTCTTTCATCACTTTGAAGACGATCGAAAGATACAGCGGCATGATGGGAATCGCGGAACTGGATTGAGTCACCAAGGCTTTTAATACGGCCACACTGGCAGATCCGTTGACGCTGGCCAGTTGTGTATCAATCGCTTGAGCCGCACGATCCAGATCTTCTTTCGCTTTGCCAATAGTGGCTTGACCGTAAATTGGCCAAGTGATTTTCTCGCCAATGTAAGTGTAAGCGACGGTTCTACAGCCGTCTGCCAATAGGTCGGCGTCTTTTAAGGCCTCGATCCACAGCTCCCAATCTTCGCCGCCCATCACTTTAACAGTTTGTGCGATTTCTTCTTCAGAGGCCGCATCGATGGTCATTTGAGAAATAAGCTGAGTGTCAGTATTTAGATTCTTCGCAGTGTAGCTTTGGTTAATGGGTTTCAATACGCTGGAATACACCTCCCCTGTTTTCGGGTCCTGACGGCGTGGAGCTCCTAAGCTATAGACAACAAGATCAACTTTGCCCATACCCTCTTTAATCAGCGATACTGCTTGCGCTTTGCACTCATCAGAAAAGGCATCGCCGTTAATAGTTTTTGCGTACAGCCCTTCTTGCTGAGCGAACTTTTCAAACGCAGCGGTGTTGTAATAACCTGCGGAAGCCGTACGTTTTTCGGTTGGGGGTTTCTCAAAACACACCCCTAAAGTGCTGGCGCCACCACCAAAAGCCGACGTAATACGAGACGCCAACCCATAACCATTAGAGCAACCAATCACCAATACATTTTTAGGTGCATCTTCAATCGCGCCTTTGTCTTTGATGAAATCAATTTGCTCTTTCACATGGGCCTCGCAGCCAACGGGGTGAGCAGTGGTACAAATAAAACCACGAACCTTTGGTTTGATGATCATGAATCAGTCCTGTCAACGATGGTTATCTGGTCAAGCAAGCGCCCTTAATCCGATTAAATCGCTTAAGTGTGCCTGCACTAGACGCGTCTTATTGTAAAATTCACGGCCATTATATCAGCGCTCTCAGAGAAAACAGTCATTTCACGCCATTCCCTGACACAAAGTCTCAGATTTCAGGCCAATGACAGTCTATTTTCCTCGTCTGAGTCGTTATAATGCCCAACCTTTATCGCATCTGTTAGGCCACCGGTTACTTTATGTTCAAATTGCGTTACGCCACGACTTCGGTCTGGACTCAAACTGTGCTCAATGATCTCGATAACTTCTTGATGGACCATGCCGCTGCCGAGAAAAAGGCTTCCGGAATGGCCATATCCATGCTTTCTCACTACCCTGATCGCCCCAAGCTAGTGAAGGCCATGATTGATTTAGCCATTGAAGAAATGACCCATTTTCGTGAAGTAGTAAAAATCATGACCGAGCGCGGATTGATACTGGGGGCCGATGCGAAGGACCCCTACGTGAATGCATTCCGAAAAACCATTCGCAAAGGTACAGACGCCTACTTTTTGGATCGGCTTCTCACCGCTGGGATCATCGAAGCTCGTGGATGTGAACGCTTTGGCTTAGTGGGTGAAGCACTGCCCAATGGAAAGTTGCAGGATTTTTATCGCTTGATTGCTCGTTCAGAGGACAAACACAACACGCTTTTTTACGACCTAGCTTGCGAATACTTCACAGAAAAGGACATCATACAACGCACAGATGAGTTATTAGATGCCGAGGCCGACATCGTACAACACTTGCCCATCCGTGCCGCGTTGCATTAAATAACCGCCTTGCATAAATATAAGCACCAACATCGAGGCTAGGCCTAACAGTGAAAGCCACTCAGCAGTACTTGCAACGCCATGCCGAGCCTGAGACAGCCTTATTGAGCAGCTGGACACAAACCACTCAATACCATCACGTTGTCTTGATACCCTCATTTGACGAACCCTACGACTTCTGTGAGCGCTTAATTCAATCGCAACTTCAGCCTCACAACGCCTTAGCGATTGTGATTGTAAATCGCCCAGACTCGACCGCAGCCAACAACAACAATCTGGATCTACTGTCTTACATCCACGCCCATTATTCGTGCCAATGGCAGAACCAGAACCTCGCTTTATTTGGGGGCCAGCATTGGGGCCTACTTTTAGTAGACCGAGAAGCAGCGCCCATACCCGCAAAACAAGGTGTTGGCCTAGCACGCAAAATAGGTGCAGATTTGGCCTGCGCCTTACATCAGTTGGGCCACCTGAAAAGCCGATGGATTCATAGCACCGACGCCGATGCATATTGGCCTGCCAACTATTTCCATGCTGCTGCCGAAAATCAGCAAGCTTGCGCGCTGAGCTACGACTTTACACACCGCGATTATGGTTGTGATATTAGCGCCGCGACTCAACTGTATGAGATGACGCTGCGGCATTATCGGGATGGACTGCAAGCGGCCGGATCGCCCTATGCTTTTTTCACGCTAGGCAGTACCCTGGCCATAGATATACACGCGTATGCGAAGGTACGAGGTTTCCCGAAACGCTCAGGCGGCGAAGACTTTTATCTGCTGAACAAATTGGCCAAAGTGGGAGCGATCGCCTCTGTGAGCGACGCTGTTATAGAGTTAGAGCCGCGTATGTCAAACCGCGTACCATTTGGTACAGGGCCGGCCACACAAAAAATTTTACAAACCCCAAACTGGGCACAGTCGCCAACAACGATCAACAGCTATCACCCTTATATTTTTACCGAATTGCAGCAATGGTTAACACTGGCAAAATCCGTCAACTATTGCGCAGCCTCCCTCAAACAACACCTCACCATACTATCGCATGATAGCCAGCAAGGCCTGCAGCATATTGGCATTGACAAGCTCTGGCCACACCTTGAAAAACACTCAGGCGCTAGCCAGTTTCATGGTTGGTTTGATGGTTTCCGCACCTTAAAATTCATACATTTTTTACAAAATTCAGCATACCCACCGCAACCTATTGTAACCCGCTTGCTTGGAAACTAGCTGGCAGAAGGCGCTTGATAAATCCTGCCATCGCAACTATTTTTACAGTAAGAACCCTTATGCTTCCGCTGCCTTGAATGTACCCCCAAGGAAATAACTGTGCCTGGAACCCCTCAACAACAAAAGTCATCGTGCAAATCTTGCCAACAAGATGACACTCCGCCTATTGAGCTAAGCATGGCCTTTCAGCCTCTTGTGCGATTAAAAAATCGAGATGTTTTTGGTTATGAGGCCTTGGTTAGGGGCATAAATAACGAATCCGCGTGGGAAATGCTTTCCCAAGTGAATAGTAAAAACCTCTATAAATTTGATCAATCGTGTCGTGTCAAAGCCATTCAACTCGCAAGCCAATTAGGGCTTGAGCGCATACTGAGTATTAACTTTATGCCCAATGCGGTATATCGACCTGAGCTCTGTATTCGTACGACCTTGGAGGCTGTCGAGGAATACGGTTTTAACCCGCACCTCATCATGTTTGAGTTCACTGAAACAGAACAAATGCAAAACACCCACCATGTCGCCCAAATTGTGAACTACTATCAAAAAATCGGTTTTAAAACGGCTATGGATGATTTTGGGGCAGGGTATTCCGGCTTAGCGCAACTGGCGGATTTCCAAACGGATTTCATTAAGCTTGATATGGGGTTAATTCGCGATATCGACACCAACCTGACTCGTCAAGCAATTGCTCGCCATTTACTGGCTTTGTGTAAAGAGCTGAAAATAGAGATGTTGGCCGAGGGTGTTGAAACACAAAATGAGCTGGACTTTTTGGTCGAAAACGGCGTTGATCTGTTTCAGGGTTATCTGTTTGCTAAACCCGCGTTTGAGCAATTACCTTCTGTTAAGTGGCCGTAACACTCAACCGCATCAAGTTATAAAACCCAAAAAAGCCTGCAGATGCAGGCTTTTTTGGGTTTTCAGTTAAATCGTTGTTACAGCAACAGCTTACGAATATCGCTAATCACAGAAACTAAGTAAGTGAAGAAACGACCACAGTCTGCACCGTTAATAGCGCGGTGGTCGTAAGAGATTGAAACAGGCAACATCTGCCTTGGTTCAAACTCTGATCCGTTCCACACTGGCTTCATTTGAGCTTTAGAGACTCCCATGATGGCCACCTCCGGAGCATTCACAATCGGAGTAAATCCTGTGCCGCCCATGGCACCCAAACTGGAAATGGTAAAGCAGCCCCCCTGCATATCCCGTGGCATTAACTTCCCTTTGCGCGCCTTTTCAGCCAGCTCAGCGGTTTCTTCAGCCAGTTCCCACAGGCCTTTTTTATCCACATCACGCACCACTGGCACCATCAGCCCCATTGGCGTATCTACCGCGATACCGATATGAATGTATTTCTTCTGAACTTTGTGTTCCCCATCGGAGTGCAGTGACACATTAAAAGCCGGTTCCGCCGCCAAAGCGGCTGCAGAGGCTTTTAACAGAAACGGCAGAGGCGTTAATTTAACACCCCGCTTTTCAGCTTCGGCTTTCATCGACTTTCTAAACACTTCCAGCTCTGTGATATCCGCATCATCAAACTGGGTCACATGCGGCACGTTCAACCAAGCCCGTGACATATTGGTGACTGTGGCTTTAGCGATCTTGCTCATTTTAAGCAATTCGATGTCACCAAACTGAGAAAAGTCCACCTCTGGGATCGCTGGAATACCAGCACCAGCCGATACCTTACCGCTGGTAACGTCGGCCACCAACTGTTTAACGTAGCTGCGCACATCATCTTTGGTTAAGCGATTGCGCGGGCCTGAAGCTTTCAGCTTAGTAAGATCCACACCTAATTGGCGCGCCAACTTACGGACTGATGGACCAGCGTACACAGCGTCTGATGAAGAGCTTGTCGCTACGTTATTAGAAGAACTTTTGTTGGGGGAAGAACTGCTGCCAACTGAAGAGCGATTAGATTGAACCGGCTCTGATGGTTTAGATTCCGACTGAGCAGGCGTTGAAGGCTTAGATTCGGATGGCGCAGGCGCTGACTTCGACTCAGCTGAAGAATCGGACGTCGATTCGGATTCTACAGCCATAAGAGCCAGCGGATCACCAACGGAAACTTTATCGCCAACGGCTAACTTAAACGCCACAACCTTACCAGAGAAAGGCGCGGGAATTTCCATAGACGCCTTATCACTTTCTAGCGCAACCAGTGAATCCCCCTCAGAGATCTCATCACCTTCTGCGACACAGAGCTCTATCACCTCAACTGTATCAGAACCGCCAAGGTCTGGTACGGTTACCAGCTCTTCCGAACTTTCTTTCGCTCCCGATGCGGCCGGGGCTGCTGAAGCCTGCGCTTCAGCAGGGTCTGAGCTGGTATTTTTCGGACTTTGTTCCGCTTCCGGCTCCTGACTTTCTGAGGCACCTTGAGACGGCTCCTCGGCCTGATCCTCAGAGACGATCTCTAATTCAACCAGATCCGAACCTTCACTGATTTTATCTCCTTCCGCGACTTTAACAGACACAATCTTGCCAGCTTTGGGACAAGGTATTTCCATAGAAGCTTTGTCTGTCTCCAATACCACCAGCGATTGTTCGGCTTCTACGGTATCACCAGCAGATACACAGACTTCGATTACTTCAACTTCCCCTGCACCACCAAGATCTGGAACAGGAATCATTTCAATTGACACAGTCACTCCTTAGTTCTCTACAGATCAGCACGTTAGGGGGTCTATTTTATCGGCAGCAATACCGAACGTTTTCATGGCCTCAGAAACCACCTTCATTTCCAACTTACCTTCATCAGCAAGAGCTTTCAACGCGGCCAATACAACAAAATGACGATCGACCTCAAAAAAGCGACGCAGTTTTGAGCGAGTATCGCTACGACCAAAACCATCGGCACCTAGCACGGCAAATCGACCTGGAATAAACGCTCTTAGCTGTTCTAGATACGTTTTCATATAATCGGTTGAACCTACCACAGGGCCATCAAAGCCTTGCAGCTGCTGGGTAATAAAGGGGACTTGTGGCTCACCTTCTGGGTTGAGCAGGTTGTAGCGCGCCACTCGCTGGCCATCACGAGCCAACTCATTAGCGCTGGTCAGACTCCAAACATCTGACTCCACACCGTAATCTGTACGCAGGATTTCGGCTGCAGCTTCCACTTCCAGTAAAATCGTACCTGCGCCTAACAACTGTACACGCGGTTCAGATTTTTTAGTTTTCTTGCCCGGCTTCAACAAGTACATGCCTTTGATAATATCGGCTTCAACACCAACAGGTATCTCAGGATGCTTGTAGTTCTCGTTCATCGTGGTGATGTAATAGAAGCAGTTTTCCTGATCTTCGAACATACGCTTCAAGCCATCCTGCACGATGACGGCTAACTCATGGCCATAAGCAGGATCGTAACTGCGACAGTTAGGAATGGTGTTCGCCAAAAGGTGGCTATGACCATCTTGATGCTGCAGGCCTTCACCATTAAGTGTCGTACGACCAGCCGTAGCACCGATCAGGAAACCCCGAGCTTGGCTATCACCCGCCGCCCAAGCTAGGTCGCCGATACGTTGAAAACCGAACATAGAATAGAAAACGTAAAACGGCACCATTGGAATGCCGCTGTTACTGTAAGCGGTAGCTGCCGCAATCCAAGCAGACATCGCACCCGCTTCGTTAATGCCTTCTTCTAAAATTTGACCCGTTTTACTTTCTTTGTAAAACATAATCTGGTCATGGTCGTGAGGGGTGTATTTCTGCCCTGCCGAAGAGTAGATACCCAGCTGGCGAAACATACCTTCCATACCAAAAGTGCGAGCTTCATCTGGCACAATCGGAACCACTCGATCACCCATATTTTTATCTTTCACAAGTGTCGAGAGCAAACGTACAAAAGCCATGGTGGTAGAGATTTCACGCTCACCACTGCCCTTCAACTGTGCTTTAAAAATATCCAACTCGGGGGTTTTTAACTTAGGGAACTGCGAATTTCGCGCAGGCAAAAAGCCATTCAACTCTTCACGGCGCTTGCGCATGTAGACCATTTCTGGGCTGTCTGGTGCTGGCCGATAATAGGGTACGCTCTTTAATTCTTCATCGGATATCGGCAGGCCAAAACGATCACGGAAACGCTTCAGGTTTTCGAGATCCAATTTTTTTACCGAGTGAGTTTCATTCTGCGCTTCAGCGTTTTCGCCCATACCGTAACCTTTTACGGTTTGAGCCAGAATGACCGTTGGCTGCCCTTTGTGCTCTACCGCTTCGGCATACGCGGCATAAACTTTGAATGGGTCATGACCACCGCGATTCAAGTACATAATGTCTTCGTCGCTTAAGTCTTTCACCAATTCTAACAATTCTGGGTACTTGCCAAAAAAGTGCTCACGGGTATAGGCACCGCCGTTTGCTTTGTAATTTTGAAGTTCGCCATCGCACACTTCATCCATGCGTTTTTGTAGCAGACCAGTTGTGTCTTTTTCTAGCAGTGAATCCCAATGACGCCCCCAAACCACTTTAATGACGTTCCAGCCTGCCCCGCGGAATGCGCCTTCCAGCTCTTGAATAATTTTGCCATTACCGCGCACTGGGCCATCTAAACGCTGTAAATTACAGTTCACCACAAAGATCAGGTTTTCCAACTGCTCACGGCCGGCCATTGAGATAGCGCCGAGAGATTCTGGCTCATCACATTCACCATCACCGAGAAACGCCCAGACTTTGCGGTCACCACGTGGCGACAAATCTCGCGCTGACATGTAGCGCATCACGTGTGCTTGATAAATCGCTTGAATCGGGCCAAGCCCCATGGATACGGTGGGGAACTGCCAGTAGTCTGGCATCAACCAAGGGTGCGGGTATGAAGATAAACCTTCGCCATCCACTTCACGACGGAAGTTGTCGAGCTGGTTTTCGTCAAAGCGCCCTTCTAGGTATGAGCGCGCATACATTCCTGGTGAGGTATGGCCTTGGAAATAAACCAGATCGCCTGCTTGCTCACCATCATTACCGCGGAAAAAATAGTTAAAACCGATGTCATACAGAGTTGCGGAAGAGGCAAACGAAGAAATATGCCCGCCGAGCGCTTCATTGTTGTCGTTAGCCCGCATCACCATGGCCAGAGCGTTCCAACGAATCAAAGAGCGAATTCGGCGCTCCATGAACAGATCGCCAGGCATGCGCTTTTCATTGGTTGCTGGGATGGTATTGCGGTAAGGCGTTGTGATTGCAGCTGGAAGCGCAACACCAGCATGGGTTGCACGCTCTGCCAACTGCTTCAATAAAAACGCCGCTCGCCCCTTGCCGCCGTAGCGTATCACCGAATGCATTGCATCCAACCATTCACGTGTTTCTTGTGAATCTACATCTTCCTGTAACCTGCTTTCTTCTGTACTCATATTCCTCTTCCTAGCCTTGGACCTGATTGCATTACTGCCAACCCTAAGAGTATAGCCACTGCCATCAATGCGATAGTCCAGCTGAACATTCAAATTTTGTAGTATTTTTACATTTCAAAAGCAAAGACTCAATATGAAACAACGCACCATATACCTAATTTCTCACAATTCTTTGAATTTTCAAGGCAATAAGCCCTACTAAAAATGTAGAAATATTACAAAAAGGCATCCGGCGTATGTTAAAGCGTCTGCGATGCTAGAAAAATGATTAAAAATTTTAGACATGTACGCTGACTGTAGTCTCTTGGACTAACCATTCATTCAGCGCCCATAAGAGCGGGTAGGCGAAAAACCCATGAAATCGCTCAAGGATAAACGTAGAAGCCATCACCCAACTTTGATTGTGTCGTCTTCACTTCGTCACCAACAACACCCTCTGAAACAGAATCAGCAGCTTCTCCAGCCAGCATCCATAATCGTTGTTGACTCTCTATGAGATTATCGGCATAGGCTTTCACTTGATCGGGCTGTAAACTTTTAACCGCCTCTATCAATTGAGCTCTATCATCGAACATTGTCGCGTTACGCAAAATTTCCGACCAATAGCGACTGGCTTGCTCATTCAGACTTTTGGGGGCTTCAGTCAAATCACTGAGCAGTGCCTGGCGATGGCTTTCAAAATCGCTGAAGCCTTCGATTGGCTGCCTAATAAACGTATCAATGGCCTCTACAACACGCCCTAAGCTTGCTGAAGGGGATTGAACCACCCAAACAATGTCCGCCACATTTTTTAATCCCATTGAACTCGCAAACACAATGTAACCCAATTGTTGCTGAGTTCTTAGCTGATGGAAAAAGGCTGATTTCTGCAACTGCCTTAACATCAACATATTTGCACGATCAATTAAAGTGTCAGACAAAGCCTGTTGATACAACACAACCGCCACATCTTGATGATTGGTCGGAAGAAAATAATGGCTGGGGGCCGTACTTAAACGCACAACCTCTGCAGGCGACAAAGTAGGAGTTTCGTCGTCAGCGTCTTTATGTAGATGGTGCTCTATCAATGTGGTCAATTGAAGCGCTTCTTGCTTGTACAGATTACCGTACATTAAAACCTGAAGCTGACTGCCCTCCCAGAGCGCATCCCCAAAACGCCTTAACGCTTTCCAAGAAACCGTCTGTAAAGCAGCGGCCATTTCCAGTTCATCCCAATAAGGCTGATACAACAATGCGGGGGCTTTGCGGAATAGCTGCTCATAGGGCGTTAAGGCTGGCTGGTTCTTCCAGTTGCGTATCAACTCTTGCTTTAGCCGCTCGAAGCGACTTTGATCAAACCGTGCACGCTGCATCACGGATAAGATCCGATTCAATAGCAATCCCTGTCGATCGTTATAGCCCGACAACATCAAATCAAAGCCACGGCTCGTCGCAGAGACCGAAAAATACAGCCCCGCCAAGGACGCCGGGTAAGAAAATTCATTCAGAGCATCATTCACCAACGCCCCGTACAAATGGGCCATTGCCGCTGAGGTAACGTCCTGACTCACCGACGGCACCAGCGTGCGAATCTTAATCGCGGCTTTAGGCGTATTGAAAGTGTCATCCTGTTTAAACCAGGCCGTCATTGACTTGGACTGCTTAATCAAGCGAGGGAGCTCAACTGTTTCTACGACTTCAGTCAG
>CBFHKY010000008.1:29439-91785 GCA_965656525.1 Pseudomaricurvus sp. | reverse complement strand
GGCGAAGGCTTTTTGATTTGGAATCGTTTTGGAACAAATTGATTTTTTTCTGGCAGCTGCAAACGCTCAGGGTACGACTTAGGGATCAGCGCCACCTCATGGCCCAAAGTTTCAACCGCATAAGAAACATCGTAATATTTAGAAGTGAGGTCAGTCTCTACCTCTGGCGCCGTGACGACCCACATTAGATTTTCCGGCGCAAGGTATTTCAGGTACTTTCGTACAACTCGACTGTTAAACTCTGAAAACGCATAGTCGCCCTGAATAACGTCTGCATCAGAGTATCTATGCATGTTGTTTGCCAGCTTACTGACCCAGTGAATCGGTTCTTGTTTGTCGGCAAAGCGGAAGCTCATATCAGCCAAGCTTTTCATTTCATTAAAACGCCATTCCTCTACCCCTGAATCTCGAATTTTTTTGATCCATTTTAGAGTGAGAGCCACAACAACATTTTGTTTTTCATAGCCTTCGGGGGTCAGGCTGATATTGATTTTGAATAGCGTTTCGTTCCGATCATCACCATTACCTCCCGCACTTAAACCTTCTGCCCAACCCGCCTCTTTCAGTAACGATAGCAAGCTGCCCTTGCCTTCATGTCCAATCAGATTGCCTAGGTACTGCAGGGGTTTCTCGTCGTCATACCGACTTGCCGGCGGAATAGGGAACACCAACGATAAACGGCGCTCTTCTTTTATGGGTAAAATACGCACACGTATCGGTAAAACGTTGTCACGAAACAAAGGGGTATTAGACACTAGGGAGTGTGTTCTGCGATCCTCGACGGTGGAAAACTTCTTAATAACCCACTCTTGCAGAGTTTCTACAGACTCTTTTCCTAAAACCACCAGTGTCATGTTAGAGGCGGTGTAGTAGTTCTCATAGAACTCTAAAAGATCTTCACGTACAGGGGCATCAGGCCGGTCTGCCAAGGTGTCTAGGCTGCCAACACTGAATTTAGACATAGGGTGTCGCGGACTCACAATGTTCCGATACACATCCATTTCGCGCCGATAGCTGTTTTTAATTTTAGACGTGTATTCAGAGTGCACTGCGTAGCGCTCGCGCTCTACATATTCTTCCGTAAACAACGGGGCAATAAAAAACTGTGCAAATCGATCCAAAGCGGGTTCAAGAAAAGCGCTATCAACATCAAAAAAGTAATTGGTATGTTGACTTGAGGTGAACGCATTATGACTGCCACCACGGGAAGCAATAAAGCTTTGATAGGCATCCGCCTGTGGGTACTTTTCCGTACCTAAAAACAGCATGTGTTCCAAAAAGTGAGCCAGTCCTGCTCGGTCATCAGGGTCGTCTGCACTGCCGACACCGACATCAAGAGCTGCGGCAGCTTTGTCCGTGTTAGGATCAGAAATAAGCAATACTTCAAGCCCGTTAGAAAGCTCGATTCGCTTATAGGTGCGATCATCGTTGGCGCTTGTGACTGGCACTTCGCCCAATTGAAAATCCGCCCCTAAGATGACATCGGCTTTAACCAAGGGGATAAAAAACAAACACAGGGCGCAACTGTAGATAAGCCACGAATAAAGCTTAGGTATAAGACGATCAAAACTTGAGCACGAAAACAATGGTCACTCCCAACGTAACACCTGATTCGATCAGATACGCCCCGCGGCGGGAAGGCTCTAAGGGGTGGCCAAGATACTATTGGCCATTCATACTTTCAACCGATTCTATACTTTCACCACTATTGATAGGCCAAGCATTTAACACCGCCTTCACCAATGTCGCCAAAGGGATAGCAAAAAACACCCCCCAGAACCCCCAGATTCCACCAAACATCAATACCGCTATAATAATGGCCACAGGGTGTAAGTTGACGGTTTCAGAGAACAACAATGGCACCAATACATTGCCGTCTAGAGTTTGAATAATGCCATAAACGATACACAGCCAATAAAACTCAGTTCCTACGCCCCACTGAAACAACCCAACAACCAATACCGGAATTGTCACCACTGCGGCGCCGATGTAGGGAATAATCACCGATAAACCAACCAACAACCCCAGCAGCAAAGCATACTTCAAATCCAAGATAATAAAGGCGATGTAAGAAACGGTTCCTACAAGAAGGATTTCGATCACCTTCCCTCTAACGTAATTTGCTACCTGATCATTCATCTCATGCCAGATCTGTCGCAGCATGGGGCGCTGTTCGGGCAAAAAATTAGCCGCCCAGCTTTTGATTTGCTCCCGATCTT
This sequence comes from Pseudomaricurvus sp., assembly GCA_965656525.1. Classification (GTDB taxonomy): domain Bacteria; phylum Pseudomonadota; class Gammaproteobacteria; order Pseudomonadales; family Cellvibrionaceae; genus Pseudomaricurvus. The sequence continues at coordinate 89,566 of CBFHKY010000008.1, read as the reverse complement.
TAAGAAAGAAAAACACTAAGATAGGTACCAAAATAAGATACACCACAACACCGGCTAGTACGGGTAGATTCGATACCGATGCGGTTAAAAACACCTGACCTAAACTGCCCAATTCCTCCCCTAATAAAGCCATAATTTTTGCTACCTGCTCTTCTGAAACCAGGTTGGGGTATTTATCCGGTAAAAGTGCGAGCCAGTGCTGACCTTCAGACAACATTCTTGGAATTTCAGCCATCAACTTGGCGGTTTGCTGCCACAATACGGGAATCAGATAGACAAAAGAGATCACTAGCACTGTCAGCAATACGAAAGTAGCAAAAGATACAGATAACCAATGTGGCGCGCCCCAAGCCTTAAGCCGATCAACCAAGCCCTGAAGTAAAAAAGCAATAATAAGCCCTGCAATAGCCGGTGCCAACATGCCCCCTACCGTGACCATCAGTACAGCACTACCAATCAACAAGAAACACAGCAGCACAGCTTCTTCCTGACCAAAATACCGATCAACCCATCCACGAAGAATGTTTAACACTCAACCACTCCTTAAAAGCGTGTTTAATACAAAATTGGGGCTTGCACGTACAACATGAGCCAAAACCGATACACCGGCACTTCAATCTAAAGCACTCTTTGGGTTAGTGCGATTTTTGTAGAGTATAACAATAGGTATCGTTCTCTTTGCGTGACTCTACTAAGACCTGACCACTAAGCTCGGCAAAGGTTGCGAAGTCTTTCACCGACCCAGGGTCTGTAGCCAACACAGAAACACGAGAGCCCACCGATACCTGATTCAAAGCCTGTTTGGCCTTCAAAAGTGGCAAGGGACACGATAAACCTCGGGCGTCCACTATATGAACCGCCTCTTCCGGTAACTCAGGCTCTTGTGGTATTTCAGGAATCTCGGGGTTTTGTGGGACCTCTGGTGTTCCAGGCTGTTGAGGGACTTCTGGAATTTCTGGCTTTTGCGGCGCCTCTGTTGGAAGTTCAGGTTCTTCCGGCCTATTCGGGATTTCTGGCACACCTTGCATCGCTGTTCGTGACACAACAAGCTCCTTATGGTTTGGCATTATGTTTTAACAAAAAAGGGAAATAGAGTACCAACAATGAAAACGCTGCTTATTTAAGGCGCAAGCCCTACTTGACTCTACTCATCGTCAGCGTGTCACAGTAAGTATCGACGGCAAAACTCTACCCTCCTTACGCTGAACAAAATTATGGCGGAGGACTCTAAACTCCGAATTTACATGGATTCGCCTTGTTGAGAACCGCAGCAAGTCACTGGTGAGTCGGTGTTAACTGCGCTAGAGTACCCCAACAATATCAAGGTATCGAGTTTGTGCTCCATTCTATTTTACAAAAAGCTAACAACATCACCCTCTCCATTCGTCGGCACATCGTGCAAGCCGTCTTACTGTCATGGATTACGGTGTGCGTTGTGGGCTTTAGCCTAGATACAAACGCGCAGGTTAATCTACCTGCACTGGGAGACGCCAGTTCGTCTGTAATTTCCCCTCAACAAGAGTACGAACTTGGGCAAACTTGGTTGCGATTGTACCGCAGCAGAGTACCAACGTCTTCAGATCCGTTACTGCAAACCTACCTAGAACAGTTACTGACAAAACTGGCTCTGCACAGCCCTTTGCGAGACAAGAATCTTGAACTGATTGTGGTAAAAAACCCAACAATGAATGCCTTTGCCGTTCCCGGAGGGATTGTGGGCGTTCATACAGGGCTGTTTTTATACGCTGAGTCCGAAGGGCAGCTCTCCTCAGTATTGACACACGAACTGGCTCACCTTAGTCAGCGACATTATGCTCGCAGCCTAGAACGACAACAAAAAAACACCATTCCTACCATGGCAGCGTTATTGGGCGGACTGGTCCTAGCCGCAACCACTGGCTCGGATGCTGGATTGGCTGCCATCGCGACCACTCAAGCGGTTGCGATGGATTCTATGCTTCGGTTCAGTCGTCAAAATGAGCAAGAAGCTGATCGTATTGGCATGCAAACACTGATTGATGCCGGTGAAGACCCCTATGCCGCACCAGCCATGTTTGAAAGGATGCTACAAGCGACACGTTATAGCCAAAGACCACCCGAATTCCTATTGACTCACCCAGTTACAGAGAACCGTATTGCCGATGCACTAAACCGCGCAAGCAAACAACCCCGCCGACAATACGCCGAGAACTTAGACTTCTTTTTGATGCGGGTAAGAGCGCAAATTATTCATGAAAAGACACCACAACACGCCGTACAACGCTATACCAGTGAATTGAATGGGGAATCCCTATCGCGAGAAGCAAGCCAATACGGTCTGGTGATTGCATTAACCGATAGCAACCAGTTGGCGGAGGCGCGAGCCAACCTTCGTACGCTGAGGCAACGTCATCCTGAGCACCCCGCATTTGTAATCGCCGAGGCTAATATCGAAGCGGCCGACAACAATCTACCCAAGGCGTTATCTATTTTAGCCAGTCGTCTTGAATCGTACCCCAACCATCACGCTTTCAACGTTCGCTACGCAGAGCTATTAATACAAGCCGGGCAACACGAAACCGCCAAAGAAGTATTACAGCAACGTGCAGAACAGCGTCCGAAAGACGATCAAATATGGTACCTGCTCGCAGAAGCTAATGGATTAGCCGGTGATATTCTTGGTGTACACGAAGCCCGTGCGGAGTACTTTGTGTTAAACGGAGTGTTTGACAAGGCGCAACTGCAATTGCGCAATGCATTGAAATTGGCTAAAGGCAACTATATGAAAACGGCACTGCTTGAAGAAAAGTTAAAGCAAGTGACGCAAATGCAAGAAGATAAGAAATTTTAAGCTTTTGACTCTTAAGGTGTCGCAGTAAACCACTCACAGTTCTGCAACCAGCTGTCAATGATATCCGCTGGTTGCGGGCGAGCAATAAAATACCCTTGGGCCTCATCGCAACCCAACTCAGTAAGTCGCGTCAGTACATCGCCGTATTCCACCCCTTCTGCCACAATTTTGAGACCTAAGTTATGAGCGAGATTAATGGTCGAGTGTACAATGATCTCATCTTGTTCATCTTGCAGCATGTCAGTGACGAACGAACCGTCAATTTTGAGGGTGCTGACAGGCAAACGTTTTAAGTAGGCCAAAGAGGAATAACCTGTACCGAAATCATCAATAGCTAGGGTAACGCCCAGACGATGAATTTCGTTCAAAGCTTTTAAAGCTCTTTCTGGATCCGCCATGATGGTGCTTTCGGTGATCTCCAGCTCTAGCAAATGTGCGGGTAGACCATAAGTTGTAAGCAGCTCGTCTAAAGTTTCCACCAAGGTTTCACCTAACAGGTTTTGCGCCGATACATTGGCGGCAATGGAAAACTCGTAGCCCTGATCGTACCAATATTTTGCCTGGATAATGGTATTTTTCACGACCCACAGAGTCACGGTATGGATCAGCTGAGTTAATTCCACTAAAGGAATAAATTCACCAGGCGGTATAAAACCGTGTTCAGGATGAATCCAGCGCAATAATGCTTCAAAGCCATAAACCTGTTGTGTTTTGAGGTTAATTTTTGGCTGAAAATACAGTGATAATTCGTTCTCGCGAATCGCACGTCCCAAATCGTTCATCAATGTTAATCGCTTAGGGGTATACGGGTCGAAATCCGGTTGGTAGACGGCAACGCCTAAACGCTTAGACTTTGCTTCGTACATTGCCACCTCGGCATAACGCAACAAAGTACCACCATCATCACTGTGTGATGGAGTGCAGCTAATGCCAATACTGGCACTGACCTCGGTTTCTAAGTTCTCAATCGCAAAGGGCTCACCCAAGGCATCAAGCACTCGGTGCCCGATCACCACCGCTTGCTGTATATTGCGAATATTACTCAGTAAGATAGCGAACTCATCTCCCCCCAAGCGAGCGACTACGGTTGGAAACTCAGACAGTTCTGTCTCAAGTCTGGGGCCAATTTGTTGCAGCAAACGATCGCCAACTTGGTGGCCAAGTGTATCGTTGATTTCTTTGAAGCGGTCGAGGTCAACCAGTAGCAAAGCACATTTTTGCCCCGTCCTACGATTACGCAAAACTTCCTCTAGCTCTTGGCTTAATTTGCTGCGATTCGGAAGTAAAGTGAGGGCATCATGCGTCGCTTGAAATTCCAGCTTAGCCAGTGTCCGACTTTTTTCTGTGACGTCCCTAGCCGTCCCCCACAATCGATGCAGAACACCCCCCTCCACAATACCCAGTGCCGAGACCTGTAAAAATAGTGGTTCACCATCGACACTGAAAGACCTGAGCTCTTCGTCCACCACGCTATAGCCATTGTCAACAAATCGCCTAATGAGAGTTGACGTATCACCAGGGAAAATTTTCTGTAAACAATCCCCTAGCAAAGCTTTAGGATTAGTGATGCTCAACAGCTTATCCATGGCGCCATTGCATTCACTAAGCGCTGCCGATTTGAGCAACTGAATAGCCTGTAAACTAGAATCGAGCGACGTCTCTATCGGGGGGGAAATATCATAGCGAAACATAGCCTCGGAGCTATTCGCTACAAAGGCTCTGTAGCGTGCATCGCTTTCACGTAACGCGTACTCTCTGCCTCTTTCCCGGGTTACATCCTCGATTACAAGCAACACACCAGTGACCTTATTGGCAGTATCCATGGTCGGGATTTTATCCACTCGGTACCACTGTTGCTGGTCGCCCTCATAACGCGATTCAATACTATCCCACTGCGGGGTACCCGTGCGTATCACTTGCATAATTTCACGGTGTCGCTCCGCTACGTCATCCCAATCAGGCAAAACTTCCATAAACGTTTTACCGAGCACTTCAGGCAAGCACATCCAATTTTCCGCATGTCGATTACCGTGCACCACCAACCCCCATCGATCCAGATACAAAATCACAGAACGCATGGAGTCCAGTAGTTGCTGCAAACGTTGCTCAGAAGGCTGCCCAGACACCTCATTAAAACTTTGCTGAGGCAAGAGGTGGCCCAACAGCGCAACGTGACCCGAGCTGTCTTCAATGGGCATAGCAGAAATATTTAAGGGGTAGGTCGTGTCTTGCGAGGACGCCACTGTCAATGAAAATGACGCTTTATGCCGAAGAGCGCTTCCCACTGAGCTAAGAAAGCGATCTCTACCACTGTCACTGAATAAGCCGAGCATGTCACCCAAATGCGCACAATCCACCCCCAAAACATCAACAAATGCTTGATTGACGGAAAACCGGCTACTGTAGAGCGACCAGCTCCATGTCGGGGTATTCAGACGTTGCAGTGATGCTTCCCAAAAGGACAATTCGTGGTCGACATTATTGAATTTAGGCCCGTATGGACTACCTGACTCTCGAACTTTAGAGCTGACTCTAGTGTCGCTGGAAAGTGCTTCCTTTGGGGGTTCCGCACGGCGTACCGACGGCTGTGTGGGCTTGGACATAACTCAGTGCCATCCTGAAAAAAATCTGGCTGTGTGTTCTCTCTGGGCAACATGTTCATCACCCTATTTCTGAGTATAGACGCTAATTTGTGTGCTGCTTGAAAAAGAAAATAATTCGCAATCAATAATGCGGCGGCCTTTCGTCGACAGGAGCATCATCACCGCCTGGCAGTCGAATTTCGACCGTTTTCAGTTTTTCAGCCAATAACTGCAACTGCTGCTGGTGCTTAAATAACTGTCGATCTTGTTCAGTAATGACTCGATCCAATGACTCAATAGTATCGTCCTGAAACGCCAATCGAGCCTCCAGCTCCTCAATTCTGTGAAGCAACGCATTACTCAAACTCTCTGACATGTTCAGTTCCCATTCAATACGCGGTATACCGCGGCTAGTAAATAATCGGCACGTTCGTCAAACAACACAGCTTGACCCATCCCTCGAGTGACATAACCTAACCCAAAATCATACTCGGCATCACCAAAACCTAAGGTGCCTCCGGCGCCGGGGTGACAGAAATACTTCGCGCTTGTCGAGCGCTGAGCAGAGTGAAGATCTTGTGGTAGCAAACGCATAAACCCCAAGGAAATACTGAGCGGATTATTCAATATGCGATCAAGACTTTGGCTCTGCTCTTCCCAAATCCAAGAACGATTTGCAGCAGACAGCAAACGTTCATCCGTCAGATCCGCCAAACTTGCATAAAACTTCGCTAGGTCACCTGCACCGGCTTGGCCGTTCGCTGCTGGGATCTCAGCTTTACGCCAAGCGGGCTGATTCGTCCCCATCAGCATGGAGGTGGGATTCGCAAAAGCGCGATTAACAACACCACGTGGATCCGCTCGCATTAACTCCATTAAGCCACTACCTTGGACGTTCTGTTTCACTTTTAACGGCGCAGAATCTGCGACTTGCGGCACCTGTTCATCGCTCAAGCCAAATTGCAACTGCAGGTCTAGCGGCTCACAAATGTGCTGCTGGACATAAGCATCGAAAGAGTCAGCGCCGCTGGCTCGGCGGACCACCTCCCCCAGCAACCAACCAAATAGCATTGGGGAATAGCCCTGCTGCGTGCCGGGTTCCCACCACGGGTGTTCGGCGGCAATAGCGCTGGTAACAGCCGACCAGTCATAGATGATGCCTTCCTCAACATGTGGGTGAAACGCGTTCAAACCTGAGCGATGACACAACACCTGGCGCAACGAAATCGACGCTTTACCATTGCAACCGAACTCGGGCCAGATTTCGGCAATTGGCGCATCCAGGTCTAACACACCTTTTTCAACCAGCTGTAAAACAGCCACCGCCACGAAAGGCTTACTGGCCGAAAACAGGTTAGATCGCGTATTGCGCTGCCAAGGTGCATCGCCTGATTTGGTGCGACTGCCGCCCCAGAGGTCTACCACCATCTCGCCTTCATGAATCAAACACAAGCCCGCGCCCATTTCACCATAAGACGTGAACAGCGTTTGAAACGCTTCGGCAACCGGCTCAAAACCCGGACTGAATTCACCATCGATGGTTGGCATAAGTGACGCTTCCTTATAATTTTGTGAGCTGTAACAGTCTTCACAACTGCAAGCATTTCGAAAACGGCGACATGATAGCGCAAAAAACCATAGCAGCCGATAAGCGCCTGTCACGTAACCGACACATAAAGTTCATGAATTAGCCATGAGCTCGTCACAGGGCGGTCACAGCTTCCGCCAAAACTGTGTAGGTGAGACTCAATACAGCAGGAGCCGTCCTATTCATGAAGCCACATTATCGAACTCTTTGGATCTCGGACGTTCACTTGGGAACCAAAGACTGTAAAGCCGAGCAGTTAATTGAATTTTTAAAAAATACAGATTTCGACACCCTGTATTTAGTGGGTGATATTGTAGATGGTTGGCGCATGCGTTCTAAAGTGTATTGGCGTCCAGCATTTACTAAGCTGGTTAGACGTTTATTATCCCTCTCGAAGCAAGGTATTGAGGTTCATTACATCACCGGCAACCACGACGAGTGTTTGCGCCGATTTGCTAACAATCAGTTAGATAACATTCGGTTGAGCAATCGCCATACTCACATCACCGCTGATGGTCGTCGCTTACTGGTCATTCATGGTGATCAGTTTGACACCATCACGCGCTGTCACCACATTTGGCAGTTACTGGGCGATAAAGGCTATGACTTGCTGATGCAGATTAATCGAATACTGAACAATATCCGCAGCCGATACGGTTACGGTTATTGGTCTTTGGCAGGTTATTTAAAAGAACGTATCAGCAAGGCTCAGGCGTACATCAACGACTATGAACAAGGCGCGGCCTACGCCGCCAAAAAAATGGGGTTTGATGGCGTAATTTGCGGACACATTCACCGCGCTGCGAACAAGTCCATTAACGGTGTAGATTATTACAACACAGGTGACTGGGTAGAATCGTGTACCGCTTTAGCTGAAGATTTTAACGGCCAGATTCATTTATTAGATTGCCGTCAAAGCACTAACAATCGCTGTACAGATTCAGATTTTTTTGCTGATAGCTCAGAGCCAGTTACAGCCTCTGATTTGGCCGCGCGCGCATCATTATCAGTTACTGAACAAGAAGCCGCCTTCATCGCCGATAAGGCGTTTAATCATCGCGCGCCACCGCTGATTATTCCGTTCAAATTGTGATGTTTACCGGCATAGTCAGTTTAATAAAATTTTACTAAGCTGACTTTCCACTCAAAATTTTGTGCTTAACACGAAGGCGCGCACTTTAACTATCCGTAGATTTTTATCCTCTGAGGCCTAGGTAGATAACAGTTATCCGTTGACCACCTTGGCTCTCGATTACTGCAAACTCTCGATGATTGATGGACGTTGGCGTTAATCATTTACGTGTTAATAACTTTTATCGATGTTTGCTATTTATAATCGATAGAAGTACCACACTGGCGACAGAAAAGAGCGTCCCGTTCATGCCCTGTCTTACCACAACTGCCGCAAACTCGTAAATTTCGATCCCGCTGCATTTCCGCCGCCAATTCTGCAGTCAAGATGCCCGTGGGTACCGCAATAATGGAATAACCCGTTAACATGGCGGCGGCCGCAATAAATTGACCTAATGCGGTTTGCGGAGTGATATCCCCATAACCCACGGTTGTGATCGTAACGATGGTCCAGTAAACACTGGTGGGGATACTGGTAAATCCATTAGCAGGGCCCTCCACAATAAACATCAATGAGCCAAACAACGTTGCCAATACTAGCACCGACGAGAAAAACACAAGAATTTTGCGTCGCGACATCGCCATAGCCCGCAATAAGATATTAGCTTCGTCCAAGTAACGCACTAATTTCAATACTCGGAAAACCCTGAGCACCCGCAACAACCGAATCATCAGCAGATAATTCATATCGTCTAAGAATATACCCAAGTACGACGGTAGAATTGCCAGCAGATCCACGACCCCAAAGAAGCTTCTCATGTAACGCCAAGGGTTAGGCGAACAATAAATACGAACCAGATACTCCAATGTGAAAATAGCCGTGAACAGCCATTCAACACCATTTATCCACACACCAAATTGCTGTTCAACGCTGGCAACCGAATCCAGCACCATCACCAGCATGCTGATGAGGATGCAATAAATCAGAACAACATCAAATAATTTTCCAGCTGGTGTTTCAGTGCCAAAAATGATGGTATGAATTTTTTGTTGTCGCGGTGACTGAACCATTAGGATTCCTGTTAGCCTTTATCCGTTAGCAACCATAGCACGCTCAGGATTGCGGGTTGAAGAGCCTAACTCTACCTTTGCTGTTCACGTTGGAAGTGATTCCTTAGCTGGGGTACACTTAAGTCACTTTTTTTGACTGAGACGAAAACCCTGTGGCACTGCTTTTTAAGCCCCTTAAATGTCCGCATTGCGAGCAACCTATCGATAAACGACTGTTGCGCCAACATAAGTTATTGAAGACGTTTCTGAAGCGCAAACCTTTCCCTTGCCCTCACTGTCAAGCAATGGCGATTTACCCTGAGCAGTCCGACACCCTGCTCAGTATGGGTTTGTTTGTGGCAGTGATCTTGGCACCGTTGTTTCATTTATGGCAAGTAAACTTTATTGAGCCTAAATGGCTGTTTGGTTTGGGCGTTGCCATCGTGATCGCCGGTAGTTTGACGCAAAAATTAAATAAAGCCTGAGACCAACCTCATGAGCAAAAATAGCCGACTGGTGTACTCTACCGACGCAGGCCGCATCAAAGAAAGCCCCGACAGTGACGCCGTCATCGATCGCGGTGATGGTGTTGTGCGGTTAAAAAGAGAAACCAAGGGTCGTAAAGGCAAAGGCGTCACTGTTATCACAGGGCTAGGATTAGCCCCCGACTCTCTCAAACAGCTGGCTAAGCGCTTAAAACAAAGCTGTGGGGTGGGTGGTGCAGCCAAAGATGGCGTCATTGAAATGCAGACCGATGATCGCGAAAAGCTCAAGTCGCTGTTAGAAAAAGAGGGGTTTAACGTTAAATTGGCTGGTGGCTGAGCCTTTTCCTCCCTGTGTGCTAGTCGATTGGCTTACTCTTTGCTTTGTTCAGTGTAAATCACCTATTCGTCAGTATTTTGTCACTGCGGAGGCAGCAAAGCATCATGGACTCCATTGCGATTTGGCCTATTATCGACACGTCTGTCAAAGTTTCACTCGGCGCAATCATCGCCGGTCTGTGTTTATGGTTGAATTATCGGCGCTTTCCACAATCATCCGAATCCAAGCCCAACCGGCGTATGGAAATACTCGAGGGTATTTCAAGCGATGTAGGCTGTGTTAACCATGTTTTTGCTCAGTATTCCTCGCTAGCCATTGAATCCACTCGCTTCGGCAGCCGCTGGCCGCAAGCTCGAAAAGAAGAGCTTGCGCGAGTCAACTGTGAACTGGTGCGTGAGTTCAAAAAAATGGCCGAAGCGGAAGCCAAGCTGTTGATGCTGGGGGAAAAGGCGCTGGAAAAAACACTGCGCTTATACGGCTCCCGGATTGCTCAATTCCGTAAACAAGTCTATGTAGGGCGTCAGGACATCACAGAACAAGACATCGTCAAGATTAAACAAGATATTATGACCTTGCGGGAGCAGTTCTACGATATTTTAAGCCATAAGTACGATCGCTTACTTTCTGCCCACTAACGGCCATGCAAGGATCGTAATCATGCAAGGGTTGTATAGTTTGCTAAGCTTAAAGCTTATCATCGATACTGAAGAGCTCCCTTCGAATGTCGCCGAAAGAAATGCTATACGTGATAGGCGGGGCCATCCTGCTGACCAACTCTGCAATCTTAGGAACCTTATTGGCTACAGGTTTTCTCAATGATAACGAAGGCCATGACACCCCCAAGCCCTTACCTCAACCTCTGCCTGCCACAGAGGTGATCGAAGAAATTTCCATCGCCAAGCTACCCACTAAGCGACACACCATGGCAAAAGCCATTTATGCTTGTGAAAAAAAACTCAAGGCCGCCAATGATGGCAAGCGCTTCGCCTACCAACTGGATGCTGTTGCCAGCCGTTTTAGCGAAGAAACGCAATCCTATACGATTTTTATAATCACACAGACCGCCAGTCGACGTGCGGCACCGGCAGAAAATGCGGAAGTGACCTGTGAAGTCAGTGCGGAAACGATGGCTGTTAGCAGCTACAAAAGCATGAAAGCCGATTAGTACAGACGAATTTTAGGAAGTGCCTGCGATTTTGATTAGACGCTCAACTGAACCTCACCGATCATCAAGTGCTATAAAAAATACTTGATCGAATGCGCACTTTAAAAAACCGGCTGGTGTAAAAACGGTAAGTGCATTGCCCTTACCTGCTAGCGATTATAAATTCCCATAGCTCATCAATCGTTGATAGCGCTCATCCAATAAGTCTTCTATGGGTATGGCACAAAGTCGATCCACCTGATTGGTTAATCGCGCCTGTAGCGCTTCGGCCATTGCATCCATATCTCGGTGCGCGCCGCCTAAAGGCTCCGGTATGGTTTCGTCAACAATACCCAATTTTTCCAGCGTCGAAGAGGTGACACCCATGGCTTGCGCTGCCAATGGTGCTTTTTCAACCGTCTTCCAAATGATATTGGCACACCCTTCCGGTGAAATAACAAAATAGGTCGAATACTGAAGCATATTTAGATGGTCGCCTACACCAATGGCAATGGCTCCACCTGACGAACCCTCACCAATAACGGTACAAATAATAGGCGTTTTAAGGCGTGACATAACGGCTAAGTTTTGTGCAATCGCTTCGCTGATGCCACGCTCTTCACTGTCAATTCCGGGGTAAGCTCCAGGCGTATCAATCAATGTGAGCACGGGCATTTTAAATCGCTCTGCCATTTCCATCAGTCGCAAAGCTTTTCGGTAACCTTCTGGCTTTGGCATGCCAAAGTTACGATGAACTTTTTCCTGCACGCCTCGACCTTTCTCTTGGCCTATGACCATAACCGGTTTGCCATTAAGGCGAGCAACGCCGCCAATCAGCGCTTTGTCATCGCCAAAGTGACGATCGCCATGCAACTCATCCCAATCAGTGAACATACGGTGGATGTAATCCATGGCATGGGGTCGCTGAGGGTGTCGAGCCACTTGGACAACCTGCCAAGAACTAAGATCCGAGTAGATATTTTCAGTAAGCTTGGTATTTTTCTCTCGCAGACGTGAGATTTCTTCGGTGATATTGAGTTTGTTGTCGGAGCCCACCAATTGCAATTCTTCAATTTTGGCTTCCAGTTCTGCAATAGGCTGTTCAAAATCCAGAAAATTGGGGTTCATATAGACATTTACCCTTTTGTAAGAGATATCTGCGACAAAGCACCAGAAGGCACTGTATTAACCTTCCGAGTGGCGACGATGCCCCTCTAGAGGCACTTTTAAACTCACCGTCATTTTGTAAAATACGCGAAAGCTGCTGCACTGTCGATAGCCACTACTGGCGTTCATTCTAGAGACAATTAAGCTATCGGTATTCCAAAAGCACACTGTGACGGCCACACATTTCACGCAAATGCTCCAGCAGTTCATCGTCAGGGCGAACACGCCAAGCATCACCGAACAACAATTGACCTTTGGCGTCCGCGCGCTGGTAACTTAATTTAACTTGGCAGCGACCGTCACGGTACGGTTCAAAAATAGCGGCCAGCTGGCGTGAGAAATTCATAGGTAAACGATCAGCCTGCACCTGAATTAACAGCCCTTTTGCCATGGCTACGCGAGCCTCAGCTAGGCTTCGCGCACTTTCTACCCGCATTTTTAAACCGCCACTGTAATCGTCAAAGCTCACCTGCCCTTCAACGATCAACATACCGTCTTTCACCAACAAGTCTCGGTATTCGTTGTAGACGTCCGCAAAGACGGTGCACTCCATGCGCCCTGAGCGATCATCCAATGACAAAATGGCCATGTTGTCGCCTCGCTTGGTTTTTATCACTCGAAAACCAACCACCAAGCCAGCCACCTGTTGAGAGCCCTTTTCAGGTTTAATATCCACAATTCTAGATGACACTAAATGCTTCAATTCTTGTCGATACTCTTCTATAGGGTGCCCTGTTAGGTACAACCCCAAGGTGTCTTTTTCCGCATTGAGGCGTTCTTTGATGCTCCATGTTCGAGCGTGGCGAAACTCTGCGTACACATCGCCACCAGACGCCGCACTGGGTACGACATCGCCAAACAGGTCGGTCATCCCTGCGCTAGTATTGGCTGCACTTTGCTCGGCCGCTTTTACAGCTTCGTTCATGGCTGAAAACATAACAGCGCGATCGTAATCGCGATCCACTTTCGGCCCAATCTCGTCCAGTGCACCGGAGCGAATTAACGCCTCTAGGGCCCGCTTATTCACTTTTCTTGGGTCGACACGCCCACAAAAATCAAACAAATCCGCAAAGGGCCCTGTTTGGCGCGCCGCAATAATGTTATCAATCGGCCCTTCGCCTAAACCTTTAATGGCGCCCAAGCCGTAAATAATATTATCGTCTTCGTCCACGTTAAAATGGTATTCACCTTGGTTCACGCTAGGTGGCAGGAGTGTGAGCCCCATGGTTCGGCATTCTTCGATAAAAGTAACGACTTTATCGGTCTTATCCATGTCCGAAGACATGGTGGCTGCCATAAACTGTGACGGATAGTGCGCTTTCAACCAAGCCGTGTGGTAAGACACCACGGCATACGCAGCCGAGTGCGATTTGTTAAAACCGTAACCCGCGAACTTTTCTACAAGGTCGAAAATTTTCACAGCCAAATCTGGATCAATGCCTTGGCTGGCCGCCCCTTTTTCAAAAGAAGATCGCTGTTTGGCCATTTCTTCGGGTTTTTTCTTACCCATCGCACGGCGCAATAAATCAGCTCCACCTAGCGAGTAACCCGCTAGAATCTGCGCAATTTGCATCACCTGCTCTTGGTATACGATTACCCCGTAAGTGGGCTCTAGAATGGGTTTCAGCCATTCATGTTGATATTTGGCATCGGGATACGCAACTTCGGCTCGGCCATGTTTACGGTTAACGAAATCGTCTACCATGCCCGAGTCCAGAGGGCCTGGGCGAAACAGTGCAACTAAAGCAATCATATCCTCAATATTATCTGGCTGAAGTCGCTTGATCAGATCCTTCATGCCTCGTGATTCAAGCTGGAATACCGCTGTAGTTTCAGCACGTTTTAGAAGTGAAAATGTCTTTTTATCGTCCAGTGGTATGGCTTCAATGATCAGCTTGTCTTCACCGAGTGCTGCGCGCTGTTTATCAATCATCTCCTTAGCCCAGTCGATGATGGTCAGCGTTCTCAACCCTAAGAAGTCGAACTTAACCAGTCCCGCATCTTCGACATCACCTTTATCGTACTGGGTGACCAAACCGCCACCAGCCTCATCACAGTAGAGCGGTGAGAAGTCCGTCAGCTTGGTTGGCGCTATCACCACACCACCGGCGTGCTTGCCCACATTCCTTGTCAGACCTTCCAACTGAAGGGCCATATCCCAAATTTCTTGCCCTTCTTCGTCGCCGGCCAAAAACTCTCGCAGAATCTCCTCTTGTTCAAAAGCAACTTTGAGCTTCATCCCTGGGTCCGGGGGAATCATCTTTGATAACTTATCAGCGAGTCCGTAGGATTTACCTTGTACCCTTGCCACATCTCGCACCACAGCTTTAGCTGCCATCGTACCGAAGGTGATGATTTGCGAGACCGCCTCGCGGCCGTAATTATCCGCTACGTAGTTGATAACCTGATCACGGTTTTCCATACAGAAATCCACATCGAAATCAGGCATGGATACCCGCTCGGGGTTCAGAAACCGTTCAAATAGAAGGTCGTATTCAAGAGGGTCCAGATCTGTAATTTTCTGTGCATAAGCCACCAATGAACCTGCACCAGAGCCTCGTCCCGGCCCTACAGGGATACTGTGATCTTTGGCCCACTGGATAAAGTCCATCACGATTAAGAAATACCCAGGAAACCCCATCTGCATGATGATATTCAATTCAAACTGCAAACGTTCAATATATCTTTGCTTGATATCGGGGAAATCGGCCGCATGAACATCAAATAAAAACGCCAGTCGTTCGTTTAGGCCCTCATAGGATATTTTTTGAAAAAAGATGTTGGTTTGTAACATCTTTTTGTACTCATCTTCTTGCTCTCGACCCGCCCAACCATCGCGCATGGCATTGCGGGCAGCCTCGGCTAACGTGGCGAAGGGTATGTGTTCCTTAAAAAAAGAGTCGTTTTCAAAGTCTTCAGGAATTGGGTAGTCAGGTAGATAATACTTACCCAATTCAATTTCCAGGTTGCAGCGTTTAGCAATTTCTACCGTGTTGATTAGGGCTTCTGGTATATCGCTAAATAGTGCCTGCATTTCTTCTGGTGTGCGCAGGTACTGCTCTTCGCTGTAACGTCGCTCACGTCGCGGGTCATCAAGTGCGCGGCCTTCGCCAATGCATACGCGGGCTTCGTGCACGTCAAATTCTTCGGCAGCAATAAAACGCACATCATTGGTCGCGACAACAGGACACTGCTGTTGATCGGCTAGATCCAATGCCGCATGCAAGTACTCTTCGTCTAGCGCACGCCCCGTACGTTGAAGCTCTAAGTAAAAGCGATTGGGGAATTGCGACATCCACCCATTCAATAATGCCTGAGCTTTCTGTGTTTTGCCTCCCAGTAAGGCATGTCCAATTTCGCCATGCTTGCCACCTGAAAGGGCGATCACACCTTCCGACGCGCCTTTCAGCCACTCTTTATTGAGATAAGCGACGCCATGGTGCTGACCTTTTTGGTAGGCTCGGGAGATTAACTCGGTAATGTTGCGATAACCTTGAAGGTTCATCGCTAGTAGCGTGATCAAATGCGGAGGACTTTCACCATCATCGGGTCGAACTAAAAAGTCCGAGCCCGCGATCGGCTTGATGCCTGCGCCGGTGGCCGCTTTATAGAACTTGATCAAACCAAAAAAGTTACATTGATCTGTAATAGCGCAAGCCGGCATCTGCATAGCCTCAAGCGCACTGATTAAAGGTTTGATGCGAATCACACTGTCGGACAATGAAAATTCTGTATGAAGACGCAGATGAATAAAAGATGGGGTCATAGGTGATCAGTCTGGGTGGTCTGAAACGTGAGACCGATCATTCTAACCAAAAAGAAGGGGAAAAACAGAGACTTCCCCCTATAAGTGACAACTAAGGCTGAGCCGAGGCAACTGTGCCCTCGTAAGGGCTAACTCAATAGAGAATCGATACCTGAGTCAAGACCGCGACACTCCGCTAAATGATCCAGCATGGGGGCTACATTAATTTCACCCGCTTGAGCCACCACACGGGGGAAGGCGGCAATGATTTGATCGTCCGACTGGTTTTGCTCGTAGGCCTCGTGTAAAAAATTGGCTAAATGAACAAGGCAAGGCATGGCGGTGGACTCCTGCGCATCGAGGGGTGCCGATTGATGCTGAATACCTTCAACGATGATGTTAGGGAACTTCCATAGCGCAGCCATTTTTGCTCCCGCTTCATCTGAGGTAAACCCCCAATGATCCAACTCCTGCTCTCGCCGAGAGCCCCCGTTATTTACCTCTCGCTGTATTTCCAAGGCGCTCTCTGGCAACATCACAGCAACCATGAGGCGCCCAACGTTTGATAGCATACCGCAGGTAAAAGCTGTTTCAGTATCTATACTGCTATAACGCGAGAGCCAACGGCATAGTTCTGCAATGCCAAAACTGTCTCGCCAGAACTTGTTTATGTCAAAACCTTCTGGCGCCCTAAACGCCGAAATAAAAGCACAAGCCAATACTAGCGTTCGCAGTGAGTTAAAGCCCAACCGAACAACCGCATCATTGACAGAAGACACCTGACGAGTACCGCCGTATTTTGCGGAATTAGCCAAGCGCATCACCTTGGCCGTCAATACCTGATCCATGCCAATTTTTTTGGCAATACTGTCGATATCAACGCTGTCATCATTAAAACTTTGTATTAATTCTTGAACCACTTTAGGAATACTGGGTAGCTCTTGAGCTCTGGTAAACAGGTCATCCAATTGCACGATATTATCCTTCTTGTACGGGGTCGTACTTGAAGAATAGAACATATTTTCAGCGGAGCAGGACAATCTCCAAAAACTACAGACAAAGTCACAAGAGCAACTGGTATGACTCTTACTATAGAGCATACAAAATGAAGAGATAAGGGAAAGCGTTGGTGGGCCTAGATCCCACCAGCAAAATTGGTGCTTACTTCTTGGAGAAGTCCAGCATACGCTGTAGCGGCTTCATGGCTTGCTGACGCAGTGTCTCATCAACAAAGATCTCCCGGCCAACATCATTGATGAGTGAATCCTTGAGGTTATCTAGCGCGTTCATAGCCATCCACGGACAATTAGCACAGCTGCGACAGCTTGCACCGCTGCCTGCAGTGGGGGCAATGTGAAACTCTTTATCTGGACACAGCTGCTGCATTTTGTAGAAAATGCCTTGATCGGTTGCCACAATAAAGTGTTTATTTGGCATTCTCTGTGCCGCTTGAATTAACTGCGAAGTAGAACCTGCTACATCGGCCAACTCAACCACACTGGCTGGGGACTCCGGATGAACCAAAACAGCCGCTTCCGGATACAGGGCTTTAAGGTCAATAATACCTTTGGCCTTAAATTCCTCATGCACTATGCAAGCGCTGTCCCAAAGTAGGACATCAGCGCCAGTTTGCTGCTGCACGTAATGACCAAGGTGTTTATCCGGTGCCCAAAGGATCTTCTCACCCTTGGCGTCTAAATAATCCACTACATCAAGCGCAATACTGGACGTCACCACCCAGTCGGCCCTAGCTTTTACAGCAGCAGACGTGTTGGCATAGACCACAACCGTGCGATCGGGGTGTTGATCACAAAAGGCTGAAAACTCATCAGCAGGGCAACCAAGATCCAGAGAGCAGGTTGCTTCCAATGTGGGCATTAGAACCTTTTTTTCTGGGGTAAGAATTTTGGCGGTTTCGCCCATGAACTTAACACCAGCAACGATCAACGTTTCCGCAGTATGGTCACGACCAAAACGAGCCATTTCCAAGGAATCCGATACACAGCCTCCGGTTTCTTCAGCTAAAGCTTGTATTACAGGATCGGTGTAATAATGCGCGACTAAGACAGCGTTTTTCTCTTGTAATAAACGTTTAATATCCGCTTTGTAAGATTGCTGCTCGTCTTCACTCATAACGACAGAAGGCACGTTAGCGAAATGTTCACGCACTAGCTCTCTGGTATCGTCCCGAGCGGGAGCTTTTTCAATGACCGTCATAGATTTGCCCAACACTAACTGGAACCAGTAACTATATCATATACCCACGTTACTGGTGTTCAAAAACACCCGCGCTGCCAGTGCAATACCCTGCCGCACTGAACTCATTGTCCGCTTTCACAATACAACACCCAGACGCAAAAAAAGCCACCCGAAGGCAGCTTTCTTTGTTTATATGGTGGGTCGTACTGGATTCGAACCAGTGACCAATTGGTTAAAAGCCAACTGCTCTACCAACTGAGCTAACGACCCTAATCAAGGGCGATTACAGTACAAGACTGCAAACTTATAAAAATGGTGGGTCGTACTGGATTCGAACCAGTGACCAATTGGTTAAAAGCCAACTGCTCTACCAACTGAGCTAACGACCCGGAAGAGGCGCACATAGTAATGATTTCATTTTAAAAAACAAGCGATTTTTTACTTTGTTAACGCTTTTTATCAACTATAAACAACAGCTTAGGAAACGTACCGAGTAGGATCAGTGAGTTGAGCCTGCTCAAATCCTTGCCGACGAAGACGACAGCTATCACAGCGGCCACAGGCACGCCCTAGCGAATCGGCCTGATAGCAAGACACCGTCAGGCTATAATCAACGCCCAATTGGCCGCCCCGCTGCACAATTTCACTTTTGGTCATTTTGATCAGTGGGGCGTGGATCGTTAATTTATTGCCTTCAACGCCCGCCTTTGTGGCTAAATTTGCCATCACTTCAAAAGCTTGAACATAGTCGGGCCGACAATCCGGATATCCCGAGTAATCCACTGCATTCACCCCCACAAAGATATCTTGGGCACCTAGTACTTCAGCCCAACCCAAAGCGATGGATAAAAACACGGTATTTCGTGCCGGTACATAGGTAATGGGAATACCTGATGTTTCTTCTTCAGGCACTTTTATGTTCATATCGGTAAGCGCAGAGCCGCCAATGGTGCCCAAGTCGAGCGTAACCACTTTATGATCAGCGGCGCACATGTGCCTCGAAAGACTCTCTGCGGCTGCCAACTCTATTCGATGACGCTGTCCATAATCAAAACTCAAGGTATAACAATCAAAACCCTGTTCAATGGCCATCGCCAATACGGTAGTTGAATCCAGCCCACCAGAGACCAGTACAACAGCTTTTGGTTTATCCAATGTATTCCTACCTTTTTTATCAATGGCCTGGCTTATCATCCCATAGCAGTTTATGCAGCTGTAATTGGAAGCGAACAGGCAGTTTATCGGCCAGTATCCACTCCGCAAGAGCCTTTGCCTCAACTTGACCGTGGCTGGGAGACAACAAAACCTCACCGGCTTTTTCTAGCAATCGGTGCTGATCAATCTGCATTCTGGCCCATTCGTAATCTTGTCGATCGCAAATAACAAACTTAACCTGATCATTTTTTGTTAATAAGGCGATATTATCGTACAAGTTGCGGCCGACCTCACCCGAAGCTGGTGTCTTTAAATCCATAACACGACTGACACGAGTATCAACATCGGCAAGAGTCATCGCCCCACTCGTCTCTAGTGACACGCTCATCCCTAAATCACAAAGTTTGGTTAACAGTGGCAGGCAATTGGGTTGCGCTAAAGGCTCCCCCCCTGTCACACAAACGTACAGGGGGTTAAAGGCCATGACTTGCTGCACAATATGATCCAGGGAAACCTTTTCACCGCCAAAAAAAGCGTATTCAGAATCGCAGTAATGGCAGCGAAGTGGACACCCAGTAAGACGAACAAACACGGTCGGCAGGCCAACAGTTCGAGCCTCACCCTGTAGAGAATAAAATATCTCCGTGATTCGTAAGGAAGGATCCGACATGATCAACAAATACCGCAAAGAGAAAGGGCGCTGATTCTACCTAAAATAGCGCCCTGAGGCGAACGCCTGTTACCAAGGCTGAAATGTCGTCAAGGCAACCGGCTCGCATAGACTAAGGAAAAGAGTCTGTGAGGTAACGATTGGCAATGCTAGCCGTATTGCTATCGCCCGAAGCCACACGCTCTAGTAACTCTCGAGCTCGGTCAGGATTGCCAAGCTTATGGTAAACAACACCTAACTTAAAAGTAGCGTCCGGAATTTTTCTATGTGAAGGAAATTCAGACAGAATGCGAGAAAACCACTCCCTAGCCTGCTCAAGCTCATCATTCAGCAAAGCAATTTCACCCATCCAGTACTGACTGTTCGCCGCGTAGCGACCATTCGGGTAATCTTTTAAGTATTCGTTAAAAGCAATTACGGCTTGCGCATAATCTTTTTGCTTAAGCACAAGATCAATCGCGTTGCGATAACGCTGCATTTCATCGGGTTGTGCTGTACTAGAACTAGAGGGCTGTATCTGTGAAGACGTGGCAGCCTCGCCATCAGAAGATAAGGGGGGCTTGGTCGTCGCCTGTTCGTCGGTAGAAACCGCTTGACCACTGAGCTCACTTAAACGTCGATCAAGATTCACGTAATCATCAAGACGCTGTTGTTTTAAACGTTTGATTTCATAGCCTTGTTCTTCTACCAAACCGCGCAGCTCTTGAATCTCTTGCTGTAGGGTTTGCAGTTGATAAAATAAGTCAGAAGATGAAGATGCCGGCGGCTGAGCAGAGGATTGAGACTGCGGAGCGCTTGCAGTAGGGACAGAAAGCTGAGGAGCAGACTGCGCTTGTACCTTCACGGGCGAACTGCTGTCGCGTAACAGACGATTTTGCGATTCAACCACTTCAACCTGCGCAACAGCACCCGATGCGCAGAAAAAAACCGCAGCGAGAGCCGCCGCGGTTATTTTTATTTTTTTCATACTAAGCCGTTATTTTAATTCAACACGACGGTTTTGGGCGTAAGACATTTCAGTCGAACCAACAACCGCTGGGTATTCTTCACCATAACTGATGGTTTCAATCATAGAGCCATTCACACCTTGTAATACCAAGAAGTCACGTACGGCTTTTGCACGGCGCTCACCCAAGGCCATGTTGTATTCGCGAGTGCCACGTTCATCAGCATGACCTTCAAGACGAATGGACATAGGCGACTCTTTTAACTGAGCTGCATGAGCGGTTAAAGCAGCGCGCGCTTCGGGTTTAAGAGTAGATTGATCAAAATCAAAATAGAATACGGTATCAAGTGTTTCGGCCGCTTCCATTGTGTCAGTAGAGCTGGCAGAAGAGCCGTCAGTCATGCCTGTATTCACAGAGCTATTCGTATCCATAGCCGTGTCTGAATCTGTTGTCGTGGAGGTGCTGGAACAACCTGCCAGTGCCGTCATGACCAATGCCAGTGTAAGAGTTTGTTTAAGTGCAGATGAAAGCATTGCTTACTCCTAATTAATAAAATGAAAACTTGTTATTGATCACGCTGCCAACCTAAGTCTCTATTTTTGGATCAAGTAAGGAGACCAACTTGGCTCTCGTACATCACCTTGCTTAGATGGCAACCTAAACTTTGTGCCTGCGTCTAATGAGACTGCAGCCAGAATACCTTTATTTTGGAACTTTGTCGCATAGATCAGCATGGCACCGTTTGGCGCAATACTAGGCGACTCATCCAAGTGCGTTTCAGTAAGTATGCGAATATTACCTGTCTTCACATCCTGAGTAGCAATATGAAAGACGCCTTCGCGACGATGAACCAAAACCATTGTCTTGCCGTCTGGTGACATTCGCCCACGGGCATTGTAATCACCCACAAAGGTTAAGCGTTCAACAGTCCCGCTGGCAAGAGTTACTTGATAAATTTGTGGCTTACCACCACGATCAGATGTAAAAATCAAACTTTTACCGTCATTTGACCATGCAGGCTCGGTATCAATGGCAAAGTGACGTGTTTGACGAGTGAATGTACCTGTTGCCAATTCCAGTGTATAGATTTCTGGGTTACCGTCTTTCGACAATACCAGCGCAAGCTGGCTGCCATCAGGTGACCAAACTGGCGCGCCATTTAATCCACGAAAGTCAGTTAACTGCTGGCGCTCCGCAGTCGCAATAACTTGCCGGAAAATGGCTGGTCGGCCAGTTTCAAACGAGACATACACCACTTCTTTGCCATCGGGAGACCAAGATGGGGACATTATGGGTTGCTCTGACTCCAGAAGCAGCTGTGGTCTTGCACCATCCACATCAGCCTGCATTAGTCGATAAAGCTCATTACCGAATGCTTCTACATAAATCATCTTTGTGGAAAACGCCCCGGGAATTCCAGTTAAGGTTTCGTAAATTGCGTCAGACACATTGTGAGCAATATCACGCAAACCCTCTGACGAAGCTGTAACGCTTCGCTGTAGTACCTTTCGCTGCGACACCACGTCGTAAACTTCAAAATCTAAATGGTAGCCCCCCTCTAGCTCTGGCGGGGAGAGCAAGCGACTAAGCACGACATAATCCACCCCCAAAACACGCCAATCACGGTAGTAAACTTGATCACCAAAACGGGGCCACTGAAGCATATCCCCTCGAGGAATGGGTCGAAACTGACCCGAACGCTGTAAGTCGGCGGACACAATTTTCGCGACATCTTCATCTAGCGCTGTACCACTCCAGCTTACTGGTACGATAGCAATTGCGGTGGGGTTGTCTGTTCCTTGGGTAATTTCAACAGTCAGCTCAGCGCGCGCGCCAAAGGCCATAAACAGTAATACACTTAGTAACATCATTTGCCGACTTAAAAGGCAATACATCAAGCAACTCCTACCTATTGTTTTAGTGTGGTTCACAAGCGTAAATCCTGCGGATTGAATACCAACGTTAGCCTTCGAAAGTACGACTCAAATAAAGAGGCTGGCATGTCATTCAGCTCACTAAAACGTCCTACTTTTTTGACCGCTTGAACAGCCGATCGATCAAAGGCTGCATTGCCACTGCCACTCACCACGGCCACATCGACAACCTCACCCGTAGGAACAAGCTGTATACTTAATTCACACTTCATGCCTTTTCTTGCAGAAGGTGGCCGACTCCAATTTTGTTCTATTTGATGGGCAATAAGAGCCACATAACTTTGGGCATCGTTCTGCGCTTGCTCTTGGGCCATTAACTCTGCTTCGCCGGCCAAAGCCTCCGCCATAGCTGCTTCTCTCTGACGCTGCCGCTCTAAATTAGCCTCTCGTGCTAAGCGCTCTTGCTCTGCACGAGCCTTGGCTTCTGCTGCCAAACGTTTTTCAGCTTCTTTAATTTTTTGTTGTTTTTCTTCGGCCAGTTTACGCAGCCTTTCACGCTCTGCTTTTTCTTTAGCGAGTCTACTTTTTTGCTCCCTCAACGCCTTTTGCCGCTCTTGCTCACGGCGCTTCGCTTCTATATCAATCACTTTAGGCTTAACCGGAGCTGTCGTACTTTTGCTCTCTGATTTTAGCGTGACCAGCTTTGCCTCTACAAAACGTGGCACTACCTTTGTCGGGGTTAACGTTGATGATTCCCACCCAAACGTCAGCAACAGAAGTAACCCGCCGTGCAAGACGACACTTACAGCTATTGGTACCGCATACCCAGACAGACTATCACGCAAAGTTGCCATTTTGATTACAACTCAGGCGGTTCAGTAACCAAACCAACAGATTCAGCGCCAGATGCTTGCAGTGCTGTCATCAACCCTACGACTTTTCCATACTCAACATCAGTAGCCCCCCAAACCAACACTTTGGAGCTGGGCTTTTGCCGCAAAATCTTACTGACCTGGTCTTGGATTTGAGACAATGGCCTCGCCGTTTTAGGATCTTGGCCGATATTCAAGTAATAAGCACCGGCAGCATCCACCGAGACAATCAAAGGCTCTTCCTGCTGATCATCTAACGGGGCAGAGGGCGCAGAGGGCAGTTCAACCTGCACACCTTGCATCAGCATAGGTGCAGTGACCATAAAGACAACTAGCAGTACCAACATCACGTCGATGTAGGGCACAACATTGATTTCCGCCAGTGGTTTCTTCTTGATTTTTGGCCTAAACATTTGCATCGTCTACTGAACTTTCACGTGCAGTTGACGCTGCAAATACGCCGTGAATTCTTCTGCGAAGGTAGTGTAATTATTCACAAGGTATTCTGATGTCGCCGAGAATCGGTTGTAAGCCAGTACCGCTGGAATCGCTGCAAACAACCCCATAGCTGTTGCAACCAATGCTTCTGAGATGCCCGGCGCCACGGTTGCCAGCGTTGCCTGATGTACGTTCGCCAACCCACGGAAAGAGTTCATAATGCCCCATACTGTGCCAAACAGACCTACGTAAGGACTAACAGAAGCCACACTGGCTAAAAAAGATAAGTGTGCATCCAACTTTTCTTCTTCTTTAGCCAACGCAACGCGCATGGCTCGCTGAGTGCCTTCCATCACAGTATCGGTGTCGCTGCCTTGCTGCCGTAAACGACTAAATTCTTTAAAACCCGCGCGAAACACATGTTCAGCGCCATTCACACCTACATCTTGCGCGCGCGCATTGCCTTCGCGATAACGTTGACTCAACTCGGTGCCCGATGACCAAAACTCACTGTCAAACTGCAAAAAATCACGCTTAGCTTTTCCTTGAAACACACCATGCTTAACAATCATCACCCAAGAGACTGCCGAAGCCATCAATAAGCAGAGCATGACAAACTGCACCAATAAGCTGGCATTAGCAATCAGAGATATTAAAGAAAGTGATTCCATTGAGGCCATAGCCTAAATTTCCTTTTAACCACAAAAAAAGAGAGAACTTTTTACACTAAGTTCGCGCTATTGAACGAACAACTGTGTGCGAATGCTTTCCACCATCTGTTCGGGGATAGCGCAGGGTTTCATTGAGCTTCGATCAACGCAAGCCACTTTGATTACACCTGTGCAAATCGGTTCCCCTTCGCGCAAAACTGACTGTTCAAACACCAAATAACTGCGAGCCAACTTACTCACAGCTGCGGTTGCCGTCAACTCATCATCTAACAGAGCGGGCTTTAAATAACGAATTTCTGCGGAATGCACTACGAGTAACTGCCCACTATCAAGCACCGCAGGCTTGGCAAAACCCACACTTCTCATCAGCTCAGTACGTGCGCGCTCTAAATACTTTAAATAATTAACGTAATATACGATGCCTCCGGCATCCGTATCTTCGATGTATACTCGAATAGATATTTGAAATGAAGACACATTTTGTGACATAAAAACTCGCTGATGATCGACAGGCATACTGATACAGAGCCACGGGTTTTAAGATATTACAAACGCTAATTCGCAGCCCTCAGGGCCCTTATCGCCTAGGACTAATCAGTACTTTTTTCGTCTTGAAAGCGCTTGGGTAAAGGCAAGGCAAAATGCGCATAAGCTTTAGCCGTGACGACACGTCCTCTGGGTGTACGTGCTAAAAAACCTTGCTGAATCAAAAACGGCTCCAAAACATCTTCAATGGTATCACGCTCTTCACTGATCGCCGCAGCAAGACTTTCTACACCCACCGGCCCGCCAGCAAAGTTATCGATCATCGTTAGTAGCAACCGGCGGTCCATATGGTCGAAACCGTATTCATCCACATTCAGCATATTTAATGCTTGATCAGCAACTTGCTGGGTCACTACACCGTCGCCTTTCACTTCGGCAAAATCACGCACTCGGCGCAACAAACGATTGGCTATCCGTGGCGTACCCCGGGATCGACGAGCCACCTCGTATGCACCTTGTTCATCCATTTTCACACGCATCAACCGCGCCGAACGGGAAACAATGTGAGTTAAATCTTTGATGTTGTAAAACTCTAAACGCTGCACAATGCCAAACCGATCGCGCAGCGGTGATGTTAGCAACCCCGCTCTCGTCGTGGCGCCCACCAGTGTAAACGGCGGCAAATCCAGTTTAATAGAACGCGCTGCGGGTCCCTCCCCGATCATAATGTCTAACTGGTAGTCTTCCATCGCAGGATAGAGCACCTCTTCCACATTGGGACTCAAGCGATGAATTTCATCGATAAAAAGAACATCTCCCGGCTCTAGGTTGGTCATCAGTGCGGCAAGATCACCGGCTTTTTCAAGCACTGGGCCAGACGTGGTTTTTAGATCAACCTCCATTTCATGTGCAATAATATTTGCCAGTGTTGTTTTACCCAGGCCAGGAGGCCCAAAAACCAAGGTGTGATCTAGGGCTTCCT
This sequence comes from Pseudomaricurvus sp., assembly GCA_965656525.1. Classification (GTDB taxonomy): domain Bacteria; phylum Pseudomonadota; class Gammaproteobacteria; order Pseudomonadales; family Cellvibrionaceae; genus Pseudomaricurvus. The sequence continues at coordinate 63,273 of CBFHKY010000008.1, read as the reverse complement.
TTCGTGCCTTAGCTGCAGTAATAAAAATTTCCATCTGCTCACGCACAACCGGCTGACCAACATATTCCGCCAAACTTTTAGGGCGCACAGCGCGATCCTGCACATCTTCCATCGGCTTGGGTTGAGCCGCTATTAAGCGCTCGCCGGCGGTTTGCAACACGTCTTTTTCAATCATTCCTGCACCAATTCCACCAGACTATGGCCGTACTGCGAGCCTTTAAAAACACCAAATTCATGTGTTGTTTTCATTACGACAGTAAATGCTAAAAAGCCACCAGCTCTAACATTATCTTCTACACTAAGCAGGCACTAGACTGCGCAAAGCCAACCGGATCAGCTCTTCGCTGCGCGTAGCCGTATGATTTTTTAACACACCGGCTACCACCTTAGACGCCTCCGTCGGTTTGTAACCTAGACTCACCAAGGCACTTTCTGCTTCCGCGATAATATCCTTATCATCTATAGCTCTCGGGCTTGCCACACTGGCTGCCTCCATATCTGCTAAAGGTGCAGAGTCGCTGGCCCATGTTTTGAGTTTATCTTTAAGCTCAACCAATAGACGCTGTGCCGTTTTGTTGCCCACACCGGGCAACTTAGTCAATGCCGAAAGGTTATCCTGCATCACGCAGCTAACCAGTTGATCGGCGTTCATCCCCGAAAGGATGCCCAGTGCCATTTTCGGCCCAACACCGCTGATTTTAATCAATATCCGAAATAAAGATCGTTCTTTCTGAGTGTAAAATCCGTACAGTGTTTGTGCGTTCTCACTCACTGACAAGTGTGTCCAAAGCGTGACACTGCTGCCTGTACCCGGCAAACTAAACAGCGTGCTCATCGGTATGTGCAACTCATACCCCACGCCATTCACATCCACTAAAATTTCTGGGGGCGCCTTTTCTTCTAGCACACCGCGTATACGTCCAATCATCAAACTCTCACCTCTTACACAAACATCTTCTGCTTATAAGCAGTGGCCAAAGGTTTCTGCTGTCATTGCTTACAATACAGCCCTAATCACTCAAACCATTCGGCCACGCCGAAATCCACGCGCCGAGACAACTTTAATCATGTGCTGTTGGGTATTAGCGTGGCAAAGCGCCACAGCTAGTGCGTCTGCGGCATCTTCTTGCGGAGCGGCCGAAAGCTTCAGCAGTGTTTTGATCATGTGCTGCACCTGAAGCTTATCTGCTGCACCATTACCCACGACTGACTGCTTCACCTTGCGGGCTTCATACTCTGAGACTGGCAGTGATTGATTTACAGCGGCCACAATAGCGGCTCCCCGCGCTTGGCCCAACTTCAAAGCAGAGCCAGCACTCTTAGCCATAAACACTTGTTCAATGGCCATTTCCTGAGGACTGTATTCTTCGATAATTTCAGTGACTGAATCAAAAATAATCTTCAGGCGTTCAGGCAGGCTAATAGAGGGGATACGAATAACGCCACTGCCGACGTACTCGGATTTTGATCCAACTTGATTGATGATGCCAAATCCTGTTTTTACCGACCCAGGGTCCACACCTAAAATTAGCGCCATAGCGCACCACCCTACTACTGTTTTTTCATCCAGTACTTAGTGTGTCTGTAAAGCATCGGCAGGTCAAGTTGAAAGCTTAAGCAGGCTACTCAAAAGCAGAGCTGTCAAACTCCGCATTGGTATAAACGTTTTGAACATCGTCTAGCTCTTCAAGCATATCTACCAAAGTCATCACCTTTAACGAGGCTTCGGTATCAAGCTCTATCGTGGTGGACGCCACCATCGTCACTTCTGCGCTTTCCGGTTGAAAGCCCGCAGCGACTAGCGCCTCTTTCACGGATAAAAAATCCTCAAATGCGGTCACGATCAATGCTGAGTCATCATCACTCATTTCAATGTCTTCCGCACCGGCTTCCAGTGCCGCTTCCATTAAGGCGTCTTCGTTGACATTGGAAAAGTACAGCTGCCCCTGACGAGAAAACAAGTAGGCAACAGAACCGTCCGTACCTAGGTTACCGCCTCGCTTGGTGAATGCATGACGCACATCGGAAACGGTGCGATTGCGGTTATCTGTCATGCACTCAACCAAAATCGCAACTCCACCGGGGGCGTACCCCTCATAGGTGAGCTCATCATAATGATCGCCATCACCGTTACCTGCTCCTCGAGCGATGGCTTTATCAACGGTATCGCGTCTCATATTCGCACCCAGCGCTTTATCAACAGCAGCTCGTAAACGAGGGTTATCCGCAGGGTCTGCCCCACCTTTGGCCGACACCACCAATTCACGAATCAGCTTTGTAAAGATCTTACCCCGCTTGGCATCTTGAGCAGCCTTACGATGTCGAATATTGGCCCACTTACTATGGCCAGCCATGCAAACCTCCGAAGGGTATTTTAAATCACTTAAGAACTGGTTTCTGTGAATTTAATGCTCAAGAAGGGAGTATCTAGGTGTTTGTGCTTGAGAACAGGTGCCAAAGACCCCCTGGCAGTGATATGAGCCAATATCATGCCCTGCCAGGGGATTTCTTACTGCAAATTAAACATTAGACTCTTTTTTCTTGAGTCGGATATTCAACTCGCGCAGTTGGTCGTTTTCCACGGCCCCTGGGGCGTCTGTCAACACACAAGCAGCGGATTGTGTTTTCGGAAAGGCAATCACGTCGCGAATAGACTGGGCTCCAGTCATCAACATAATCAAACGATCCAAGCCAAAAGCCAGACCACCGTGTGGCGGCGCACCGTATTGCAGTGCATCCAGTAAGAAACCAAACTTTTCACGCTGCTCGGCTTCATCAATGCCCAAAATCTGAAACACGGTTTGTTGCATCGCCTGATCGTGAATACGTACCGAGCCACCACCCAGCTCTGTGCCATTGAGCACCATATCGTAAGCTTGAGACAATGCTGAAACCGGATCTGCAGCGAGCTCTTCGGCCGAACATGAAGGCGCAGTAAACGGGTGGTGCAATGCAGTCACGCCCCCTTCAATCGCTTCAAACATGGGGAAGTCAACCACCCACAAAGGTGCCCACTCGCAGGTGTAGAGATCCAAATCTTCACCGATTTTACAGCGCAGCGCCCCTAGAGCTTCCGTAACCACTTTGACCGTGTCAGCACCAAAGAAAATAATATCGCCGTCTTGAGCATCCAAGCGATTCATAATGTTCATAGTCACATCGTCGCCCAAGAACTTGATGATAGGCGACTGCAAGCCCTCTATGCCCGCCGCTAGGTCATTGACCTTGATCCACGCCAAACCCTTGGCGCCATAAATGCTCACGAATTTCGTGTAGTCATCAATTTGCTTACGGGAGATCGTTGAGCCACCCGGCACTTTTAAGGCTGTAACTCGGCATTTAGGGTCGTTGGCTGGTCCAGCAAATACTTTGAAATCGATATCCTTCAATAGATCTTTGATTTCGACCAGTTCCAGAGGAATACGCAAATCGGGCTTGTCTGAGCCGTACTTTTCCATCGCCTCTGCAAATGGCATGCGTGGGAAATCGCCCAAATCAACACCTTGCAAATCCAAAAATAACTTACGAACCATGCCCTCTGTGATGGACATGATTTCCTCTTCACTCATGAAAGAGGTTTCTAAATCGATTTGAGTAAATTCCGGCTGGCGATCTGCTCGCAGATCTTCATCGCGAAAACACTTAGCAATCTGATAATAACGATCAAAACCGGACACCATCAGCAACTGCTTGAACAGCTGTGGTGATTGCGGCAGTGCAAAAAACTTACCTTCGTGAGTACGCGATGGCACGAGATAGTCACGAGCACCTTCTGGAGTTGCGCGGGTAAGAATAGGCGTTTCGATATCTAAAAAGCCGTTTTCATCTAAGTAATTACGAATTGCCGTAGTCACTTTTGAGCGAAAACGCAGACGATTTTGCATTTCTGGACGACGCAAATCTACATAGCGATACTTCAAGCGCACATCTTCGCCCACACCTTGATCGTGAAGCGGAAACGGGGGAGTTTCTGCGCTGTTCAGAATGTCTACTTCTAAACCATAAACTTCCACTTCGCCTGTTGGCATATTTGGGTTTACGGTTGCCTCAGAACGAGCGCGAACACGGCCTTTCACTTGAAGTACATACTCACTTCGAACGGTATCGGCTTTTTGGAAAAAGTCTTGGGCATCTGGGTCGAAAACCACCTGCACAATGCCGTCGCGATCGCGTAAATCGATAAAAATCACCCCACCATGATCACGGCGGCGGTCAACCCAACCGCAAAGAGTGACTTCTTGATCGATAAATGAGGCATTGAGAGCGCCGCAATATTGGGTGCGCATAGTTGTTTTCCTGTAATAAATAGAGTCGTATGTACAATTTGTCGCATGAACCACTGTCGTGCGCACTGCGTCGGAGACAATCAACCAAGGCCACCTTTCATAGGCTCGCCTCAGCTGTCTACCACGCTAATCGCTCGATGCCGATGCAGGGCTCGCTGTTGAAGCTCCTGAATCACCGGCAAGATTTTTCTTTTTATTGCCCGTTTTGAAGTCCGTTTCATACCAGCCACTGCCCGCTAGACGAAAGCCTACCGCAGATATCAGCTTTTTCAGTTCTGGCTTTTGGCAAGATGGACATTGAACCAGTGCGGGGTCGCTCATTTTTTGCAGAGCTTCCATTTGATGCTTACAAGCACCACATTCGTATTCATAAATCGGCATAAATCGATCCAAACGTTATGAACTTAGAACAACCAAGCCCTAAAACTCTGGGCAACCCATAAAAACGGGCGATTATACCCTAGCAAACACCTTTGATTAAAGCACAAGAGAACGCCAACACCGCTGACGCTGACCGACCAAAAGGCCTTTGCCCCTGCTGACGTAGCACGCAGTTTTTTGTTGATTGCGTCTAAATAATCCTTTATACATAGTGCCCAAGCGTAGCACCATACGTTTTAGCCTATAAAAACAGGGTTTTTTATAAACGCGATCATTATAACAATGGCGCCATACTCAGACAGCATTTCAAATAACGTCAATTTTGGCACGGTACTTCTAAACATCTAAAACAGTACATCTTTAAAACAGTACCCTTAAACAGGTGCCATTTGAACGACCACCCTTAAATACATTGCCAGCCTAAAAGGAATCACATTATGGCCGCACGCAAAACACCTACTAAGAAAGCGCCCGCTAAAAAAGCCGCCGCACCCAAAACGAAGGTTGCCGCGAAGGCGAAAGCCGCTGTCAAACCTGCACCAGCGGCCAAAAAGGTAAAAGCGGTTCAAGAGCGCTTCACCAAAACTCAAATTCTTACTCAAATCGCAGAGAATACTGACCTCAGTAGAAAGCAGGTTCAGGGCGTTTTGGATGAGCTAAGCGATATTATTGAAGGCCACATCAAAAAACGCTCTGTTGGTGAATTTGTATTGCCAGGCCTGATGAAAATCAGTGCGATTAAAAAACCCGCTCGCCGCGCTCGCAAAAACGTACCTAACCCGTTCAAACCGGGCGAAACAATGGATGTAGCGGCCAAGCCTGCCAGTGTTCAGGTAAAAGTACGACCACTGAAGAAGCTTAAAGATATGACTCTTTAAGCCAATAACGGCGTATTGAAGACACAAAAAAACCGCGAATTATCGCGGTTTTTTTGTGTCTGTACCGTTTACACCAAGCCTGCGCTACGTCGCAGATGTAAAATCCTCACCGGCCAACGCGCTGCGCAGGTGCTCTAAGCGATCATTCAGCGCATCTTCTGAATACTGGCTTGGCTCCGCCATCCCCCAGACGGGGCTGGGCCATGCCAAATCTCGCTTAAACCGAGCAATATGATGCACATGTAACTGTGGCACCATATTACCAAGAGCGGCGACATTGATCTTATCCGGCACGTACAGGTCGGCCATCACTTCAGATAAATGACACGACTCGTCACTCAACTGCAGACGGTCTTCACGGGACATATGGTGTATTTCCCGCAAACCTTTACGGCGTGGGACCAATATACACCAAGGGTAATTTGCATCTTTACTGAGCAACACCATCGATAGAGGGAAGTGCCCCACTACCACACAATCTTCAGCCAACTGATCGTGCAAATCAAAGCGTTGTTGTACATCAAGTTCAGACATTGATGTTTCCTCCTTTCCCCAACTGAACAACGCCTTTAGAATACCCTCCTTATTTAAATTCACCTAGTAGAGATTCTCAGCGTTATGCGAGCCAGCCGTTTTCTCATTGCCACGCTTAAACAAAATCCATCTGATGCCGTAGCCATCAGCCACCAATTGATGTTGCGCTCTGGCATGATTCGCCAACTTGCATCGGGCCTTTACACTTGGCTGCCTATGGGACTCAAAGTCTTACGAAAAGTAGAAAATATTGTACGCGAAGAAATGGACCGTGCCGGCGCCCTAGAGGTGTTGATGCCCGTCGTACAGCCAGCCGAACTGTGGCAAGAGTCCGGTCGCTGGGAACAATACGGCCCAGAATTGTTACGTATTGAAGATCGGCATAGTAATGGCTTTTGCTTGGGGCCGACTCACGAAGAGGTCATCACCGATCTGATACGCAATGAACTGAAGAGCTATAAGCAGCTGCCTGCCAATTTTTATCAGGTACAAACTAAGTTTCGCGATGAGGTGCGTCCGCGTTTTGGCATTATGCGTGCTCGTGAGTTCACCATGAAGGATGCTTACTCTTTCCACCTGACACAAGATTGTCTGCAACAGACCTACGACGTGATGCACAGCGCCTATTGTAATGTGTTCAGCCGTATAGGCTTAGATTTTCGCCCCGTCTTGGCCGACACAGGATCGATTGGGGGCTCTAGCTCACACGAGTTTCACGTACTGGCAGATAGCGGCGAAGACGATATTGCCTTCAGCACCGGTAGCGACTACGCCGCTAACGTAGAATTAGCCGAAGCCATTCCTAGCATCGACAAATGCCCAACCCCAACGCAAGAAATGAGCGAAATTGCAACGCCAGGGCAGCATTCCATTGAAGACATCGTTAAGTGTTTAGAAATGCCCGCTGCACAGGTATTAAAAACGCTAATCGTACTCGCCGAGGCTGACGAAGATGGGACCCAAGGCTTAGTGGCACTGGTGCTGCGTGGTGACCACGAGCTGAACGACCTAAAAGCCGAAAAACTGGAAGGTGTTGCGGCCCCTCTTTGTTTTGCTCCAGAGGCAAAAATCAAAGAAGCACTGGATTGCAGCGTTGGCTCTATCGGCCCGGTTGGACTGACCATTCCTGTCATTGTCGACCGCAGTGCTGCCGTAGTTGCTGACTTTGCCTGCGGCGCAAATAAAGACGGTTTTCACCTCACAGGGGTTAACTGGGAGCGAGACCTACCACTGACAACCGTCGCTGATTTGCGCAATGTAGTGGTGGGTGATCCAAGCCCATGTGGTCAAGGCACTCTTGAAATCAAGCGTGGTATTGAAGTTGGTCACATCTTTCAGCTGGGCCAAAAATACAGTGAAGCTATGCGTGCCACCGTATTGGATGTGAACGGCAAAGAACAACTGATGACGATGGGCTGCTACGGCATAGGGGTAAGCCGTGTTGTGGCATCTGCGATCGAGCAAAACTACGACGATAACGGCATCATCTGGCCTACGGCTATCGCGCCCTTCCAATTGGCGCTGGTACCGATCAATATGAACAAGTCCGACGCGGTAAGAGCGTTTTGCGAACAACTGTACGCCGATCTTGAGGCGGCAGGTATCGATGTTCTGTTCATGGACGAAGAAAAGGCGCGCTTGGGTGGCATGCTCGCTGATGTGGAGTTGATGGGCATACCTCACCGAATAGTCGTGGGTGATCGCGGGCTGGAAAGCAATACCGTCGAATACAAAGCTCGTCGCGATGCCGAGAAGCAAGATCTGCCAGCCGAAGGTTTGCTAAACTTTATCAAGCAAGCATTGGCAACAGCGCAGTAATATCAAGTTGCTTTCGTGAGCCAAATTGAAACTGCCTTTTCAGCGTCGCGCTGGCGCAATGTCCGCGAGCTGAAAGGCACTCATGATTCCTCTACCACTATGGGCATGTCACTTGTGGCTAAACAATTTACAGGGCGATGGCTGTTGCGTACCGGTGCCACACTTGCCTTAAGCATTTGCACAAGTATGGGGGTTTACGCTCAAGAGGCCCTTTCAACGAGTGATTTGCCCTCACAAGACAAGCAACTCACCACCCCATCATCTATCGATCTACAATTGAAACACGCTTTAAAGCGCGCTATTGATGACAGCGACAGTTTTACTGACCGATTTGATGCTGAAGTGTGGTTGGTATCTAAGCAGGATTCACTGGCACGCTTTATCAAAGACCCTGACAAACGTTTAGATTTGTTACGCCGTATTCATCAAGCGGCACGTAATGCCGATCTAGAACCTGAAATTGTGCTCGCCCTCATCGAAGTAGAAAGTCATTTTGATCGTTTTGCTGTTTCACGTGTTGGCGCACAAGGGATGATGCAGGTGATGCCTTTTTGGAAACATGAGATTGGCCACCCTGAAGACAATCTAACGGATATCGACACCAATCTTCGTTATGGCTGTGCCATCCTGAAACATTATTTGGATCGTGCGCAAGGGCAACTGACCGAGGCACTGGCCCGCTACAACGGTAGCTATGGCCAATATTGGTACCCTGCCCGAGTGATGGACGCCTGGGAAACGTATTGGCGATAAGCCACTAAGAAAGGTTCACTCACCATTGGTGACGAATTTCTAAATAGGCCCCTCTGGGCTGACCAGTAAAATAACGGTAATCACCGAACGCATAGTCAGCTCGCTCAGCATAGCGTTTGTCAAAGAGATTTTGTAAACGCAAACGTCCCTGCCATTGGGGTGCGATAGGCCACTGGAGCACGCCGTTCCAAATCGTATGCCCTGGGTATCGATGCTCATTTTCTGCATCCACAAAATACTCGCCAAGGTGTGACATTTCCAACTCCGCACGCCACCCTTGAGTCGCCAGATACCCTATCTGAACACTGCCCATCCAACGTGGCGCGGTATCCATAACGTTACCACTAACATCCTTTCCAGCTAATAGACTGGCCGATTTAATTTCATGCTTTGCCCAGCTAATCGCTGTAGTTAACTGCCAGCGCTCAGCAACCATGGCATCGAGCTCCCACTCCACACCAAGGTGATCAGTTTCACCATCGCCCACAGTCGCATTATTTGAGGCCGATAACACAGCGTCTTCTTTACGCATATAATAACTGCTGAGACGAAAACGCATCGTATCTTGTTCGTAGCGTACGCCAAACTCCAAGCTGTCTATTTGCTTTTTATCAAATTCTTCAGCCGACTGCCCCGCCAATAAACGATAGCGTTCATTGATCTGTGGTGCTCGGTACGCACGAGCCAGACGAGTGTATGCGTGCCAGCCATTGGCCAAATCTGTGCGAACACCAACGTGGCCGCTAACGTTCGCAAAACGATCTTCTCGGTCGTCCAGCCGCAAGTATCGACACGCACCCCCACCGCAAGTGGTTCCATCGTCTTTTCCAGTACCTGATAACAGCTGATTGTCATAGTCGTAGTTGAGCCGCTCATAGCGCAACCCCAGTTCGGCAAACCAATGTTCACGCCACTGCCATTCGCTGTTAACGAACACGGCCAACAAATCGCTGTCCACGGAAAAATCGTAATGTGCGCCTTGAAAGCGTGGATTGCCAGCACTTATAAACACATCAGCTTGGTATTCTTTAACCTGCATGCTGGCGACTTCCGCCTCCGCACCGAACCACAGGGTCAGATCAGACTCCGGCATCCAACGGATGCTCGACATGACCCCTGCACTGGTTTGGCCATTTTCTTCCCACGGCTGGCCCGGTAAGTAATGCTGTAAAAAGCGCATCTTACTGCGCCGGTAATAAGGCGTAACTTGCCAGTGCGTATCTTGACTGTCGACACGGTTTTCAATACGAGTGCTGATTCGCACCGAAGATGCCTCTCGGTAAGCTTCTGGGTTTGGGTTGTCTTTCCAATCCGCTAGCGCATAAGCGCCTTTCCCACGAATAAAGCCAGAGGTTTCTTGATTCAAATTGGTGGCACTGAGTAAGGAAGACACTTGATAGGTAGAGGCTTGATAACGGTGCTGCAACGACATCTTTTGCTGATCGACACCGGCATGGTCTTTCACATCTCCGGCGGAAGTGCCATGTAGTGCAAAATGAAGGCTTTGGTTGTCAGTACGAACTCCATTTGACCACTTCAGACGATAGAAATCTTGACTGCCTGCCTCCAGACTTAAGCTTCTTGAATCCAGCGCTGGCGGTAAGGTGTTGATCACGCCATGCACAGCATTCGATCCATAAAACACCGTCCCCGCCCCGCGCCAGACTTCCAACCCGCGAGCTTGTTCGGTGTTAACTTCAAACAGTTGATTCACATTACACAGGCCAGAGGGCCGAATGGGAACACCGTTTTCGGCGATCAATACCTCTCCACAAGAACCAGCACCGGTGTAGACTGGGGAGCGCACAGCAACCAGCATTTCCTGCCCGTTACCTCTGCTCAGCCACACCCCAGGTATGCGCACGGCCACCTCTTGCAAGTGCACGTGCCCAACCCGCTCCAGCACCGCAGCATTAACTTGGCTGGCAGCCCCCAATAGGCTAGCCGTTGGCTGAGCTTCGCGTCGACCCGTAACCGATACCTCTTCTAACCAAGGGGAAGCCGGCTCGGTTTGGGCATGGCTCGCTATCACCCAACATAGCGTCATCGCCGTCAGTCTCATCCGTTTCATCACGTTGCTCGTTAAAAAATACAAGGATACTCAGAAAGAAAGCATAATACGCAACATCCATGAACCATCAAGGCTATGCTCATAAGTGCCATCAAGAGTCAAAGCCAACCCTTGTCGTCTCGAAAACAAACCCCAAAGGCTGGAATAAGAAAGGTTAGAAGTCTAACAGACGATCCAGCGAGGCACACAACGCCTTACAGCTGGCATCGGGAAACGCCAATACCAAGTCACAGTTGAACGGATGACCTTCCAAGTGATAATTCATTTCTGCGGTCAGCACGGCTGATGTGGACTGGAATTCAGACGGGAAAAACTGATCGAATGGTTGATGCAAAGCGATCAGCGATGGCGGACCAGTAACACCATGTTGATCAAAGCCCAACTGGGTAGCCAAGATGGGCAAGCATACGTCTGTTAGCGTATCGCTCAAACGGTACAGCAATGCAGTAGTGTCTTTATCGTCAGCGCAGGACAAACCAGCAAGGGCAGCCAAATCGATAATACTGTCTTCGGTCAACACTGTAAGTGCATAACAAGAATGGCCATCCAGCTGATAAACTTGCATAACACCAGATAAAGGCGCGTCTCCCCTCAAGGAAGCGAGCGCTTCAGTAATGGATTCCGGTTGCAAATAACGAATATAGGGTACTGGTAACTGAACAAAGACATTAGCGAATTGAGCCAGCGCTTCCCCGCCGGCCCCCAGTGCTACGTTACACACCTCTTGCAAACAGTCTCGCTGATCTTCACTAATTGGTAGGGTTTTACCCATTATTCTCTCTCTCACTATGATGACGCAGTGGCTGCTCACTGCTTTGTTACACTACCTTTCATCCATTACCAGAAATCTTGTGATACCACACCCGTTATGCCGTGGTAATCAGAGTACAAATCAGGTAACAAGCCGCCCCCCAAATGAATACTGCAATTACAGTAAACCGTAAGCCTTGAGCACCTCACCCAACTTTTCTTTATTCACTGGCTTTTTGATGAACTCCAATGCTCCCAGCTTCATCACTCGCTCCCGAGCTTCTGGCTGTATATCACCCGAAATGACGATCACAATGCTTTTCAGAGACTCTTTTTTAATGAGCTCCAACACTCCGTAACCATCCAGCTCTGGCATGGTCAAATCCAGAAACAGCATCTCAGCCTTACCAGCACGCACGGCCTCAATACCTTCCAGGCCATTGGTGGCGTAAGAAATATCCACGTCCCACTCGTCAGGTAAGGCCCGTGCCACTTGCTTACGAGCCATATTTGAATCATCACAAATTACTAAAGGAATGGTCATATCACCTTCTGTATATAGCTTATCCACTAACACTCGTTAATAAGCGAACTGCGCGCTCTTTCTAACTCGTTCGTTTTTAACTTTTTCTAACTATAGACCTGATTTAACCATTTTGTAGGCGTAGTTTCAGGTCAGTAGACAATCATGTCCTAAGGTATCGGCCAGTACACCACAAAGATAAGCATATCGTCCTATTTTGTTGCTCAGCACCCCCCACCACCTAAAGAAGCATCAGCATTCATACATCAGACGATTCACTCACTGACCTCTTAGGCCTGAATAACTGCTCCAAAGAGATATTCAACTGTTCTTGGGTATGCTCATCAATAGCGTTTATGCGATCAGCCACACCATCAAACCATTCAAAGTGTTCAAGCCCTTTGGTTGAATCAGGTAAGTAAGAGCGCGCGCCAATCCAAGATGCTAAATCCATCAATGTAACCGTCGACAAATCACGGCTGAGCACATAGCGGCTGGCATCCGTCATAGCAATGACTCGCTGATCTAGCAAGATAAGGCTTAGCTGTTGCCACTGTGGTAATGAGAGCCCCATTTTTAATAGTTGCCCTTCACTCACTCCATAGCCATCTTGATATTCTTTACGTAGCCGCCACAACATCACGAGTGAGGCGATCAAGTCGGTGTAACGACGCTTGCCGCCAATGCGTTTGGACGACAATGCATACACAAACACAGCACCTCCCAGCACAATCATCCAAAGGACATACACCCACATCAGAAACAGGGGCACAATCGCGAAGGCACCGTACACCGCTTTGTAACTGGAATAAGTCACAATCCAACCAAATAAATCTTTAAACAATTCAAAGCACACCGCCGTCAATACACCACCAACTAACGCGTGCCGTAGCAACACCTTACAGTTGGGAACCGCAGCAAACAGCAAAGTAAAGGCAAAGGTCGTCAACAACCAAGGCAGATATTGTAAAATCAAGGGGATCAAACCAAGGTGGTCAATTTCGTCTACCAACAACCGCAGCGACAGTAAATACGTGCTCATGGCTAACCCTAAGCCCAATAGCAACGGCCCCAAACTCAGCACCGCCCAGTACAATAAAAAATTCGACACCCCTTTCCGTGCCTCTGTGACCCCCCAAATACTGTTAAATGTTTGCTCGATGTTTTTGATCATAAGGTAGGCTGTTGCCACCAAAAGCAAAAGTCCCACTAAGGTTAAGCTGCGTGCCTGACTGATAAATTCATTCAAATAAGAGTCTACATCCAATCCCGAGCCAGGCAGCAGGTGCTTAAATAGAAATGTTTTCAGTTCTGCCTCAAGGCCTGTAAAGGCGGGAAACAACGAAAACATGGTAAACACGACGGTTAATGTGGGCACGATGGCAAACAACGTCATGTACGTTAATGCAGCAGCTTGCTGACGGCAGCCTTTAGCAGCGTATTGCTTTGCGACATCCAATACGAAACCCCACCAAGGCTTCGCGGTCTCTAGCAAGGGCTTGAGCTGAACGAATTCCATTTTTTAACTCCCATTGAGCTGTACAAAAATCTGAGCGTATAACGTTGATCAATAGAGATCATTACCGGTAATGTTTACAATAGCGGATTATGATCGATCAACCCACAAGGAAAACCGTGTCATGGTAACCATCTACCACAACCCACGCTGTTCAAAATCACGCCAAACTCTATCTCTTTTGCAAGAGAACGGTATTGAACCAAACGTGGTTTTGTACCTAGAGACACCACCTGATGCCAACACCCTTAAAGAGCTCTTAAAAAAATTGGGCATCCATGCTCGAGCGCTGCTGCGTAAGGGTGAAGACGCTTACAAAGAGCTAGGGCTCAGTGATGACTCACTCGCTGATGACGCACTGATAGACGCCATGGTCAGCCACCCAAAACTGATCGAACGCCCTATTGTGATTAAAGGTGATCAAGCCGTGTTGGGTCGCCCACCTGAAAATGTGCTGGAGCTGATTTAGGATGTCGATGCCCTATGTACTGGTACTTTACTATTCTCGTAATGGCAGTACCGCAAAAATGGCACAAGCGGTAGCACGTGGTATAGAACAACACGCCCAAATAGAAGCGCGCTTGCGTACTGTGCCAGCAGTATCGGCAACATGCGAACAAACCGATGCCGATATTCCTAGCGACGGCGCCGTGTATTGCACTCTAGAAGATCTCCAACATTGCAGTGGCTTGGTGCTCGGTAGTCCCACCCGATTCGGCAATATGGCCACACCGTTGAAGTACTTTTTGGATCAAACCAGCAGTTTGTGGCTCAATGGCAGCTTGATCGACAAGCCAGCGGCGGCATTCACTTCTACAGCAAGCCTTCACGGTGGCCAAGAAGCCACCTTACTCACCATGATGATCCCGCTACTGCATCATGGCATGGTGTATGTTGGCATCCCCTACAGTGAAGCGGATCTCACAACCACCGCTTCGGGCGGTACACCTTATGGTGCCTCACATTGGGCGCAAGGCGGTGAGGCTACCTCTTTAAGTGAGGCCGAGACGCGCCTGTGTCAAAGCCTAGGCAAACGTGTCGCCAAGCTGGCCCTACTATTAAGCTAGACGAAAAACTCAACAAACCTTGAACACACCGCACAACCTTTTATGGAAGCCACACATGAACGACGACACTACGACTAACAGTGCTCGACAGAAACTTGCACGCTCTAAACCTCTTAGTCTGAGTCTGCTCTTGGGCTTGATTGTGGTGTACGTGTTATCCAGTGTACAAAGTGAGAATTTTTATTGGACACTTTTACTTATCCCCTGCCTGAGCTTGCTGATGTTCTTACCCGGCATGCTTAAAAATCATGCCCGCAGCTACGACTGGCTGTGCTTTGTACTGTTGATTCATTTTACAGTAGGAGTGACTAACGCCATGAGCGAGCACGCCAGCTGGAACGACTATGTCCAAACCCTGTTCACTACCGTGTTATTTATCAGTGCCATGATGACCAGTCGCTGGCAAAAAGCCGTACAACAAGAACACTCAGACGTTTAATAGCATTGCCTTTTTAATCTCTGCCAAAGTGGCTTTGATCACGGATCCATTTTCTCAAGGAATTCACAATGACTCACCATCGCCCCGGCGTGATTCGACGCGTTCTAACGTTTTTTTGGCGATCCATTACTTGGATCCGCGTCAGCCTGACCAACGTTCTTTTTTTGCTGCTTGTGGCTTTTGTTATTAGCGCCTTGCTCCCCGAAGACAGTGCCACGATGCCAGAAAAGACCGCACTGCGAATAGCACCGAGTGGCTTCTTGGTGGATCAGTACAGTTACATTGATCCACTCACTGAAATATTGGAGCAGACCAGCAACTCAGAGCAAGCCGAAACCCTAGTCAGGGATTTAGTCACTGCCTTGCACTCGGCCCGTGATGACCAACGCATCACTGCCGTAGTGTTAGACCTGAATTATCTTATGGGCGGAGGCATCAGCAAACTGTCTGAAGTCGGTAACGCTTTAGAATTTTTCAAAAGCAGTGGTAAACCAATATACGCCGTCAGCGACAGCTACTCTCAAGAGCAATATTATCTGGCCAGCTACGCCGATGAAATCCTGTTGCACCCGATGGGTTCTGTGCTGCTCACCGGCTATGGCAGCTACCGCAATTATTTTAAATCGGCTCTGGATAAACTGAGCTTGAATATGCACGTATTTCGTGTGGGTGAATACAAAGACGCAGTAGAACCTTACCTGCGCAACAGCATGTCGGAGGCTTCTCGCGAACACAACAGTCAGTGGCTCAATGAGCTCTGGTCGGGCTATACCGCAGTCGTGGAGCAGCAGCGCCAACTTGAAAACGGCTGGATCAACAATTACATCAACCGTATTGACCAACACCTAACAGAGCAAGCAGGCGATACCGCGGCCACAGCTTTGGCGCTTAAACTGGTCGATCAACTTGCCAGCCAACCGCAACAACAACAATTCCTGATGAATAAAGTCGGAACCCGTCAGGATGGCGAATCCTATCGCGCCTTAGATTTCAATCGTTATTTGGCAATGACTCAATCCCACAACCCACTGGATGATCGTCCGAGAGTCGGCCTATTAGTGGCCAAAGGTATGATCTTAGACGGCTACCAACCAGCAGGAAGTATCGGTGGTGATAGCTTATCGCAACTGCTTCGCGACGCTCGCAACCACAAAGATCTCGACGCTCTGGTGGTACGTGTAGACAGCCCCGGTGGCAGCGCCTTTGCTTCGGAGGTCATTCGGCAGGAACTGGAACTCACCCGACAACAAGGAATTCCGGTGTTCATTTCCATGGGCAGCGTGGCCGCTTCCGGCGGTTATTGGATGTCGATGGCCGCTGACGAAGTCTGGGCCACACCTAATACCATCACTGGATCCATTGGTGTCTTTAGCGCCTTCCCCACGCTGGAAAACACACTGGAAAAAATGGGTGTTTCCACCGATGGCATCGGCACCACTGAGCTGGCTGGCGCTATGCGCATCGATCGCCCCATGACAGATCTCGCGAAGGATGTGATGCAACAAAGCGTCAATCACATCTACAACCAATTCATTCATATTGTTGCCGAGTCACGACAAACCACATCGGCTAAAGTTCACGCGGTAGGCCAAGGCCGGGTCTGGACTGGACGCGCTGCACTGGATCTTGGTCTGGTGGATCAACTGGGAGACTTGCATCAGGTGATTGCAGCGGCCGCCGAAAAAATTGGAGCCAGCGATTACCAAGTAATCGAAATTCAAAAACCACTGTCGCCAACAGAAATGCTGGTGAAACAAATTCGAGGCGAACTGGCGAGCTATGCCTGGCTGCCGCAAGCCAGCCACAACGGGCTATTCGCGTTTTTGCAGAAGGTGGAAAAAGAACTGTCACCGTTGGTGGACCTTCTGACCTCGGCAGATCCTCGCTCAGTTTTCGCCCATTGCTTGGATTGCTCTACGCTTTAACCTCATCCGAATGAGAAAGCGAAAACAAGCCTGCCCCGCGCATAAGCCTGAAGTCGGCAAACAGTGAGGGGCTGGCGATTGAGCAAGGGTTGCTGATCGATCAATAACCGAGAATGTCTTTCACAAATGGGATCGTCAGACGGCGATGCTGAATAAGAGAGGCCTCATCCAGCCGCTGCAACATGTTAAACAGCTCAGAGGTGTGGCGTGGCGCACGCCGCATAATAAACTCAGCCACTTCATCACTCAATTCTAGGCCTCTGGCTTTTGCGCGCAATTTCAACACCTGTCGCTTATCGTCATCAGTCAACGGCTGCAGCTGAAAGACCAACCCCCACACCAAGCGCGATTGCAAATCTGGCAGCACGACTGATAACTCCCGCGGCCCTCGATTTGCAGCCATCACAACGCGCTTACCCGTGTCACGCATGATATTGAAAAAGCCAAACAGAGCACCTTCCCAATCGGCGCTCCCTAGAACGGCTTGTAAATTGTCGAAACACACTAAATCCAGCGTTTCAAGTGATTCCAACATCTGCCGTGGCTCTAAACGAGCAAACTCATCCAGTGGCACATACTGAGCCTCATAATCACTCGCCACAGCATATCGACAAGCCGCTTGCAGTAAATGGGTGACCCCTGAGCCTTGAGGGCCAGAAAGAAAAATAAACTGCTCACCAAATGGCTGCAACTGTTGTTGCAAAGCTCTCACCGCCAGCGCATTGACATGACTGGCTGGCACGTGAAAATTTTCAAATGCGGCATCATCCGGCAGGTTCACTTGCAATGGCAATTGTTTCGGGTGCGAGTGTGTATCCGTCACAGACACCACCCTGTTAGAGTCGTACGAGCCCACTCAGTCAAATCTGTTATCACACTGATGCACACACCCATCACCACCATTCACACTCAATAACGCTAACACACCAACAAACAGCAATAACAATCCAGCCTCGGCGCCTAAACAGAGATTGTTAACCACCCAAATTCAGGGGCTGCATATTAACAGATGCTCAAGCAATGGTTTACCCGAATCGTTCTGCGGCCTAACCCAACCATGAAAAATACAATAGTGGTTGGTGCGGTGATGACGGATTCATCACCGCGGTCGCCTTCGGGTCGGTCACTGTCACGGTAGGTTTCTGAGGCAACCTCTCTTGCTTGATTAGACGACGATCTAAACCGAGTACCGCCGTCAGTAAGGAGACCTCCCCTTTTAACTGCAACGTCACTTGCAAATGCGTGCCACTTATACGGTTTAATGTCATTTGCTGCACCACTTCCAGACTTTGCAGGTACTCCATCAGCTGGATGTAATCGCCAAAACCCTTCACAGCATCAATATCCAAAACCACATTGTCCGCAACCGCACCGCCCAACACCACTTGGTATAAAGAGGCAAGATATTCACTGGCCTGCGCTAGCCCCAGGCTCAACAACGCTACCTCGCTGTCGGCATCCACATCAAACACCGGACGGTGCTGCTTATGCACCAGCGTCCAATCAGACAGCCAGCGACCACTGGCGGTTTGGCTGTAACGCACCACCAGCACAGCGTCCGTGTTGTAGCGTGCGGATGCCGCGTCTATGGCATCCTGATCCAAGTTCCAAAGCTGGGACGGTGTCAGAGTAATACGATCTTCTAAATCTAACAGCGGGTATACCAGCGGCAAACCACGAATCTGAGCGGCATTATCGACCGCTGTCGCGGCCACGGAGTCCTCCTGCAGCGAGATCATCTGACGACCTTCTTGCAGATCATCTTTTACTACCCAGACCAACACGGAAGGACGGTTAGAGGGCCACAAGGGCAACTTATATTCACGCAGCAATTTTTCTAAAGCGGGCCGAGAAAAGTTCATCACCAGTCGCGTAACCGGCTCCCCCTGCTCATTCACAGCCATGTCGACCTCTTCGTACCTATAAGCATCTACGTAGGTACTGGCCCGCGCCAATACACTGGCAATTTCAGGTTGCTCCAACACACTCTTATGGCCCGATACTCTTACCAATACCGACTGCAGCGCCTCTTTGGCAGCCGCTGCACGCAGATCATCAGACTGATCCTGAACCACGACTGCCTGACGGTACATATCCATGACTTCTTCTGCACTCAGTAAGGCCGGCGCAGAAACAGTGGCCAACACCCAAGTGAGTAACAAGGTTTTGAGCAAGCTGCGTGTTGTTCGCGCAGCAGCCACACTGTCCGTGTTTGTACCTCTTTTTGCCACAACCTTCCCCTCTCGACACTGGTTTGACTGGCTCTTGCCAGCACTGCCATCATATTAACACCCACACACCAAAACGAACGTGTCGAGTGTGGTGTAAATAGCGCGTGTATTGGTGAAAAACAGCGTTATAAAGCGGCTCATTATGCCCACCACCTACGCAGACCTCCAGCACTGCAACACGAAAATCCCAATACCCCTATAATTCTCTTATCTCGGACGCTAACAGGCAGCGTCATTAGCTGCTAGAATAGCGCCCCTTAATCCTATATGACTGACACAGCAACCTTCAAAGAGCAGCACATGAGCGACAAACAGACCCCCTCCCTGAGTTACAAAGACGCTGGCGTAGACATCGATGCAGGCAATGCCCTAGTCGAGCGCATCAAAGGCGTAGCCAAGCGCACACGCCGTCCAGAAGTCATGGCCGGTCTCGGAGGTTTTGGCGCTCTGTTTGAACTGCCCACAGGCTACCGTGAACCGGTATTGGTTTCAGGCACTGACGGTGTTGGCACCAAGCTTCGTCTGGCGATGGATCTCAATAGGCACAGCACCATCGGTATTGATTTGGTGGCAATGTGTGTGAACGACCTAGTGGTGGCTGGCGCTGAACCGTTGTTCTTTCTGGATTACTACGCCACCGGCAAACTCAATGTGGATGTAGCATCTGACGTGGTCACTGGCATTGGCGATGGTTGCGCCATGGCTGGATGCTCACTGGTCGGTGGCGAAACCGCTGAAATGCCAGGCATGTACGAAGGTGAAGATTACGACCTGGCCGGTTTCTGCGTCGGCATCGCCGAAAAGTCGGAACTGATTGACGGTACCAAAGTACAAGCGGGTGACACTCTGATAGGTTTGGCGTCCAGCGGACCGCACTCAAACGGCTACTCCTTGATTCGTAAAATCATTGAAGTCAGCAACGCCGATCTGAATGAAACAATTGGTGACCGTGAACTGGGTAAGGCTCTTTTAGAGCCCACCCGCATTTACGTCAAACCTTTGCTGCAACTGTTAAAAACGGTATCCGTAAATGCTATGTGCCACATCACAGGTGGCGGGTTACAAGAAAACATTCCACGCGTCTTGCCCGATCACTGTAAAGCCGTCATTGATCTAAACAGCTGGGAACTCCCCCCTGTATTCCAGTGGCTGCAAGAAAAGGGCAATGTGGACAGCTATGAAATGTACCGTACGTTCAACTGCGGTATGGGCATGGTAATTGTGGTTCCCGAAGCGGTTACCGAACAGGCGCTCGAACTGTTACGCAATGCCGGTGAAGATGCTTTTGTAGTGGGACACGTTGCCGCTCTTAACGGAGAAGAAGAGCGCGTAGAGCTTCTAAACCTCTGATCGATAAAAGGCTCAAAACACTGGCGTGGATGATCACACATCACACGCCAGTGTTTTAATAGCACCTTCTATCAACACCTGATCACCTTTTATTTATTGCCCACATGAAAAATATCGTTGTACTGATTTCCGGAAGCGGCACCAACTTACAAGCCCTAATTGATGCCGACTTACAAGGCAACCTTTGTGCGGTGATCAGCAATCGCCCGAATGTGGCTGGCTTAGCCCGCGCCGAGAAAGCCGGCATTCCAGCCTATGTACTCGATCACACCGAATATCCGTCCCGCGAAGCATTTGATGATGCATTGCTCACCTTTATTGACAGTTTTTCACCGGATCTCGTGGTTCTTGCTGGATTTATGCGCATTTTAACGGCTGATTTCACGAACCATTACGCCGGTCGGATGCTGAACATTCACCCTTCGCTGCTTCCCAAGTATCAAGGCTTACACACACATCAACGAGCATTAGACGCTGGTGATAGCGTGCATGGAGTAACCGTGCATTTTGTGACAGCCGAGCTCGATGATGGCCCAAACGTCATTCAAGCCATAGTTCCGATTCAGCCCAAGGACACAGCGGAAACTCTGCAACACCGAGTACAGCAACAAGAACATATTATTTACCCCATGGCTGTACGTTGGTTTGCTGAATCACGTATTCTGATGCGAGACAACACCTGCTGGATGGATGGCACACCTTTACCCGCCAGCGGCTACATTATTGACTCAAGGCAAGATTGAACTTCACCACAAAGTCGACTCTAAAGAATAAGTTCATTGGTCTGCTAAGCGGATACTCGCTTCGTGTTCAATACTCAACGTTACCGAAGCTATGATTTTATTGAGACTATGGCTTTATTGAGACTATGGCTTTATTGAGGCCGACTTTTACTGAGAAAAGGAGCGCTATGACAGCCCGATTGCTCTCACATACAGCACAACAAATCAGTCCATTAATGCGACTGCGGCCCGTACTGATCTGTGGTGTGCTGCTCTTATCTTGCCTCCAGACAAGCCCTGCTTTAGCCACAGAACACCCAAGTAGTTTTTCAGCGACTTATAAAGCGGAGTACAGTGGTTTATCTGTAACGGCGACACGGTCACTCAAGCTGCTCGAAGACGACTCCATGCTGTTCACATTCACCGCCAATCACTGGCTTGCCAGTATTGAGGAAAGCAGCCATTTTGTCTGGCAGGATAGTGGACGGTTACGCCCACTTACCTATCGCTATCAACGCAGCGGCCTAGGTCGCGACCGACATGCAGAACTCAATTTTGACTGGCAAAACCTCACCGTCATCAATGACGTTGAAAGCAAGCCGTGGAAGATGAGCATCCCAGAAGACGCATTGGATAAATTGAGCTATCAGTTGCAGTTGCGTCAGGATTTGCTCCACGACCAAACCTTAACCAGTTATCAAATTGCTGATGGCGGTCGTTTAAAAACCTATGACTTCAGCTTGCTCGGAACCGAAATACTGGAAACGCCGCTCGGGCGCTTAAACACACTCAAGGTCGCACGAGTGCGCAAAGATGATGATCGTAAAACTGTCATTTGGCTGGCCGTAGACTGGAACAATTTATTGGTAAAAATCCAGCAAACTGAAGATGATGGTAAGCAATTCGAAATCAACATCCAGTCCGCCCAACTCGACGATAAGCCGGTCACAGGTCTCTAACATTCACTTCCATTCATCACAATTAAAGGCATCACTATGAGCATCACAAAAAACAAAGTCGCCACCATTCATTACACTCTGAAAAATGAGCACGGTGACGTACTGGACAGCTCCGAAGGTCAAGCGCCATTGGATTACCTGCAGGGCCACCAGAACTTAGTACCTGGCTTAGAAGCTGAACTGGAAGGCAAAGCCGTTGGGGATAAGCTGAAAGCCGTTGTTCAACCTGAGCAGGGCTATGGCGAGAAAGACCCAAGCTTGGTGCAAGAGCTGCCGAGCTCTATGTTCAATGGCATCGACAACATTGAGGTTGGCATGGAGTTTCACGCCGAGACCGAACAAGGTCTTCAAGTGGTCGAAGTCATCGATGTGAATGGCGATACCATCACCATCGACGGCAACCACCCGCTAGCAGGTATGGATCTGCATTTTGATGTAGAGGTATTGGGTGTGCGTGATGCAACGGCCGAAGAACTGCAACACGGCCATGTTCACAGCCCAGAAGGTTGTGGTCACGAGCACTGAAAACGTGCAAGACTGATGGCCACTCGTCACTCAAGTGCACACTTGTGCACTTGAGTGACTGACAAACGACCACTACCAGCCTACCAATTCGTTCGTCGTTACGGATACCGTAATCGCCCTACAACTAAGCACCCTACCTTACCGGCAAGCATACTTTAGCGTGCTTCAACTTTCTTTTCGCCACAGCGCTTGCACTGGTAGATAGTAACCAATTTGCCTTGTTTTACATCGAACTGCTTTTCTTGAACCACTCCCCATTTATGAAAACCGCTGCGACACAGTGTCTTGCCTTTGTGTTTTTCCATGGCAGTGGGTCGCTTAAACTTAATCACATCACCCATTTCAGGCTCTCTTTTTCACATTCTATGGTGACAAATTATAGGGCAACCCCAGACAACAAACATCAACCTCTCTATAGCTAAATAAGGCCACTCCGTTCAAACACTTATCATCGTAGCCCTAGCAGCCTTACACTACCCCTGTCCATCATTAACACGTCACTTGATCAAGAAAAACACCCGAACAGTGACCTAGTACACAACACAGTGACAAAACACTAGATGTAGTAGGCCGAGATCAAAAAAGCACCACATATATCTAAATATCAATAGCGCTGCTTATAGATAAAAAGTCTAGAAGTCGTATTTTACGACGTTATTGTATGGAAGCTTACCCTCGCATACGCTTGCAGATTAGTGGCCACTGACAAAGGGATTTACACACACTTTATCCACAAGAAATCACCAACCTTATCGCCTTGCATTCCACCGCAATGCGCATTATCTTGTACTCGAATTCTGGAACATACCTATATGTAGGGTTTTTGATCAATTTCGGAGTGGCTGCCACGCTTACAAGGTGTTCGCATAGTACACTGGTGATTTCTGCACTGACATGAGCCCACTTGATACAATCGAGTAAGCTTCAGCGAATACACCTCCGAAGACAGAAATAATGCACAAAAAACAGCATCAGCCTTGAAAACGGCAACACAGCAACGGCGCGAGACCAACGTTAAATAACGGTTTCTGGCCGTGTAGCCGCGACGGCCAGACGAAGTGAATGGCACCTCGTACTCACACGAGTACGAAGGCCCAAGAAAAAGAACGAAAATCACAGCAGGTAAGACTGTCCAGTCTTACCTGACAACGATTCGATATAAGCACATTCAACATAAAAATCCTCTGTCATGGTGTATGTATTCCATGAGTCAGAGCACATTAATTTCTCTTAAGCACCACGATACGCGGAGACGTACATGCACACAGATACTGAAGTGGCAGGCTCAAACACTGCAACACAAACGCCAGCCTCAGCAACATCCAACACCACCGTTACCGCAACAACCCCTGGGCAACTGCGTGTTATCAAACGCAATGGCACGGTTGTGTCTTATGATGAAAGCAAAATTGCCGTCGCTATGACCAAAGCTTTTCTGGCCGTAGAAGGCGGCACCGCGGCGGCTTCTAGCCGAGTGCACGAAACCGTTGCGTCACTGTCTAGCCAAATTACCGCAACTTTCAAGCGTCGTATGCCTTCTGGTGGCACCGTTCATATTGAGGACATTCAAGATCAAGTCGAATTGACTCTGATGCGCTCTGGCGAACAAAAAATTGCCCGCGACTACGTGCTCTATCGTGAAGAGCACGCTCGTATGCGTCAGGGAAACCAAACCGCAGCGGTGCAAGCGGATTCTGAATACCCATCGGTAAATGTAGTGATGCCTTGCGGGCAGACACAACCTCTGGATATTGCTCGCCTTCGTACCGTAGTCGACGAAGCTTGTGGCAATCTGGCGGGTGTAGATGCCAAAGCGATTCTTGATGAGGCAATGCGCAACCTCTACGACGGTGTTGCCTTTGAGGACGTTAATACCTCCCTAGTCATTACCGCACGCACGTTAGTCGAAAAAGAGCCTAATTATTCTTTGGCTACCGCACGCCTGCTGCTGGATAAATTGCGCAGTGAAGCCCTTAATTTTATGGGTATTGCCGAAGTCGCCACCCAAACGGACATGCACAGCCTGTATGCACAAGCCTTACCGGCCTACATACAAAAAGGCGTTGAGTTGCAACTTCTGGCTCCTCACCTGATGGATTACGACATGGTGAAGCTGGGTGCAGCACTCAACGCCGAAGCCGACATGCAGTTTAACTATTTAGGCTTGCAAACGCTGTATGACCGTTACTTTATTCACACAGAAGAAGGTGTGCGTATTGAGCTGCCACAGATTTTCTTTATGCGCGTGGCGATGGGCCTAGCCTACGAAGAAGTCAATCGCGAAGAGCGAGCCATCGAATTTTATAACTTGCTCAGCTCTTTTGATTACATGAGCTCTACGCCCACGCTGTTCAATGCAGGCACTCTGCGCCCTCAACTGTCTTCCTGTTACCTCACGACCGTTCCAGATGATCTTCACGGTATCTATGGTGCGGTACAAGACAATGCCATGCTGTCGAAGTGGGCCGGTGGTTTGGGTAACGATTGGACTCCCGTGCGCGGCTTAGGTGCCTATATCAAAGGCACCAATGGCAAGTCACAAGGTGTTGTACCGTTCTTAAAAGTTGCCAACGATACCGCGGTTGCCGTTAATCAGGGCGGCAAACGCAAAGGGGCAGTCTGTGCTTACTTAGAAACTTGGCACGTCGATATCGAAGAGTTTTTAGAGCTGCGTAAAAATACAGGTGACGATCGCCGCCGCACGCACGACATGAACACCGCCAACTGGGTGCCCGATCTATTCATGAAGCGTGTATTCGATGATCAGTCTTGGACACTGTTTTCCCCCAACGACGTGCCTGAACTACACGATTTGTATGGCCAAGCCTTCCAAGAAAAATACGAAGAGTACGAAGCCAAGGCAGCTCGCGGCGAGATGCGACTGTTCAAAAAGGTCAAAGCGCTAGACCTCTGGCGAAAAATGCTCGGGATGCTGTTTGAAACAGGCCACCCATGGGTGACTTTTAAAGACGCTTGTAACCTACGCAGTCCACAACAACACGTTGGTGTCGTGCATTCTTCCAATTTGTGTACTGAGATTACTCTCAATACCAAGGCCAACGAAGAAATCGCTGTTTGTAACTTAGGTTCCGTCAATCTGTCACAGCACGTGGTCAATGGTCAGCTGGATCAAGCCAAGCTGGAAAAAACCATTCGTACCGCTGTGCGCATGTTGGATAACGTCATTGACATTAATTACTACTCCGTAGAGTCGGCTCGCACGTCCAACATGCGTCACCGCCCTGTCGGCTTGGGCCTAATGGGCTTTCAAGACGCTCTCTACAAAATGGGGTACGCCTACAGTTCTGAAGATGCCGTTGAGTTCGCCGATCGCTCGATGGAGGCCATCAGTTACTACGCTATCGATGCTTCTTCTGAGCTGGCAAAAGAACGCGGCAGCTACTCAACCTTTGAAGGCTCGCTGTGGAGCAAAGGCACTCTGCCTATCGACTCTATTGAATTGCTCGCCGCCAATCGTGGCCACGACTACATCAAGGTAGACCGCAGCCAAACACTGGATTGGGGCAGCCTGCGTGAAAAAGTCATGACACAAGGTATGCGCAACTCCAACGTGATGGCGATTGCTCCGACGGCGACCATCGCCAATATCACCGGTGTCTCTCAGTCTATCGAACCCACGTATCAAAACCTGTACGTAAAATCGAACCTGTCCGGTGAGTTCACGGTTGTAAACCCCTACTTGGTTCATGACCTAAAAGAACGTGGCCTATGGGATTCTGTCATGGTCAACGACTTGAAATATTACGAAGGCTCGGTACAAAAGATTGATCGCATTCCTGCCGAATTAAAGGCTCGCTACGCCACTGCGTTTGAAGTAGAGCCACGCTGGATTGTAGAAGCCGCCAGCCGTCGACAAAAATGGATCGATCAGGCACAAAGTTTGAACCTGTACATAGCAGGCGCTAACGGCAAGAAGCTGGACATCACTTACCGTATGGCTTGGTACAGTGGCCTTAAAACCACGTATTACTTGCGTGCGTTAGCGGCCACCAGCACAGAGAAATCCACCGTTGAAGGTAGCACCTTAAACGCGGTTTCCTCTCAGGCTGCGCCACCTGCGGCGGCACCCTCTGCGGCGCCGGTACCTCAAGCCTGCTCACTGGATGATCCAGATTGCGAGGCTTGCCAGTAAAATGTGGCGCGTTGGCTGAGCGTTGATACAAAACGCCGCCAACGCCCACCGCAAGACGCACCAAAACATTTGACCACCAAAGCACTAAAAAAGTAGGAAGTTAAACATGCTAAGCTGGGACGACTTCGAAGAGAAAACAACGCCAACCCCTGCGCCCAACAAAACCACGGCGCAAAACCCACAGCCCACTCAGGCCGCCACCGCCGAGCCTGCGGCTTATTACGACACCAAACCAGACGCGCCTCAGCCGGCAGCGCCTAGCAAACCTATCGCGGATGTCAGCGATGCTTTGGCCAGCGCCCGACAAGCGGTTGCAGAGCTGGACGCCACCCCCGGTCTCGAAGAGCTGGAGATGGGAGCAGAGCGTGTTCAGGTTGACGAAAAACGCATGATCAACTGCCGCGCTGACGTTAACCAGTTAGTGCCATTTAAGTACGACTGGGCTTGGCAAAAATATCTGGATGGCTGCGCCAACCACTGGATGCCCCAAGAAGTTAACATGACGGCTGATATTGCACTGTGGAAAAACAGCAACGGCTTAACCGATGACGAAAGACGTATTGTCATGCGCTCTTTGGGCTACTTTTCTACAGCCGACAGTTTGGTAGCGAACAACTTAGTTCTGGCCATCTATCGTCATATTACCAACCCAGAAGCCCGCCAATACCTATTGCGTCAAGCTTTTGAAGAAGCCATCCACACCCACGCTTATCAATATTGCGTAGAGTCTTTGGGCATGGACGAAGGCGAAATCTTCAATATGTATCGCGAAGTGCCGTCCGTCGCGAAAAAAGCCACATGGAGCATCACTCACACGCAAGGTATTTCGAGCCCAACGTTTCAAACTGGCACTCACGAAGCCGATCAAGAGCTATTGCGTAACTTGGTAGGTTTCTACTGTGTCACCGAAGGTATTTTCTTTTATTGTGGCTTTACCCAAATATTGTCCATGGGTCGTCGCAACAAAATGACTGGTGTTGCCGAGCAGTTCCAATACATTCTGCGCGACGAATCAATGCACTTGAACTTTGGCATTGACGTGATCAATCAGATCAAACTAGAAAATCCGCAGCTATGGACAGCAGACTTCCAACAAGAAGTGACCCAAATGATTTTGGAAGGCACGGAATTGGAAATCAATTATGCACGAGACACCATGCCGCGAGGTGTTTTAGGCATGAACGCGGCCATGATGGAAGAATATCTGCAGTTCATCGCAAACCGTCGCTTGGCTCAGCTGGGCCTAAAAGAACAATTCCCTGGCGTGAAAAACCCATTTCCTTGGATGAGCGAAATCATGGACTTGCGCAAAGAGAAAAACTTTTTCGAAACGCGAGTCATTGAGTATCAAACAGGTGGCGCGCTCAGCTGGGATTAACATCCAGCAGTGCCGTGATGCCCCACGACAGGTCATCACGGCACCAGCTGTACAAGCAGCTCTTTTACTTTCTGAACTCAGGGCTGCCTTAAACTCAATGAGTTTCTTAGGCTAAGCATTCGCCTAACATTGAGTCGAGCTAAACATCGATTATAAACGGATTAAACGTCACCATCTCTTGGTCGTATTATCACCGCTCAGATAATCTCGTTGTTGTTAATCTCGATAAACACCATGAAGAAAAACGCACCTCCATGGTGATGATAAGTTATTTTGACAACCCTTTGGGGTGTCGTTCATGCATAACAACAGGCATAACTACAAGCATAACTACAGAGAGGTGAAAACAATAATGGATAAATTTCAGACTTCCTTAGAAGATGTACAAATCGCCGTAGACCAACTGGATCAGACCGTAGAAGTGATGTCTCAATTGATTAAACGCATCAAACTCAGCTTGGTCGATATCGATCAAGTCAGTACGGACACTCCCGACACCGATCTTCCAGATGAGTCAGCTCACAGCATTTACCCATTGAGTGATGGGCAGCTGCATTAACGACTAAGCTTGCATTTCATGAACTTACTGACCCCCGAAGAAGCACTGCTGCCCTTCCTCTGTGATACTCAGCCGCAGCGATTATTAATGATTGCGACCGGGGTTCCTAAGGCCATCACTGACTGGTGCTCAGAAAATCAATGCCAACTTGAGCACTTGCCCCAACTTAGCAATATTATTTCATTGCCAGATCAACGTTACGATGCGGCTGTTGTAGTGAGTCGTGAATCTTTGGAATCAGATCAATTGTGGCCACTAGGGCAGTTGAAGAATCTGTACACGTCCAATATCTGGTTGCTGTGCCATGAGGATACCGGTTTGCCGCACCCAGACCTACTGGGGCTCGGCTTTACTCGGCTGCAACACTTTGCCAGTCATGCTCTAAGTAGTTATGGCTACAATCTAGCCACCTATAACCACAAGCGCACTTGGAATACACCTAAGTATTGGGCCAACCCTGAAAACTGGGGCAAGTACTGGTGGTAAAAAAACTACATTGCTTAAGCAAACATTGAATAATGGCGTGACCAACATAGAGCTTCTATACTCGAAAAGACTCTAAAACGAAAAGTTACGTAGCGCATCATTGCGGCAAGCTGAGTTCTATTGAGTACTCAACCGCATTACGGCCATTCAGTAAGGTAGATTCATGGCGACAATATTAGTGGTCGATGATATTGAAGATAACATCTTTCTATTGCGCTTCAGTCTAGAAGACGATGGTCACCGTGTGATTTCCGCTAGCAGTGGTCAGCAGTGCCTAGAAAAGACTCGATCCGAGCAACCTGATCTCATTCTATTAGACATTATGATGCCCGATATGACAGGCATCGAGGTACTGACACAACTGAAAGAAGACCACCAGCTTTACGACATACCTGTCATTATGGTATCCGCTAAAGACGATGATAGCTCTATCATTGATGCCTTGGATATTGGCGCTTACGATTACGCCACTAAGCCTTTTATTTACCCTGTATTGGCTGCGCGAATCCGATCGGCTCTGCGCTTGCGAGAAGATCAAAAACAGCTTTTATTACTCAACGAACAATTGTCACGGTTGGCATCGCTTGACTCTTTAACAGAAATCTATAATCGCAGACATTTTCTGAGTTTGGCGACGGTAGAGTACTCAAAAACCGTTCGCTACAGTCGAGCTATGGCCATACTTATGTTAGATGTGGATAAGTTTAAGGCAATCAATGATACCTATGGCCACCCTGCGGGTGATGCGGCACTAAAGCAGTTAACTCAGGACTGTCAACTCGTTTGCAGAAGTACAGAGGTGATCGGCCGATTTGGTGGGGAAGAATTTGCCATCTGCTGCCCTGACACCGATCTTCAAGGGGCTATTGCACTGGCAGAGCGGTTGAGAACCAAGGTGGAGAGTAACCACCTACACGTCGACGACAACGACATACAGTTCACCATCAGTATTGGCGTTACGTGCACACAGGAAGAAGATTCTGATGTGGATGATCTATTGCGGCGTGCGGACCGTTTTCTCTATCAGGCGAAAGAAACAGGTCGTAATAAGGCCGTTAATGACCTCAACTTTACAAAAAAGCTGATCGGCTTCAGGTAGCCGCCCAAAAGTCTGATTGCGGCACTCGCAGCACTATACTGTATTAACAAACCTTCAACTACAGCGCTTTTACCGTAAGCACACCAACCTGACCGTTCTCTGCCGCTCGCCCTGCGGAACCATCGGCTCCATCCATCGTGGCTTCACCACGCTGATACATCAAACAGTGAGCGCCTTCGCCTGCACGACCACCTTTCCCCGCGACGCCACCAGCGCCGCCCTTACCGCCGGAAAGATCAATAATCATGTGCTCTTGCCATTGGGGGTTCCCCAACCACAGGGTCACTCTTCCACCGTTACCACCTGGTAAGCCATCACCACCGTCTGTACCATCCATACCATCATCTGCTGCCAAGCCCCAGCAAGTGGCATCTCGACCATCATCACCCTGCAAGCCGGTCCAACCATCACCGCCGCGACCACCACTCAGGTCTAGCGTCAGTGACTGAATACTGGCTTGTGGCAACAGCAACTCTAGGTCTACACCTGAGCCACCGGGAACACCCATATCGCCACTCAACCCAGCACCGGATATTTTACTGTCTTTACCAAAGCTAGCTTGCTCAATACGCAGAGTCATTGTTCCATCACGAGGCGCAAGGCGAATAGAGCTACCGGCCTGCATCACCAAGGAGGCAATCACTAATTCAGATACATCACTGGGGACCATCACATGCCCTTGTGCACCAACACTCATAGAGCCTATCGTATTACTATCCGCAGGAAGCTGCAGAAACCCGTGTACTGGGACACGATAGTCGACCGCTTGAGCACCACAACAAAATAGGGCGAATAACAAACAAAGGATCGAGTGGTGCCGATCAGCAACTTTGGCTACGATTGAGCGCGGTGACGTCATCATCTACTTCCCTTATTGGACAACCTTTAACAAACTCTTATTGACTAACCTTTAAAAAACTGTCCACAGGATTGGCGTAAATTCCCAAAAAAATCGATTGCTGCTCTTCGGGTACGGACTCTAAGCGGCGATCCAACTCCAGTGCCTCAGCTCGATAACGAGCGGGGTCAAAGTGACACCCCTTAGCAGAGACAGGCAAGTCAACTTGCCTATTGTGTAGCTTTTGATAGGCCAAATGGTTGCTAGGGTGCAATACATAATTCCCCCACACTTGCTGATCAATAGCGCGCGCCACTTGCTCTGCGTTGTCGTAATCGCCGTGAAGTACTTCACCAAAAGCCACGTGTACGTGACCTTTTTTGCCCGCAATTCCTAGGGCAATACTGGCAACGTCTTCGTGCTCGGCTTTTTCGTAATTGCCTTGAAACTGATGCGTATACAGTTCTTTAGCTTTTGCTGTATCGCAAGGATCCCACTCATAAGAAATAGAAACCGGCACAATATTCAGTTCACGTATAAAATCCGCGTACAACTGCGGCTTGGGGCGTGTTAAAGCCAGCATGCTGACCAACGCCGTATTGGTGGCGTCTTTACCATCTTTGGCGCGCCCTTCTCGCTGGGCAATCCAGATGTGGCTATTTTCTTCAGTAATGGAATGATGAATGTAGGCCGATAAATGCTTAGATGACTTCAATTTCTCGCGCGGGCTTGAAGCCGTACGCTTCACAATGAAGCTTTTATTGAGCCGCATCAGATCGGAAACATAAGGCTTCGTGAGCAAATTGTCACCGATAGCAATGCGAACGGTATCAAAACCGTTGGTGTACAGCGTCCAATTCACAAAAGCAGGGTCCATGGCAATATCGCGGTGATTGCTGATAAAAACATAGGATTTGGAGGGGTCAAGTCTCTCTAAGCCTGATACCGTTAATTCAGAAACTTGACTGTCCATCATGCCTTGCAGGTAATGACCAACGATATCTTGCAGCTGTTTCACTGTCGACACATCACGCAATTGGCGTTTTAACACTCGCTGCACGATCGGGCCGAACAACCAAGGCAGCTTCGAGCCAATTTTAGGAAAACGCAATTTTAAAACAGCACGAATCAATTCTGGGTTTGACAGCACTCGTGCGATAGCAGGTGCTACTTCATCATCATGGTAAGGGCGAATATCGTCGAATTGGCTCATGTATTCCAGGCACACAAATAAACAAAAAAGAGATCAGCAAAGCAAATAAGAAAACGTCGTCTGCACCGTCGTGCGTAAAACTTTCATTTTACTCTGGTAGGACTAAAAATGGCCTGCCAAAATACCCAATTTGCCACAGGATTACCACCGCTATGATCAGCGATTCACCACTCTGTCCTTGCAACAGCGGTCTTACCCTCCAATCCTGCTGCCAACCACTGCATCAAGGTCAGCGCTCCGCCCCTACCGCCGTCGCTCTGATGCGCTCAAGATTCAGCGCTTACGCCACCCAACAGTTTTCGTACTTGCATCACACATGGGCCCAAAGCTCACAAACACCCTCCCTGCAAGAGCTGTCTCAATCCAGCAATCGCACAGAATGGGTTGGTTTAGTGATTCATTCGACGGAACTTGGCAAAGAGAAAGACATTGAAGGCTGGGTGACGTTTTCGGCCTATTTCCGAGAACTTACCCCAAACCACACACCTAGCTGCTTAAAGTCGATGACAGAGCGCTCTTACTTTCAGAAAATTCCGAGTGAGGAGCAAGCCACTGAATCGCGCTGGGTATACGTAGACGGACAAACCCAAGAGAAAACACCAGCCTTAGGGCGCAATTCACCTTGCGTGTGCGGCAGTGGTCGAAAATTCAAACAGTGCTGCCTGTAAGCCGTCGACCTAGCTCACGTCTACAATCGTTCCAACATACTAGCGCTGCAATTCGTCGATGGATTCCTGCAACGCTGTAATACCATCTTCTAACTGTTCATCACAGACGTACGGCGCCGGGCCAAAACGCAGCCATTGGTGGCGATAATCCGTGTGTACTCCTCTGTCTCGCATTTTTTCACACAACTTTTGCGCATGTGGGGTTTTCAGAGCCATAAAACCACCCATATATTCTACGTCTACCGGTAGATGAATAAGCGTTGCCGGCAAATCCAAAGCGCGAAAGCGGTTCGCTAACAGCTCCAACTGGTGCACATTCACATCCGCTAAGAAATCCACTGTCAGCTGTTTTCTTTGAAAGTAATCCAGCACATGCACCGCACGAAAATACGGCATGGCATCGTACGTGGAGCCGTTAAAGCGACACGCACCATCGGGGTAGGCAAAAGGCAGCGCGGCTGGCGAATCCAATAAAGGGTCAAAACAACCAAACCAACCACTAATCAATGGGCGCAACTCTCGGCTGGGCGGTACGTGCATGAAACAATTCCCATTGCCCATCTGACAGTATTTGGCGCCACCGCCTGCGACAAAAGCATCTTCTAGATTAAATTCTTGAATGGAAAACGGTTGCACATTAATACTGAGATAAGCATCCACAAACAGCTCGGCCCCTACTCTTTGACAAAGAGGCAACAAGCGATCCAGTTCA
>CBFHKY010000008.1:28141-29342 GCA_965656525.1 Pseudomaricurvus sp. | reverse complement strand
GCACATTAATACTGAGATAAGCATCCACAAACAGCTCGGCCCCTACTCTTTGACAAAGAGGCAACAAGCGATCCAGTTCGAGGGTTTGGTGGCCAGTCACAAAATTGATTGACGAAATACACACCGCGATTGTCTTATCGTCGATAGCATCCGCCAGCCGGGATAATAAGTCAGATGCAGGCTCAGCGGGCACCGTGACTACTTGCACCATCCCACCATTCAAGCAGGCCAGCTGCCTTGCTACCGAGGGATGTTCCATATCAGAAGTCACAATGGTCCCACCCTTAGACAGTGGCAAGGCCGACAAAAAGCGAATGAACAACTCATGCAGATTGGCGGCCAACGCTAGATTTTCTGACGGTGCCTCGATAAGATCAGCAAACCCCTGTTGTACACGATCTGCACGTTTAAATATTTCATCCCAACGCTCTTCACCATATTTATTGAGGCAATCCCAATGTTCTCGGTAGGCAGCTTCACACACATCCGGTAGCGCTTGGTGAATATGCCCAGTTAGAAGAATACGCTTTCCTACAGCAGCGTGTTGGTAGTCCTCCCATAATCGATTGGGATAAGAAGCGATGTCCTTAATGGTCAGCATTTTTAGGATTCCATTGCAGAGTTAATGAGCTATATTGCCCCTTCAGACACCAGTATAGTCAACTCTTGCAAGAGTGCCCTCGTCACGCAGAGTTTAACGTCCTTGGATAAAGCGGATTCCTCGCAAGGTAAAAATGAAGCTCTCTGGCCATACTGTATGTCGACTCACTCCTTTCATCAGACTACAATGCTGCGCGGCAATACCGTCCTTCTACTGAATTTTTGACCCCATAAATCTTATGACCCACAGCATTGGCAACTTATTCCAGCAACTGAATATTCATTATCAAATTTTTGACACGGGTCGGCACATTACGCCTCTAAGTGCTGATGTGTTTGCGCAAATCGAGGCTCAAAAACGCCAATACCCAGCACCCTATTTACAGCACGCTTGGCTAGGCCTGCTTTTATGGGAAACGGGCACAACACCAATGTCTCTGTTGTGGTTCATTCGGCTGCCGCTGGACGAACAAGGTTTTTTACAAGCCCCAGAAAGAGATCAGTTCTTACAACAATTGTTAGTCGCACTGAACAACAATCTAGACGCGAATCGACAGGGTGAACAGCTGGCTGCAGTTCTTGATAACAACCCCTATGTTTT
>CBFHKY010000008.1:3514-28042 GCA_965656525.1 Pseudomaricurvus sp. | reverse complement strand
CCGGAAGATAGCCAAATTGGGATTCAAGTTAAGATCGTTATCCAGTTCATTGGCATCGGCGCGCGAATCCCTTGGTAAGGGGTGCATGATCACAGTATTAGGCTCACAGTATTCCGTATAGATCGCCTGGTTCAGACGAAAACGACCGCGATAAAGATTGGCCTCATCTTTTGAGGCAAAGCGCTCTTCTTGGATGCGTGTGGAATAGGCGATATCCACATTGCCAATTCCATGAATCAAATCATCAGAAATCAACACATCAACACCGGCTGCACGCATGGTTTCAATGACAGACTCTGGCATAGATAATTCTGGTGGCGACACCAAAGTAACCTGCACACGGCTGAACAAACACAACAGCTTACAAAGTGAGTGCACCGTGCGACCGTGCTTCAAATCGCCAATCATCGCGATACGAAGCCCGTCTATGCTGCGATCTCTGTCAGCCAGCTCTTTACGTATGGTATACAAATCCAGCAAGGCTTGACTCGGATGCTCATTGGCACCATCACCACCGTTCATCACTGGCACACGGCTAGCCTCGGCAAACTCAGCCACAGAACCTGATTCTGGGTGCCGCATGCAAATCACATCGCTGTAGCCAGAAAGTACACGTGCCGTATCATAAAGCGACTCGCCTTTGGCGATGGCCGAGCTTTTAAAACCGGTGGTTTCTCGAACTTCGCCGCCCAATAAGTTAAACGCAGAACCAAAGCTCACCCGCGTACGTGTACTGGCTTCGAAAAACATGTTGCCAAGAATGGCGCCCTCTAACACGCGAGTCACACGCTTGCGCAACGCGTAAGGCTCCATGGAATCGGCGACTTGGAAAATTCGCTCAATATCAGCCCTTTCAAATTGGGTGATAGACAATATATGTGAGCCTCTGAAATCCATGCGTCCTCCTAGGTGGTAGCGGGTAAAAAGCGAGGCTATTGTAGCTCCGTGCCCCTGCTTTCACCATCAACAATTTATCGTCATTAACAACAATTTTACTCAGACACTCAGCACCCTATGGTCAGCTACACTATAGTCATTCAACATTTATTGACGGCGGTCGATAACCAAACACTTAGTGTTTAATTTGATGCCAATCGATAGCAACCAGGGGGACATCTTGAGTTCTACGACACCCGAACATTTGTTCAAATTTTGCGACCCCGACAGCGCAAAGCTGATATTAAGTTCCCAGCGCTTACGCTGGAGTTCACCACACATTTTTGAAGATCCGTTTGAGCTAACGCATCAAACACAGTTGAATTTTGAACCTAAGATTCTACTGCAGGCCTCGATCAAAATGGCTACCGCCATGATTTTTGCCAAAGATGCCCCTAAAGGTAACACACCACTGGCTCAAGTGATTCGCCGCTGGCGAGATGAGGAACGCTTTGCCTCGCCAGAAGAAGCTGATTCTGTACTGCGAGATTTACTGTCTAAAATGGTCGATCAGCGTCTAGGCATCATTGAGCAAATGATGACGGATTGGCGCAAGTTTGCCCGCTCTTTGCGTATTTGCTGCTTTACTTCCAAAGTGGACAATTTAAACGCATGGCAACGCTTGGGGGGTACCCATAAAGGCGTAGCAATACGTTTTCAAACTGGGGAATTCACAACGCTACCCAATCCAAGGAAAGTACAATATCAAGACGCTCGACCAGAAATAACCAAGCTGAAAGACGAGATTTCCATGATATTAGGCACAGGAAAATACGTTGCTCAAGATCTGTTTGAAGAAAAGTTTGTGCATAAAGGTATGCATTGTAGTAACGAGCAAGAATGGCGATGTTTTCAGTCCATCAAAGACGACCCTGCCGGCCCCCTAAAACCCGATGATATTTTGTACGACGACTTTCATTTTGAGCGCAGTGAAGTCACAGGGGTTTATTTTGGCGCCAACACCAGCACCCAGACAAAAAAAGAGGTTTTAACGCTGGTAAAAGAAAATTACAGCCAAGCCAAACTTTTTCAAGGTAAGGTCATTCCAGGAAAATTTGAATTGGAATTCGAACGCATGAGCAGCCGTTAATCACACTGGCATCAAAATAGGTCTCTTTGCTCCATTCGAGCTTTTACTGGGCCAAACGATGAGCGGTGAATGGGAGTCACCCCGAGCTGCTCAATGGCTTGTAAGTGCACTTTGGTGGGGTAGCCTTTGTGTCCCGAAAAACCGTAGCCTGGGTATTGTGCATCAAAGGCTACCATTTCTCTGTCGCGGGTTACTTTTGCTAAAATCGAGGCCGCACTGATGGCCGCCACTCGGCTATCGCCTTTCACGACCGCTTCGGCGGCAAAGTCCCACTTGGGGATTTTGTTACCGTCCACCCAAACGTGTTCTGGCACAATAGCCAAACTCTGAACCGCTCTAGCCATCGCCAGCAAACTGGCCTGTAAAATATTGATACTGTCAATCTCGGCCACCGATGCGCGGGCGATACTGTAGCAAAGCGCTTTGTCCCGAATTTCGTCAAACAATTGATTGCGTTTTTTTTCAGTCAACTTTTTAGAATCGTTGAGCCCAATAATCGGCTGAGCAGGGTCAAGAATGACGGCTGCTGTCACCACATCACCCGCCAAAGGACCACGCCCTACCTCGTCCACGCCAGCGCCTAAAGTGCCGTGATAACAGCTAACGAACGGTTCCATTAATTAACCTGCTTGGTGTTGAGCCCAAATTGTTTCACGATGGCAGCTGCAGCTGTAGCGCTGGCGTCGCAACGAATCGAAGCATGCAGGCGCTGAAACTCTTCACTCAGAGTTTGAGTGTCTGTAGGGCTATCCAATAGGGCCAGCAGCTCAGCCGCCACGTTGTCCGCTGATGCGGCCTCTTGCAAAAGCTCAGGCACCAACATCCGGTTGGCTAACAAATTCGGTAAAGCAAAAAATCGGGTTTTCACTAAGCGCGACAAAATGGCATAAGACAACCGAGCAAAACGATACACTACGATCATTGGTCGCTTTAACAGCATCGCTTCAAGTGTGGTTGTTCCCGATGCCATCACCACCATATTCGACGCTTCCATAACTTGATGTGACTGCCCATCGATCAAACGCAGAGGCAAATCTGACAAGTGAATCAGCTGCTGTTCAATTTGTTTGCGCCTAGCGTTATTGGCAGCAGGTACCACAAACATAATATCTGGGTATTTGCGCTTAACCTTCTCTGCCGCCGCCCAGAGCACAGGGCCAATCAATTTCACTTCACCGCCACGGCTGCCTGGCATCAGCGCCACAATGGTAACGTCTTTTGGCAATCCCAAGTGTGATCGAGCTTTCTGCTGATTAGGTTCCATAGGTATATCGTCAGCCAAAGGATGGCCAACAAAACACACTGGTACTTGATGCTGCTCATAAAAGGCGGCTTCAAAAGGCAACAGAGTTAACATTAGATTCACCGAGCGCTGGATTTTAACAATCCGTTTTTGCCGCCAAGCCCACACCGAAGGGCTCACGTAATGAACCGTGGCAATACCATGAGCCTTGAGGCGCTCTTCAATTGTCAGGTTAAAATCGGGGGAATCGATACCAATAAAAACATCAGGGGGGGTAGACAGAAAGTGCTGAACCAATGCTTTGCGCATACTCAGTAGCTCAGGCAAACGTTTGAGAGGTTCAATCAAACCCATGACGGCCAACCGCTCTTGATCGTAAAGGCTATCAAACCCTTGTGCGATCATCCGTTCACCACCGACACCCTCAAACTGAGCATCGGGGAAGTACTGCCGCAGAGCCGACATCAAGCCAGCACCAAGGATATCCCCTGATGCCTCGCCTGCAATAATTCCAATTCGCATTGATGATCCTTAGCGAACAATCCCGCGGGTGGAGTGCAATAAAGAATCGATCATTAGCGATAAATCGGCACAGCCAGGCAGCAGTTGTTGCAACTCTTTAACCGCTTCATCGACGGTTAAACCGCGACGGTATACGAGCTTAAACGCTTTATGAATAATAGAGATTTCGTCTTTGCTAAAGCCCCGCCGACGCAAGCCTTCACTGTTGATGCTTTTTGCCGCAGCGGGATTACCATTCACCATGACAAACGCCGGTACATCTTTACCGATACCACTGCCCATCCCCGTGAAACAATGCTCACCGATTCGGCAGAACTGATGCACTAACGTGTAACCGCCCAAAATGGCCCAGTTACCCACGTGCACATGGCCCGCCAACGCGGCATTGTTCACCAAGATACAATTGTCACCGATAACACTGTCATGCCCCACGTGAACATAAGCCATTAACAAGTTGTCATTACCGATAGTGGTCTCACTGCGATCTTGAACGGTACCGCGATGAATGGTGACACACTCACGGATAACGTTGTTGTCACCGATCACTAGGCGCGTGTCCTCGCCCTGATATTTAAGATCAGGAGTGGCTTCGCCCACGGTTGAAAACTGAAAAATATGATTGTACTTCCCTATACGAGTTGGCCCTTTAATTACTACATGGGACTCAACTTTGGTGCCCTCACCAATGACGACATCGGGTCCGATAATCGTCCAAGGGCCCACACTGACGTTTTCTCCAAGTACGGCAGTCGGATCGATGATCGCTCTAGGGTCAATCAAATTGGACAAAGCTAAGATCCTTAAACGTGTCGATCGGCGCAGAGAATACTAGCAGAAGCGGCCAAAACACCATCGACTGTGGCTTGACATTCAAACTTCCAGATTCCACGCTTTTCAGAAATGATTTTTGCTTGTAAATCAAGCCTATCGCCAGGTACCACTTGACGCTTAAAACGTACCTTATCAGCACCCGCAAAAAGATAAATAGAGCCATCTGCTGGCTTTTTGCCAACGGTCTTAAAACCTAAAATTCCAGCTGCTTGCGCCATAGCCTCAACGATCATCACACCAGGGAAAATTGGCGCCTGAGGGAAGTGTCCATTAAACACCTCCTCGTTAATGGAAATATTTTTATACGCTTTGATCACATCGCCTTCTACTAGCTCGACCACGCGATCGACCAATAAAAATGGATACCGGTGGGGAAGGTACTCACGAATTTCTCTAACATCCATCATCGAATATGCCCTAAATATGACTATTTATCATTGTTGTTTTTGACTTGCTTTTCCACTGAGGTCAAACGGTTAGCCAATTGATCCAGATGACCAAAACGAACCGCATTTTTACGCCACGTTTTTGTGGGCGAAAGCACAGTACCCGAAGAGTACGAACCACCAGGCTCTAAAATGGATTTATTCACCAGTGAATTAGCACTGATGTGAACACCATCAGCAATGCTTATGTGCCCTACTATGGACACAGCACCTGCAATCGTGCAGCGCTGACCAATAGTGGTGCTGCCTGCGATCCCCGTACAGCCAGCAATAGCCGTGTAATCACCAATTTTCACATTGTGTGCGATTTGCACTTGGTTATCGATAATAACACCATTGCCAATAATCGTGTCATCCAGCGCACCTCTATCCACCGTTGTGCAAGCACCCACCTCAACACTATCGCCGATAACGACACCACCAATTTGATGAATCTTCACCCAACCTTCTTGGCTCGGCGCAAAACCAAAGCCGTCGGCACCAATCACACAACCACTGTGTATGATTGTACGAACCCCTACACTCACGCCATGGTACAAAGTAACATTGGCATGCAAGCGTGTACCGTCACCGATAATACAGCTTTCGCCAATGACACACCCAGGGCCTATAACCACATTTTTACCCAATTGCACATTGGCGCCAATGTAGGCATTGGCGCCAATGCTGACAGATGTTTCGTCCAACCTGACAGAAGGCTCAACCACCGCTTGTGGATGAACCTGAACAACCGCCGCTGGTAGAGGATCAAATAAAGGCGAGAGCTTGGCATAACCCATATAAGGGTTAGCAACAAGGAGCTTATTACCCGCAAACATCGCCGCCTGCTCAGGTTTAAGAATAACCGCTGACGCTTGAGTACTTTCGAGGTGTTTTTGGTACGAGGGGTTAGCTAAAAATGACAAGTGTCCGGGTTCTGCATTTTGAAGCGTATTCAACTTTGAAATCGAGCATTCAGGGTCGCCTTCCAGCGTTGCACCGATGTACTCGGCGAGCGTATTCAGTGTCCAAGCACCTGTCTTTATCATGAGCGACCCAACCGAAACCAAAAAATCCTTGCTCAAAGTGACCTTTCAGCAAGGATAACATTATTAAGCCAATCTTTATTTTAGCGAAGAGCGTTCAATTTTGCTGTTACTTTAGCGGTAATGTCGTGCTCTGCGTCAGCCCAATAAGCCACACTACTGTCCAACACTAGGCCTACGCTCTCGGCTGTAACCAATTCTTTCAACACCGCTTTCGCCTTTTCGCCCTGCTCTTGCATGATTTGCTGCATCACCGCATTTCGTTCAGCTTTAAGCTTTTCGACAGCCAATTTAAAATCAGCCGACTTATATTCAACTTTTTTACGGTGAGCGGCTTGTTGTTCTTGTGTCCAAACCATACCGTTTTTTTCAGCATCCTTTTGCAGCGCCTCAAGCTCGGCACGCAAGCTTTCAAATTTACCACGCAGTGCGGCGTATTCAGCATCGGCTTCTAAAGCTGACAAACGCTTTTTAGCCACGTCAGTTTGTAAAATAGCCGCTTGCATATTAAACACAACGACTTTACTGGATGCTGCTGCCGTAGCCGAAAAAACAACCGCTAATAATACCAAAGTAATTCGTTTCATCATGTGCACTAGTAAACTCCAACTCTTTATTGATTGAATGATGCTAAATGGTGTTTACGCTGCAGCAGGTAAACACGTGTTCATTATTTTTTCACCGCACGACTTACGAACAATAAAGCCATACTGCTGTTTAGGACTGCCTTAAATCACAGAGGTTCATAAGCTTTTGTCTTTTCGATAAGCCAGCCAAAAGCAAGCACGACTGTGAAAGAGACAAAAAACACCGACAATGATTAAAAAGCTGTACCAAGAGAAAACTGGAAGAATTCTGTTTCATCCCCTTCGTTTTCTTTAAGTGGTTTTGCGATGCTAAACGTTAATGGCCCAAAACCAGTAATCCAAGTGATACCAAAACCGGCTGACGCACTCAATTTTGATAAATCAACATCGTAGCAATTTAGCTGACCAGCCCCACAATTGGTATCGAAAACGTTACCCGCATCAATAAAGAAGCTCGACTGAATGGATCGCTGATCTTTAACCATCGGTAAAGGAAACAGAATTTCAATACTACCTTCAATCAAGACATTGCCACCAAATGGGTCATCATCGTTTGAATAAGAAAGCGATTTTAACTGTCCGGTGTCATCGTCAAGAATATACACTCTAGAGTCCAGAGTGCCGTCGGCATCTTTGTCATAATTTATAGAGTCGTAGTAATCGGCAGGTGTTGCTTTTGGCCCGAGAGTATTGCGTTTAAAGCCTCGCACAGACCCAAATCCACCAGAATAGTAATTTTCAAAAAACGGCAACTCGGTGGTGGCTCCATAGCTATCAGCGTAACCTAGCTCTGTGCGTAAACGCAGCGTTAGGCTTTCTGTTAATGGGCGGAAATATTGGCCTGAATAACTGACTTTGTAGTATTCAAGATCACCACCGGGCAAGCTCAACTCAAGCGATAAAGATTGCGAAGCACCCCGTGTCGCTAAACGCCCTCTGTTCAGCGTAGATTGGGACCAAGACGCATTGACCGTAAAAATATCAAAATCTTCG
The DNA here is from genome assembly GCA_965656525.1 of Pseudomaricurvus sp. Taxonomy (GTDB): domain Bacteria; phylum Pseudomonadota; class Gammaproteobacteria; order Pseudomonadales; family Cellvibrionaceae; genus Pseudomaricurvus. The sequence goes on along the minus strand of CBFHKY010000008.1, from coordinate 20,369 downwards.
CCGTTATTGTCAATCCAACCATTGGGGCTTTCGATCAACGCGGGATCATTCGCGCCAAAAGATGTACCAACCCCAGAAATAATAGATGTATCGTATGGTGTGCCGCCGTTGAGTTCTGTTCTGATAGCATCCGCTTGAGCTTCAGTTACATACTCATAAAGATACACATCGCTTTCGTACAGACGAGGTGATCCAATAATTTCTTGTACCGCAAACGCACCGGTCTCAATGGCAATATTGGTATAGCCTATGCCAAAGTTCAGGCGCTCAATTTCCGATATGGGGTAACCAAAATTCATAGCACCGCCAAACGAATCCGTGGTGTAGCTGGACACGTTAACCTCTTCGAAATCCCTTTTTCTGTAAAAGAAGTTAAACCCACGGCTGACACCATCAGGCGTAAAATAAGGATCAGTGTAGTTAAAGCTATACACCGTTTGGTAAGACGAAGTACTGACATTAAAGCCCACTTTTTTACCGGTACCAAACCAGTTACTTTGCTGAATGTTGGCCCCTAAGATCAAACCTGTGCCCTGCGCAAATCCAACACTGGCACCAATGCTACCGGAAGGCTGCTCTTCGACGGTATATTCCACATCTACTTGATCAGATGTACCCGGCACTTCACGAGTGTCCACGATGACATCTTTAAAATAACCTAAGCGCTCTAAGCGTACCTTGGAAGACTCAATACGTGCCGTAGAAGCCGAGCCACCTTCCATCTGACGCATCTCACGACGCAGAACTTCATCGCTGGTTTTGGTGTTTCCTCGAAATTCAATCCGACGTACGTAGGCACGCTTACCGGGGTCCATGAAGAAAGTCACCTTAACTGTTTTTTCCTCTTCATCCAGCTCTGGAATCCCACGAACTTCCGCGAAGGTAAAACCTTCGTTACCCAAACGGCGAGTGATGTAATCCGATGTCGTCGTCATCAATACTTGCGAGAACGTTTTTCCTTCCTTCAACAAAAACAAACGTTCCAGCTCTTCTTCAGGAACCATCGGATCGCCAGCCAACTCAACGGAACTGACGGTATAGACATCACCCTCTGAAATATTAACAGTGATAAAGACTTGCTTTTTGTCTGGACTCAAAGAAACCTGTGTAGAATCTAGAGTGAACTTTAAGTAACCACGATCAAGATAATAAGATTCTAATCTCTCTAAGTCACCGGATAGTTTTTCTCGGGAATAGCGATCGTTACTACTCAACCATGAAAACCAGCCCGTAGTTTTAAGTTCGAATAAATCGCCAAGTTCCTCATCATCAAACACGTGGTTGCCCACAATATTAATGTGCTTGATCGCGGCAACTTCGCCTTCATCAACAGTGATAGAAAGCTTTACTTGATTACGTGGCTGCTCAATCACTTCTGCGTCAACAGTCGCACTGTAACGACCTTGACCTACGTACTGACGTTCGAGGCTTTGCGTAAGCCCTTCTAAAGTCGCCTGTTTAAAAATCTGCCCTTCGGACAAACCGTTTTCCTGCATGCCTCGCATTAGGTCTTCCGTTTTGATGGCTTTATTACCTTCAATAACGATTTCACTGATGGCTGGGCGCTCTTTGAGCTGAATGACCAGTACGTCTGCGTCACGGGCGATTTGAATATCGGCAAAATAACCCGTTCGAAACAACGAACGTGTGGCTGTTTGAATGGCAGAGGAATCCATTGACTGGCCTATTTGCACGGGCAGTGCGGCAAACACCGTACCCGCAGACACCCGCTGCAAGCCTTCAATGCGGATATCATTGACCGTGAAGATTTGTGCCCAAGCAATAACAGGAAATAACACCAAAGTGGTAATGAGGAGACGTAAACGCATCATAAACTGAATTCTATTGGATTTTATTAAACATTGACTCATCTACAATCTCTCAGTCACATGGGTATACAGCCGATGAAGCTGATAAAACGACACACAGTGTACACGCCACACAAGCAGATTATGTAACGCCAGTTCGTAAAAGTTAAAAATCTTTAGGTGAGACAGTATCTAACCCAAAAAGGTTTTCTATTGGGCCGACTCTATTAAAGACGCATCACATCGTTATAAAGCGCCAAAATCATCAAGCACACCACAAACATTAAGCCAGCCTGATAGCCAACCGTCTGAATTTTTTCTGACACCGGACTGCCTTTAACCACTTCGATTAAATAATAAAACAGATGCCCACCATCCAGAACAGGGATGGGTAAAAGATTAAAAACCCCTAGGCTTATGCTCAACAGTGCCAAAAAGCCAATATAGTAATTCATACCTGCCTTGGCTGAATCGCCCGCCACTTTAGCAATGGTGATAGGACCACTCAAGTTTTTCGTGGAAATTTCCCCAAGAATCAACTTCTTAATGGATAAAAGCACAAAAGCTGAAGTCTCCCAGGTTTTATCAACGGCGCTCACAAAAGCTTCAGTGACACTGTATTCTTGTTGCCGGAGAAGCCCATCTGGCCATGCTGGGCGCACAGGCATAACTCCCATTTGACCGATCTTCTCACCGGTGTCTGATTCAACCGTATTGGTGGTCATTGATGCTTGAAGCGTATCGCCATCACGCTCGAACTGCACCAATATAGATTGGGCCGGTCTCGCTTTAACGTAATCAACCAACGCATACCAATCCTGTATGGGTTGATCATCGATGGCAAAGATGAAGTCTCCACTCTGCAACCCTGCTTTTTCAGCCGGACTGCCTTCCATCACCTTGTCTACTTTGGCATCAAATGGCGGTGTCCAGAGCGTTATACCAAGGCCTGCAACAGGGTCTGGCTCGTCGGCACCTTTCAACCAATCATCCAAACTTGCTTCAGACTGATACCGTAAGGACGAATCGGGGTACTGTGCAACAAAGCGAATCACACCAGATTCACCCAGCCGACGCAGCAATTGCTGGTTAAGATCTTGCCATGTGTGTACTGGCTGACCATCAATGGCCACAATCTCCTGACCTGCCTCTAGGCCAGCTTCTGCTGCCACCGAGTTAACCTCCACCTTACCAATAACAGGAGCTACATCGGTTGTGCCTGGCAACAACATGGCCCAAAACAACAGTACCGCCAGCAAAAAGTTCGCCAGAGGGCCTGCCGCAACGATAGCAAAACGCTGCCAAACACCTTTCTGGTTGAACGCTTGGCTACGCAACTCTGCAGGGACATCGCCTTCGCGCTCATCCAGCATTTTCACATAACCACCCAAAGGGATACCGGCTAACGTGTACTCTGTGCCCGTTTTACCTGTCCATGTTAGCAACGGCTTGCCAAACCCTACCGAGAAGCGCAGCACCTTCACACCACAGCGGCGAGCCACATAAAAGTGGCCAAACTCATGAATGGTCACTAGGATGCCAAGCGCCACAAGAAACCAGACAATGGTTAATAGACTGTCCACAAACTACCTCTTTGGGTTCACACAGAACCAAAAACTGACATTGAAGTCGCTTTCGCTCACGAGTAACGCGAGCAATTATAAGATGGATTCCGCCATACGACGAGCCTGCAAATCGGCCTCTTGGACCTCACCCAAAGTAGAGGGTTCAAAGTTGCTGACTCGCTGCAGAACTTCATCAATTACTTGCGGTATGCGAGTAAAGCCAATACCTGAGTGCAAAAAAGCCTCTACCGCCACTTCGTTCGCGGCATTTAAGACCGATGGCATAATACCACCAGCCTTAGCTGCTTCTATAGATAACCCCAACCCAGGAAAGCGCTCTAAGCAAGGCGCTTCGAAATCCAGCCGAGACACCTCCAAAAAACTCAAACTGGCAACGCCAGATTCAATCCGCTCGGGCCACGCTAAAGCATGGGCAATGGGTGTACGCATATCGGGATTTCCCATTTGCGCCAACACGGAACCGTCGGTGTACTCAACCATAGAATGAATCACACTCTGAGGATGAATCACCACCTCGATCTGATCTGGCGAGGCATTAAACAGCCAGCACGCCTCGATGAATTCAAGCCCCTTGTTCATCATGGTGGCAGAATCAACAGAGATCTTACGTCCCATTGACCAGTTAGGGTGAGCACAGGCTTGATCTGGGGTGACATTCACCAAACTGGCTACATCTGCTGTGCGAAAAGGCCCCCCGGACCCTGTCAGCAGTATACGCCTGACTCCAGCTGAACTAAGCCCGCGATAGCCTTCGGGCAGACATTGGAATATGGCATTGTGCTCACTGTCGATCGGCAGCAGCACCGCACCGCTGTCTCGAACCGCTTGCATAAAAAGTCCGCCAGCCATCACCAAAGATTCTTTATTAGCCAGCAGAACTTTCTTCCCAGCACGAACCGCCGCTAATGTTGACTCTAAGCCCGCGGCCCCCACAATAGCCGCCATCACCACCTGCACATCGGACGCCTCTGCGACATCCACTAAACCTTGAGCACCGGAAAGCACTGTTGCGTGTGAGCCAGCGGAATGCAAAGCCTGTTGCAACTGGGCTGCACTGGCCTCATCACGCATAACCGCATAACGGGGTTTAACGTCTAAACATTGCTTTAGTAGCGCATCTACCTGAGAGTTTGCCGTTAGCGCAAAGACTTCATAGCGCTCAGGGTGACGTGCCACCACGTCGAGAGTACTGACACCAATAGAACCAGTAGAACCTAAAACCGTAAGCTGTTGCCTCATAATGTACCTTTAATTTTTCTCGGCTTAAGACACTTGCCAGCCGGACAATATGAGCGCCAAAGCAAATATGGGGGCCGCTGCGGTAATGCTGTCGACACGATCTAAGATACCGCCGTGGCCTGGCAGCAATGCACCACTGTCTTTTACACCTCGTTGGCGCTTTACCATGCTTTCCAAAAGGTCGCCAAGAACAGAAGCCAACGCAGCAGGAACCAATAACACCAGCATCATGGAACCGCCCGCAAAGCCATAGCCAACAAGCAACGCCAATAGAATGCAACAAACGAATCCGCCCCAAAAACCTTCCCACGATTTACCTGGGCTAACCTCGGGAGCCAATTTTCGTCGCCCAAACTTGCGCCCCGTGAAATAAGCACCAATGTCGGCGCTTGCTACGGCCACTACGACCAGCACAATCAACCATGCACCGGCAGGCTCAAAACGTAGAAAAGACAGTGCCAACCATGTGGGTACTAGCACCAGCAGGCCCATAATAGCTTTCACCCAAGAGTATCCCCACAGAGCCGCGCTGGTCGGGTAACCTTGTACCCACAACAATGCCACCGCCCACCATGTACCAGCCACTAAAAGCGCACTGCGAACCACGGTTTTGTCCACATCTGAGGTTATCTGAGACAGCAAGCCTATGACTAAAATACCTAGGAGAATGAATGCGCTGTACAACAATCGCTGCCACCACAAACCAAAACCTGCCAAATTGGACCACTCCCACCCAGCAACGGCTACGAGACTAGCAATCACGAAGACAAAGGCTTGGGCCGGCAATAAAAAAAGCAGCCCTAAACAAAAGATCGCAAGTACGACGGCAGTGATGACCCGTTGTTTCAGCAATTTATTCGCCTCGCTCAATTTGTTCAGAAGTTTTACCGTATCGCCTTTGGCGCTGGTGAAAGTCATTCACGGCAAGGGATAAGGCCTCACCGTCAAAATCGGGCCAATACACGTCGGTAAAATAGAGCTCACTGTAAGCGGCTTGCCACAACAGAAAATTACTGATGCGTTTTTCACCGCCAGTACGAATCAGCAAGTCAAGAGGCGGCAAGTCTGCCGTAGAAATCCCTGCAGTTAAACTGTTCTCAGTAATATCTTCGGGTCGAATTTGACCTTCAGCGACTTGCACAGCTAACGTCTGAGCGGCATGGGCAATATCCCACTGGCCACCGTAATCCGCTGCGATCACCAACGTCGCCGTTCCCTCTGATGCCATCGCCTCCGCATCGACAATAGCTTGCTGAATTTTCTTGCTGAAACGATCACGTCGTCCGATGATCTTTAATTTAACACGCTGTTCTCGAAGCTTTTTGACTTCTTTTTTCAGGTAAGCCAAAAACAGCCCCATTAAAGCGTCCACTTCCACTGCTGGGCGCTGCCAGTTTTCCGAACTAAAGGCGAATAAAGTCAAAACCTCAATCTGATGTTCCTGACACGCTTTCACCACATCTCGGATGCGCTCAGCGCCCACTTTATGCCCTTGCGTTCCTGCTTTGCCACGTTGTTTCGCCCAACGGTTGTTACCGTCCATAATAATGGCGATATGGCGCAACGAGTTACCACTCATGCCAACTCCATACCCTGCTTCTCACTCAAAGAGGGCTTATATTTTTAACCACTCGGCATTACTGACCACAAGGCCTAGCCATACTAGAAAACAAAAAAGCCCATGCTGACAGACACATCAACACGGGCTTCAATATCGAGATGAAATCAGATCTGCAGTAGATCTTTTTCTTTCGCCGCTAAAGCGGTATCCACCTGAGCGACAAACTTATCGGTAATTTTTTGCACGTCATCTTGTGCGCGACGATCTTCATCTTCGCTGATTTCTTTATCTTTCAACAAAGATTTCACATCGCTCAAAACATCACGACGGATATTGCGAATGGAGACTCGGGCATTTTCAGCTTCTGAACGAGCTTGTTTGATGTAATTCTTGCGCGTCTCTTCCGTTAGTGGCGGCATGGGTATCCGCATCAAATCGCCAGTGGTCACAGGGTTTAAGCCAAGATCAGACTTCATGATGGCCTTTTCAATTTCGGGCGTCATGTTCTTTTCCCACGGACTAACCGACAGTGTGCGAGCATCCAGAACAGAGATGTTTGCCACTTGGCTCAACGGTGTCGCGGCGCCGTAATAATTGACGCTCACACTGTCCAAAATGCTCGGATGAGCACGACCGGTACGAATCTTGTTAAAATTGTTACCTAAAGCATCAATGGCTTTACCCATACGCTCTTCGGCGTCTTGCTTCAATTCTTCGATCATCTTTCCATTCCTCTGTGAAACTTCATGGCCCAAAAGGCCCATCTCATCAGCACATTAGCCCAACGCCATCAACCTGAAACCATCAAGTTCGCGATGGACTAACTGATTAAATATAGGGGTTCTTCTTCAATCGTCGTCAGTAGCTTCTTCGATCAGCGTACCTTCCGATTCCCCTTTGATAATATTGAGCAATGCGCCGGCCTTGTCCATCTTAAAAACACGCAAAGGCATATCCTGCTCTCGACACAGGCAAATGGCCGTTAAATCCATAACCGCCAGCTTCTTATCCAAGACTTCATCGTAAGTAAGGCGCTCGTAACGGGTTGCAGCAGGGTCTTTCATCGGATCGGCGGTGTATACACCATCGACTTTGGTCGCCTTTAAGACAATATCAGCTTCAATTTCGATGCCTCGTAAACACGCCGCCGAATCGGTTGTGAAAAAGGGGTTACCTGTGCCCGCTGCGAAGATAACGACCTCGCCTTGCTTAAGAAAACGATTAGCTCGACGACGGTCATAATGCTCGACAACACCACTCATGGGGATAGCCGACATGACTCGACTGGCAATATTACTGCGCTCTAGGGCATCACGCATAGCCAGAGCGTTCATAACCGTAGCCAGCATACCCATGTGGTCGCCAGTTACACGATCTAAGCCAGCGGCACTCAGGGCCGCCCCTCTGAAGAGGTTGCCGCCACCGATAACCAAGCCAACCTGCACTCCAATACCCACAAGCTGACCGATCTCTATGGCCATTTTATCCAGAACTTTCGGGTCAATACCAAACCCTTCAGAGCCCATCAGCTGCTCACCACTGAGCTTCAAAAGAATACGCTTGTACTTTTTGTCCCGACCTTGTGCTGTGGCCATTAAAGCTAATCTCCAATATAGGGTTTAAATTTTTAAGAGTGTAACAGCAAAAAGGCGGAGGTATCGACCCCCGCCTTTCTGTATTTTCTCCTTTAGGGGGCGCTAACACACCTCACCACAGAGAATAAACCTTCCATCAAAGTTACTTCTTGGAAGCTTCGACTTGTGCCGCAACTTCGGCCGCAAAATCGGCCTCTTCTCTTTCGATGCCCTCACCCACTTCAAGGCGAACGACATTAACAATGCTGGCACCAGCGTCTTTAACCAACTGCCCCACTGTTACATCAGGGTTTTTCACGAAGGGCTGCTCGGTCAGGCTGTTTTCTTTCAAGAACTTGTTGATACGACCAACCATCATTTTTTCAACGATGTTGTCTGGCTTGCCTGCCATATCCGGCTGAGCCTTGATGATATCCTTTTCTTGATTCAACTCTTCTTCTGGCATATCGGCAGGGGTAATCACACGAGGGTTTACCGCTGCAACGTGCATAGCCACATCTTTGGCCACATCAACACTACCGCCTTCCAACTGAACCAAAACAGCAATTTTGCTGTTTGAGTGAACATAAGCACCCACAACGTTGCCTTCGACAACAGCGCCGCGACGAAAACCAATGTTCTCACCGATTTTTTGCACCAGAGCTTGACGATCTTCTTCTAAATCAGCTGCCACATCAGCAGTTTTACCCGAAAATGCTGCATCCAATGCTTTGCCAACAAAAGCTAAAAAGCCTGTGTCACGTGCCGCGAAGTCGGTTTCGCTGTTTACTTCAACCACAACACCGAAAGAACCGTCATCCGCAACTTTAGCCGCAACAACGCCTTCTGCAGCGGTACGACCCGCTTTTTTCTCTGCTTTAAGACCGGAATCTTTGCGCAGATTTTCGATAGCCAGATTGATGTCGCCATCGGCTTCTTTCAATGCTTTTTTACACTCCATCATGCCCAAGCCTGTACGCTCGCGCAGATCCTTTACCAAGGAAGCAGAAACAGCTGCCATGACAATGCCCTCTTTGAATTCTTTGATCGATAATAGGTTCAAAAAAGGGGCTCTAAGCCCCTTTTTCACAGCTCCACTACAAAAAAGTAACAGAGCTGTGTGACAAAACGCTGCTTATTATTCGGCAGCAGCGCTGTCGCTAACTTCTACAAACTCGTCAGCTTTAGGTGCAGCATTCTGGCTGGCAGCCCCTTCCAGACAAGCATCAGCAAAAGCCGTCACGTACAGCTTCACAGCGCGGATGGCATCGTCATTCGCAGGAATAACATAATCAATGCCGTCTGGGTTGCTGTTGGTATCAACAATACCGATAACGGGAATGCCCAACTTATTAGCTTCCTGGATGGCAATGCGCTCGTGCTCTACATCCACAACGAACATCGCATCAGGCAAACCGCCCATATCTTTAATACCACCAATAGACAGTTCTAGCTTGTCTTTGGTGCGACTGCGCATGAGCGCTTCTTTTTTGGTCAATTTTTCAAAAGTGCCATCATTCTGCTGAGCTTCAAGCTCACGGTAACGACGGATAGAAGCACGAATGGTTTTGTAGTTGGTTAACATACCACCCAACCAACGGTGACTTACAAAAGGCTGACCTGAACGCTCGGCCTGCTCTTTAATCACTTTAGAGGCAGCACGCTTGGTGCCGACAAACAGAATCTTTTTCTTTTGAGCTGCCATCTGATGAACCAGCTGCAACGCTTCGTTGAAAACAGGTACAGTGTGCTCAAGATTGATGATATGAATTTTATTGCGGGCACCAAAGATGTATTTACCCATCTTAGGGTTCCAGTAGCGAGTCTGGTGACCAAAATGGACACCGGCTTGCAGCATATCGCGCATGCTTACGTTTGGCATAGGTATTTTCCTTGGGTTAGGCCTCCACATACCCCATCGATCAACCCAACGTGTTGGGCACCCAGACAGATGTGTCGGTATGTGTGTGACTTTAATGTAAGAGCATTTTCTAATGAGAACGCCAATTTTTACTAGAATTTTGACGCACTAACGAGACACATCAAATTCCTAGGGCGCGCTTTATACCATACCCCCCTTACAATAGAAAGAAAAAGCCTTAAAACGGGTCAAATACCCGCCTTGTGCTAGGCATGTGCGCTCAGTAACTGATCGATGAGGCCTATGGCTAAGATAATCCTTAGTTTACAATGGCAGCCTACACCACCGACACAAGGTAGATATGTAAATCACTATGAATGTCTCAATCAAAACCCCTGAACAAATCGAAAAGATGCGTGTGGCTGGCCACATGGCCGCTGACGTATTGGAAATGATCGGGCCTCATGTGGTTGCCGGTATCACAACAGGTGAGCTCGACCGCATTTGCCATGACTACATTATCAATGTGCAAGATGCCATCCCCGCCCCGCTGAATTATAAAGGCTTCCCTAAATCCATTTGCACTTCGGTCAACCAAGTGATCTGTCACGGGATCCCTTCTGATAAGAAAATCCTCAAAAACGGCGACATTATCAACATCGACATTACTGTGATTTACAACGGCTGGTATGGCGATACCAGCAAGATGTTCACAGTAGGAGACGTTCCCAGCCACGCTGAACGACTCATACAAGTCACCCAAGAGTGCCTATACAAAGGTATTGCACTGGTGAAACCGGGGTGCACACTTGGAGATATTGGCCACGTTATCCAGCAGCATGCCGAAAAGAACTACTACTCTGTGGTTCGAGAATACTGTGGTCACGGCATCGGCGATACATTTCACGAAGAGCCCCAAGTCTTACACTTCGGCAAGCCCAATACGGGGCTAGAGCTCAAAGAAGGCATGACATTTACTATCGAGCCAATGATCAATGCTGGTAAGGCGACAACTAAGCTACTGAAAGATGGCTGGACAGTAGAAACCAAAGACAAGCGTTTGTCGGCCCAATGGGAGCACACGCTGGCAGTGACAAAAGACGGTGTCGAAGTCCTCACCAAAAGACCTGACGAGCCATTTTGAAACACCACGAGCACGCTTAAAGACCTAAGTCTGAACGCACCCGTAAACCGCCATTTATCAGTGATTTGCGGGCTGCCTTGGACAATGAGCCATCGCTCTTCCTAGCACAACTCTACGAGCCGCCTTAATGAATATCCCTTATTTTGAACGCCCGCTTTTCTTTTTTAACCAACACCGGTTCCGTTGTGCTTTAGAAGACCCGCAAAATAAAACACTTTCTATCTTCAAAGATGCCGTTTTCGGCGCCGACACGCACCTGGATGTGCGCTTTGAGGAAGGTGAAGAAATCAGTGCACTGATTTATGATCGCGCGCTGTTTACAGACTGTATTCTTCATTACGCTTGGCATCAGTTCACTTGGAGCGATAACGCCAGCTTAATAGCCGTAGGTGGTTACGGGCGAGGCGAACTGCACCCCAAATCAGATATCGACATATTGCTGTTAATGCGAGAAGAATCTCAGCAAGACCTAGATAATGCACAGCAGTTTTTGTTGCTGCTATGGGATATTGGTCTGGATATTGGTCACAGTGTGCGCACCATCGCACAATGTGTTGATATTGCTAAAAAAGACATTACTGTCGTCACCAACTTAATCGAATCACGCTCCATTGTTGGCAACACCAAAGTCTGCATAGAGCTTCAGCAACTGATCCGGCCAGATCAAATGTGGCCTGCCGATGAATTCTTTTCCGCTAAATGGCATGAACAAAAGCAGCGCCACTTAAAACACAACAACACCGAATATAACCTAGAGCCTAACATTAAGAATGCCCCTGGCGGCCTGCGAGACATCCAAACTATTGTCTGGGTCTCTAAGCGCCATTATGGCGTGCGCACATTAAAGCAGCTCGCCGGCAAGGATTTTTTTACTGAAGAAGAGTTTGCCCTGCTGCTATCCGGTGAAGAATTTCTTTGGAAAGTTCGCTACGGCTTACACAAGCTGGCAGAGCGCCCTGAAGAGCGGCTTCTCTTCGACTATCAGCGTCAGCTGGCAAAAATGTTTGGTTATAAAGATGATGATACTGGGTTAGCAGTTGAACACTTTATGCATAAGTACTATCGCACTGTCGTGTCTCTGCGTGAATTAAACGATGTACTGCTGCATTTTCTTAACGCTGCCGTTCTCAATCGCAATCATAGGCCTACCGTAACACCGATCAATGAGCGATTTCAAAACCGTGACGGTTATATCGAAGCGATCCATGATCAAGTATTCGTTGAGTATCCATCCGCCCTACTGGAAATCTTTGTGCTTATGGGCAGCCGTGAAGACGTTCGCGGTGTCCGTCCGGAAACCATTCGATTGATTCGCGAGCACCGCAATCTAATTGACGACAACTTCCGCAACGACCCTAAAAATACCGCTCTGTTTCTTGAATTGATTAAAAACAAAAACGGCTTAGTTTCGCAGCTAAGGCGTATGACTCGCTACAATATTCTGGGGCGTTATTTACCAGAGTTTGGTCAAATCATTGGCCAAATGCAGCACGACCTGTTTCACATTTACACCGTCGATGCCCACACGTTGATGGTCGTGGAAAACATTGTCAAATTGTACGATGCCGCCAGTGCAGAAAAATTTCCTGTCGCCCACGACTGTATTCAGAAACTACCTAAACCAGAACTCTTGTTTATTGCGGGCCTTTATCACGATATCGCCAAAGGTCGAGGCGGTGACCACTCCGTATTAGGGGCGCAAGATGCTATCGATTTCTGTCTTCGTCACGGTCTTAAAAATCACGAGGCACGATTAGTCGCCTGGCTGGTAGAAAAACACTTGTTAATGTCCTCCGTTTCACAAAAGCAAGACACACAGGACCCGGATGTCATTCATCAATTTGCCTCAGAGATGGGTGACCAGATGCACCTCAATTATTTGTTTGCATTGACCGTCGCTGATATCAATGCAACCAACCCTAATCTCTGGACCACATGGCGTGCCACCCTGATGCGTCAACTGTTTATGGAAACCAAACGCGCTCTGCGTCGCGGATTGGAAAACCCCATCGACAGGCAAGATTTGATCGAAGAAACGCAAGTGGCGGCGATGAACCTTTTGGTCGAAAAAGGCTACAACGGCATTAAAATTGCCCGTCTTTGGGATTATCTCGATGACAATTACTTCTTACGGGAAAGCGCCAGTGACATCTCCTGGCAGAGCGCCGCTATTATCGACCATAACAGCAGTGATGATTTGATTTTAGTACGCGAAACCACCCGCTTGACTCATGAGGGTGCCACCGAGATTTTTATTCGCACACAAGATCGCAGTAACGTTTTTGCAGCCGTCGCCAATGCCTTAGATTATTTAAATCTATCCATTCAGGATGCACGTATCTACAACACTGAGCGTGGCGGCTATACGATTGACACGTTTTACGTATTGGATGAAGACAACCGCCCTATTGGTGATAGCCCTGAAATTTACGCTCAAATCCAACAGGCCCTGAAAGAAGAGCTTGCGCTAGTGGATAACTATCGCAACACCATTCAGCGACGTACGCCCAGACTGCTGAAAAACTTTGCCATTCCTACCCGCACATCCATCAGTAATGACATCAACACCAACACCACCGTGTTAGAAGTAATAACCCCAGACCGCCCTGGTCTATTGGCGTTAATTGCGCGTATATTTTTAGATTTTGACATTCAAATCAGCAACGCCAAAATCACCACACTGGGTGAGCGAGTGGAAGATATTTTCTTTATTACTGATGACCAAGAGCAACCCCTCAGCGATCCAGACTTATGCATAGAGTTGCAAAAAGCGATTTGCACCCAACTTGATCAGCAAGTTCAAAACGTACAAGACATTTAAAGAATAACCTTGCGAAGAGCTAGACTATGAACCCGGATTTGAAACGCTTACAGCCTTACCCATTCGAAAAACTAAATGCGCTGAAAGCCCAAGTCGAACCACCAGCACACCTTGAGCATATTGCACTGTCTATTGGTGAACCTAAACACCAACCACCGCAATTTGTATTGGACTGTTTGCGTGACAACTTGTCACGCGTGGTCAATTACCCAAGTACTAAGGGTCTACCCGAGCTTCGTCAAACCATTGCGCAATGGTTAGAAAATCGCTTCCACCTGATGTCACAAACGGTAGATCCTGACTGCCATGTGCTGCCTGTTAATGGTACTCGAGAAGCTCTGTTCGCTTTTACTCAAGCCATTATTGATCGCAACAAAAAGCCTTTGGTGGTATCACCCAACCCTTTTTATCAAATTTATGAAGGGGCTGCTTTTTTGGCTGGGGCCGAACCTTATTTTTTAAATTGCTTGCAAGAAAATCACTACGAACCCGACTTTGATAAAGTCCCCGATGAAATCTGGCAACGCTGTCAGTTACTGTTTTTGTGCTCGCCGGGCAACCCTACAGGAACCGTTATTGCGACAGAAACACTGAAAAAACTGATTGCACTAGCTGATGAGCATGATTTCATCATTGCCAGCGACGAGTGCTATTCCGAGCTGTATTTTGACGAAGACAACCCACCCGTAGGTTTGCTGCAAGCCTGTGCAGAAATAGGACGCAACGACTTTAAACGCTGCGTTGTGTTTCATTCCTTGTCAAAGCGTTCAAATTTACCCGGGCTGCGCTCAGGGTTTGTGGCCGGTGATGCTGATGTCCTGTCTGACTTCTTGCTCTATCGCACTTACCATGGCTGTGCCATGTCGATCCCCAACCAGTTAGCGTCTGTGGTTGCATGGCAAGATGAGCATCACGTGCGTATTAATCGCGATGCCTATCGTGAAAAATTTGATGCGGTACTGCGTACACTCGAAGGGTATCTCGACGTAAAAAAACCAGACGCCAGTTTTTATCTTTGGCCACGGGTGCCCATGAGTGACACCGATTTTGCACAACGGCTGTACGCAGAAAAAAACATTACTGTTCTGCCTGGGCGCTATATTGCTCGCGAATCCGAAGGCTTTAACCCCGGTGAAAACCACATACGCATGGCGCTGGTCGCAACCGTGGCTGAATGCCAAGAAGCCGCCGAGAGACTCAAAGAGTTTTTGATGAAGGGCTAATCGCTCTGATCATCAGCATCTAACCACTACGGAAAATAGCCATAGGCCATGCAGGTTAAAAATTTACTCAAAGCAGAGCGGGTCGCACACATTCATCAGCGCCTTAATGAGCTGTATCCGAATCCACCGATTCCGCTAGATCATAAAGACCCTTACACACTACTGGTAGCCGTCTTACTGTCGGCTCAGTGTACAGATGAACGGGTCAATCAAATCACGCCCAAACTGTGGCTATTAGCCGACAACCCCTTCGACATGGCAAAGCAGTCGGTAGCCGATATACAAGCCATTATTCGACCTTGTGGCCTCTCACCGCAAAAATCTAAAGCTATCGCCACGCTCTCGCAAATACTCGTCGAGCGCTACAGCGGTGAAGTGCCCGCCGATATGGAGGCACTAGAGACACTCCCAGGTGTGGGGCACAAAACCGCTAGCGTCGTGATGGCGCAGTCCTTCGGAGTACCCGCCTTTCCTGTGGATACTCACATCCATCGTTTGGCACAGCGATGGGGGCTTACCAATGGAAAAAACGTGCAGCAAACGGAAAAGGATTTAAAGCGACTGTTCCCAAAATCAGAATGGAACAAGCTGCACTTGCAAATTATCTTTTATGGTCGTGAATACTGCTCGGCCAGAGGTTGTAACGGTACTGTATGTGATATTTGCCGTACATGTTATCCCGCGCGGAAACACCCAAAAAAGGTTTTAAAACCCTAACAAACCAACCGTCATTTTAATGAACGAGCCTGTTTTTAGAATCGGGGACGATAGGTTGTTTGTAAGTCCTGTGTCAGAATAATTCGATATCGTCACCACCGATCTGATCACTGGAGAGAGGATCTTCGCTGATAAGATCACTGTCATCTTCCGACAAGTCTTGCAAAGCTTGATCCATGCTGTCTGATAGACTCTTGAAGAACTGATCTACTTTTAAGCCATCGTTAAATACACGGCTTGTTTCCATAACACAATTTTGCACCACGGTTTCAAAAAAGCGTTCCTGCTCTTCGCTCAGCGCTAAAGCGGGAATCCGACCGTCAATTTGCTCAGCCATGTCTTCTACCACATCGGCAATATTACGCATCACTTCTTGATAGGACTGATCAATGTCACTCATGGCCGACTTCACATCCTGCGACAATTTATGCAGGCTGTTTTTTTCTTCTTGCAGCTTTAAGTGTTCATCCAAAGCTTTTACTCGAGCATCTACACCCTGGATCAGTGAAAAAGTATTATCTTTGATGGCCCCATAGCGACGATCATCGTTCAGCGGCATATCCCGAATCAATAGAGAAACTCGCCCATAATTCACGATGGTGCGTCGACCAAAATCGATGTAACGCCCACCGTCTTTCATCTGGAATAACAATTGAGACTCGAGGTCTTTTTCCATACCGCTGGCTTCCATGTTTTTCACATTGTAAATACTGCGCATCTGTAAGCTGCAACTGATGTCGTATTTTGACAATATGCGAAAAAACATTTGCCCTAGCTGATCTAAATTGTCGCACTGATGGATTTGTAACAAGAATTGGATATTGGACCCTAAATCGCTGTTGTCACTCATGACCGAAAACGCCGTTTTATTGGCTAAATTCAGTCGATCCTTCAGCTGCTCACTAGCGACTTGATGAAAGATGGCTTTGCGTATGCGAACACAAACTTCTTCGGGGGGGGTATTAGGGGCAATGTAATCATCCGCGCCTGCTTCAAACGTGATTAATTTATCGTCTAATTCATCACTCGACGACAACACCAACACTGGCATATCGCGTTCGTCCGATTCAGACGAGAACATCCCTTCACACACAGTAATGTCAAAGGGCTCGCTTTGAGACAAATCACAGACAATGGCTTTGTAATCGTTTTCTTTGGCCAGTGACACGGCAGCTTCAACACTGGTTACGCAGGTGGTCTCGAACTGTTGCCCAATAAAATCATAGCAACTGGTTGCCTGTACCGGCTTAAACAACAACACCTGTTCACGAATTGACATCTACTATCCCTGATCGATTTCAATAGAGTTTTGAAATGAAAG
>CBFHKY010000008.1:0-3415 GCA_965656525.1 Pseudomaricurvus sp. | reverse complement strand
CGGCTTAAACAACAACACCTGTTCACGAATTGACATCTACTATCCCTGATCGATTTCAATAGAGTTTTGAAATGAAAGTAAACAACACACAATATGATCAGTTATAGACCATAAGCCGTGCCCTTTCCAATCTAAATATTGACATCAAAAACAGGGAACTGACGACCTATAGGGAGGCATATCACACGGCAAGCACCGTGGCTGCCGATCACAGATGGCTATAACCGCTCTTGGTTGAGCGTTGTTCCACGGTAGAGCCTGACATCGCGAAATTCTGAGGATTCATCCAAATCGGGCATTGTACACCCTTCCTGACGACCAATTTGACGATAGGGAGGAAAATCAAAATCTTTGACCCGTGAATCGGCAATCAATACATCATTAGCGCGTGCCACAAAACGAGACAACCAAGGAAAGTTATCTCGATCATAGAGTACATCCGCCACAATAATAAGATCGATCTCACCTTCCACATCCATAAAATCGTCACAGAAAGTCAGCTGCACTTGATTCAAACATGCGTTTTCTTTAGTGGCTAAAATGGCTAAAGGGTCAATGTCGCAAGCCACCACCTCAGCAGCTCCCGCTTTAGCCGCAGCAATTGCCACCACCCCGCTGCCACAACCAAAATCTAGCACTCTCTTTCCTGCGACCAATTCAGGGTTTTGCACAATGTGTTGCGACAGCACCAACCCCGAAGCCCAACAAAACGCCCAATAAAAAGGTTGCTCCATTAATTTTAATGCCGCTTCTTGCGGCAAGCGGTCTTGGGGGTAATCCTCGTTCATTAAATACAGGCTAATCCCTGTACCGTTATTTAAGGCCAAGGTTTCAATCCGAGCGGTTGGTAAAACATCACTCACCGCATGGGTCAAGACTTCACTGATCAAGTGTTGGCATCCTTCAAAAAATCATCAATTCATGGCATCAAGCCATCGACCAATATTGTACAAGTTCCCACTCTGCCCACCAGCTAACACTGCTTAGGACGGCGCTTTTCCTGAGCCCAATAACTGCCCTAACCAACGGGTATCACGACCGCTTTCTAGTGCGATCTTTACAGTCATGGTTAGCGGTACCGACAGCAACATACCGACAGGGCCCAAGACCCAGCCCCAAAAAACCAACGATAAAAATACGACTAACGTAGAAAGGTTTAGGCCTCGACCCATTAGACGTGGCTCTAAACCGTTACCCACCAAAGTATTGACCAGTAAATACCCCACACCGGTCAAAACGGCATCGCCAACACCCAACTGAATCAATGCCAGCAAAACTGTGGGCACAGCCGCCAAAATAGAGCCCAGATTAGGCACAAAATTCAGCAGGAACGCCAGCATTCCCCACAACACGGGGAAGTCCACGCCAATCCACCACAACCACAACGTTATTAAAAAACCGGTTAATAAACTGAGGACGCTTTTAATCGCCATGTAACGATTCACACTAGAGGTAAAACGCTGCAATGCCGCCACCATGGCCTCACCCTTAGGGTGCGAACCGACGAGCTTATCTGAAAAACCTACTTCTTCGGCCAGAATAAAGATCACGGTCAACAAAATAAGAAACGCATTGGTCATCACATTACCAAACGAAGCGAGCGTATTGCCGATGAAGGACAACACCACCCCCGGATCAAGAATGTCTTGTGCCAGTGACGCCGGTACACTGTAGCCTTTTGTAGCCAACCAAGCTTCCAATTGCCCGCGAAGAAAAATCAAACGCTCTTGATAAGTGGGCAGATCTTGACGAAAGTCGCTGATCGAAGCCCCAACAATAGCACCAATAAAAGTTCCCGCCCCAGCAATCACGGCCACAATCAATAATAACGACAGAAAGGAAGGCACGCCTCGACTTTTGAGCCACAGCAACGCAGGCGAACAAATTACCGCAATGAATAACGACAATAGGAAAGGAATCAACAGCGTTTCTGCCGCACGCATTCCCGCCACCACAATCACAAACGCCGCACTCAGAATTAAAAACCGTGCCACCGGAGTCGAGCTCATTGTATTGACCCTCTTGCGTCAATCACCTTTATCCCGCGCTTGATTCTTGTCTTTCCGCCAACTTTCATAGTGTCACTTGTTCCATTTATACATTTATATATGTTGCGCAGCGCTTAGCCTGTTGTTTTTGTCTCCATTGGGGCGCTAGAGTTTAACGCTGGCACTAAGACAACTGTTTTACATCCTTCAGAACATCCTGCAACGCCAGCTGCCCTTCTTTATCCAACATGCAACCACGGCGACATTCTCCAACAAAATGGGCATCATCAATTGCCACACAACGTTGACGAATATCTTCTAACTCAGAGCAGTGCCGAATGGGAATTTCACAAAATATGCGCCATTGGTTTTCGCTCGCCTGCCCTAATAATACCCATTCCAACAAAGTGGATACGCTACTGGCATTGGCTCGGTAATGAGGTGTTTTTACCGTTAACAATACCCCCATTACTGCCAGCGAAACCACCAGTGCTAAGAGAATGGAAATTGCAATCGTCACGGTGTCCCCCAGCGAGTCACAAACAACACTGTTTCAGGCTCAAGATGGTCAAGGTTGCGCAGCACCAGGCCCCAGAGGCTGACCATAGCTGAACTCCACTTGCTGCCCTTCTGGGTCGAGAATGCCACAATAATAGCCGACGGGGAAAGGCTCCTCACGGGGTGCCCACAATAAGCATTCATCCCGTTCAGCCATGGCGGCAATATGATCGACCTGGTCACGACTTTCCACCGCAAACCCGAGGTGTCGATAATCGCCAGCTGGAACAGGTATCGATGCACCTCCATCCATCAATACAAAGATAAAATCTGTTTCGCGACCAGGTTCCGCCATCCAAACAATATTTTTGCTGCCGCCTTGGCGCTCATGACAAACACGCATATTGCAGTAACGCTCATAAAATGCGATGCATTCAGGTAGGTTTTGAACGTGAAGTGCCAAATGAGTTAATCGTGGAAACACAAGCCCCTCCCATTACAGGAAATGAATGAGGCTTTGAGTATAAACAGAATGTTTAGTGATTTTCAGGTCTGATGCCAATGAATTTATCCGTCATGTACTGACGAATTTCTTCAGCATGCACTTCTGGCTGCTGTATTGATTGCTCACTGACGCGGATCACTTTGTCTAAAATAATGGTTTTACGCGTGGCATCCATACCAATCAACAAAACGGGTACATCAGCGGCATGAGCCATGCGTAAAAAGCCCGTTTTCCAGCGATCGACACGGCTGCGAGTGCCCTCGGGCGTAATCCCCAGCCAGACCTTATCGTGTGATCCGTACCAATCCACCGCTTGTGTTACCACATCTTTTGCCTGCTTGCGATCAATGGGAACAGCACCTAAATTCATAAAAAAGCCTTTGAAAGGCCAGAAAAAAGCTTCTCTTTTCATCAAAAAAGAAAC
>CBFHKY010000007.1:140939-153627 GCA_965656525.1 Pseudomaricurvus sp. | reverse complement strand
CCCGTCGCTATTAATGGCTTGAATATAACCACTCTTTTGTGAGTTCACCGTGAGGACATTTTTCTGTTCAGAAAATTGTTGTCGTAAGCGTGCATGGACCTTTTGGTATTCGTTATCTTCTTGGGTTTTTTCAGAACATAATGGCTCGGCTACCAAGTTGTCTAAAATATTCATTAGATCGTAGGCGACCACCTCAACCACATGCTCGGCGCGAATGGTGGAGGACGCATGATGAATAAAATAAATCAGCAGTGTTACATTGAATACCGCCAGTACCACGCCAATAGTGGCTGAAGCCGTGGGAACGACCGTTGGATCACCATTACCCAATGCTAACAAACAATATAAAAAGCTGGCGATAAAAGCACCAAGTACAACCTGGTTGCCTTTGTCGCGCATGAAGTTAGTGAGCAGCCTTGGGCCAAATTGCGACGATGCTAACGACAGTGCCACCATCGTGGTGGAAAAGGTCACGCCCGCCACAGTAATCATCGATCCGGCGACGGTAGACAGTAGGAGGCGTGATCCTTCTAGATCACCGGCATAAAGCAACCAGTGCGGCCAAAAATAATCTGTGTGTGTCGCGAGGTATTCATCAAAATGTTGTGACAGCATCGCTAAGAGTAGCGCGGCAATAGACATCACTGACGGAATCAACCATAAACTGGATTCCGCTTTATTCAGTAGATTGCGAAGCTTTGTTAGCACGTTCAATTCCTTTTAGTAAGAAGCTACCCTACAAACCATTACTAAGAGAGTGGTTAGGTCTCACGGTGTTTAACTCTGTTGAAAACATTCAGCAGGGTTGCGAGAGTAGGTCACTGATTTCTTGGTGATGACGGGGACGTACAACACGAGCTACTTCGATGCCATCGTTCAGTAATATGAGCGTCGGCCACAGCTTCACACTAAAAGCACGACCGAGCTTCTTGCCTTTCCCGTCTGCGACTTTGATGTGTGGCAGTGTGGGATTTTGACTGAGGATCGTATGTACGGCTGGTTGCGCCGCTTGGCAATGGCCGCACCAAGAGGTGCCGAATTCAAGCACCGCTTTACCGCTCAGTGCTTGTAGTTCGGCAAGTGTTGGTGTGTCTTCTGCGTAGTTTGGGTTAAAACCTTTCACCAGACTCTGCATAACACGAAGCTCCTTCTTGTCGTTATTAGGTACCTAATTATCCGAAACCGCGAGTTACTATTCGCCAGCTGTACGGTGTTATTTTTTGCTGATGAGTCGTGCGCGAAAATTACGTCCTTTCAGTTTGCCGTCCGTTAATATCGTTAAAGCCTTTTTAGCAACTTCGCGCTTGACTGCGACAAAGGCTTTGTTTGGGGTGATTTTAATTTTTCCCACTTGCTCACCGCTAATGCCACGCTCGCCGGTGAGAGCCCCTAAAATATCACCGGGTCGTAGCTTTTGTTTTTTGCCGCCATCAATGAGCAATGTTGCCATGACCGGCTGGCGCGGAGGATTGTTTAAAATTTTCTGCGAAGGCAGCGGCTCGCCTTTGATGTCGTGTTGAATAAAGTCTTGCAACAGCGCGACTTTGTAATCTTCTTTTTCGCTGAAAAGCGAGCAAGCGATACCATGACTTCCACCGCGCCCGGTACGCCCTACGCGATGGACATGTACTTCCATATCTCGTGATAGATGATAGTTGATCACCAAATCAACAGCGTCAATGTCCAAGCCTCGCGCGGCCACATCGGTAGCCACTAATATGCACATGCTTTTATTGCCAAACTGAATCAGGGTGTGGTCGCGATCCTTTTGCTCCATATCACCATGCAAGGCGGCGGCACTGAAGCCGTGTTCGCACAGATCATCACACAGATCTTGTACCTCGCGTTTGGTGTTGGCGAAAATCATGGATGATTCAGGGGCTAGCTGCTGTAACAATAATCGTGTGGCCAGAAGACGCTCTTCATCGTTTCGCACTTGATAAAAGTGTTGCTCAATACTGGTAGCATCGTGCTGTTCTACGGCTTTAACACGTACAGGATTATTGAGAATACGTTTGGCGATGGCGTCAATTTGGTCTGGGTAAGTGGCGCTGAACAAAAGGGTCTGGCGTTTCTTGGGGGTGTGTTCAACGATGGCGTCCAGCGCTGCTTGAAATCCCATTTCTAGCATACGGTCGGCTTCATCCAGTACCAACATGCTCACGTTTTCCAGTGCCAGTGTGCCTTTGCGGACGTGCTCTTCTACTCGCCCAGGCGTGCCTACAATGATGTGCGCTCCGTGCTCTAGTGATCCCAGCTGTGGACCAAAGGGCTGGCCGCCGCACAGCGTGAGGACTTTAATGTTATGAATACCGCGAGCCAGCTTGCGAATTTCACTGGCCACCTGGTCGGCCAGCTCGCGAGTGGGGCACAGTACCAAGGACTGCACCCGAAACCGTTTTACTTCCAACTTGGTCAGCAAGCCCAAGCTAAAAGCGGCCGTTTTACCCGAGCCTGTTTTTGCTTGTGCAATGATATCTCGGCCAGCCAGAACGTCGGGCAGGCTTTGCGCCTGAATGGGTGTCATCTTGTGGTACCCCAACTCTGTCAACGTTGCTAGCAGCTCATCACCCAGATGAAGCTGGGAAAAGGCCATTGCGTGCGGCGTGTTTTCAGTAGGTAAAGCGGCAGACGGATCGGATGACTGGTTCAAGGTGTGGCCTATGTTGGTGATGTTGTTTATGGATCGCATTGAGGATAATGAAAAAGCTGGTTCATTGTACCTGCCAAACTACCCTACCTACTAACGGTGTCTGCGCTGCAGCGACATGCGGCCAGACAAGCTTTTCATTTCTTAGCCATGACTGAGGGGCAGAATTGGTACAATTGAGTTACCCGAAAACAATAATAAGGATGAACACGTGTTAAAACATATCGTATTGATGAAGTTTCAAGAGAATCACGACGCAGACTTGTTGGCTGAATGTTTGGCGATGGGGGACGATTTAAAGAACCAGATTGCGCAAATAAAATCTTATGACCATGGTAGCAATGCGGGTGTACTGCCGCCTCAATTTGATTATGGCATCGTGGTTGGTTTTGATTCTAAACAGGATTGCCTAACGTATTTAGCGCATCCTGCTCATGTGGCGTTGGGCGAAAAAATCAAACCCTTACTGGCCGATGCGGCACAAATACAATTTGAGTGTTGAGTTAAACGGCCCTCTAAGGTGCTGGTCAGCGAAGCGAGTAGGACAAAGTGAATGGCACAAAAGCGGATAGAAGAAAGCCTAAAGTGATTCGTCGTTTTCTGGCTGTTTCCAGTCTGCGTAGCGCTGGATGTCAGAGCGTGCCATATCCAGAGCGAGTTTGATGACGAACGCATCATCCAAATAGCCTGCAACTGGGATAAAATCAAAAATCACATCTATGGGGGTAATAAAATAAACTACTGCACCAGTTGTGGCGGCAATACTGCTCCAGGGGACGGTTTTATAAACTCCTTTTTTGTAGTCAGATAGCATGTCCACCATGGTTCTCAAATCCTGCCAGAGACTTTTGACGGGGTTGGGGGGCTTTTTTTCTAGGCGCTCGACTTTTTCGTGGCCCTTATCAGTGGCGAACTGGATATCATCGCTATCGATTTGCTCTCGCTGTTGGTTGAACTTGTGGCGAGCTTGTTGTTCTTGTCGGCGGGACAGTTTCATGGCGAATGTCCTTGAGGGTAAAACAAATCGGGCGACTGATGTCGCCCGAAATTGAACGTCAAAGGTTTGATGAAATACACATCAAACCTAGTAGAAAGAAATGGTGCTTACCTTCCGACGTTCAGCGCTTAAGAGGCGCGGATACCAATAGCTTTGACTTCCATGAAGTCTTCTATGCCTTCAACACCCCACTCGCGGCCCATGCCAGACTGCTTGTAACCGCCGAACGGTAGGTCGCCGGTGATGCTGGTGCCGCCATTAACGCTGAGTGCGCCAGCACGAATTTGCTCGGCGACGGCCAGTGCTTTTTCGGTGGGGCCAAATACTGCGCCACCCAGACCATAATCGCTGTCGTTAGCAATGCGAACGGCGTCGGCTTCGTCTTCGAAAGGAATCACAACCAACACTGGGCCAAAGATTTCTTCACGAGCGATGCGCATGTCATTGGTGCAATCCACAAAGCAAGTCGGCTCTACAAAGAAGCCATTGCCCATATCGGTACGCACATTGCCGCCAGCCAGAAGACGAGCTTCTTTTTTGCCGATCTCTAAGTACTCAGCAACACGATTCATCTGCTTTTTAGAGATCACTGGGCCCATGATGCAAGTCGGTTCATCGAACTTGCCCCACTTGTCAGCAAAGCCCTGGTAGGCCATTTGCAGTGCGCCAACCGCTTCTTCGTAACGGCTTTTTGGCACTAACAGACGGGTTGGGTAAGCGCAGCCTTGACCTGCGTGGAAAACTACCATCGAACCCATGACCGTACGAGCAAATTCAGGAGCGTCTTCCAGTACGATAAAGGCGGATTTGCCACCCAGCTCTAGGAACACGCGCTTAAGTGACTCGGCACCGTTTTTCATGATGATCTTGCCGACAGCGGTAGAGCCGGTGAACGAGATCAAATCAACACGGATATCTGTAGTAAGCATTTCGCCGGCCATGGCAGGGTCTGCTGAGGTGATGACGTTAAACACACCTGCTGGCAGCCCAGCTTCGATGGCTATTTCACCCATGATTGAGCCCATCAGTGGGGTGTCAGGGGCCGGTTTGAGGATAACAGTACAGCCAGCCAATAAAGCAGCAACGACTTTACCCACATTCACATACAGAGGTACATTCCAAGGTGTAATGGCACCCACGACCCCTGTGGCTTCGCGGCGAACAATACGCTTGGTGTCGAAGCCTTCGCTTTTGATGCCAAGATCTTTTACCAGTTCGACTTTCTTCCAGCATTCCAACAGGTCTTTAGCGCCGTTCAGAGCGCCGTCGATGTGAGCACGAGCGGCTGCTCCTATCGCTGCACCAGCCTCTAAACGTGAAACCTGTACCAGCTTTTCGCGGTTGGCTACCATGGCTTCAACAAATTTGGTCACTAGAGCGTAACGCTCTTCATGATTAATGGCCCAGTCGGTGTTATCAAAAGCGTTTCGAGCACAAGCAATAGCTTCTTCAACGTCGGCAGCTGTCGCGTCAGCGGCTTGACCGCAGGTGTCACCGGTCCACGGGTTGATGTTATCGAAAAATGCATTATTGCCGGACGGGCGCATTTCGCCGTTGATGTACAGCAGAGCATCTTGAAGCTTATCCATTGTTATCTCCTTTAAGGTCGCGCGAAGTTGTATAAGTTGAGCGCGAATCGGTTAATCATTATGTAATTGCTGGTTTGTGCCAGCAGTTGTTGCAAATTGTGTTAACTGTTTGTGCTTTCTTCTAGCGCGGATTGCGCCGCTACGTAACCCCACGTGATGGCGGGGCCGATACTGGCGCCTGCACCCGTGCAGCCTTTACCCATGACGGAAGCGGTTGAGACGCCAGTAGCAAATAAACCTGGAATCGCAGAGCCATCTTCTTTTAACACCCTCGCGTGATGATCGGTCACCAAGCCGCCAAAAGTGCTGACGTCGCCCGGATACACCGGAATCGCATAAAAAGGCCCTTTTTCAATGGAACCAAGCGTTTGTGACGGTGTGGCTAGCGCGTCTCCCAACCAATTGTGGTAAACGTGGCTGCCACGGCCGAATTCTTCATCTTTGTTATTGCGGACAAACCGATTGAAGTTATCTACGGTCGTTTGCAGTTGAGCGGCGTCGATATTACAGGCTTGTGCCAGTTCTGTCAGCGTTTCGCCCTGCTTAGCAAAGCCAGCTTCGCGCCAGGCTTCCAGTTTTTTATTGCCCCGAGCGCCCGCCATGGAATAGCGTTCAGCGTATTGGCTGTCGATAACGAGCCAAGAGTACATCACAGGTGCAGAGCGATTGTGTTCCCAGATAGCCTTGGACAGTGAGGCGTATGAATTGGCCTCACTGACAAAACGTTTGCCACTGTGATCCACCATGATGCAGTGAGGTTTTGCCATCTCGCTTTGCACCAAAGTAGGGGAGCCGCTTTTGCCCGGTGGCAGCGTAACCGGATAGCCCACTCGCTGATCCATTTGCGCGACGGCAGCGCCGGCGCCTATGCCGGCTTCAATCATATCGCCGGTATCTTCTGCTGTGGCACCAGACCACTCGGTTTTGACGCCGGGAATGTACTTATCCAGCATGCTTTGATTTTTGGCGAAGCCACCCGCATTAATAAGTACGCCCAGTTTAGCCGTAATACGTGTTTCTTTGCCTTCGATGTTGGCCACTACGCCGGTCACTCGGCCACCTTCAACAATAAGCTCTTTAACGCCGCTGTTCACTCGCACATCGGTACCCGCCGTTAGGGCGGCATGTAGAGTTTGTGCTTGTAAGGCTTGCCCAGCGGTCACCAGGCGCTTACCTTGTAGCAAACTGAATACGGTACGCCCCAAGATGCTAAACAAGGCTTTAGTGCTCGACCAACGCTTGGTGACGTAAGCCAGCTCCATGGCTTCTTCGATATAGGCTGGAATAGGGATGAAGCCCTTACGGATTTTGCCTTTCCACTCGCCGAGCTCTTTTAGATCAAAGAGCTCGGATATCACCGTGCGGCCAGCTTCTGACTGTCCGGGAGCATCGACATAATCCGGCCAAGATGGAATGCGGCGAAAGCGCAGGCCTTGGGAAATCAAAAACTCCAGAGTTTCTGGGGCTTTATCCACATAAGTTTCGCGACGAATAGCGGTAGCTCCAGGGGCATCTTCGTGATTGCCAATCACCGTATTCATATAATTGATGGCATCTTCACGACTGTCTGGTATGCCATCAGCCTTCATATAGCGGTTATTGGGAATCCACATCACGCCACCCGATGTCGCGGTGGTGCCGCCTACTTGCTCGGCTTTTTCCAGAACCAGTACGCTTTTACCTGCTTGGCGCATAACCAATGCGGCACAAAAAGCACCCGCACCACTACCTACTACTACGTAGTCAAAGGTCTCGCTCATTGAATTGGCTCCTAGCTTAATTGGCTTTGCGGCCGTGCAAAGAAATGGAATCCGCATGCACGTCTGCGGGTAACTCAATCAAGTGGCAAAAGATATCGGCTACCGAATCAAACTGAGACATCGGACGTTCGCGTAGATTGAAGCCTCGCTCCATAGCCGCTTTACCAAAGGCCATTTGATCCTCTGGGTTGGCATCCCACACTTTGCCCTCTTCGTACATTTGGCCTGCCCGCACATTGGTGACGCGAATGCCTTGTGGGGCCAGCTCACTGTAGAGACTTTTACTCAGTCGTTCGACGCCCGCTTTCGTAGCTTGATAAACAGACAGATGAGGAAAATCCATTTCTACCGACTCACTGGAAATGTTAAAGATTTGGCTGCCGTCTTTTAACAGTGGGATGGCTGATCGAGCCATCAGCATGGGGCCGATCAGATTGGTGTTAACAGCGCTGATGATTTGCGCATCAGTGGCATTTGCCATCAGGAAAGGCTCGAAAACAGCGGCGTTATTGATCAGCACATCAATGTTGTTGTGGCGCTCTGTAATACAGGTGAAGGCCTCGCGAACAGAATCTGGATTGCCCACATCACATTGCACCGCCATAGCGTTGTCGCCAATGTCAGCAGCCGTAGCTTCTACTTTGGCGAAGGTGCGACCCAGCAAAACCACTTGATGACCTAGCTCTGCAAAGCGTTTGGCGAGAGCTCGACCTAAGCCGACGCCAGCGCCGGTAATTACGATTGTTTTCTGCATCCGTGTTTCCTTATGTCTTTTGTCTGCTGTTGGGGGCTTATTGTGCGCTCTCTTTATAAACAGATAGGTCGCCACCGTAAGCGATTCCGCCCGGCCAGCGTTGATCGCCACTGCAAAGGTTGAAATAGTGAACGGTGCGAGCAAATGAGCCAGCCTGCTGGTCGCGCGGCTCCATAGAAATACCACTGGGGCTGACGCCGCGAGCGCGAGCACTGAAATCGCGGAGCGTGAACATCAGGTCGTCTGTTTGTTGGGCACACAGAATTAACTGATCGCCGGGGCAATAATGTTTGGGTTCCAGTTGTGTGGTAGCCAATTCACCACGCTTCATAGCTACGTGGCCGGGAACGTTGATCACTTCATGGCTGTGGGTGTTCTCATACCAGTCTTGGTATTCGTCATAGCGGCCAATAACATAATTGCCAAACAGTATGCTCATCCCCGACAACGCTTGATCAGCTTGATAGTTAGGGCTGCTCTTCCAGTCTCCAAACAGCTTGTAGGTGTAGAGCCTTTCCGTTGTGTCTGCCGCAACCCATCCTGCATCGCGAACGTTGGCTAACAAAGGTGCCAGCGCAGGTAGATCGATGTCGGGTGTTGCTGTGTCAAAGTCATACACGCTCATGTAGCGCCAAGGCTGCGGGATGTCCGGCATGATTTGTTCTTTGGCAACTTTAAAGCGTTGAGCTTTGGTGAAGCCGCGCAAGCGAGCGAGGTCGGCTTGGTGCTGATTATCAAACCATGCGCTGTAGTCTTCTTCATGGTTGGGAGCAATATTGTGTAGATGGATAGTTGTGTAAAGCGCCATATTGTTATTTTCCTGATAAGCCTACTTATAAGAAATCGGGTTGTTCAAGCCAAAAGACTTGTGACTGGCTACGCTGGCCGACGACACAGTCTGACGAGTTTGGTCGACAGAGACCAGTACAGGGAAGGGGAAAGAGTCTATGATTTACCCTTCTTTGCATCTAGGGTGGTCTAAACTTATAGCCCAATGTGTTCACGGTGCTGGATAATGCGGCCAGTAACGGCGGTTTTCTTGGCGTTCTCAGAGCGCCTAGACTAACGTGGCTACGTTGCTATTGAACACCATTGATGTATAATAACGCAGTTAATAGACCCTTGCCAGAGGGCTAAATTCTGCCCCTGTTTGTCGCTTGGAGGTTACATTTTGAAAATCCGAATCGATAAAGACGCCTGTGTTGGCAATGCTCGTTGTGCATCTATATCTGAAACATTATTTCAGCTAGATGATGAAGGCTACATTGAGGTCAGTGAAATCGACGTACCGAAAGGAATGGAAGATGTTGCCCGTCGCGGAGCACGATCCTGCCCTGAAAAGATTATTGAAATAATAGAAGAATAACGTTTAGCTGTCGCTTGCAGTTGCAGCGATTGGCGCAAGCACCTGTGGTGCGAGACAAATGACTAAGGAGTAATTGATGGATATTTTGGGTTATAAAGGTAAGCGTGTTGTTGTTAGCGGCTGTTTTTCGGGTATGGGTTATGCCACAGCTCGAATTCTAGTTGAGTTGGGCGCCGAAGTGCACGGCCTTGACTTTAAAGAGACGGATCTTGATTTGGCTTCTTTCAATCTCGTTGATTTGCGTGATCCGGCTACCATTGATGCCGCCGTTGAGAAAATTGGCGGTAAAGTTGATGCCTTGTTTAACTGTGCTGGCTTGCCGCAAACTGCGCCGGCAATGGATGTTATGAAGGTTAACTTCTTGGGTACTCGTCATTTGACCGAAAAAGTGGCTGCACTGATGGGTGAAGGTTCTGCTATTGCCAGTATTTCTTCTGCCGGTGGTATGGGCTGGAGTCGTCGTGTGCCAGTGTTGATGGAGTTAATTTCTCAGCAAGGCTATCAGGCTGCACTTGAGTGGTGTGAAGGTAAGCTGGATGAGGTACGTGACGGTTACAGTACTTCCAAAGAAGCTGTAATTGTTTGGACCATGTTGTCTGGTGCTCACTTGATCAAGAAAGGCATTCGTATTAACTGTACTTTGCCTAGCCCTACACAAACACCAATGATGAAGCATTTCCGCGAAGCCTCAGGGGATGCAGTTGATATGGCTATGGAGCCTATTGGTCGTTACTCCACACCAGAAGAGCAAGCGAACACGCTGATCTTCTTAAACAGTGATATGGCCACAATCGTGAACGGTGTTGTGTTGCCGGCTGACGGCGGCTTCATGGGCGCTGTGGCAACGGGTCAAATTGATCTGTCAGCCATGATGACCAAAAAATAAGCAAGCCGGAATCATCTCTTCAGGTGGGGCATCTCACCTGAAGTATTTATAGTTAAAAGGTTATACGTAACAGCGCTACGAAAAGAAGTCTGCCGGTCACATTATTGGTGTTACATAAGTAGCCAACATGAAGCCGAATTAAAGTAGAACGATAATATAATCGTAAGGAATTTGTGATGAGCCAAGCTACACTGAGCCCTGCTGTCGAAAAGCCCGATCATGTACCAGACGAACTGGTTTACGATTTTGATTATTATGCTCAGCCTGAGTTGATTGAAGATGCTCACGGTTGTGCCCTTGAAATTGCAAAAAATGCGCCGGGGATTTTTTGGACGCCTCGGCATGGCGGCCACTGGGTGTTGAACAGCCATTCGGCCGTATTCAACGCTTCTCGTGACCCAGATACTTTTAGCAACGCCAAAGTGTCTTATGAAATGATTCAAGGCATGATCGCCTCCCTACCGGAGGGCGCCCCTAAGCCCTATATTCCTGCTCCCATAACTTACGATCCACCGCATCACGCTGTGTATCGCAGCCCCTTACAGCGAGCCTTTTCACCTAAGGCGATGAACCTGCTGAAAGAGAAAATTCGCGCTTTAGCCGTTGAATTAATTGAGGCGATCAAACCTCAGGGGCACTGTGCTTTTGTGGAGGCGGTAGCAGAGCCTCTGCCAGTTCAAATTTTCTTAGGCATGTTTGGCTTGCCGGTAGAGCGTCAACGTGAATACCGTGATCTGGTGAATGAACATTTCGCCGATACAGACATGGATCCCGCTCACGTTCAGGTTCGTTTGGGTCGCGTGGCGGAAATCATGCGTGACACCATCATGGATCGTAAAGAAAATCCCCAAGATGACCTTTTGTCCCTGCTGTGGGACTCTGAGTTTAATGGCGAAAAAGCCACTCAGTACGACATCGAAAACTACGCTGTCATGTTGTTTGCAGCTGGCCTGGATACGGTGGTGAACGGCATGGCGTTGGGTGCTGTGCATTTGGCTAAGAACCCAGAGCTGCAGGCTCAAGTCCGTGCTAATCCGGAAATGGCCTCCAGTGTGAACGAAGAAATGTTGCGTCGTTACACGTTTACTCTGCCACCACGGTTCTTAAAAACGGATGCTGAGTTCCAAGGTGTGACAATGAAAGAAGGTGAAATGGCGCTGCTGTTTTTGCCTGGCGCTGATTTGGATGCGAAGGAGTATCCCAGCCCCGAAACGTTTGACGTAGATCGTGAAGGAACCTCGCATATTGCCTTTGGTGCCGGCATTCATCGCTGCTTGGGTTCGCACTTAGCGCGTATCGAACTGAATATTTTGTACGAAGAATTGATGACGCGGTTGCCAGAGTTTCGCTTGGACGATACCCAGCCGCTCGAATATCACGGGGGCCATGTTTGGGGCCCTAAAGAAGTTTATTTGAAGTGGGATGTTTAGATGAGCCGTGCTTTACCGCGATTAGACTCAATCAACCGTGCCTTCTGGACGGGTGGTGCGGAAGGTGAGCTGAGAATTCACTACTGCAACGATTGTGAGCAGCATTTCCATCCCCCTCGTCCAGTGTGCCGCCACTGCCTTTCTGAAAATGTCGAGGCAAAAGCGGTTGCTGGCAGTGGTGTGGTCGATACTTTCACGCTCAACTACCAAAAATGGCACCCTAAAATGGAAGTGCCTTTTGTGATTGCCCGTGTTGAAGTCGATGGTGCACCGGGTGTGTATTTGACCACCAATGTTATTGACTGCGACCCAGAGCAGGTGGACATCGGTGATAAAGTACAAGTCACTTTCGAGCAGCAGGACGATGTGTACCTGCCATTGTTTAAGAAAATAGATTGAGAAGATTGCCCATAATGTCTGTGAACGAAGCGTACATCACTGGTATCGGTCAATCTCAGGTTGGCGTTAAACTGGATCGCCACCCCCTGTTGTTGACTGTTGATGCTGTAAAGGAAGCCTTAGGTGAGGCTGGTTTAACGATCAGTCAAATTGATGGTGTTTCCACTTACCCTGGGCGCGTGCCACAAATGCTTGGCTTTTCCCCTGTGGGTGCCGAGGATCTCATTGACGCACTAGGCATTAAGGCGACATGGTACGCTGGTGGTGGCGAGATCACTTCTCAGCTCGGTGCTATTGTCGCTGCAGCTGCGGCTGTCAAAGCGGGTCAGGCTCGTCACGTTATTTGCTTCCGTACAGTGTACGAGGCAGGCGCCATGGCTAAGCCTGATGAATACCCAATGGTGCGTCGTGACCGAGTGGATGGTAGTTCACAGTGGACGGCTCCATTTAATGCCATTTCAGCCGCCAATTGGGTCGCTCAGTATGCTATGCGGCATGTCAAAAAATACGGTTTAACACGTGAACAGTTGGCCCAAATCTCGTTGACTGATCGTGCAAATGCAGCTTTGAACCCCAGAGCTTTGGTGCGTCAACCGCTGACAATGGATGAGTACATGTCGGCGCGTTTGGTTTCTACACCGCTGTGCTTGTTTGATTGTGATCGTTATTCGGATGCCTCGACAGTTGTGATCGTGTCTGCTGGCAACGCTGTAGATGAAGTCACTTGTACGCCGGTTCGCATAGCGGCAATGGCGGGAAGTGTTGATCGTCACAGCTGGGATCAAGCTGATTGGATGGCCTCTTATCGCACAGGTGAAGACCTATGGAAGCACACAGATTATAAACCGGCTGATGTT
>CBFHKY010000007.1:139285-140840 GCA_965656525.1 Pseudomaricurvus sp. | reverse complement strand
GACACTGTGCAGCTTTACGACGGTTTCAGCTTTCTTGCTCTTACATGGCTAGAGGCCTTAGGCTTTTGTGAGGTAGGCGAGGGTGGTAAGTTTATTGAAGGTGGCCATCGTATTGCGTTAGATGGCGAATTACCGATGAATACTTTTGGCGGCCAGATTGGTGCTGGCCGCTTGCATGGCTTCGGCTTTGCTCACGAGGCTGTAGTGCAGTTGCGTGGGAACGGTGGCGATCGACAAATCAAAGGTGACCCTAAGGTTGCGATTGCCACGTCTGGTGGTGGGCCATTGGCTACGGCCTTGTTGCTAGCAAGAGATTGAGCGAATGAGCACTCAGAATGCGCTGCCAGGATTTCATCGGCGCATTAGGATCACACCGGAAGACAGGTGTGTGAAAGCGGAGGTAGAAGACGATTACCATCACATGGTGGTAACACTTCGTCACGATGGTGACATTGCGCATTCGGTTAAAGCCGAAATGCACCGTGCGCCTTGGACGACCTGCCCGGGGGCAGAAGCCAAGGTAGAGCAGACATTTGTCGGTAAGCCGCTGGCACATTTTTCTGTTGCTGGTGGCAAAAAAAAGAATTGCACCCATTTGTATGATTTGGCTGAACTGGCTGCCACTCATGCAAATGAAACGATAGTGCTTGAGTATGATGTACGAGTATCTGATCCTGTTGAAGGGCAGTGTCACGTTGAATTGCGAAAGAATGATCAGCCTCTGTTGTCTTGGGTTGAGAGCAATTTTGTGATTGTGGCTCCTGAGACGCTAGCGGGTACCCGCTTAGACCGAATGAACGGGTGGATTGATAGTCTGTCTAAAGAGTTGAAGGAACCAGCAAAAATTATGCGTTGGAGTAATATGATCGCTCATGGTCGACGTATACCCATGTCAGAGCAATCGGACGCCACAAAAATGCCGCCCAACTGTTTTACTTTTCAGCCAGAGATGGCGGAGAAGGCACAAAGAGTTGGCGTCATTTATGATTTTAGTAATAACAGTAGGCAGCCCTTAGATCCGATAGGGTGATGCTAGTAAGTAGCTGTCAAATTAAGTTTTTAACTGCCAAAATGCATTGGCAAAAGCATATCGCCTTATGAGGAGGATCCTATGGATATGAATGATATGGTGATCATCAGTGTTGATGATCACATTACTGAGCCACCAGATATGTTTGACAAGCACTTGTCAAAAGCTGACCTGGAAACGGCGCCAAAATTTGGTACCGATAAAGATGGCAAAAACTTCTGGACCTACCAAGGGATGTATATGCCTTCTGTTGGTCTGAATGCGGTCGTTGGTCGTCCTATGGAAGAGTATGGTATGGAGCCAAACTCTCTGGAAGAAATGCGTGCTGGCGTGTACAACGTTGATGCTCGCATCGATGACATGAACGCTAACGGCATTGCTGCATCCTTGAACTTCGGTACTGTTGTTGGTTTTGATGGAGGTCGTTTTCACAAGGCACCTGATAAAGAAATGGCTCTGGTTCACTTGCGTGCTTATAACGATTGGCACATCGATGAGTGGTGTGGTGCACACCCTGGGCGATTC
>CBFHKY010000007.1:135121-139039 GCA_965656525.1 Pseudomaricurvus sp. | reverse complement strand
GCTTGGATTACTACCATGCCGATGTCGGTTGCGGTAGGTGCAGCAGATTGGTTGAACCTTTCTGCTCTTGAGCGTTACCCAAGCATGAAGATTTGTATGTCTGAATCTGGTATTGGTTGGATTCCTTACTTCATGGAACGCGCCGACTTTTCACACGGTCGTCACAAAGCGTGGACCAACTCAGATTTCCAAGGCCAGCAACCAAGCGACATCTTCAAGAAGCATTTCATGACCTGTTTCATTGATGATGCTTTCGGTTTGGATAACCTGAAGTACTTGAACGAAGATATGATCGCTTATGAGTGTGATTATCCGCACTCTGATACTTTGTGGCCAGAAGTGCCCGAGTACTTGTGGAAAAGCGTGAAAGAGAAAGGCTTGAGTGATGAGCTGATCGAGAAAATTACGCACAAAAATGCAATGAACTATTACAACTTTGATATGTTCAAGCACAACAAGCGTGAAGATCTCACTGTAGGCGCGTTGCGTGCAAAAGCTAAGGCGGATGGTGTGGATACTACACCTAAGTCTTCTGGCGGCGCATCTCCTCTGGCTGAAGGCGAGGCACCTCGTCGTATCGTTTCTGGCGATCTGATGAAGATGTTTGCCCACCATGCTGAAGAAGGCAAAAAACAAGTCGGTTAATTGACTTGTGTCGATCTGCGAAGGAATGCTCCTTTGCAGGTCTTTTTTCAAAACTCGCTTAGAATGTTCAGCCATAAGAACTTATAAGCGAGTTTTGAATGCTGTTTTTTTATCTTATTGTTATCAATTGTTTTCAGCTCAATCATTTAATCAAATGAGATCAACCTCCTTCATTAAAAGTTAGTCGAGCTTATAGCGTGACTCATATTCTGAGGCTGTCGCTAGCCGTTGAACCCCTCGTTTCTCCTTCAAAACCCTAACACCCATCATAAATAAAAAATGCATTTACTCGATGAAGTAATTGCACTGAGCTTCTATTCTTTTTGATATGGATTAAAAGCTTTCTGCGGCCTCTACCGCGTTGCGCATTGCATTTAAGCCAAGGTACATCACCAATGCTGCAGCGGGACAGCAAATACCTATAACCGTTGCCAGCGCCATACCCATGGCAGAAGGGCCGCTGTAAGCGTACTCGGCAATACTTGCAATGATAATAGGGCCAAGTGTACTGCCGATAATCCCAGAGGTGGCGGCAAACAGAGCAATACCTGTGCCCCTTAATTCATTGGGAGTTACGATATTTAGTGCCGCGTTTGAGCACGGTGGCATCGGTGCTAAAAGAGTAGTGAACACGCTAACGCCAAACAAAAACACCCACACATTGTCGCTGGAGGTTGCTAATACACCAATAGGTGCGCCTACGAGCAAACACCCCATAAACCAGCGTAACTGGGCGTCCTTGGAGCCACGTTGAAACATAGTGTCAACAGCATAGCCGGTGATAAGTTTGCCGCTGATACCGCCAACCATTAAAGCGAAGCCCAGCCCAAGTCCAATCTCGCTGGCACTCCAGCTAAAGGCTCTACTCATGTGAGCTGGGTACCACAGTGCTGCCCCAGAAAGCACCACCATCGTGAGGGAGAAGCCGACGTAATGGCACACAAAAAAACGCCCATGTGATTTCATGAATTGAAATAGATTGCGATAAGCCAAAAAGATATTGGCCCAGTAAGCCCCTGTGGGCTGATGATGGCTAGTGCGGCCACGTCGAACAGGTTCTGGAATAGTGAAGATAGCAAAAGACAGAAGAATACCGGGGATACCGATAATAAAAAAGACCGCCTGCCAGGTACGTAGTTCGCCAACCACAGGTACGCGAAGAGAATCCAAAGTGGAGACAAAATCCACAATCACGCCACCAAAAATGTACGCCATACCCGAACCAAGTGTTGCGCCAATGGTATAGACCGCCAGTGCGCTGGTTAGCTTTTCTTTAGGAAACAGATCCGTGATCATAGAGGTGGCGCTGGGGTTTAAACCCGATTCACCACAGCCTACGCCTACTCGAGCCAGCAGCAGTTGCCAAAAGCTGTGCGCCATACCACAGGCCGTGGTTGCCAGCGACCAGATAGCGACACTCGTGCAAATAATCCAGCGACGATTTAGTCGATCGGCCAATGATCCCGCGATAAGACCAAAAATAGAAAAAGTCAGTGAGAAGGCCACCCCATGCAAAAGACTGAACTGCACATCGGTAATTTGTAAGTCTTCTTTAATGGGGTCTACAAGCAGCGAAATAATGAAACGATCCAGAATGGCCAGCCAGTAGAGACCAGCCAATAGAAAAGTGGCATACCAAGCCACGCGTGGTTCTGGGTAAGGGGCAACATGTGGCCTAGAAGTGCTGTTGTGAATATCCATATCTCAATGTCTCTACTGTTATTATTTTGATGCGCAGGTATTGATAAAACGGTGTTCCAGAGTGAGTACAACAACAGCTTATAGGATTGCTGAGCAAAGCGGCGCACCTGTTCCGCTGGATTAAAGTTTGTTAGCCGTAAGGGTAAAAAGAGGGGGAAGTTAACGACGATAAAGTCTAATCACTTGATGGGGCTAGGTGGCCGTATTAAATGTTTGCAAAGCTTAGCGTCAATCGGAAGGGTTATTGGAGTGATCAGAAGGCTTGTGGTTATTTTTGATGGCGTCTTGTACCAACTCGATAAGCCATGTGGTGGACTGTATAGCTTGCTGGGTATCTAGACCCCAAGTGGACAGTAAACGCTGAAAAGGCACTATGTCCCACAGTGTGTCTAGCAGGGCGGCGGTCATGAGCTGATCTTGTGCGGACCAATGTGGAGTGGCTTCAGTGGTCGCCCGTAGGAGTGCCGTTCGCCTTTCTTTATCAACGTTGGCGAATGTAGGATCCACTTCGGGCGTTGAAGAAGCCGCATAAGCGGTGAGCTGGCCGAAAAAGTGAGCGGTGATGTCGGCAAAGTTTTCCAGTTTGAGTGTGTTTAAGTCGATGCCTGATTCCGTTACCAAGTGTTCGACAATGGCATCTTTTAACTCTCGTTCGGTAGAAAAATAACGGTACACGGTGCGTTCGCTAACGTTGGCTTTTTCGCCCACTGCTTTGAACGTCAGGGTTTGCATATCCCATGTGGGGAGATCATAAACCAAGTCGGCACCAGCGCTGATAATGTTGTGGCGAGTGTTTTCGCGCTGTTGTTGTCTTATGGGGCTATTGTAGTTACGGCGTTTAGGAGGCTTGTCAGTCATTCAGTCAGCTGTCTTTTGGCGGCTCGTGTGAGCAAATGCTAGCACTTAATCGACATCGAGTCTTTCCTTTGTCCATCGCCTTGTTTGGTACTGGGTTAGGGGGGAGGCTGGTATACACTTACTCAACACTGTCGTACAATATAGCTAATAATATTTGTTTGGGCAGTCGGCTACAGGCGTTTCTGCTGCGAGCTTAGCGTCCCGTCCAAGTTAGTCAAATAACCCTAAGGAGAAACACATGCCTGAAGCTTACATCATCGATTCTGTTCGCACCCCTCGCGCTATTGGCAAGGTGGGTAAAGGAGCCTATTCGGGCATGCACCCTCAGCACTTGGCGGCTGTCGTACTAAAGGCACTTGTGGAGCGCAACGGCTTTAATACGGCCGACGTGGATGATGTGATTTGGGGTACCAGCGCCCAAATGGGACTGCAAGGTGGTGACATGGGGCGCATGGCGGCTTTAGACGCCGGTTACGACCCTAAGGTCAGCGGCGTTACCATGGACCGCTTCTGTGGTAGCGGATTGTCTGCCGTCAACTTTGCGGCGGCACAAATCATGTCGGGCATGGAAGATCTCGTAGTCGCAGGTGGTACTGAGATGATGTCTCATGTAAATGAGTACGGCGACAAAATTCGTCAGGCGGACTTGCGAGTTCCAGGGGTTGGTTTAGGTACCGGTAACTTGCGCTTGCAAGCAAAATACCCGCAATCCCA
>CBFHKY010000007.1:117472-134767 GCA_965656525.1 Pseudomaricurvus sp. | reverse complement strand
GGATGGTGCTGCGGCTTTATTGCTGGCCTCTAAAGAGTACGCTGAGCAACATGGTTTGAAGCCTCGTGCCAAAATCATCGCCACAGCCAATATGGGTGATGACCCAACGCTGATGCTGAATGGCCCAGTGCCTGCAGCACAAAAAGTATTGGCGCGTGCAGGCCTGACAAAAGAAGACATTGACCTGTGGGAAGTGAATGAAGCATTTGCGGTCGTGGTTGAAAAGTTCATTCGCGAAATGGACATTGATCGTGACACCATCAATGTGAACGGTGGTGCCATTGCCTTGGGTCATCCCATTGGCGCAACAGGCCCCATTTTAATCGGTACTGTTTTGGATGAACTTGAGCGACGCAATCTGAAGCGTGGTTTGATTACCATGTGTGCAGCCGGTGGCATGGCGCCAGCCATTATTATCGAACGCGTGTAATGTGCTTCAAGTCAGACTTGTGTCACGAAAACACCTCGAAATTTAAGAAGTGTTAAGGCATACTAAACAACAGTGGTGTATAAAACTGTTGTTTAGATCTCACTAAGATGAGTTCAAGCGGCTGACCAATAGATGAGGATAACGTAAACCGGAGATGTGGGCATGGTAGATTCTGCCGCTGTAACACCCCCCAAAACTCGCAAGCGCAGGAGAGATCCTGAGCGCACTCGCGAGGCTATTTTGGAGGTCGCAGGCAGGCTGATGGCGAAAGATGGACCTGACGGACTCAGTGTGTCTCAAGTTGCCCAGTTGGCAGGGGTTAACCGAGGGACAGCCTACCACCATTTCCAAACCCGCGAGCAGTTGGTGAAAGCCACTTCCGACTGGGTTAGTGATAAGTTATGCAATGCGGTATTCGGTGAGCGTGTCACCAGTGAGCGGCTTGAGCCGCAACATGTGATCGAAAATCTGGCCCGATTTTGCGTTGAAAACCCAGAGTACGGCCGCGTCTGGTTGGTGCGTGTCTTGGGAATGCAGAACCGCACTGACGACTCTTTTTGGCGTCAGTACAAAGATCATTTTGACCACTTCACAGAATCCGATCTGGCGCATTCAGACATAGACTCAGAGGTGCACGCTATAGTGATGTTATTGGGCGCTGTACTTTGGCCCGTATGGATGAAAGCCAGCCAGCAATCACCCGCCGAGCGCGATAAAATGACTAAGCGTTTCACCAAGGAAATGCTCCGCTTGAGTGTTCATGGAGTGATCCGTAAAGATCGCTTTCCAGATCTTGCCACGGATATGCTGCCCGGGCACTTGTGATGGTCTTTTTGCTCTGAAGGCAAAAGTGAATCGTCCATGATTTTTAGTCAGCACACAAAATTTCTAAATGGCCAGCTATTAAGCTGGAAGAGTAAAAAGCCGGGCCTTTTTTGCTGATTGACCCGTTAAAGCCCGTATGGATAAGATTGCTACGAAATTGGAGAAAACAAGAATGAGTGACCAGCTTTCAAACATGATGCCGTGGCCAGCGGATGATTTTTCAAACTTTGGCCCAGTAGAAGCTAAGCCATTGGGCAAGATTCAAGGCTTTGTCGGCAAAGCTATGCATCGTAATTGGGTGTGTATTCCCCATGTAACACACAATGATGACGTGGATATCACCGAGTTTGAAGCACGACGCAAAGCTTGGAATGCCGCCAACCCAGATAAAAAACGTACCTTGTTACCCGCTTTGATCAAAGGTGCTGTGGAAATGCTTAAGCAGTTTCCTCAGTTCAATACTTCTTTGAGCCCCGATGGTACGACCCTTTACCAAAAAGGTTATTATCATATTGGCATCGCCGTGGATGTTCCCAGTGGTTTGCTGGTGCCGGTATTAAAAGATTGCGATAAGAAAAGTGTTGATGAGCTTGCTAATGAGTTGGTGGCAATTTCTGATAAGGCGAAAACCAAAGGCCTTTCCATGGCTGAAATGTCGGGTGGTTGCTTTACCTTATCTTCACTAGGGCACATTGGCGGAACAAGCTTTTCACCTATTATCAATGCACCCGAAGTGGGTATTTTGGGTATCACTCGTGCAAAGAGTCGCTTTCTTCCCGATGCCAATGGTAACCCTGAGCTGCGCCAGTTATTGCCCCTGTCGCTGAGTTACGACCACCGTATCATCAATGGTGCTGATGCCGCACGCTATTGTCGTGCCATGGGTGAATTCTTGGCGAACTACGAGTTCGCATAAGAGCTTCGCTCGATAAAAACAGGCTGTGCTGACTTCATCGGCATAGCCTGTTGTTGTTAGGCTTCTCTTTCGACTAGCTCTTTCCCTCTTGTTTTAAAAAAACCTCGCACAAAGTCAGCAATACGCCGTGCGGATGGCGACAGCTGATAACCTTTCATGTGAATCATGTATACATCTATTTCGGGCGGTGTCAGTGAGTCAGACACATGCAGTTGTATTAGCTTGCCGTCTTTAATTTCTTGTTCTGCCACTTGCGGTGAAGAAATCCAAACACCGTGGCTCTTCAGTGCCGTTGTGCGCAGCAGATCGTAGTTATCACACAAAAACGACCCAGCGGTTAACGCTGCGGCAAAACTGGCCAGCTCTACGGCACACAATAATGGGTATTGGGTGAGGTCGGTTTGACTGATGCCTTAATTTTTAGGGTTGGATGTTTATTGATAAAATAAGGACTTAATTCGGGCATCACCAAACTGGCTATTAAGGGCCTTATACCAAAGGCTACTTTGCCGATGCCGCCTGTACTGTAAAGTGTTAAGTTGTGGCTTAGTAATCGAGCTTTCTGCAATAAGCTTTCGGCTTCGGCGAGCTTGCCATCTGGGGTGGGTGTTACGCCACTGCGGCTGCGTTGTTCATTGGTGCGGTTGTACCGATAGCCAAAGTCTCGCTCAATGGTTGGACTTTCTGGAGTCCCGTTTTGTTTGTCATCGTGCGGGCTGATTTTTGCATGTACTGGGTACACCGATGGGTCCACGTAAAGCCGCAGAATAAATGGATTGGCTTGGGTCTGGGGGGGTGTAGAAACCTTTTTATATTTTTTGTGCTTAGCGACAATATTTAAATAACAAAAAAAGTATATTTAATTGATATATTTTGTATATACTAAGTATATCTTCAGAGAGTGATCTTTCTTTATGGCAGCGGATGATGAAGTAACTAAGCCAGCAAAAGGCAAAAAGCTGAAAGCGGGCAAGAAAGATGCACAGTTACTGATTCGCATCAGCAGTGCAGAGCGTGATGAGTTTGTTGATTTGTGTGATGAGCTTGATACGAGCGCCGCACGAGAGATTCGCCGGTTTATTCGCGACTTTGTTCGCAATAATCAAAGCGACTGAAGATAACAACTGTAATTTACCCCTAACGGAGCGTTAAAACATGACTAAGAAAGTTTCTAAGAAAGTAGTAAGCCTGAAAAAAGAAATCAAAGCACGTAAAAGCAAGATTTCAAAACAGGAAGCTAAGTTGAAAACACTGAAGAAAAAGCTGAAAAAAGCCGCTTAATTGAATGTGCAACTCAGCTAAATTGAGTTGGGTTGCCGCATCAATCATAAAAAAGCCCGCGAATATGCGGGCTTTTTTATTGGGTGTGTCCCGTCCTGAAATAGGTTTACACACAGGGGACCTATTTTAGGACGGGGCAGTGGCACTAAGCGTGTATTAGACTACCCTTTCCTTTTTAGCAGTTTTTGTACATCGGTCGCAATCGCTACTTCGCCATCGTTAACGAAGGCTTCGTGATTTTGCTCAACATCTTTCAGGTTGTACGCGTAATTCACCAATAAGCCGGCCGACTGACGGATACCATTTACAGATTTATCACCCATCCAGTTGAGTCTGGCAATCTCGGCACCATTGCCCAAATGGAAGCGAGCAACCGGGTCCAGAGGGCGGTTGCCACGCTTGGCATGGTAGAGGTAGTAAGCACACAAACGAGTCAGCAAAGGTTTTAATATTTCGCAGGCTTTTGGATCATTTTCCCAGCCTTTGTTGTCAAGTAGGTCAAGCTCCTGTCGATCTTGCTCTGATAGAAGCCCTTCTGGAGCCAGCTTTAAGCCATTGTCCAGCCAGCGACGGAAGCCGGGAATGGGGGACAAGGTGGCAAATCTTTTCAGTTGCGGTAGCTCTTCGCGTAGCTCTAAAACAACTTGCTTGATCAGGAAGTTACCAAAAGAAATGCCCTTAAGACCTTTTTGACAGTTACTGATGCTGTAAAAGATGGCAGTGTCTTCATCCCCTTTCAGTGTGATACCCGATTTATGAGTACGCTGATCGGATTTTCCTTCCGTCGGATCAGTCAGCAGTTCTTGTACGTTACCAGCAATGCCTTTCACCAGTGCAACCTGAACAAAAATCAGGGGTTCATCTTCTAGTGCAGGGTGGAAGAACGCAAAGCAGCGGCGGTCTTCAGCCAGGCGTCGGCGTAAATCGTGCCAGCCTGTCATTTCATGCACCGCCTCATAGGCGATCAGCTTCTCAAGAATGTGCGCGGGTGTTTCCCAGGAAATTTGTTCTAGCGTGAGAAAACCCCGGTTAAACCAAGATACCAAAAGGCTATTAAGGTCTTCATCAATGCCTATTAGATCATCGTGTTCCGGCAGCAATTTCAATAAATCTTCGCGCATCTGAACCAGTACGGCAGTGCCGCCGGGTGCCATATTGATGCTGTGAAACAGAGTTTGGCGAGGTGCCGCTTTTACGGCCCCAACCAAAGCTTTATAGGTGGCGCGATCACGCTTTTCTTTTAAGGCTTCGGCGCATTTGATGATGTGATCAGAATCTGGACTGAACTCTTCTTTGAGCATTTTGAAAAAGTCTAATCGGCCTGCCTCATCCAATTCTTGGTAGGCTTTAACCACAGAGAAGGCAATGGCAGTACCCATGGCTTCCCCTTTGCTCGTGCAGAGTTCGTGGCAAAGGCTGGATAAGGTCTGTGCTTTATCCTCTGACTTCTGACGGCCAGACAGTATTTCTTTGCCGGCATCGGCGATAGAGGTTACCCACTGACTAAACTTCTTCATATGTGCAGTCTCCTGCGTAAGGGTTACATCGGGTACACAATCTGCCAGCAGCCCAAGGTCATAATTGACTAAACTTTGGTGGCAGAAGGGTGATCTTGCGTTGGTTGGGCTTTGGTGGTTCTACATACAAAAAAGCCGCATCATCAAACTGCGGCTTTTTTGCAGGGCTTGGTTATTGAAACCAAGTGCGTACTTCGCGTCGGAGCAGTTTCCCCATTTCGTTATAGGGCAGCTCTTCAACGACCTTGACCTGCTCTGGTACTCGTGAAGAGCGCAGGTGGTCTTTGATCAGCTTGCACAGCTCATCTTTGCTAGGGGTGTCTTGCCCAGGCTTTACAACCACAGCGATGGCGACGGCTTCGCCCCATTCGATGGATGGCGCACCAATGGCCACGGCATCAGCAATGGCTGGGTGAAGCGCTAACACATCTTCGATCTCACCCGGGGAGATGTTTTCACCGCCGCGAACGATAACGTCATCAGCACGACCCGCTAAAAATAGATAACCTTCGTCATCTAGATAACCGGCATCCCGTGTGGGGAACCAGCCATCAGCATCCAAAACGCTTTTCTCGCGGTATTCGCCAGAAACTTGTTCGCCGCGCACATAGATTTCGCCGCGCTCACCGGCAGGCAGTACTTTCCCTTCATCGTCACGAATTTCCAGCTCGATGGTGGGCAGTGGCTTGCCCACAGAGCCTAGACGGGCACGCACAGCAGGTTCATCAGATTGATGTGCGGTACGATGGTCGTCAGGGGTTAGCAGTGCTACGGTAGAGCTGGTTTCGGTTAGGCCATAAGCGTTGGTAAAATTGCAGTTCGGAAACATGTCCAGAGCTTGGGCGATAAGCTCCGGCGGCATACGACCACCACCATAGGCAATGGATTGAACCGCAGGCAGCTCGTTTTTACCCGTTTCTCCCATGCGGCCAATCACACGTGCCAGCATAGTGGGAACCAGAAAAGCGTTCGTCACTTGCTCGTCTTCAGCCAGCTTGAGCCAGGTATCCGGATCAAAGGCGGGCAGCATGACGATACGGCGCATGGAATAGATGGAGCTCATCAACGCGGAAATACCGGCAATATGATAGGGCGGTACACAGACTAACTGAGCATCGCTTTCTTCTGCGGACATAAACTCAACCGAACCCAAGATATAGCCCAGTAGATTGCTGTGACGCAACAACGCCGCTTTTGGGGCAGCCGTGGTGCCACTGGTAAAAATCTGTGCGGCAATGCCTTCACCTTCGCGCTCTTCCCCAGAGGCGTTGGCGGCGGCGGCTTGAGCAGCGCTGACAAAATCTTCACGGGTAGCAACGGTATGACCATCGCTTAGGCGAGTGGTGCGTTCAACGTCACCAATAACATAAGCTGGCTTGATGCGGTCAAGCAGTGCGCCCAAGGCTTCATCGGCTAAACGATAGTTGAGGGGGACATAAGGAATGCCGGCCATAGCCGCACCAAAAAGTGCGATAGGCGCAGCTTCGCTGCTTTCGTCCAGTAAGGCCAC
The DNA here is from genome assembly GCA_965656525.1 of Pseudomaricurvus sp. GTDB lineage: Bacteria > Pseudomonadota > Gammaproteobacteria > Pseudomonadales > Cellvibrionaceae > Pseudomaricurvus. Next base: position 128,288 of record CBFHKY010000007.1, on the reverse strand, counting down.
GTGATCGCAACCACTGTTGACGAAAACTTCAGCAGCGCCCTTAGCCGCATCAAACAACTGGCCGTAAGTCCAGCGTTGACCGTCACAAACTAGACCCACACGGTCTGAGCCGGCTTCAGCAGCCATTTGCAGAATCAATACAATGTTCATAAATCAAACAACGTTTTTTAGAAGGTGGTTATTTGGTTGTCGTCAGACAGTGCTCAGTCGGAAGACGGTAAAGGTTTGGCATCTTTGGTTGGCAGTGTTTTTCCATCGATCGCCAGAGAGCCTTCGCCCGCCTTGACGCACAACAGTTCAACGGTGCCTTCTTCATTCACGTAGCGTTTGCCCATTAGGGTGCCGCCAGTAAAATCAGAATTGATGTCGCCTTTATCGGTAGCGCCTTCGGCTGTCATGGGTGCGCCGCCGCACTCCACAACTAGATCAGTACCTTTAATGACCATCACTTCGGTGTTGCAAACGGTGCTTTTCAGTTTAGTTCCTGGTTTCATGATGCTTGTTCTCTTTGTCAGGCGTTAAACGAATCAGGCAATAGCGCCTTTTGATTTCAATTCTTCAATCTTGTCCCACTCTAGGCCGATTTCCATCAGCACCAGTTCAGTGTGCTCAGAGGCTACTGGCGCGCGCTCGGTTTTCACCGGCTCGTGGTTAAACTGCACGGGGCCGCGAACCAGTTTGATGGGCTCGCCACCATCAGCAGATTCCACCTCAAACAGCATGTCATTAGCCAATGCTTGCTCGTCGGTTGCGATATCTAGCAAACTTTGTACCGGAGCCCATTGACCGGAATAGGTTTTCAGGTGAGCACGCCAGTATTTCAGATCTTTCTGTGCGAAGGCTTCAACAATGATGTCACTGGCGGCTTCCCAGTTTTTCATCAAGTTTTCAGGAGTAGAGAAGCGCTCGTCTTCGGCGCATTCAGGATGGCCGATATGCTCAAAGAAACTCTTGATGTGCTGCCCTGGCGTCAGAGTACACATATTAATGGTGCCGCCGTCCGAGGTGTAGTAGTTGCCCATCAATGGGTTTCCGGGGTTGGCCCCAGACTGTGGCATACGATTGCCCATGATCTGGTTGGTTTCGATGCCCATATCGATAGACGTGCCAGCTGCCCACCAAGCGGTGCTCAATAGTGAAACGTCGACTTCAGTGGCTTCACCAGTTTGTGCACGGTGAAACAGTGCTCCGGCGATACCGCCAGCGATATTCATTCCGCCGATGGAGTCACCGAACGCAGGGATACCTTGAGCAAGAGGGCCGCCCAGCTCTTTTGGCGACATGGAGTCGGCAATACCACTGCGGTTCCAGAAAGCGGTGCCATCAAAGCCGCCACTGTCGCGCTCAGGACCTTTATCGCCGAAGGCGCTGCCACGAGCGTAAATAATATTGGGGTTCACTTTGCGGATATGCTCAATGTCAAAGCCCATTTTCTGGCGCTGACGAGGCAGGTAGTTCGTGAGGAATACGTCGGCTGTTTTAGCCAGCTCGTAGATGACTTCCATGCCTTCCGGAGTAGAGATGTCGACACCAACACTGCGTTTGCCGCGGTTAGGGTGTTCAACAAAAGGGCAGCGATTGGCGTCGGTTTCGATTCCGCCTAACTTGACGAACCCACGCTGCGTGTCGCCGCGTACAGGGTGCTCGATTTTGATTACATCAGCGCCCCAGTCAGCCAGAATGGCACCAGCGGCAGGCACAAAAGTAAATTGCGCTACTTCGAGGACTCGAACCCCTTTCATCACTTGAGTCATACGCATTCCTCCGTATTTTAGTTAAGCGCGAGATTATACTATTCAACAGTATTGTTGTATATAACCTATAATTGCGGTATACATCCCGTCTTTACGCCAAATTAAGGAATCAGCGCAGGTGCTGATTCTACACGTTCAATTAATATCAGGAGAGTACCATAATGAAGCTTGATTCCTCACTTGCCGCCGTGGTTACCGGAGGCGCTTCCGGTTTGGGTTTAGCTACGGTCAAAGCGTTACGTGAAGCCGGAGTGAAAGTAGCCATTTTTGACCTTAACCCAGAAACGGGCGAGCAAGCTGCCGAAGAAACTGGCTCGGTGTTTTGTCAGGTTGATGTACTCTCTGATGAAAGTGTGGATGCAGCTTTCACCAAGGCTCGTGCTGCCAATGGGCAAGAGCGAGTGCTGGTGTGTTGTGCCGGTGGCGGTAACGCAATCCCAACAGCGCGTCGCAACAAAGAAACCGGTGAAATTGATATGTTCCCAACGGATAAGTTCGAGTGGGTACTGAAGCTCAATACAGTCGGGACTTTCCGCTGTATTACTCGTGCGGCAGCCGGCATGATGGGGCTGGACCCAATCGATGGTGAGCGTGGTGTTTGTATCAATACGGCTTCTGCTGCAGCCACTGAAGGCCAAATGGGTCAAGCGGCTTACTCTGCGGCCAAGGCTGCTATTGTAGGTATGACGCTAACCATTGCTCGAGATTTGGCGCGCGAAAACATCCGTATCAATACCATTCAACCTGGTATTTTCGCCACGCCGGCACTGATGAAAGCACCGCAAAAAATGTTGGATGCATTAGGTGCGATGGTGCCAAACCCTGCGCGTTTAGGTGCACCAGAAGAATACGCCAGTATGGCACTGGAAATGGTGCGTAATGGCTACATTAACGGTGAAACGGTTCGTCTTGATGGCGCTATCCGAATGCAGCCTCGCTAAGTCAGTGACTGTCGGTGTTAAAGTGCGGCATTTGCTTTAACGCCAGCCACAAAAAAACCACCTATCACAGGTGGTTTTTTTGTGGCTTTGCTGTTTGTAAAGTCGCAAGGCTTAGTGGGAGTCGTGATGGCGAACTTCGATTTTTTTAGTACTGCACGCAGCCTGTGAGCCGCAGCCGCCACAGCCGCCGCTCCCACAGCTGCTGCCTTTTTTGGCGATCAAGTTGCGGATGACCGCCGTAGCAGCCAGTAGCACACAAACGGCGACGATTATTTCTTGCCACATCATATCATCTTGCCTCTATTCAACATGCTCGATCAGTTATAAGACCCCAAGACTCCCATAAAAATCAGTGGGTCTACAAAAATAGCGAAGCTATTTGGTAGGTTGCCACGGCTGCCAGATACGCCAGAGCAAACAAATACACGGTAAAAAATACAGTGGCAGCAACGGAATTGGTTTCACGGCGCACGACGGCAATGGTTGCCAAGCACTGTGGTGCGTAAACGAACCATGCCAAGTAGGCTAATGCCACAGGAACGCTCCAGCTGGCTCCCAGTGTTTGTCCTAGCGCTGCTTCGGCGGTATCAGCGCCAACAGCATAGACGGTGGCCAATGCACTGATGGCCACTTCGCGAGCTGCCATGGCTGGAATCAGTGCCACACACATTTGCCAGTTAAACCCCATGGGTGAAAACAGCGGCTGCATAAATTGCCCAAGCTGGCCTGCAAAGCTGTATTCGATAGCGGGGCGAATGGCATCTTCAGGTGGCCCAGGGAAGGTGGCCAGCGCCCAGAGGATGATAGACAGAGTAAGAATGACCGTACCCACGCGGCGCACGAATATCCAAGTGCGCTCTCGCAACCCAATCATTAAGTGATAAGGGGATGGCCAGCGGAAACAAGGCAGTTCCAGTAGCAAAGGGTATTCTTCACGGATATGTCGCAATCGCAATAGCCAAGCGGCCCCAGCGGCACTGACGATGCCGGCAATATACAGTGCAAACAACGTTAAGCCTTGAAGGTTAAATATGCCCAGAACGGTTAAGTCGGGAATAAATGCCGCAATGATGAGCGTGTACACTGGCAAGCGCGCTGAACAGGTCATAAGCGGCGCCACCATGATGGCGATTAAGCGCTCACGAGGGTCGGGTACGGTGCGAGTAGACATAATGCCAGGCACGGCGCAGGCAAAACTGGACAGTAGCGGAATAAAAGAACGGCCGGAAAGTCCAACCCCACGCATAGGGCGATCCAGCAAAAAGGCGGCGCGGGTGAGGTAGCCTGAATCTTCCAGTAGCAAGATAAAAAAGAACAGAATGACAATCTGTGGCAAGAAGACCAACACGCCCCCCACGCCGGCAATGAGACCGTCTACGATAAAATCTTTGAGGATGCCGTCAGGCAAGTTATGGGCGACGACCTCGCCCGCTAAGCCGAAGCCACCATCGATCAGATCAACCACAGGTGATGCCCAAGCAAAAACGGCTTGAAATATAGTCAGCAGTACTGCAAATAAAAAGGCAATACCAATAACAGGATGCATTACCAAGCGGTCTAGTTTGTCTTGCCAACTACTGGTGGTGGTTGGCGCAGTCATATTTTTAGCGAGTAATTGCTCGATACGCTCATAGACAGCTTCTACGGATTCCTTTCTGGTGGCTTCTGTGTCCTCAATGACCTCAGCCGTTTGACCGTCGAAGCGTTGTGCAGCCTGATCAATGGCTTCTCGCAGTTTGATGGAGCCTTGGCGGCGCAAGGCAACGGTTTCAATCACTGGAATGCCAAGAGATTGCTCGAGACCCGCAGTGTCGATTTGAATACCACGACTACGAGCAGCATCCATCTGGTTGAGCGCTAAAATCATTGGGCGACCAAGCTGCATCAATTCCAGTACCAACCGTAAACCTAAGCGCATGTTGGTGGCGTCAATCACTGCGACCAGAAAATCCGGCGGGGCTTCACCAGGCATTTGCCCAAGAATCATATCTCGAGCGACTTTCTCATCCAGTGAAGATACGTGCAGGCTATAGGTGCCGGGCAGGTCAACCACTTCGACAGAACTGTCAATATTGATAACGGGGCCAGCGCGCCGTTCAACGGTTACACCGGGGTAATTGGCGACCTTGGCTCGAGCACCAGTCAGGTGATTAAACAGCGATGTTTTACCGCAGTTTGGGTTGCCAACTAAGGCAAAGCGCACAGTACGGCTCATAGTTCGTTCTCTACCTTGCTCACCAACAGTTTGCTGGCTTCTCTGCGTCTTAGCGCAAACTTTGTTCCAGCCACTTTAACCGACAGTGGGTCGCGCCCCAGAAAGCCAAACCCTAAAATAGAAAAGGTTGCTCCGGGCAAGAACCCCAGTTCTTTAAGACGCATGGTGACTTCATCATCCAAGTCGCCGAAAGCTGGCTGTGCCACAAGTGCTTCAAGGCGCAATAGCTCGCCTTTTTTGCATTGATCTAGCGTTCGTAAATCGGTGCGTGATGCATATTCTGCGGTGGTTGCAGTTATTGAACCTGAGGACATAGCAATTTTCTTGATGGGTATATAAATGAGATTGATTAGCGATTAGAGTAACCTTTTTGTCTCAAATGAGCAATCAATCTGTCGTCATCGGTGCTATATAAGCTACCAACGGTGTTAGTGGCAGATATAAAAAAACGCGAGGCCAGCTCGCGTTTTTTGTGGAATCAAACGTTAAGCTGAGGATCAGTTAACTTTTGCATCCAGTTCGCCTCGCTCGTAGCGCTCAAACATGCTGTCTAGGCTCAAAGCTTTGATCTTGCTGGCGTTACCAGCAGTGCCAAATGCCTCGTAGCGAGCGATACAGATGTCCCTCATGGCGTCGACGGTTTCTTTTAAGTACTTACGTGGATCGAATTCAGCAGGGTTGGCGGCCAAAAAGCGGCGCACTGCACCGGTGGAGGCCAGGCGCAAATCGGTGTCGATGTTGACTTTGCGCACACCATGTTTGATGCCTTCCACGATCTGTTCGACGGGGACGCCATAGGTCTCTGGGATTTCCCCACCAAATTCGTTGATGATCGACAGCCAGTCTTGAGGAACCGAGGAAGAGCCGTGCATCACCAAGTGAGTACCAGGGATACGCTTGTGAATTTCTTTAATGCGATCAATGGCCAAAATATCGTCTGTGGGTGGGCGTGTAAATTTGTAAGCGCCGTGTGATGTACCGCAGGCAATGGCCAATGCATCCACATTGGTTTTCTTAACGAAGTCAGCGGCTTCTTCTGGGTTGGTCAGCATTTGATCGTGAGTCAGTTTGCCCGCAGCACCAATGCCATCTTCTTCGCCTGCCTCACCGGTTTCCAGTGAGCCCAAGCAGCCCAGTTCGCCTTCGACGGACACGCCACAACCGTGAGCCATTTCGACAGTGCGACGAGTAACGTCCACATTGTATTCATAGCTGGTGGGGGTTTTACCGTCAGTGCCGAGTGAGCCGTCCATCATAACGGAGCTGAAACCCAGCTGAATAGAGCGCTGGCAAACGGTCGGTGAGGTGCCGTGATCCTGGTGCATACATACGGGAATTTCTGGGAACTCTTCAATGGCTGCCAGAATAAGGTGGCGCAGGAAAGGTGCGCCAGCGTATTTGCGCGCACCGGCCGAAGCTTGCACAATCACTGGGGAATCGGTCTGTTTGGCCGCTTCCATAATGGCGCGCATTTGCTCTAAGTTGTTGACGTTAAAAGCGGGTACGCCGTATCCGTATTCGGCGGCGTGATCCAGTAGCTGTCGCATGCTAATAAGGGCCATGATGTCGTCCTGTATTTTAAAAAATGATTCGGTTTTGTGTGTCGATATTGGTTATTGCAGGCCCTAAGTCAGCACTTAGGGCCTAACTAAACGGCGAAGTGCTTATTTGGCGCGTTCTTCCAAAATGGCAACGGCTGGTAAAACCTTGCCTTCAACGTACTCTAAGAAAGCACCGCCACCGGTGGAGATGTAGGAAACCTTATCAGCAATGCCGTATTTGTCTACCGCTGCCAAGGTATCGCCGCCGCCAGCAATGGAAAACCCAGCGCTTTCTGCAATTGCTTTAGAAATAGCCTCTGTGCCTTGACCAAATTGGTCAAATTCAAACACACCTACGGGGCCATTCCAAATGATGGTTTTGGCATCCTGCAGGATCTTTGCCAAAACAGCAGAAGTATCGGGCCCAATATCAAAAATCATGTCGTCGCTAGTGACATTGTCAGCGCTTTTAAGAGTGGCCTCGGCGGTTTCAGAGAACTCTTTGCCCGTTACTACGTCGGTGGGTACAGGGATGTCACATTTTTCCATCAAGGCTTTAGCGTTGGGGATTAAATCTTCTTCGTAAAGCGATTTGCCTACGGGCTTGCCGCTGGCCGCCAAAAATGTGTTGGCGATGCCGCCACCGACAATCAATTGATCTACCTTATCGGATAGGGTTTCCAGCACAGTAAGTTTGGTGGACACTTTTGAGCCACCAACAATCGCCACCATAGGGCGCGCGGGGTTGGCGAGAGCTTTTTCTAAGGCATCCAACTCGGCAGCTAATAATGGGCCAGCACAAGCTATAGGGGCAAACTTAGCCACGCCGTGAGTGGAAGCTTGTGCTCGGTGTGCCGTGCCGAAAGCGTCCATCACAAAGATGTCACATAGGGCGGCGTAAGCTTTGGCTAAATCTTCGTTGTCTTTCTTTTCGCCCGGATTGAAGCGTACATTCTCTAGAAGCACCAGCTCTCCGTCGGCGATGTCGATGCCTTGCTGCCAGTCTTTAATGACTGGCACGGTACGGCCTAACAGAGTGCCAAGGTGATCAGCCACGGGCTGCATAGAGAACTCTTCGGCATATTCACCCTCAGTAGGGCGGCCCAAATGAGACATCACAATGACTTTAGCGCCCGCTTTGAGTGCGTGCGTTAGGGATGGCAGAGCGGCACGAATACGAGCGTCGCTGGTGACAAGTCCATTTTTGACCGGTACGTTTAAGTCTTCGCGGATCAGTACGCGCTTGCCCGCCAGATCCAATTCCATCATCTGTTTTACAACCATTCCTGTTCGTCCTCTATTGTTCACTGTGAGTGGGCTGTTGTGTATTGAATGTTGTGCTCAGTCTAGCGCTGATTCAGCGCCCATTATACACAGGTAATTTGTGACAGAGGTATTGATGAAGGGGTGGGTTTTGGTGGGGTTCAACAAATAAACGTTGAGCGGATTCAATGGTCATTTTGCAAGATGAGAGGAAAGCAATACAAATGATCAGTGAATGGCAGACGGCACTGATCTGGCAGTAAAGCCTTTTAGCGTGTTAGCGCGGGGTGCACAGCCAAGTGCTGGCCACGTCTAGCATGCGGTTGGCATAGCCCCATTCATTATCGAACCAGACCAGTACCTTGATAAGTCGTTTGCCGGCCACGCGCGTCTGGCCTGCATCCACAACCCCAGAGCGTGGGTCGTGATTGAAGTCGCAAGAGGCGAGCAGCTCTTCAGTGAATCCCAAAATGCCGCTGAATTGTTGTTCAGCGGCTTGTTTAAGCAGTCGATTCACCTGTTCACAGGTGACGTCTTGCTTGACGACCACAGACAGGTCTATGGCAGAAACGTTGGCAATGGGTATTCGCATGGCTTGCGCTTCGAAACAGCCTGCCAGTGCAGGCAAGAAGCGTTCGATACCACGCGCTAAACCTGTGTCTACGGGGATCATCGAGTTAATAGCTGAGCGTGTTTTACGCAGATCTGTATGGTGGTAAGCATCGATGACTGGCTGGTCGTTCATGGCCGAGTGCAATGTTGTGATCACGCCGCTGTCGATATTAAACGCATCGTGTAGGGCTTTGATTACCGGAATGCTGCAATTGGTTGTGCAGGAGGCGTTGGAGACAATGCGATGGCTGGCCTGTAGATCTTGTTCGTTTACACCAAACACAATCGTGGCATCAACATCGGTTTCTGCAGGTTGGCTAAACAGTACTCGCCGCGCGCCTCGGTCTAGGTGCTTTTGTGCTGTGGCGCGATCGCTAAAAGCGCCGGTGCACTCCATCACCAAATCAATGTCTAGCTCTGCCCAAGGCAAATTTTCCAAGTTTTTATGGTGCAGTATTTGGATAACGTGATCGTTGATGCGCAACTGATCATCGGTAGCGGAGACTTCTGCCGGAAAGCGGCCGTGCGTTGAGTCGTATTTGGTGAGGTGAGCGATGGTCTTACAATCGGCTAGCTCGTTAATGGCTACAATCTGAAGCTGTTGGTGTAGGTGTGATTCAAACAGAGCCCGCAGAATAGAGCGCCCAATGCGACCGTAACCATTAATGGCCAGCCGCATAGGACGTTGCGTAGACGGAGCAGTAGGTGCAGCTTGTTGTGACACGGTGACTCCGTCCAGTTGGCCCACAGTTTTGCAGGCCGATTATGCCAGTGTTGAGCGTCGATTAATCCAGCGTTTCTTCAACGGCGGCAACAACATTGTCTACAGTAAAGCCAAAGTATTCCATCAGTTGGTCACCCGGAGCCGATTCACCAAAGGTGCTCATGCCCACGACACGACCATCAAGACCGACGTATTTCCACCAGTAATCTTCATGGCCGGCTTCCACGGCCACGCGTGCAGCGACTTCTATGGGCAGTACTTGTTGGCGATACTCGGCATCTTGCGCTTGGAATATCTCGGCGCAAGGCATGGAAACCACACGAATTTTTTTGCCGTTAGCTGTCAGTTGTGCAGCGGCATCTACTGCCAGCTGCACTTCTGAGCCGGTGGCAATAATGATGGCATCGGCTTCGCCATCGCAGTCTTTAAGCACGTAGCCACCGCGAGCAATGTCTGCCAATTGCTGATCGTCTCGGGCTTGTGGGCCTAGCCCTTGGCGGGAGAAAATCAACGCTGAAGGGCCATCTCGACGTTCAATAGCGGACTTCCACGATACTGCCGATTCGGTAGCATCACAGGGGCGCCACAAGTGCATATTGGGGGTCATGCGTAGGCTGGCGATTTGCTCGACAGGCTGGTGAGTTGGGCCATCTTCGCCTAGGCCGATAGAATCGTGGGTGTACACAAAGATGCTTTGTTGCTTCATCAATGCTGCCATGCGTACGGCGTTGCGCGCGTATTCCATAAACATCAAGAAGGTCGCACCGTAAGTGACAAAGCCACCGTGCAGAGTGATGCCGTTCATGATGGCGCTCATGGCGAATTCACGGACACCGTAGTAGATGTAATTGCCGTTGGCATCGTTGGCCTCAACGCCTTTGCAGCCTTTCCATAAGGTCAGGTTAGAGCCAGCCAGATCGGCGGAGCCGCCCAGTATTTCTGGCAGTAGCGGGCCAAAGGCATTAAGGGTGTTTTGTGAGGCTTTACGCGAAGCTACTTTTTCGCCTTTTTCTTGGCACTCGCGAATATAAGCATCGGCTTTTTCAGAAAAGTCAGCAGGTAACTCACCTTTGATAACGCGACGCTCAAATTCAGCGGCCAGCTCGGGATGCGCAACTTTGTAAGCTTCAAAACGGCCTTGCCAGTCGCTCTCAGCTTGGGCGCCAGCGTTTTGTGCGTTCCACGTTTCCGCGATGTCGGTAGGAATTTCAAACGGGCCGTATTCCCAATTCAGAGTTTTGCGCACCAAAGCGATCTCATCGGTGCCGAGTGGAGCACCGTGACAATCTTCTTTACCTTGCTTGTTAGGTGAACCAAAACCGATCACGGTTTTGCAGCATATCAAGGTGGGCTTGTCGCCTTCAGCGCGAGCCGCTTCAATGGCGGCTTTAATCGCGTTGCTGTCGTGGCCATCAACACCTGATATTACGTGCCAGCCGTAAGCTTCGAAGCGTTTTGGTGTGTCATCAGTGAACCAACCTTCCACTTCGCCATCGATTGAAATGCCGTTGTCGTCGTAAAAGGCAATCAATTTGCCCAGACCCAAGGTGCCTGCCAATGAGCACGCTTCATGAGAGATGCCTTCCATCAAACAGCCGTCACCTAAGAAGGTGTAGGTGTGGTGATCGACAATGGCGTGGTTTTCACGATTAAACTGGGCGGCTAGAACTTTTTCAGCCAGCGCCATGCCTACTGCATTGGTAATGCCTTGTCCAAGTGGGCCGGTGGTGGTCTCAATTCCTGGAGCGTATCCGTATTCTGGGTGG
>CBFHKY010000007.1:41411-117374 GCA_965656525.1 Pseudomaricurvus sp. | reverse complement strand
ACCTGGTGTTTTGGAGTGCAGTTGACGGAAGTTTTTTAGATCATCGATGGATAAGTCGTAGCCAGACAAATGCAACAAAGAGTAGATCAGCATGGAACCGTGGCCATTGGACAGCACAAAGCGATCGCGGTCGGGCCAGTTTGGGTTGCTTGGGTTGTGCTTTAAGAAGTCATTCCACAGGACTTCGGCAATGTCGGCCATGCCCATAGGGGCACCGGGGTGACCACTGTTGGCTTTTTGAACGGCATCCATACTAAGTACACGGATGGCGTTGGCGAGTTCGGCGCGAGTTGGCATGGGCTCATGGCTCCTGCTGAATTGAGACAGCTGAAAAGTACAAAAGACCGCCAGTACAGTTGCCTATTGGCATTGCCTGAGCAGTCATGAAAAATGGAGCGGCATTTTCCCTCACCTGATGTGGCAGGTAAAGACAAAATGGCCAAATATTCAATAATTTCTTATTTGCACTTAGGAATTCTTTATTTCTAAGGGTGTTAACGGCCGCTAAAGAGGGCGTAAATAGCGACACCAATCCCCTGAACGAGCCAGATTGAGAAATTCCTCCCCAAGTTCATGGCTGAGATCCATAACCTCTCGCCAGAGCTCTTTGCGCAAGGCATCTTGGTTGGCGAAGCGTTTGAAGTCTTGCCGGTCAGGCGGTCGACCTAAACGTGTACGCGCAAAAAAATCTTCGCTGGGGGATAGTAAAACTGTATGGGTCATAGAGGCTTTTGGGGCCCTGCGCCAGGGCAGAGCCTTATCTAACCAGCCCATGGTGCAGGCTGAATAAAAATGCGGGTACAGTACGATCCCGGAATGCTGCCAGAAATTACCGGGCACTGGGTGATAGTCGAGCAGTCCGCCATCTCGATACACGCCCTCTGGAGCGCCCGGTATGTTTTCGATGCCGTACATGTACACAGGGATAGAACCCGATGCGGTAATGGCGGCGGCAAAGTTTTCAGTGTTCAGAGCAACACCGTAAGTGGTGTAGCCATCCAGGCCGGCGATGTGAAAAGGCACGCGCGGGTCGTGAAACACGACTCGATCCACACAGTCTTGTAGTGCTTGCCTGCCTATGATGTTTCTAAGCGCTGCTTTGACGCAGGCTCGCCGCTGTTGTGCCGGGGCGTCACTGGCTAATTGCCCGTGGCAGCGTACGGCAGCAAAAGACAGGTGCAAATAAGGGTGGTTGAGAATGTCGTTCATGTGATCGCCAGCGAGCACGGCTTGGCGTAGGTGCACAAACTCTCGTTCGATCTCCGCCGGTGTGATGCCGTTGGGATAATTCTGCTGCCAGTAGGCCTGGGCGAGGTCGTCGAGGCCTTGGGCTGAGTTGCGATGACAGGCAGCCGCCAACTTAAAGGCTCCCACAGATGTGCCAAACAAGCGCACAGTGTGTAAGTTTTCTGGTTGGCCAAGAGGGGTGAGCCAGTCGTTGAAAATGACTTTATCTAAGCCATAGATGGCTAGCCATTTTGCGGCACCGGATGCCGCAAAAATGCTGCTGATATGGCTTGGCTCAAGCCCGTTCTGTTGAATGTGCCGGTAAGCGGTAGCACCGGCTTTTAAACTGAGAAGTGGCATGGCCAGCCTTTATTGATGCCGTATTCACAGCCTTGGGCGGAAATATTTAAGCGGTTTCACGGGTGCGCTTAAAACAGTTTTGAGCGGTCATCGTCGTCGGTTTGCAGTGATAATTCATTGGCGGCGTGTGATAAATAATCCGCATCCGTTTCCGAGGCCAGCTTGATCATTAAGCGCAAGTCGTTTGGTGAGTCGGCGTAAGCCAGTGCATCCTCGTAGGTGATTTCCCCTTGGTCATAAAGCTCAAATAACGCCTGATCGAAGGTCTGCATACCCAGTTCATTCGATTTTTTCATCAGCTCTTTCAGTTCAGCTACTTCACCTTTACGGATCAGGTCCGAGGCCAGTGGTGTATTGAGCAGCACCTCCATACAGGCTCGACGACCGTTTCCGTCCGGCGTAGGGATCAGCTGCTGGGCAATAATACCTTTTAAATTCAGTGATAAATCCATCCACAATTGTGAGTGGCGATCGGCAGGGAAAAAGTGAATGATTCGATCCAGTGCTTGGTTGGCGTTGTTGGCGTGCAGTGTGCACAAGCACAGGTGACCTGTTTCGGCAAAAGCGATCGCGTGTTCCATGGTTTCCCGTGAGCGCACCTCGCCGATTAAAATAACATCCGGCGCTTGGCGCAGTGTATTTTTAAGTGCCACTTCAAAAGATTCGGTATCAATACCCACTTCACGCTGCGTGATGATACAGCCCTGGTGTTGGTGGATAAATTCAATTGGATCTTCGATGGAAATAATGTGGCCTTTAGAGTTGTGGTTGCGATGCCCAATCATAGCGGCCAACGAGGTGGATTTACCGGTACCGGTTGCCCCCGCAAAAATAATCAGGCCGCGCTTGGTCATCGCCAGTTCTTTGATGGTGTCTGGTAAGCCCAAGTCGTCGATTCTGGGAATGTTGGTCTCAATGCGTCGCAGTACCATGCCCGCTAAGTTGCGCTGATAAAACGCGCTGCAGCGAAAGCGACCTATACCTCGGGCACTGACGGCGAAGTTCAGCTCTTTCGTTTCCAGAAATTCGAGGCGCTGCTTTTCGTTCATGACCGATAACACAGTCTCGCGCGATTTTTCTGGGGATAACGGCGTGGTGGTTGCTGGTACGACTTTGCCGTGCAGTTTTATGGATGGTGGCACACCGGCTGTGATGAAAAGGTCAGATGCTCCCTTCTCTACCATCAATTGCAATAAACGTTCTAAATCCATGAGTGATCCTTTACATCACAGCCCCGGTACAAAAGGGGCTGTCGGTGGGTGCGAAGCGTGTATGAGGCGTGTTTTCATTCCGCCGGTATTAAAACTGATCGGGCATTTTGGCTTTTTCTCGGGCAACATCACGGTTAATGATGCGGCGCGACACCATGTCGGCTAAACACTGATCCATAGTTTGCATGCCTATTTGACCACCGGTTTGAATGGCGGAATACATCTGTGCAATTTTATCCTCGCGAATCAAGTTGCGAATAGCCGATGTTCCACGCATGATTTCGTGTGCCGCCACGCGACCGCCGCCGTTCTTTTTCAGCAGCGTCTGAGAGATAACGGCTTCTAAAGACTCAGACAACATTGAGCGTACCATGCCTTTTTCCGCCGCTGGGAACACATCCACAACCCGGTCGATAGTTTTCGCCGCTGAGGTGGTGTGTAATGTACCGAATACCAAGTGGCCGGTTTCGGCCGCCGTCAGCGCCAAACGAATGGTTTCCAGATCCCGCATCTCGCCGACTAGGATAATGTCTGGATCTTCCCGCAGAGCGGAGCGCAAAGCTTCGGCGAAGCTGTGGGTGTCACGGTGCACTTCGCGCTGGTTGACCAAGCATTTTTTGGAGTTGTGTACAAATTCAATGGGGTCTTCAATGGTAAGGATGTGTTCGTATTTGTTGTTGTTTAGATAATCCACCATCGCCGCAAGAGTGGTGGACTTACCACTACCTGTGGGGCCAGTGACCAGTACCAGGCCTCGGGGGACCGCACAAATATCGCGGAACACTTGGCCCATTCCCAACTCTTCCATGCTCAGTACTTTGGAGGGAATGGTACGAAACACCGCGCCCGCACCACGATTTTGGTTGAAGGCGTTGACCCGGAAACGGGCCACACCCGGCACTTCGAAGGAAAAATCGGTTTCTAGATTCTCTTCATAATCCCTTCGCTGCTTGTCATTCATAATCTCGTAGATCAGACTATGTACTTGCTTGTGATCCATTGCGGGTAGATTGATGCGACGTACATCGCCATCAACTCGGATCATTGGCGGTAATCCCGCAGACAGATGTAAGTCTGATGCGCCTTGTTTGGCACTGAATGCCAAGAGTTCTGTGATGTCCATACAGCGACCTTTGTTATGTTATCAAACAGCTGTTAACCAAAAGAAGGTGAGTCAGCAACCAGTATATGTCGAAGATACCTGAGCAACTAGTGCAAGTGCAAAAGCGTATTCATGCCGCTACCGTTGCGGCAGGGCGCCCTGATGATGCCGTTCGTCTATTGGCCGTCAGCAAAACCAAGCCCGCACAGGCGGTGCGTGAAGCCTTTCAGTCGGGGCAGCACTGTTTTGGTGAAAATTATCTGCAAGAAGCTTTAGATAAACAGGCCCAATTACAAGGTTTGGCGATTGAATGGCACTTTATTGGCCCCATTCAGTCGAATAAAACGCGAGCTATTGCTGAGAATTTTGACTGGGTCCACAGTGTGGATCGTGTGAAAATTGCTGTTCGTCTCAGCGAGCAGCGCCCAGAGCACTTGCCGTCACTGAACATATGTCTACAAGTGAACTTGGATCACGAGGGCAGCAAGTCTGGAATTGATCTGGACGATGTGGATAGCCTGATGGCGCAAGTGTCGAGCTTGCCGCGTTTGCGGGTGCGAGGTTTAATGGCGATTCCAGCCAAGCGCGATAGCGTGGTACAGCAGCAGGCGGTTTTGTCCCAATTGACGCACAAGTTGTACGCGTTGCAGGCCGACTACCCCAGTTTAGACACGTTATCTATGGGGATGTCCGCAGACCTAGAAGCGGCTGTAGCGGCCGGTTCTACTATTGTGCGCATCGGTACTGATATCTTTGGTCAGCGGAATTAAGCGGGTCCATAAATCGCCAGTGTGCCAGCAGCAACGACATAAGCGGGTAAGAGCACTAGGCCAAACTGTGTATTGCCCAAACAGAAAGACAACCGATTAATAAAGACGAGAAGCAAAACGTGACGCAAGCAAAGATTACTTTTATTGGTGCTGGCAATATGGCCAGTAGCATCATTGGTGGATTGGTGAATAAAGGTTACCCTGCTGGAGCCATTACCGCGACGGATCCGTACCAGCCCAGCCTAGATCGCTTGGCTGAGACCCTCTCTATCCATACAACCCAAGATAATAATGCGGCGGCAAAAAGTGCTGATGTGATTGTGCTGGCTATTAAACCGCAGGTTATGCAGACCGTTTGCGAAGCCATCAGCCCTGCCTTGGCTCATCAGCCGTTGGTGATATCAATCGCTGCTGGTATTGATATGCACAGTTTGGATCAATGGTTGAAGAATGACCTGGCGCTTGTGCGCTGTATGCCCAACACCCCGGCATTGGTGCAAACGGGTGCGACTGGCCTATTTGCCAATGCCCGCACCCACGACACACAAAAACAGCTAGCAGAGTCCATCTTGCAGGCGGTTGGAATCGTGCAATGGACCCCAACAGAAGCTTTGATCGATGCCGTCACAGCGGTTTCGGGTAGTGGGCCTGCGTACTACTTTTTAATGATGGAGGCGATGATCGATGCGGGTGTTGCGCAAGGTCTGAGCCGTGAAAGTGCCACCGAGCTGACTTTGCAGACGGCATTGGGTGCGGCAAAACTAGCGCAAAGCAGCGATGTGGATGTGGTGGAATTACGGCGACAGGTGTCATCACCTAACGGCACCACAGAGCAGGCGATTCAGTCTTTCGAAAACAGCGGCTTGCGCGCCACGGTGGCAACGGCTATGCAGGTCTGTGCTGACCGCTCCCGCGAAATGGCCGACGAACTGGGTGCGGCACCTCAGTCATAAATTTCATACAGAACTGAGTGGTGCACATTGTTCGCCACTCTATAAAGAATGAGTTGGAACAAAGAATTAGTTGGAGAATGCTATGGGGCCTTTGCCTGAAATCGGCACCTTAATCGTACAAACGTTGGGTTCACTTTATTTATTAGTGGTGGTTTTGCGGTTCTTGTTGCAGTTGGCGCGCGCTGACTTCTACAACCCGATTTCACAATTTGTCGTCAAAGCCACCAGCCCGCTGGTGATTCCTATTCGGCGTGTCGTGCCGGGGCTGATGGGCATTGATCTCGCCTCTATTGTGCTGGCGTTGCTGTTACAGGTGGCCGTGCTTGAAATCACCGCTTTATTTATGGGTTACGGATTGATTGATCCAGTATCAGCGGTTATATGGTCTCTGGTGGGCCTGTTGTCGCTGGTGGCCAATGTGTATTTCTGGGGCTTGCTGATTACCGTGATTGTGAGCTGGGTGGCACCACACAGTACCAATCCGGCATTAATGTTGTTACGTGAGTTGATGGAACCAATGATGGCGCCCATTCGACGTGTACTGCCCGACATGGGCGGTATTGATATTTCGCCCATTTTTGCGTTCCTTGCGCTTAACGTGGTGCAAGTGTTGATTAAGTACTTGGCGGCGACGGTTGGATTAAATGGTCCGGTCAGCCAGCTGGTCATGGGGATTTAACTCGCAATTTTTGGCTTGTGCGGCTCGTACGTCTATGCCTGCTTTCCTCGCCACATTCATGAAGGGGCTATTAAGCCCCTGATGGTTAAGGCCTTTTCTTGGGTATGAAAGTACAATCGTTTTACCGTCAGATGACGGATTACGCGCACTGGCGCGAAACGCTGATTCAGCATTTTTATCGCCATCTCAATTGGGTTGAGCGCAACCAAATTGGACAAACCGGTGATGAGCTGGTGCTGAAAAAGGCATTGGCGCGGTTGCGTCGTGACACCTTCAAAATCGCCTGTGTGGGTGAGTTTTCACGCGGTAAAACAGAGCTGCTAAATGCCTTGTTTTACGCCACTCTCGGTCGGCGTCTACTACCTTCCAGTCCGGGGCGCACTACGATGTGTCCCACTGAGATCTTCTACGATGCCGAGAGCTCACCAGGCAGCGTTAAACTGTTACCCATTGAAACTCGACGGGCGGGCAGCCAGCTCGAAAGCTTTAAAAAAATTCCTCAGAAGTGGGTCACTCAAACTTTCACTCTTGACGATTCCGAGTCACTGGCAGAAACACTGGAGTCTCTGTCGCAAACGAAATGGGTGACGGATGAGGACGCCATCGCTTTGGGGTTTGACCCTGTAAAGCTGATTCGTACGGATGACGGTCGCTTGGAGGTTCCTGCATGGCGGCATGCGCTGGTGAACGTGGATCATCCGCTGTTGCGTCACGGGTTGCGAATTTTGGATACCCCAGGGCTGAACGCCTTAGGAGATGAACCCGCTCTAACATGGCAGAGCTTAAAGCAAACCGATGCGGTGCTGTTTGTGCTTTCGGCGGACATGGGGGTGAGCACATCCGATAAAGCCATTTGGGATCAGTACCAACAGGATTTGGCCAAGCATGGCTTGTTGGAAAGCGCGTTGGTGGTGTTGAACAAGGTGGATAACCTGCGAGATCCGACGCGATCTGTAGAGTCCGTGGCGGAACAGATTAAACTGGTGCGTGAAAATACAGCGCGGACGTTGCAATTGCCCAGCGAAAAAATTCTGTTGCTGTCGGCGCGGCAGGCGGTGTTGTCTCAGTGGCAAAGTCAGCCCGAGCAGTTGCAGCAAAGCGGCCTGCCTGAACTGGAGGCCCAGCTTGCACAGCGCTTAATTCGCAGCCAAGAACTCACGGCTTCTCACCCAACGTTGGTGGAGGCCATGCAGGTAATGAATCGGTCGCGCAAAAAGCTAAAAGCTGACTTGCAGCGCATGCGAGAAGATCGCCTACGACTGCAAGACACGCTTTCGAGTTCGGGGCAGTTTGATGACACTGTCAGCGCGATGACAGTAGAGCTAAAACACTTACACGAACAGATTGGTTTACAGTCGCCGGCGCTAACGGAATTTCAAACGCGCTTGAAAGCACACTTCCAAACGATACAAGAACCCATGCAAGCGCAAGCCCTAGAGACGTTCATGGCAAAGTCCCGTCAAGAAATGATGGACTGCTGGTCTTTTCTCGGCATCAGTAAAGTCGTAGAAACGTTTTTTGCAGAGTTGACGGCGCGGTTTTCTCGTTTGGATGTGGCGGTTATGCAAACCAATGATATGTTGAAGGAGATTTATCAAACTCCAGCGGCGCTGATGATGCCGGAGGCCATTGCTGAAGCCACTGAAGAAAGTGATTACCTCTTTGATGTAGCACCGCATCGGCAAAGGTTGGAACGCCTACAGCAAGAAGCGGATCACTTTCGCCGTGCAGTAGGCAATATGTTCAGTTTTAAAAATAAATTGGTGGAGCGGTTCTCTGCCGATTTTGAATCTAATGTACGAGCCATGAGTGAAGCTCTGCAGTTGGCACTAGAGGATTGGCAAGATCACGCTCTGTCGCCTATTGTCGAAAGTTTACAATGCTATAAAAATGAATTCTCGGCTAAAAAAGAACAGCTCACTCAGTTGCAACAGCAGCGCAAATCCACACTGCAGCAACTGCAACGATTGAAGTCCGATATGCGAGATGCCATAGGCGCGTTATCCCAGCTGGATGACATTCACAGCGCGATTCAAATCAGTGGTCCGAGCTTTACGGGTACTCAAAACAGTGACGCGGATGTTTTGGCGTTGGCGTCTGGGGTGTCACTGGGTGAGTCGTTAACAGCCGCAGAAAAGAATAAAAGCTTATTGAGTGGTAGCTCGCTCGGCAATACCGCGTAACAGCGTCTGTCAGGCCACTTTTCAAAAGTGATTCAACGGTAGAGTGCGTCGCTTGGTAGGTGAATGGCTTGCAGGGGGTATGTGCCGAACGTAGACTTGCGCACCACTATTTTATTGTCTCAGATGAGCGCTTCTGAGACGATCGTTCAATTCAGAGAGTCCTCGGTAGATTATGGCTAAAGAGTTTCCCCCCAATTCAGTTGGCTTGGTGGTTCCTCAAGTGTTTCATTTTGATGAGCCGCTAGAGCTGGCCTGTGGCCGCACGCTGAGCGATTACGAGCTGGTGGTGGAAACCTACGGCACACTCAACGACAACCGTTCTAACGCGGTTTTAATCTGCCACGCTCTGTCTGGGCACCACCACGCCGCTGGATACCACCACGAAGATGATGCGAAACCTGGCTGGTGGGATGCCTACATCGGCCCAGGAAAACCTATCGACACCAATCGCTTTTTTGTTGTGTCTCTGAATAATTTGGGGGGTTGTCACGGCTCCACTGGGCCTGGCAGTATCAATCCGGAAACCCAGCAACCTTGGGGTAATGATTTTCCGATGCTGCGAGTCCGTGACTGGGTTCACTCGCAGGCTCGCTTAGCCGATCGTCTGAATATTGAGCAGTGGGCTGCCGTAATCGGCGGTAGCTTGGGTGGCATGCAAGCCATGCGTTGGGCGCTGGAATACCCCGAACGTGTTCGTCACTGTGTAGTTATTGCTTCAGCCATGAAATTAACCGCACAGAATATTGCGTTTAATGAAACTGCTCGGCAGTCGATCACGTCGGATCCAAAGTTCCACGATGGCAACTACCTGCAAAAAGACACCTATCCAAAAGACGGGCTCTCGGTGGCGAGGATGATTGGTCATATCACTTATTTATCTGGCGATGGCATGGGTGAAAAGTTTGGCCGTGAAATTCGTTCGGGCAGTTTTGAGCAAGGCTTGGAAGACCCCGTTGAATTTCAGATTCAAAGCTACTTGCGCTACCAAGGGGATGTGTTTTCCGAGAGCTTTGATGCCAACACCTATGTCCTGATGACCAGAGCACTGGACTATTTTGATTTGGCGCGCGAGTACAACGATGATGTTGTCGCTGCTTTCTCACACGCCCAATGTCGTTTTTTAGTGGTGTCTTTCACGACCGACTGGCGTTTTTCGCCGCAGCGCTCGCGCGAAATCGTTGATGCTTTGGTGGGGGCCAATCGAGCTGTTTGCTATGCTGAAGTAGAATCCAGCTATGGTCACGACGCTTTTTTGATACCCATTGAACGCTACTATCGATTATTTTCAGAATACATGAAAGGAGTGGATTGCGCGTGATGGATTCGGTAACAAACTCGTTTTCTAGCTCTGGCCTGCGTGTTGATCTGTCGGCCATTCAGGGCTGGATCGTCAGACAATCTCGCGTACTGGATTTAGGTTGCGGCGACGGCACATTGCTGGCTAACTTGCGCGACCATAAGAGCGTTGTAGGGTACGGACTGGAGATTGATCCAGAGCAGATTACCACCTGTATCACTAAAGGCTTAAACGTGATTGAGCAAAACCTCGATCAAGGCTTGTCGAATTTTTCGGACAACAGTTTTGATACCGTTGTGATGACTCAAGCGCTGCAAACCATGTATTCCCCCGATCAAGTACTGGAAGAAATGCTTCGGGTTGGCAAGGAATGCATTGTTACGTTTCCGAACTTTGGCCACTGGAAAGCTCGTTGGCACCTGTGCATCAATGGTCGGATGCCTGTATCCGATCTGCTGCCTTACCAATGGTTTGATACACCCAATATTCATTTTTGTACGTTTAAAGATTTTGAAGTGTTGTGTCGTGATTTGCACATTCAAATCTTACACAGAGAAGTGGTAGCTGAAGGCAAAATCAGCCGCCGCTTAAAAGACTGGCGGCCTAATTTGTTTGGTGAAACCGCTATTTATCATTTAACACGCCGTTAATGTTACCGGAGAGCACGATGAATTTACGCAATGCACAAGGTTTTTTGAGTGATAAATCTGCATCGCCTCTAGCGTCGATGACACGCTTTTGTTGTCGTGTCATGGCTATGATGTGTCTTGCCACGATGGCGTGGGCCGAGCCTAAATTATTCACAGAGTTTGGTGATTTAAAAATTTACCATTCCGTTTTTAATAGCAGTTTTCTGACACCGGAAGTCGCCAAACAATACGATCTTACACGCTCTGGTAACGAGGCGTTATTGAATGTGGCCGTGGTACGCGAAGGTGATCAAAGTGACATCTATGGGCAAAAGGCGACGGTAACCGGCTTTGTGAAAAACTTGATGCAACAAAAGCGAACGCTCGAATTCCAAGAAGTTCAAGAGCAAAAAGCGGTGTACTATCTGGCTTCCCTGTCGTTAGAAACGGGCGATGAGCCGATACATTTTACGCTGAATGTTGACGTCGATGGTGAATCCTATGAGGTTACCTTTACCCGTAAACTGTACCGCGATTAATACTGTTAATCAGTGCCGTTGAACCTACCTTGTTCAATCTGGTTTTAAATGTCGGCTGCGATTAAAACACAGAAGGGTGTTCATCGGCGTGAAACTGTTATTTCCTTTGTGACCGAATGAGTGACGAACATGAGTACCGAAAAGCAGCAACTGGTTTTGGCCAGTGGCAATGCAGGAAAATTAAATGAGTTTCAGCAACTGTTGTCGAACAGCCATTTTGAGGTCGTGCCGCAATCGGAATTTCACATTCCAGATGCGGATGAAACAGGTCTGAGCTTTGTTGAGAATGCCATTTTAAAAGCGCGACATGCGGCGCATCTCAGTGGTTTGCCTGCACTGGCGGATGACTCCGGCTTAGAGGTAGACGCGCTCATGGGGCGCCCGGGAATTTATTCGGCTCGCTTTGCTGGTGTTGCAGGCCCAGATAAAGATCAGGCCAATAATCAAAAACTGCTTAATAGCCTAGAAGGCTTGTCGATGGCAGAGCGCACGGCTCGATTCCAGTGTGTGTTGGCTTATATGCGTCATTCTGAAGACCCCTGCCCAATCATCTGCCAAGCCAGCTGGGAGGGGGTCATCCTGCATCAGCCTAATGGTGCAGGCGGTTTTGGTTATGACCCACTTTTCTTTGTGCCAGAGCTTGGTTGTACCTCGGCGGAGCTGGAAAAGGCTGAAAAAAATCGTATCAGTCACCGCGGGCAGGCAATGCAATTATTGCTGCAAGCGCTACCGGCCTGATCATCCCCCCGTTTACTTCTGGCGACCGCATGTTGCAGCTTCCTCCTTTATCATTGTATGTCCATATTCCTTGGTGTGTTCGCAAATGCCCTTATTGTGATTTCAATTCACATCAAGCCGACTCCGAGTTACCCGAAGCACAGTACGTAAAAGCATTGATTGAAGATCTTCAAGAAAGTGTGCCGTTGGCACAAGGTCGTGCACTACACAGTATCTTTTTTGGTGGTGGAACTCCGAGCCTATTTAGTCCGCAAGGGATCGACGATATTTTAACGGCAGCCGCTACTCAGTTTGGTTTTGAAGCGGGTATCGAAATTACCATGGAAGCGAACCCTGGAACTTTCGAACAAAAAAAGTTTACCGGTTTTCGGCAGGCTGGTGTCAATCGTTTGTCCATTGGTGTTCAGAGCTTTAACGATTTGCAATTACAAGCGTTGGGGCGCATCCATGGCAGTGATGAAGCGATCAACGCTGTGACGATGGCGCGGCAAGCTGGTTTCGATAATATCAATCTGGATTTAATGCACGGCTTGCCAGGCCAAAGCTTGAAAGATGCAGAGCGTGATTTACAGCAAGCCATTGACCTACAAACGGAACACCTGTCTTGGTATCAATTGACGATCGAGCCAAATACAGAATTCTACTCGCGCCCGCCAGAGCTTCCTATTGAGGATGCCTTGGCGGATATTCAAGATGCGGGTGAAATTTTATTGGCTACAAATGGTTTCCAGCAGTATGAAGTCTCGGCTTATGCACAAGCGGGCCGTCGCAGCGCTCATAATCTTAACTATTGGCAGTTTGGGGATTATTTAGGTGTCGGTGCGGGGGCTCATGGTAAAACGACATTATTGGCTGAAAGGACTATTCGTCGAACCCAAAAAACACGGGCTCCTAAGCACTATCTAGATCCCAATAAGCCTTTCTTGTCAGCCGATTATTCAGTGACGGAATCAGAGTTGCCTCTGGAGTTTATGATGAACGCTCTACGATTACATGACGGAGTGGCTATACGTTTATTCAGTGCCCGCACTGGGCTGCCTTGGTCAGCGGTAGAGCATGTTTGTCGGGTATTGGAAGGCAAGGGTTTGCTGCAGATGAGCGAAGGCCGGCTGGCGGTGACCCCGGTTGGTCACCGCTATTTGAATGAAGTGCTTGCCGCTTTCATGGTTGCTCAAGCGTAATACTTTCTGTACTGCCCTGCTTTGGTTGTTTATGGTGAACGTATCTACAATAGCTGGCTGCCAAGCTGTGGATGGCTAGTCGGAGCTGTCTAAAAGGTCAATGGACTGACGCCTAGAAAAAAGGCAGTGTCTCTCTAAGCTGCTACACTGAAAAGGGCGTAGCGTGGTGCTTTAAATGGTCGCTGCCTGTCATCGGTAAGCCGAAATTAGGGGGATGAAGTGGCGAAAAGGATTGTTCGTAAAGAGAGTTTCACCGTGGAGGCCTTATAACGAGAGCCTCATGTCGAATGTAATGGACCTATGTTTAGCTTAAGTGACTATCGCAAGCGTAATCCTATCGCTACGAAGTTAATGGTACTGATCTTGTTGATCAGCGCACTGTTTTCTGTGTTTTTTATGGTAGTGCAGCTCTACTTAAGTTATCAGGATGATATCGCTGCACTGGAAAAACGCATCGATCAAGTTCGTATTAGCACTCTCCCCAGTATTACCAAAAGCCTGTGGGGGTTTGATGAAGACCAGCTTCGCCTTCAGATTCGCAGCGTACTTGAAGTGGAAGATGTCGTGCAAGTAACCGTTGTTTGGCAGGATTGGAACAACGAAAATCAAGCCATCATGGTCAGCAGCTTGAACCAAGATATGCCCATTGAAGAAGTGGACCGTATCACCCGCCAGATGTTGGTAAAAGAATACCCTCTGATTTATACCTCTCCCGGCGTTCCAGATCAGCGTCTAGGGACGTTAATTGTATCGGCCAGTTTAGACAGCGTCTTTGATAAACTATGCCAGCGAATTATGTTTACGGGCTTTCTGCAGGGATCTAAATCGCTGTTAGTCGCGTTACTGATTTTATTGATGGTGCGGGGGTTGTTAACGCGTCATATGGATAGTATCGCGGCTTACGCACGTCAGCTCAGTCTCGAAACACTCAATCAAGGATTGCGCTTAAAAAGAAACAAAAAGGCAGAGAAATCACCGGACGAACTCGATAATGTCGTGTCTGCCATTAATCAAATGCGAGAATCATTGCTAGAAGACATCGAAGAACGTCGCATGATTGAGCAGGCTTTACAGGCCGAAAAAGAAGAGCGTCTTATCAGTCAGCGCGAGCAAGCCGCCGCTGAAGAATCCAACCAAGCCAAAAGCCAGTTTTTAGCGACCATGAGTCACGAGATTCGCACGCCTATGAATGGTGTCATTGGGATGGTGGAACTGCTCAAAGACACGCCACTCAGCAGCACTCAGCAGCACTATTTGGATGTGATTCACCGTTCAGGTGAAAATTTACTCACCATTATTAATGACATTCTCGACTATTCAAAAATTGAAGCCGGAAAGATGGAGCTTGAGTGTGTCACCTTTAATTTAGAGGAGCTTATAGACGATTGTGTGCAATTGTTTGGTGCTGCGGCCAACAAGCGCGACATCGAATTAATTGGCAGTATTATGCCCTCTATGCCGGTGTATTTTTTTGGTGATCCTACTCGTCTGCGTCAAGTGTTGATCAATTTGCTGGGCAACGCGTTTAAATTTACCGATGAAGGTAGCATCGTTATCAAGGTGCAGCAGCTGCAAGAAGTTAGCGAATCCAGTTCACTGGTTCACTTTTCTATTACAGATACGGGCATAGGCATTAACAAAAAAGCCCAAAGTAGACTGTTTTCCTCTTTTACGCAGGCGGACAACACCACCACACGTAAATACGGTGGTACTGGCTTGGGCCTTGCCATCTGTAAACGACTCGCAGAATTGATGGGCGGGGAAATTGGTGTTCAAAGTGTTGAAGGTGAGGGGTCGACTTTTTGGTTTACAGCTACCCTGCCGCACGCAAAAGTAGCTGTAAACAAGGCACCTCCAGAGGCTGAAAATGCCTTGAAAGGGAAATCTTTATTGATTGTTGAAGATAACGAAGCTTTGTGTGAAGCACTTAAATACCACAGTGTCAGTTGGGGTATGGATACGCATACTAGCAAAACCGCACGCGAAAGCTTGTCTCTTATTGCACGGCGTCGAGCTGAAGGTAAACCCGATTTTGATTTTATCTCGCTGGATTACCGCCTCAACGACAGCAACGGGGTGCAACTAGCTGCAGATTTAAGAGCGCGCTTTAAGTCTTACAACTCTCGTATGTTCCTTCTAACCGCTTCCGATTTTCAGTTTGAGCCACAGCAATTACTTGCCAGTAATATCGTGAAAGTGCTGCGTAAACCCTTTTCGCCTTCTAAACTTTATTCTGAATTGATAGGGCTGTATGGATTTGATTTGCAGGTATCAGAGGATACGAAGACGTGTGAAGAAGCGGAGAGCTTCTCAAGACTTCGAGTGTTGGTGGCAGAAGACAACGCTGTGAATCGTATGGTGATTCAAGGATTGCTGGGTAAATTCAATATTAGACCCGATGTGGTCGAAAACGGTACGTTGGCAGTCGAAGCCTACCAAGCATCTGAAAAGCCCTACGACTTGATTTTGATGGATTGTGAGATGCCAGAAATGGATGGTTTTGATGCCACTCAAAGAATTCGTCGATTTGAGCGCGAGCAAGGACTAGAGGCTACCCTTATTGTGGCTCTGACCGCGCATGCCATGGAAGAACATCGTGAAATGGTGTTCGCTTCTGGTATGAATTTGTTTTTGTGCAAGCCCATTACCTTGGCGGAGCTAAAAGCCGCGTTTAGTAAGCTGGGGTTGTCGCGCTTAGGGTAGGCAGTATCGAGCCGATAGTCACTTTGCAGACAGTTAGCGAAAACGCGATAGTAACAAAGCTGTGAATTCAGGGGGGCTGGTTTGGTGTGGCTCTTTGCAGAGCGCCTAGGTGTAGCTGAGCCGGATAAAAGAGACATCAGACGGCTTAAAATACACAGATGTCACGTTCTTCTTGAGTGTTTTACTCGCAGTTATTATCATGCATGGTCTTTATACACGGTTGGGGTGTGCAGAAAGCTGTACGTTCTTATCCATCACTCTTAGGAGAATTGTTATGAGTAACAGCATCGTGCACGTAACCGATGCCAGCTTTGAGTCGGAAGTCCTCAGTGCTGACGGTCCAGTTTTGGTGGATTTTTGGGCAGAGTGGTGTGGCCCTTGTAAAATGATTGCCCCTGTTCTGGATGAGCTTTCAGCAGAATACGAAGGCAAAATCAAAATTTGTAAAATGGACGTGGACGCCAACCAAGAAACACCGTCTAAATTTAACATCCGTGGTATTCCCACGTTGATTGTGTTTAAAGGCGGTAGCGCAGAAGCCACCAAAGTGGGTGCTTTGTCCAAAGCCCAATTGGTTGAGTTCATCGACGGCAGTCTCTAATCTTCGGTGATTTCACTCGGTGACGAAGGGCTCTGATCCTAGAGCCCTTTATATTTAGGTTTGCGTGCCTGATTTTTTTTGATTTAATTTTGCACAGTTTATAATTTGCCGCTATACTTAGCACAATCTTGAATGGTCGTCTGGCCATTGGTCCTGTCCTAGGGGCGATACGAATCATCCCTCCCCGTTGATCAAAAACAGTTTCTGCTATATCTCAACAGTTATGATCAGCTTTGCAGGCTAATTAAGCACGGACAAATTCAGCAATCTTTATATGACTCTAGCCCGTATTGGTACTTGTGCTATGGCAGTACACACCAAGCTACGGACAGCTCCCTAGGCAGCTAATCAGTCTATTGAAATTAAGGTTATATATAAAACCGATCCTCTTGATATTTTTTGCAGCGATGGCCGTAAGTGCTTCTATATTTACTTTCACGTACACCTCAGCTGTGCATATCTTTCATTACTCCATCCATAAATACCTGAAAAAACACTTATGAATCTAACCGATCTAAAAACAAAACCTATTGAAGAATTGATCGCAATTGCCAAAGAAATGGGCATGGAAAATTTAGCCCGCTCTCGTAAACAGGACATTATTTTCAACATCCTGAAACGTCATGCCAAAAGCGGTGAAGACATTTACGGAGATGGAGTACTGGAAATACTGCAAGATGGGTTCGGTTTCTTGCGATCCTCAGATAGCTCCTACTTAGCCGGTCCAGATGATATTTATGTTTCCCCCAGTCAGATTCGTCGCTTTAACCTGAGAACCGGTGACACCATTGCTGGGAAAATACGTCCCCCCAAAGATGGTGAACGCTATTTCGCCATGCTCAAGGTTAACGAAATTAACTTCGACAAACCCGAAAGCTCGAAGAATAAAATTTTATTTGAAAACTTAACGCCTTTATTCCCCAATGAACGCATGGTACTGGAAGCCGGAAACGGCTCTACCGAAGATTTGACGGGCCGTATCATTGATTTGATTGCACCGATTGGTAAAGGCCAGCGTGGCTTGATTGTTGCTCCGCCAAAAGCGGGCAAAACCATCATGATGCAAAACATTGCACAGGCCATTACTCGCAATAACCCAGAATGTCATCTGATTGTACTGCTGATCGACGAGCGGCCGGAAGAAGTAACGGAAATGCAACGCTCAGTGCGTGGTGAAGTGGTTGCTTCTACGTTCGATGAGCCGCCTGCTCGCCACGTTCAAGTGGCAGAAATGGTTATCGAAAAAGCCAAACGCTTGGTTGAGCATAAAAAAGATGTCGTGATCTTACTGGATTCGATCACGCGTTTAGCCCGAGCTTATAACACCATTGTGCCGTCATCCGGTAAGGTATTGACGGGCGGTGTCGATGCTCATGCGTTGGAACGACCTAAGCGCTTCTTTGGTGCTGCCCGTAATATTGAAGAAGGTGGCAGTCTTTCCATTGTGGCTACGGCGTTGGTTGAAACCGGATCGAAGATGGATGAAGTAATCTTCGAAGAATTTAAAGGCACAGGTAACCAAGAGTTACATCTAGACCGCAAGGTTGCTGAAAAACGCATTTACCCCGCGATCAATATCCGTAAATCAGGCACTCGCCGTGAAGATTTGCTGATGCGTGAAGATGAACTGCAGCGTGTTTGGATTTTACGAAAGCTCTTGCACGATATGGAAGACGTCGGCGCGACTGAGTTCCTTGTTGACCGTTTGAAAGATCACAAATCCAATGATGAGTTTTTCCAATCAATGAAACGCAAATAGTGGTATCGACGGACTCTCGGTGGCAGAAGTTCAATATTCCGCCATACTGACAAGAAGCCCTGATTAGTCAGGGCTTTTTTTATGGTTGAACGATTGTTGGTCAGAGACATGAGTCAATGCTAAGATTTTAATGGAAGCATTCGTGTTGTTTTCGATTGGTTCATTACGTATTTGTCCTTCAAAATAATAACAATGCACCAGCAATGAGTGCATCCTCAGAGGCGAACGTTATGGAAAATAATACCTACCCGCGCATGGCGATACTGGCAAGTGTATTGACGGCTAGTGTTTCAGTTCCTTCGATGGTTTCGGCGGCCGGCTTCCAGTTGGTTGATCACAGTGCGGTTGGCCTTGGTCGTGCCTATGCAGGCGACGCCGCCTTGGCTGATAATGCCGCAGCAATTGCACGCAACCCGGCACTATCAACCTATTTCAGTAACCCCCGGTTAGCGGTTGGCTTAACTTACATCAACCCCAATGTCGATACAGAAGGTCGTGTATCATCTCTCGGTGCGCCGGGGAGTATCGATGCCGATAAAAAAGACTTTGCCGACAGTGCTTTTGTTCCCAACGCTTATTGGGTGCAGCCCTTGAATGATCGCTGGTCTTGGGGTGTGGCGCTGAATACTCATTTTGGATTGAAGACCGAATACGGTGGTGACTATGCGGCTTCCGATGTCGCAGATGAAGCCGAAGTGATCTCTTACAATATAAACCCCAGTATTGGTTACCGCTACAACAATGATTTACGAGTGGGTGCTGGTGTGAGTGTGGTGAAAGCCGAAGCTGTGTTTGGGTTGTCGCTTCCGTCCACCGGGGGGAACCTATTGAAGGTAGAAGGCGATGACTGGGGCTTTGGTTGGAATATTGGAGCGGTTTGGCAAGCGTCTGAGACTTGGCGTTTCGCTCTAGCGTATCGCAGTAAGGTAGACTTGGTGCTCGAAGGGGACGCGGTTTCTGATGTTGCTCCTTCCTTGTTGGCAGGTCCCGGCAGTGTGGACTTGACCTTGCCGGCGGGCGCAGAGTTTTCGGCTGTCTATCAGTTTTCACCGCAGTGGATGCTGTCGGCGAGTGCCCAGTGGACAGATTGGAGCTCGTTTGAACAGCTGATACTGGATTATGATTCTCGCCCTTCAAGGGTTTTAAAAGATGAATACTTCGAAGACAACATGCGTTATGCCATTGGGATCACCTATCAGGCCTCACCCGTATGGACTTGGCGGGTGGGTCTGGCACTCGACGAAGCAGCAGCTACGGCAGAATATCGCTCGTTGAGCATTCCCGATTCGGATCGTCATTGGTACAGTGCTGGCTTTACTTATCAGGTTAACGGCCAACTGTCTGTGGATGCGGGGGTAACGATATTGAAAGGCGAAAAAGAAACGGTTGAAGAAAGTTCGTCAATTGGTTCTAACTTCGTGGGTTCTTCAGAGGGGCACGCTGACATCGCCTCTATCTCGCTAAATTACAGTTTTTAACGCCACAAGTGTTTCTTAATTCCGAGCCAGTTATCGCTGGCAGGCGCTTTAACGGCGATGTCAGCGAGATACGCGCTTAACGAATTTGTTCTCGCAACTCGGATTTCTTAATTTCCAACACAGAAATCGCTCTCGCAAGCGCTTTTAAGCGGCGAGTATAGCGAAGCAGTGTAAGGTCGTTTTCCTTTGCGCCATTGTTTTTCAGTTCTTTCATGGTTTGTTGCAGTTCGGTAAACGTTTCTTTCAATTCTTTAAGCTGCTGTGCCGTTTCGGCTTTATCAAAAATCAAATCTTCGGGTGAACTTTCGGTGTCGGGTTCGTGGGTGATTACGAAAGAGCGCTCGGGTATCACAGCGTTTTTGACCTGACGTTGATTCATGAAGTTCGGCGATACAATTTCAATGCCGTGCCCGTGCAAGTGATCCATCATTTGCTTGCGAAGGAGAGAGCGAGTGGACAGCAAATGTTTTGCCGGTGCTAAAACCCCTGCCACACGATAGGTGACAGCAAAATCACCCAGTTCCATCACCTGTACAAAGGCGTCCTCTAGCGATGCCTGTTGAGCGGCTTCCAATAACAACGCTTCGATGATTTGATGGTCGATATCATAACCAAGCCCAACTTCTGCTGATACGATGGTGCCGCTGGCTTGAATGACTTTGACAGGGTTGGTGGCGAGAAAGGTATTAGGCAGCGTCAGTAAATCACGATCTTCTGTTTGAATTTCGGTATGAAACAAATCTTGCTCGGTCACTCGGCCAAAGTGATCCCCAACCCGTATATAATCACCGGGAGAAAAATTGTTTAACGAGCGCAACATAAACCCAGCCATAGCGTTTGCCGCAATGGTGGGCGAAGATAGTGTAACGACGGCGGTCAGCAATAAACCCAACAGTGTGAGCAGTTGTCCGCGCGTGTCATTTTGCAGTGGCAGCGTCAAAATCAGAGCAATCGTTGTCGCGATGACAATGAGCAACGTAAGCCACTGAAAGCGAAAACGGCTGTGAGAGTGAGAATCACGGGAGCGGCGGTTAAGTAGCCAAATAATCCCCGTTGCAGCAAGCAATACCAATACGCTTGGAATAAACAGCGGCACATAATGTGTGGCGGCGACCTGAAATAGGTTTATTGGTGAATCCATGATTAGGAGCCTTTATCCTCTTGGGGTTGTTGAAGCACGTAAGCCAGTGCATCCGTTTGGCGCACTGCCAGCAGTGGCCTACAATGGCCCACACTCAGAACACCACATCGAGTAAAGCTAAGCGCTAATCAGCGAAGGCTAGTTCCTGTGGATCAGCGGCGATGGTTCGTCGATAACGATTAACGGTATACCAACGATAGCCTTTTGTTACGGTAACACCAACCCTGTTGAAGGCCGAGCAGTATTTTATTGGTCTGCAACAGACACCGAGCTATCGGTCAGCGTGATTATGAATTTATGAAATATCAAGATTTGAGAGATTTTATCAAAATGCTGGAAAAGCGTGGTCAGCTTAAGCGGATCACAGCACCAGTGGACCCAAAATTGGAAATGACAGAAATTTGCGACCGTACGTTGCGTGCAGGTGGTCCAGCGCTGCTGTTCGAAAATCCGGTAGGCTACAGTGTTCCTGTGTTGGCAAATTTGTTTGGTACCCCAGAGCGAGTGGCCTTGGGTATGGGGGAAGAATCTGTCGAAGCGCTGCGAGACGTGGGCAAGTTATTGGCTTTTTTAAAGGAGCCTGAGCCACCGAAAGGTTTTAAAGATGTTTGGCAGAAAATGCCCATGTTCAAGCAGGTCTTGAACATGGGGCCCAAGGTCGTTAGCCGCGCCGCCTGCCAACAAGTGGTACGGCAAGGTGATGATGTTGATTTACATCAGTTCCCGATTCAAACCTGCTGGCCTGGGGATGCGGGCCCACTGATTACTTGGCCATTGGTCATTACCCGAGGGCCCAATAAAGAACGTCAGAACTTAGGCATATACCGTATGCAACTGATCGCAAAAAATCGCTTAATTATGCGTTGGTTGTCTCATCGCGGTGGGGCGCTGGATTTTCGCGAATGGCAGCAGGCCAACCCCGGTCAGCCCTATCCTGTATCGGTGGCATTGGGTGCCGATCCCGCCACTATTTTGGGAGCTGTGACGCCAGTTCCCGATACGCTCAGTGAATACGGTTTTGCCGGTTTGTTACGCGGCGGCAAAACCGAGGTGGTAAAAAGTATCGGCAATGACTTACAGGTGCCTGCATCGGCAGAGATCGTATTGGAAGGTTTTATCTACCCCGACGACATGGCCGAAGAGGGCCCCTTTGGTGATCACACCGGTTACTATAACGAAGTCGACAGCTTTCCTGTCTTTACGGTGGAAACCATTACCCATCGCAAAGACCCTATTTACCACAGCACCTACACTGGTCGGCCACCGGATGAACCGGCAGTATTGGGTGTTGCCTTAAACGAAGTGTTTGTTCCGATACTGCAAAAGCAGTTTCCTGAAATCGTGGATTTTTATTTACCCCCCGAAGGCTGTTCCTATCGTTTGGCGGTTGTGACGATGAAAAAGCAATACCCTGGCCACGCCAAGCGAGTGATGATGGGGGTGTGGTCTTTCTTGCGGCAGTTCATGTACACCAAATTTGTCATCGTTACCGATGATGATGTGAATCCACGTGATTGGAAAGATGTCATCTGGGCGGTTACTACACGTATGGATCCCATTCGTGACACCACCTTGGTGGAAAATACGCCGATCGACTATCTCGATTTTGCCTCACCGGTTTCAGGTTTAGGTTCTAAAATGGGCTTAGACGCTACTAACAAATGGCCCGGTGAAACCGATCGAGAGTGGGGCGAACCCATAGAGATGGATGCAGAAGTGAAAGCGCGTGTGGACGCTATGTGGGATAGCTTAGGTATCGAGCTGGATAACGAGCACTAAAAATCTCACTTGTTGGGGGCGATCGTAAGCCCACCGGGACACACTGTTGGAGTTGTTTTATGCGTATTGGGATGGGGCGTCGTTGGCTATGGATTAGCGTGCTCAGTGTACTGGTGCTCTTAGCGTTCGTACCGGCTATTACGTCGTTTGCGGCGCAATGGGGTCTGAGCCATTACTTGCGCGATCTGGGCGCTGAATCGGTTGAAATCGAAGAGCTGTGGCTGAACCCGTTTTCGGGTGTTGGTAGGCTGAATGGCTTGCACTATCGCGCCGATGGGGCCGACTACCATTTAGCGCACTTGAACTTTAATGTTCAATGGTGGGGGTTAAAGACTGATACGATTCACTTGGCCGAGCTTAGTCTGACTGACGCCAATATCAGTGTGAGCCAATCTGAATCTGGCTTGCAGGTAATGGGTTTATTGGTGCCTAACCGCGTACCAAGCGTTGATGAAAGTTTGCCAGAAGCGCAGACAGCGAACGATAAAGAGCCGGCGCTGTGGCAGTTCAAAATTGACCAATTGAACCTTGAGCAATTGGGTGTTGAGGTTAATCTGCCTGCACTGAAATTGGCCGGTCAGCTACAATCGTTCAGCATTGAAGGGTTGATGACTGGATCAGCCGTCAACTCGACGGCCTCCCAAGAGACCCCCTCTAAGACGCCGCCCTCCACCAAAACCGCCCTCAATATCGATTTAAATCATTTACAAATGCTGCCATCCGTAACATCTGTGAGTGGACACTATGCGGTTGAAGGGGATCTTTCTCTCAACCAAACCCAGCAGGGTTGGCAGCTGCAATGGGATGCAACTTCTGTGATTTCTCATGCAGATGTACAGGCATCGAATGTTACACTGACCGCTGAACAGATTCAGATACCGCTTCAGCTTCGAGCGGATTTCCGTCAAGAGATGAATGTCTCGATTGCATCGCAACTGTCTGTGACAGACCTACAGGTACAGTCGTCCGGCGTGTCTGTTGCGTTGGCTAAGGCGAGCTTACCCTTCGATGGTTACGTAAAGTTGGGCGAACGGTTGGATTATTCATGGAGTTTTCAGCCACAGTTCAAGCAATTGCTGGTCAGTGAACTCAACTCAGAATTGCATTGGCTCAGTTGGGATAATCTCTCGGCTCAAGGGTCCTTATCCCCCAGAGAATTTTTGTTGGATTATGCCGAACTCAACAATGGAAAATTTCTGAATACTAACAAGCAGCCAGCCTTTATCGAAGGGGTGCATTTAGCGGTCGATACGGTGGTGTTTCCTATGGAGGATAAGACCAATGGTGTAACCGTAGAGAACATTCAGCTTCATGCGGGCGATATTCAACTTCGGCGTGACACCGAAGGGACTGTCCAGCCACTGCAGCCTTTTTTAGTGGCCGCCGAACGTTTCTCTTCTTCCGCGACTCCAGCTGAAGCCAAGAGCACTGCCAAACCTAAGTCTAGTGAATCGTCTCAAGCTGAATCATCTTCTCGTGCAGAAAGTGAATCGTCACCCGTACCCGTCACGATCAAAAAATTGGTGGTAGATTCAGGCGTGAAAGTGTCGTTCGAGGATCATGCCGTCAATCCTGTTTTTAAAGAAACACTGAATGTTCAGAACGTGGTCATTGATCAACTGCAGTGGCACGATGCACAGGCGATGAGCTCGCTATCGCTACAGGCACACTTAAATCACGGCTCTAGCGTTAACCTTGAGGGTGAGATAAATCTTAAGCAGCTTCAAGTCGAAGTGAAAGGAGAGCTGCAACGTTATCAGCTGTTGTCTCTCAGTGGCTATTCAAAAATGATTACGGGGTATGCGTTGTCCGGTGGTGAATTGGGTTTGACCTCTCAAGTGAAGATCGCACAAAAACAACTGAACATTCAGAATAATCTGCTGTTCGATAGTATTGCCATACGCGCACAGCATCAGGCTCAAATGTCGCGCTTTGCTCACGACCTTGCGATGCCATTGGACAACGCCTTGGATTTGCTGCGCGATGGTGACGACCAAATCA
This sequence comes from Pseudomaricurvus sp., assembly GCA_965656525.1. Lineage (GTDB taxonomy): Bacteria > Pseudomonadota > Gammaproteobacteria > Pseudomonadales > Cellvibrionaceae > Pseudomaricurvus. The sequence goes on along the minus strand of CBFHKY010000007.1, from coordinate 93,043 downwards.
GTCTGTCGGTACCCATTACAGGGGATCTCAGTAATCCGGATATTAATATCCAGAACATTATTAATAAGGCATTGGGTGGCGCGGTTAAGAAAGCATCAATGGCGCTGCTGTCTTCCTTTTTACAGCCTTACAGTACGATTTGGTCTGTGGCCAGTTATGCGGGTGAGCAAGTGACTCGAATTCGTTTTGAGCCTGTCGGCTTTGAGCCCGGCAGCGTCGACATGACCAACCGTGCAACAGACTACACCAATAAATTGGGTCAGCTGTTCAAAGACAAGGAATCTCTGGAGGTTAAGCTCTGTGGGCAAACCAGCTTAGCTGATGTGTTGGCAATGCAGCAGCGGCAAGACTCAAGCTTAGAAAACCTGACACTGGAAGCGTTTGCTCAGCAAGAAGAGCGTGTAATCGCAAGCAGTCAAGCTTTATCCGATGAACTGCACGAGCTAGCTTTAGAGCGCGCAGCACAGGTGAAACAAATCCTATTAGACAAAGGTGCTAGTCAGAGCCAATTTAAAATGTGCTTGCCCGAACACTCCAATAAACCAGACAGCAAGGGTGGGGTGGTGCTCAACATATAAAGCCAATGCCGTCGTCTGTGATTGCGCGACGGGTTTTGCTGTGTATTTAATAACAGGGGCTTTGGGCTGTTGTGTTTATGCTTGAGCTACCTCTGCAAAGGGTTGTTGTACTGCTTGATGACGAGGGCAGGTAACTAAGTGATCATTCACCATACCCATCGCCTGCATATACGCATAGCAAATAGTGCTGCCAACAAACGAAAAGCCATCGCGCTTTAATACTTTGCTCATAGTGTCGGAAATCGGCGTCGTAACGGGCACCTCGTTGATATGAGTGTAGTGATTCACAATGGGAGTGCCATCCACAAACTGCCACATATACTTATCAAAAGAGTCGTGTAGGTCTAAGATATTTAAGTAGGCTTGGGCATTCTTAACGGCGCTTTTAATTTTCAGTTGATTGCGAATGATGTTTTTGTTTTCAGTCAGCTGCTTGATTTTTTGTTCGTCATAACGTGCGATTTTTTCTGGATCAAACCCGTCGAACGCTAAGCGATAGCCTTCACGCTTTTTTAACACGGTAATCCAAGACAGCCCTGCTTGAGCGCCTTCCAAAATCAAAAACTCAAACAGCTTACGATCGTGGTGGCAAGGTAATCCCCACTCTTCATCGTGATAGCGTTGATAGAGCTCATCACCGCGGCACCAATCGCAGCTCAATAGGTTTTCAAAAATCATATTGTGACGCTTCCCTTAAGTCGGCAGTATGAAAAAACGAGTATGTATCTGTCAGTGATTTATAGAAACGGCAAGATTTTACCATCGGGCAAATGGGCCATCATGCGAGCAAAGGAGGGCCGAGAGCGGATACGTTGATACCAATCTTGCACGGCAGGAAATGTTTCTACAGATGCCGAAGTATATTCTTGAATTTGTGCATAGCAAAAGCCAATGGTGTCTGCGATGGTGATGTCCTGACCAGCGAGAAAAGGCGAGGCGGTTAATTGTTCTTCAAGGGTAGCAAGCGCGGTATTGAGTTGTTGCTGAGCTTCGGCAATGGCCTCGGGGTTAGGCTCTTGCTTTAACACGCGAGGTTTCAATAGCTCTTCCTGTGCGATGGTGGTTAACGGTCGGCCAATACTGAGTGTGATGAAGTCTACCCATTGATTCACTCGTCCCCTTTGCAGCGGTGTCTCACCATACAGTTGGTTGTTGTTCAGTTCGCAAGCGAGGCGGCAAATGGCGTTACTTTCAAAAAAGTATTCGCCATTAACTTCGGCAGCAGGAACCTTCCCTTGTGGGTGACGCTGAAGGTGCTCCGCAGATTTGTGTTCTAACGTCATCGCATCAAGGTAATGAAACTGAAAATCCATACCGATTTCTTCGGCAGTCAGCAGAATTTTGGTGAGGTTGAACGTCGGGAAACTGAACAGCTGCATCATAAGTTACTCACTAGTATTTTGTGTTTACGGTAACAGATTACGATGCGCTAGGTGTATGAGCAACAGGTGTATGAGTCGTGCTTTGGAAAACAGTGAGGGCTCTGGTTGCCCAAGAGCCCTCTAAATACGATGTGTCGCATCACTGGCGTGCCACACAAACTTGGTCACCATAGTAATTATTGGTGTAATTGCACTCGATACACTCAGAGGGGCGTTTTCCTGTAATTGCCATCGTACGGTCAGCTTTACTATTGGTATCTTTAGCGGCGCGATCAATGACGTTATTAACGGTTTTCATGTGATGTTCTCCAATGGTTAAGTCGTTGTGTTTTAAGTGTCAGTTTGGGATGACAGTTTTAGACGACTGCCGTAATGAGTGCCTAGGTTAAGGGCGGCGGCACTCATCTGGAAATGGGTATTTTCTTCGAAAACGATTGGTAAAACCGATGACTAAGTGTGAGGCAAGCTGCTCAAGCAAGGTTACCTAACAAGCGCGCTTATTGACTGTTGGCTTACCTCGGTGACAAAGCGGCTTCAATGCGAGTCAGTTGGGCTTTAAGCCACATCACTTCACTCATATTGGAGCCACCGGATTGTTGCAGCAAGGTTTGCAACACAGACTGCTGAACAGCCAATGCGGCAGTGTTACTTGGCTCAGCGCCAAGGGCAACTTCCAGCAAGTGCAGTGCTTCGAGCGGCTTTTGGTCGGCCAGTTTGGCTTTAGCTCGATCGGCTAGAGCCGGGACACCACCAGCCAATTCCACTAGATCGGTATCCACGCTCGATCGAGGTACAGCGTACAATGAGGTGGTGTAATCCATGTGGAACCAACCAGAGTACTCTTCCCAAATGGTGCGTACGGCCCACGAGACTTTGCCGTGATGTTCATCAATGGCAATGTCTTCTGGCAGAGTAATCTCACGCATCAAGGTGTGTACATCTTTGCCCGCATTCATACCTTTTAGAGTCGCCTCATGAATGTAAGAAACTGCCGCATGCATACGATCCAAATTGCTTCGAATGTTGTCTGCGCCTCGGATTGGTTCACCGTGACCCGTGATCAATAGCTCGGCTCTCAGCTCGCGTACTTTATCGAGGCACTCCAGCCACAATGCCGCGGAGCGGGGCTTGTCGCCGCGCATGGTGCAAAGGTTGGGCATGGACATAAACACCGGCCCGAATAGATTGCCAGTAAAGACGATCTTTTCTTTTGGCATCCAAACGACCATTGCATCCGGTGCTTCACCGCCGGGTGTGGATATCGCCTGAAAGGTGCGCTCGCCAACATCTAAGGTGAATTCTTCGGTCACCTCGATGGTGGGAACCACTTCTGGTATGGGGTTGTTACGACCTTTGATGGTGCCAGACCAAATTTTGCCGGAACGACCTCGCAGGTAAGGGCCGAGGCGATCAAAGAAGTGCCATGTTTCCACAAAACGCCGTTCGGCAACAATTTGGGTGTCGGCTTCTTTCAGTACAGGCACGCCACCGTAGTGGTCAGCGTGTGCCTGAGTGAGCACTAAGTACTTGAGCGGCCCAGTACGAACCGGATCAAAGATCGCTTTGTTGCGTTCGCCGCTGCCCATAAAACCGGCATTGATGAGCACATCGCCATCGTTGGTGGTGACGAGGTAGGCGTTGGAAATATCTTTCGCCATGAAGATAAAGTCATTGATGACTTCGGCTTCCGTTTGCTGGTCGCCAGCCTGTACCAGTGCTGCGAGTTTTGGCTTTTGCTCAGTAGCGTTATCGGCCATTGGGTTAGTCCTTATCGATTTCGATCATGACTTTGCAGGAATCCGGTCTCGCGGCAATGCTTAAACCTTCAAGCACATCGCGCAGCGGCAAACGATGACTGATCATGCTGGCAATTTTGTCTTTCAGGCGCGGCATTGCAGCAATCACATCCGGCATTTCAGTGGGGTAGCCCATCGCTGTGGTGATGGTCATTTCGCTTGTCAGCATACGGCCTACAGGGAACTCAATAGGCTTTAAGTGCGCGGCGGTAATCACAAGGCGAGAATGGAACTTCGCCATTTGCACCACATCCGAAAGAATATTAGGCGCTCCGGCGGCATCAATGAAGGCGTCGGTGCCAACACCAAGACGACCATAAGACGGCACTTCGCCGTGCAGCTTGGCTAATTCAGCGCGCAGATCAACTGTTGTCGGATCCAGCGCCGCTTGGGCGCCAAGGGCTAGAGCACGTTCACGGCGCTCGGGGGTAAGATCCAGCGCAACCACGTTGATACCGCGATCCACCAGCCACAGCACCATGCCTAAACCGATCGGGCCGCAGCCGAATACCACTACGTTATCGCCGGCTTTCACTTCGGCGCGGTTTACGCCGTGCATCGCAACGGCCAGTGGCTCACACATGGCGGCGATGTCGTAAGGAATCCCAGCAGGAATCGGTAGAATCGATGAGCCTAGGCGTGCTTCGCGCACCAGCAGTTCTTCAGTAAAGGCACCTTCTGGGCCACCACTGCCGATGTTACTGGGGGTTTGCATGGGGTTGACGATAACCTGATCGCCAACGGCAATGCCTTCAACCGCTGAACCGACTTCTAGGATTTCACCAGAGCCTTCATGGCCTAATGCCGTAATCGTCCCTGGGGTTGGGATACCGCCGTGCTTAATGTAGCTCAGGTCACTGCCACAAATGCCGCAGGCTTTCATTTTGACAACCACGTCATTTGGCCCTGTATCTGGGCGCTCGTATTCGTCGAGCCGAACATCACCTACGTTATGAATATTCAATAACTGCATAGGGTTTATCCTCTGCTTAGAAGGCGTATGGAGGGTAAATAACGCTGCCGCCATCGATTACAATGGTATCGCCAGTGTGGTACGACGATGCATCGCTGCACAGGTATGCGCCAATGCCTTCGAAATCTTCAGGGGTTCCCGGACGGTGGATTGGGGTTTTCGCTGAAAAGTGAGCGTCTACCTGAGCCATGCGCTCAACCATGGCTTCTGGCATATCACCCTCTGTGCCAATGCCCGTCTTGATGTAACCCGGTGCAACCGTATTGGCGCGAATGTTGTACTTGCCCAGCTCGGCAGCCATGCCGCGAACCACAGCGCCCATACCGCCTTTGGAGGCTGCATAGTTGTTGATGCCTGCAATGCCGTGGAACATAGACAAGCTGCCACAGTACACCAGTGAACCGCCAGACTCGCCCGCTTCGGCGCGTTTAACCATGTGTTTAGCGGCTTCGCGCAAGGTGAAGAAAGCACCGTGTAAGTTGATGTTTAACAGATCATGCCACTCTTCAGAATCCAGAGTCAGAACAGAGCGGGATTTGGATGCGCGGCCAGAGTTGGCAAACACGCAATCAATACGGCCGAAGTCAGCCATTAAGGTTTCATAGCCAGCAACGATAGCCTCTTCGGAGGATACATCCACTTGGTAGGTAATCACTTTACCTGCGCCACAGGCTTCTAGCTCAGCTTTCGCTGCCGCGTTCTTTTCGGCGTTACGGGCCCAAATTGCGATGTCGCCGCCTTGCTTGGCAATGCCGCGAGCAAAGCCTAAACCAATGCCGCCATTACCGCCGGTGACCAGTGTGATTTTGCCGGTTAGATCAAATAAACCTTTAGACATGTTTTCTCCTCTGAGGCCGAACATTCGGTTCATGCCGTGTTGTCGTTATGGTGGCGATGCCTATTTCGAGCCCATCGTTTTGATACCGTTACAATTGAGCGGTCTAGTGTCTGCTAGAGCATGGATCACCTCAATGGTGAAGAATGTCGACATTGGGCCGCAATAAAGCCGCAAGGACACATCGACTAAACTCTATCAAACCGTGAGCAGCGGTCAGCGTGGCTACCCTTTGAGTGATTTTAATGAGTGGGTTGTTAGGGCCAGACATAGACATTCTGGCTCAGCTTAGAAGTTGCTCTTCGTTGCCAAAATGGGTTGTAAAGATTCAAGATGATTCTCAAATTTGGTGGCCCTTATTCTGTTGTAAGGCTCTGCTGCGATTACACAAGCAAGTTCAATAGTGCATGTGCAGGATAAAGGGTGCCGAAATCAGACTGGCGGGTGTGCATCCCAGTGGGTACAAGAATCATTGAAAAGGTGAACAGAAATGACAAATCAATTTGTTGTGGATGAGTTGATTGCTACGGCGCAAAAGACTACAGGTTTCGAGAAGTTTGACAGTGAAAGCTACCGTGAAGGCTTGGATATTCTGGTGGGCAGCCTGAATAAGAACACGTACCCAGAAGCTTCTGCTGAGCGCCTTCAGCAGTTACTGTTGTTGGCATTGAGCAATCGTTTGAAGGTGACTCATTACCTTGAGGGTCGTCCTGAGTTGTTAGAGCGCCCAATTGAAAAACCAGTGTTTGTCTTTGGTGTGCCGCGCACCGGTACCACGTTGTTGAGCAACTTGTTGGCGACAGACCCCGCTCGTCGTTCACCGCTAACATGGGAAATCGATGAGCCGGTACCGCCAGCCACATCCACCACACTGTATACCGATCCACGTGCTGTCGCGCGTTTGGAGATGGAAAAGAAAATGCTCGCGGCCATGCCTGAAATGGGTAAGTACTACCGCAGCTCGGCCATCTATCCGAACGAAGATGTGTACATCATGGCCCACGATTTCAAAACCCTGATGCTGGAATCCCGCGGTAAAATGCCTGAGTATCGTGATTGGTTACTGTCTACTGACATGACCTCGGCTTATGAATACCACAAACGCTATTTGCAAGTGTTGCAGGCCGATGCACCAGGGACATGGAATCTGAAAATGCCATCGCATGCCTTGTGGATCGAGACCTTGCTGAAAGTGTACCCAGATGCGCGTTTGATCTGGACTCACCGTGACCCGTTAACAGCGACAGGTTCTTTCTGTGGCATCATCAAAATGGGCCACAGCGGTGTAGAGGGTGGCCCAGACACTCAATACATTGGCCAGAACTGCCTGTATCAGGCAACTGAGCACGCCAATCGCTTAATGGATTTCCGTGATAAGTTTGGCGAAGATCGCATTATTGATGTGCATTATTCTGAATTGATGAGCGATCCGATTTCCGCCATGCGTAAACTCTATGGCGAGCTGGGAGATGACTTTACGGGTGCCGCAGAATCTGGCATGCAAACATGGTTGGATGACAACCCGCAAAACAAATTCGGTAAGCACGAATACAAGCTGGAGCAATATGGCTTGGATGTGACAACTGTGAAAACCGCGTTCGAGCGTTACTCCAGCCGGTATCATGTGGAGTCGGAAGGGGTATAAACAGGTTTTGGCACTCATGCATAGATCACAGCAAAGCTCCTTGTGATATAAACTACTTCTCGCATTTAAGCGTTGCTCACAATACAGTACTGGTTAAGTTCATCGCGTTTTTCTTAATAAAAGTACTTTATACCGCTGTGACAGTTGCCTGAAACAAATAATAAAAGGGGCGCCGTAATGAAACCTTTTCCGGTATTAATGCAGGTCGAAGCAGAATTTAAAGCCCCTGTGGCCAGTGCTCAGTTGGTGCGCTTTAACTTTGAGCACCCCATTGATCTTATCGCTCACAAAGACGATTCCTACCGAGTGGATCTGTGCTTGTCACCGCGTCCTCAAAATGCCCGCGCCTGCTACCCAGATCATTGGCATGAGCGCCGTTTTGAGCGCATAGGTAACTTATTTTTAGTCCCCCCGAGTGAAGCGTTACACACCAAAAGTGAAGGCTGTTGCGAGCAATCTTCAATGCTGTGTCAGTTTAACCCCGGTGCTATGCGCACACTGTTGGATGAAGATCTGAGCTGGAGTGACCCGCAATTGATGGCGGGGCTAGATGTGCGCGATGCCAATATTCAAGGATTGATGTTACGGCTGGTGCAGGAAGCCAAGCAACCGGGTTTTGCCAGCGAAATGTTGGTAGAGCTGATCTCGGCGCAAATGGCGATCGAGCTGGCCCGCTTCTTTTCTAATGCCAGCAAGCCGGCAGGCTCAGGCGGTTTGTCGGCGTGGCGCCTGCGGGCCATTGATGAGCGCTTGCGTGAAGTTCGTGAAGCGCCATCTTTAACCGAGCTGGCCGAATTGTGTCATTTGTCGGTACGTCAGCTTACGCGAGGCTTTCGTAGCAGCCGTGGTGCTTCTATTGGCGACTACGTTGCTAACAGCCGAGTTGATCACGCCAAAGCCTTGCTGGGCACTGATTGCAGCATAAAATCCATTGCGTACACGCTGGGCTTTGCATCCCCCTCTAGTTTTTGTTTTGCCTTTCGCCGTGCCACAGGCGAAACCCCTGGGTATTTTCGTCAGCGCTTACAGCGGATTCATTAATCCTGCACCATTGATTATCACCGTGACAGGCAATGGGTACTGCACAGCCAGTCATTTTTATCACCGCGACTGCGGCCTATGATGCTCGATTGGCTAACGCTCATTTGCTAAAAGGTATGCCGCAATGGGCCACACGGAGAATAAAATTGTGATAACCACACGAATAACAAATGCCCAAATCTTCGACGGCACTGGCAATGCTCCCTTCGCTGGTGACCTTCTGGTGCGGGGTAACCGTATTGAATCTGTGATTCCAGCGGGGCAGAAAACCGATATACAAGCCGACCGGGTCATTGATGCGGGGGGCAAGTTTTTAATGCCAGGCATGACAGAAGGGCATGCGCATTTATCCTTTGACGGCTTTACTTGTACCGAAGATTTGATGGCACCATCCCCCGAAGCTCACGCTTACTTGACGGCTCGTGTGGCCAAAACCTTGTTGGATCACGGCTTTACCAGTGCTTATGGTGCTTCAGAGGCAAAACTGCGTTTAGGGGTTGCGGTGCGTGACGAGATCAATGCTGGCCGTTTACCCGGCCCTCGTGTGCGTGCGGGCTCGTTGGAGATTTCAGTGACCGGTGGGCTGGGGGATGAAAGCCGCCTGCACAACCCGCGCGGTAAAGAATCGCCAGCCATGATCGTGGATGGCCCAGAAGAAATGCGCAAAGCGGTGCGATTGTCTTGCCGTGAAGGTTGCGACAACATCAAGCTGGATGTCTCTGGCGACCCGTTTTACCCAGCCACACCCGCCCATGCGACACCCATGTCACTAGAAGAAATGCAGATGGCTACGCGTACCGCGCACAGTTTTGGCAAAATGGTGAATGCTCACGCTCGTTCCATAGAATCTATACAAAACTGTGTGTTGGCGGGTGTCGACATGATCTATCACGCGGAATATTCCGACGAGAAAACCCTAGATATGTTGGAAGCCGCGAAAGACAAACTGTTTGTAGCGCCGACGATCGGTTTGTTTCATCACATGCTGCACAACGGGGAGCCTTGGCTGCCAAAAGCGGTGGTGGAAGCGATGGGCATTCCCGCTTTGATTGAGGCCTCTTGTGAAACGCACACGGCATTGCGTAAACGGGGCATTCGCCATTTGATCGGTGGTGATTACGGCTTTCAATGGAACATGCAAGGCACACAGGCCACCGATTTACAGTTTTTCGTCGATTACTACGGTTACACCCCTACAGAGGCACTCGTGTGTGCAACACGTAATGGTGGCTTAGCGATGCACGCGCAGGGAGATCTAGGAACGTTACAGCCTGGCATGTTGGCGGACATATTATTGGTGGATGGTGATCCACTCAGCGATTTAAGTGTTATGGCGACTAAATCTAAGTTGGCCATGGTTATGAAAGATGGCGCGCTTCATCACCTGGCCGCAGACTTACAGAAGTAATTTTTTTTACGCGACATCAGCTTGGCGCGATGGGTCTTCTCGGTTAGCCTTACGATTATCGTCAAATAACAAAAAAGATGACCGTATGGATATCGAGAAACTTCACCCTGAGTTTCAAAGCGTTTATAAGCGTATCCCCTCTGTACCATTTCACAGCCGCTTGTTTCTTAAATTGCTAGAAGTAGCACAGAAGCTGCGGCCCATGCGATCTGTCATTAAAGACAGTTTTACCATCGTTAACCGGCCTTTAAGTCATGGCTCTGTACGTGTCTATCAGCAGAAAAATACAACACCTCGTGGTGCGCTGCTGTGGATCCACGGCGGCGGTTATGTCATGGGTAACGCTGCTACTAATGATCGTGAGTGCATTCGTTATATGGAAGAGGCGGGGGTGATAGTCTTTTCTGTTGACTACCGATTAGCGCCGAAATATCCGTTCCCTTTACCTCTAGATGATTGCTTTAATGCTTGGCAGTTTATTGTGACTAACGCTCAAGAGTTCGGTATTGATCCGCAGAACATTGCTATTGCAGGTCAAAGTGCAGGCGGTGGCTTGGCTGCTGGATTATGCCAGCGCATTCGTGATTTGGGCGGTATTCAGCCTGTATGTCAGGTGTTGTATTACCCCATGATGGATGACCGTACTGGTGCAAATAAAGGGCTGGATGCTATAGCCCATAGGCTGTGGAACAACAAGAGCAACCGTGCAGGTTGGGGCTTTTATTTGGGGCAGCCAGCGGGCACTAAGGATTTGCCCCCCTATGCCGCGCCTGCTCGCTGCGAAAACTTAAGCGGATTACCACCAGTGTGGCTAGGTGTCGGTACACTGGATTTATTTTATGAAGAAGACAAGCTCTATGTCGAGCGATTGAAGCAGGCGGGTGTACCCTGCGAATATTTGGAGGTAGACGCCGCACCACACGGGTTTGATTTGTTGGTGCCAGATGCAGAACTTTCAAAGCACACCTGGGCGCATCAACTTGAGTTTTTGAAAAAACACTGGGTATGTTGACCGTTTATTGGTGACAATAAAACGCTGTTTGGAGTACACCGTTTACCCGAGTGGTTGTAATAGAAGGAAGTGATCAGTGCCTTTAACTTTTAAGCATTATATTTTAGCGTTGTTGCTCACGCTGTTGTTGGTGATTTTGTATAACCTGAATGGTCGGGCTAGCTCGTCGGTGGATACGTTACCTGCGACCTTACTGCCTGTGAGCATGTTGAAATATCACGATGCTAATCTGACAGAGTTTGAGGGTTTCTTTCACCCACAACCTGATTTGTGGCGCGCAGGCTTTGTGTTTGGTGCGTTGCAAAATAAAGATGGCGAAATCATCAGTAGTTATCCGTTGGGCGGTGCTGTATTGGCTGCGCCATTTTATGCATTGGCGCGGATTGCGGGAATCCTCAAGCCTGATGATTGGCAGAGCTATCGGCTAACAGGTAAATTGGCGGCTTCATTTCTGGTGGCAATGTCGGCAGGGGTGATCTTTTTGTGTTTGAGCCAACTCCTGCCGTGGTCTTCCGCGCTATGGTTGTCATTGGCGTATGGTTTAGGAACCGGTGCTTTTAGTACAGCCAGCCAAGGTATGTGGCAGCACGGGCCGGGCATGCTGTGCTTGAGCGTAGCGTTATGGGCGGTTGTTAACTTAGAGCGTCATACCAATCCTCGCTATCTGATCGCTTTTGCTGCCGGTGTGGCACTGACTTTGGCGGTGTGGTGTCGCAATGTGAATGTTTTTGCAGCAGGTGCTGTATCGCTGTATGTGTTGATATATCAGCGTCGGCTGCTGTGGATTTATGCTGCGCCATTGGTGGTGGGTGCCGTGTGGTTACTGCAATACAACTATTCCCACTTTGGCAATCTTAGTGGGGGCTACGATGCCATTTTGGATTCCCCTTGGCATCGTTCGCGTAATTTACTGGTGACAGGTTTGTTTCAGCACCCTCTTTGGCAGGGATTGTTGGATACATGGTTAAGTCCTAGTAAGGGGTTACTGATCTACTCCCCTTTTATGATTTTTGCCTTTGCGCCCTTGTGGATTAAGATAAACTCACAACGACGTCTATTGTTTATTCTGTTTCTTTGGGTCTCGCTAACCAGTGTCGTGCTGGCAAAAAATAGCTTGTGGTGGGGCGGAACATCCTTTGGGCCGCGTTACTTTTTGGAAATGTCCGTGGCATTGGTGGTATTGATCGGGCTGGTTTACTCCCATTTGCCTCGTCTAGCTCGTTACGGATTAAATGCCTTAATTGTGTTGAGCGTTAGCATTCACACACTGGGTGCCTTTTATGCACCTTGCGGTTGGGCAGAAACCCCAGAATTTGCTGACTTTAAACCACAGCGACATTGGGATTGGCGAGATACCGAAATCCAGCGTTGCCTTGCTGAGGGGTACAACAACGGCCCGCTAAAACCAGATTTTAACTTGGGTCAACTGGTGCAATAGGCAACGTGCATAACTTCCAAAAAAATAAAGCATCTGAGTCGATAGCCCAATCTACTTATAAAATACATAACTATTACGGAATCGCTAATCTCGATGAACCCCTATATAAAAATTGCTCGGCCAGACCATTGGTTCAAAAATATATTTATGGCCCCTGGGGTTGCTTTGGGTTTGTTTCTGGGTCACACCGACGTAACAACCGCTCTACTATGGAACATTACCTGGGCAGTGATCGCGACCTGTTTGGCGGCATCAGCAAACTACACCATTAATGAATGGCTGGATGCAGAGTTTGATCAATTTCACCCCATTAAAAAAGCTCGCCCTTCCGTAAGTGGAAAGGTTCACCCTTTGGGTGTCTATATTCAGTGGGCGTTACTGTGTGCTGTCTCTCTGGCCATCGGATACACGATTAACTTGTCTTTTTTGGTGTGCTTGTTGGTGTTGTTAATTATGGGGGTGCTTTACAATGTGAAGCCCTTCAGAACCAAAGATCGCATGCACTTGGATACCTTGTCTGAATCCGTCAACAACCCATTACGATTTATGCTGGGCTGGCTGGCGGTGACCGTATCCCATTTGCCTCCTTCCTCCATATTGCTGGCTTATTGGATGGCCGGCGCTTACTTGATGACCGTTAAACGTTATTCAGAATATCGCTACATCAACGACCCTGATAAAGCAGCATTGTATCGCCGCTCGTTTCGTTACTACACCGAAAACAACTTGCTGTTAGCGGCGTTTTTTTATGCATTAACAGCGGCCTTTTTTCTGGGTGTATTCCTGATTAAATATCGCATCGAATACTTGCTTGCCATGCCGTTACTGGCTTTTGTTTTTGTCTGGTACTTGCGTGTAGGTATGGGTGAAGATTCGGCTGCGCAGCGCCCTGAAAAACTTTACAAAGAAAAAACGCTCATGGCACTGTTGCTGATGACAGTGGTGTTGTTCATGGTGCTGACCTTTGTTGATATTCCAGTTTTAAATATCTTATTGGAGTCTCATGTCCTCTCTTGAACCGAACGATATTGTGCGACGCAAAGATCACCCCTGTTGGGTGTGTGGCAGCACGCACACCCAGAAAGTTAAGCCCGCTAACTATCAATCCATTGATGCGAAAGACTTCCGTATCACTGATGCACAATATGGTGTGACAGCCGATGTGTATCGCTGTTTCGAGTGTGATTTTTTGTTCTGTCCAGAAATGGGTGATCTGCTGAGCTTTTACGCACAAATGGATGACGTAGAATATCAAAATACTCGTACCCAGCGCGCGCTACAAATGCGCTATCTTTTGAGGCAAGCCGAAATCGCGTTGAGTCACAACGAGAGCCCTGAAAATCTGCGTTTACTGGATGTAGGAGCGGGTAGTGGAATCATGGTGGAGGAGGCTATCAAGTCTGGTTTTGAAGCGGTTGGGTTAGAGCCTTCGCAGTCACTTTGTTCCGCAGCTCAAGAAATGCAATTGCCGGTGATTAATGAGTGTTTCCCCAGTGCTCAGGTTACGTCGCAGTTCGATGTGATAACGCTGGTCGATATTATTGAGCATGTAGATAACCCCAAAGCACTGTTGTTGCAGGTTCAGCAGCAGCTAAAAGAGGGGGGCGTGTGTTTACTGGTTACACCGGATGTGAAATCTGTGGTGGCTAGAGTGTTGGGTTGGCGTTGGTGGCATTTTCGAGTAGCGCACGTGGGCTATTTCAGTCGTGTGAATATGCAAAGATTACTGGAAGATTGCGGCCTGAGTGTAAGGGTTTTTCGTCGCCCCGGTTGGTACTTTCCAGCGGACTATTTATTCGAAAGAGCGATGCAGTATTTGCCAAAGGCGATACGCTTTTCGGCGCCACGGTTCCTAAAACGTTTTACGGTACCCCTCAATCTCGGCGACTCCCTCATGTTTATTTGCGCCAAGTCGACGACGAATAAATATGAGTAACCCCGCAGCCGAAATTCATATTTTCGATTTAGATCACACCTTGGTGTTGAAAGATACGTTTGCCCCTTTTCTTATCGGTTTGGTCAAGCTTCAGCCACGTTTAGCGTGTCAGCTGCCGTTATTAGCGCCAGTTTGGATCATGTTTAAATTTGGAATGATCAGCAATCAAACGGCTAAACAGCTTTTTCTTCAGCGTGTGGTGGGCAAAAGTTCAACTGAAATGTTGCAATACTGGTGCCGAATATTTACTCGGCAGTTAACTCAGTCGGCTTTAAACACAGCGGTATTTAACCAGTTGCAGCGGGTGCAAAAATCGGGGGCCATTACTGTGTTAGCGACCGCGAGCCCAGATGTATATGTTGAACAGCTGGCAAAAGCTCTGAGGTTTGATGTGGTGATTTGTACACGTTTACGCCGTGACGAAAATGGTAGGTTATCCGGCTTGTTAGATGGTAATAACTGTTATGGCAATGAAAAGTTTCAGCAGGTGTCCGCTTGGTTGAAATCCAATGGGGACAAGAAGAAATCTTGGTTTTACACCGATCATCACACCGATTTGTCGTTGCTTAAAGCAGTGGATCATGGCGTGATGGTTAGGCCTACGAAAGCGCTATTGCACGCTGGAAATAAACTGGGGCTACAGGTACTGGGGTAGATTTTTTTAAGGCGAGAATCCTATAAGACTATGGGTGAGGCGTCTTTCGCCCGCTGCCGAATCCATATAACGATAATAACAACTCACAATAGGTCTGGAGTATGACAAAGCGTTTTGAACATAAAGTTATTGTGATCACCGGTGCAGGCGGTGGCCTTGGTCAAACTGCGGCTAAGAAGTTTGCAGAAGCCGGCGCGACATTGGTGTTACTGGATATTAATGAAGCAGGCTTGAAAGAAACCACTGAATTGGTCGAGGCTGCCGGTAGTTCGGCTACCAGCTATGTGTTTGATATTTCTGATGAAGATGCAATTGCGGTTAACGCGGCTAATATTTGTGCCAAACACCCAAAAATCGACGTGCTTTATAACAATGCTGGTATTGCTTATGGCGAAGTGAATCAGATGATCAACAAGGTAAGCAAAGCGCGTTGGTTGCACTTTTTATCGGTGAATACCATTGCTCCGGTATTAATAACAGAAGCGTTGAGTTCATCATTAATCAAGGCGAAAGGGTTGATCTTGAATCAATCTTCTATGGCATCTTATGCGCCAGCGAATGTTTATGGTGTGACCAAAGCCGCCTTAAATGCATTGACCTTTGGTATGGCCAATATCTATGGTTCTGCAGGCGTGCGTTGCAACGCTATCGCACCAGGTTTGATGGAAACTCCTGCTAGCAAAGACGCTCTGCCAGAAGAAACACAACAGCGTATTCAAGGTATGCAGTTGGTGGATATGCACGGCACGGCGGACGATATTGCTAACCTGGCGCTGTTTTTGGCATCGGAAGAGGGGCGGTTTATTAATTGCGAAGTCGTGAGTTGCGACGCGGGCAATCGTCTGCGTGGCTGGCGCGGCTGAGTGAGCTTTACCTATGGATCGTGAGCGCACAGTGTCTGCGGCAGGATTGCAATTTCATACTGCGCAGCAAGGTGATGCTGTGCAAGCCATCTTCCTGCATGGTATGGGTGGTGATCTACAGACATGGGATCGTCTGTGGTCGCAGCTGCCAAAGCAGGTTTCAGCGTTGCGTTACGATTTAAGGGGGTTTGGTAAAACCGGTGGCGATATTGGCGAAAGCTACAGCCATACGGAAGACTTGATTGCGTTGATGGATGCGTTAGGTGTTCACCAATGTGATTTGGTGGGTGTGTCGATGGGGGGTGGGGTTGCTCTACATACCGCCTTGTTATACCCAGAACGAGTCCGGCGATTGGTGTTGATCAGTCCAAGTCTGGTGGCGTGGGAGTGGTCAAATGATTGGCTGACGTATTGGCGAGCGGTGTCTTCAGCCGCTCGCGCAGGTGACATGAAACGTGCAAAAACACTTTGGTGGCAGCACCCGTTATTCGAGTCCACTCGCAACAGTGCTGCAGCCGCAGAGTTATACGCTGCGATACAGCAATATTCCGGTCACCATTGGTTGTGCAACGGTGAAAAACCAGAATACCCCGACGTGGACTATCTGTATCAACTGCAGTCGCCAACGTTGTTGCTTACAGGCGATAAAGACCTTGAAGATTTTCAAGTTATTGCTGATGTGCTAACGGGCAGTTCAGAGATGGTGCAGCGTGTAGATTTACTGGGCGGGCATTTGTTGCATATGGAACAGCCGTCGCAGTGTGCACGATGGGTATCTGCTTTTTTCAATGAGTAAACGTCGAGATAGCGATCACAGCTAAGATATTGTATCGACAAGTCTGAACATTATTTTATTGTAGGTATAGTCTATAGCAGTACGATGATGCGAGGGTCGAATTAAAAATCCCAGTCATCACTATCACCAAAATCCTCTTCCTCAAGGCTGTTGGCAAAGCTCTCCTTGCACGCTCTGACTTTGGGGGTGTATCGGGAATATTGCTCGATCAGTGTTTTTTGAATACTCAGTTTTTCTAAGAAAGGCGTATCGTCTTGAATGGTCAGAATCTGTGTGCTGGCCGCTTTCATGCCGTCGTCCATTATTTGGGCGCAAGGGTGCATATCAAATTGTGTGAGTACTCTAGCTTCATAGAGCAAGTCATACATAAACACTTCTTTGGTGTCATCAAAATACAATGCATCTGTCGAGCCGTTATGGTCCAAGTCGATCGCGCACAAGTCGTAAATTAAATAGCGAGCACAATAAAGCTGGGTGGTTTTGACAGTGTTGTTGATACGACTTTCGGAAGGCGGAAGATTGCTTGAGCACCCTCCAGTCAGTAGTAGCAACAACCATACACCAAGAGTCTTTGACGTATGAAAATGTTGATTCAGGTTAAGTCTGCTCATAAAGAGATTCTAATGTCTTTTGATGACGAAATTGTGTCTTCCGTTGTCATCTGTGCTTGTTACCTAGACTTTATCGCAATATCCACAGGATTGCTCAGTGTTTAGCGGTTGTAAAAAAGAAGGTTAATTGTCTCTCTCGGTAGTAGGTAATTACTGGTGTTGCAGGCGCGTTGACGTTGATTCTGTAGTCGTGATGTGATTTCAAGGCACGGTTGTCATTTTCAGTGACCTATAAAAACAATAAAAGGAATAATTATGAGCGATTCAAAGAGTTTGCTGTTCTTACGGCAGAAGAGCGTCCCGTCGACTTTGATTTTGTATGCGGCTATTGCAGCCGTATCAGCACAGGCACAGGGTGAGCCTGAAGGCTCATCTTTCAGTGCTAAAAAAAAGACATTGGAAGAAGTGGTTGTCACGGCGCAACGGCGCCAAGAAAATCTTAGTGATGTTCCTATTTCTGTCGTGGCAATCTCTGACGATACGTTATCCAGTGCTGGCGTTAATGGCACTTCGGCTATACCGGATATGGTGCCAAGTGTGCAACTGGTTCGCTCTGGGCCTTCAGGCATGTTTTTTGTTCGAGGGGTTGGTAATACTAGCGGAGGCACAGGGGAAGAAGGTGCAAATGCACTGTATGTGGATGGTGTTTTTTTACCAGACTTAAAACAATCTGTGCTTAAGTTTAACAACATTGAACGAATTGAAGTACTTAAAGGCCCACAAGGTACGTTATTCGGTCGAAACTCTTCAGGCGGTTTGATTAATGTGATTACTCGTGAACCGGATCAAGAACAAGTTGCCAGCATTAAAGTGGGGGCAGCCAATTACAATACTCAAACGGTTCAAGCTTATGCCGCATCACCACTTACAGACACTCTCAGTGCGGATATTGCAGTGACATCGACCAACCAAAGTGACGGTTGGGGGACAAATGTTCAAACGGGCAATGATGTCGGTAAAGGCTGGGATTGGGGGGTTCGCTCTAAGTGGGTCTGGCGACCCAGCGATATGACCAAAATCACCACCGCTGTTGAATATAACAAGCAGTCTAATGATTCCACCACCAGCTTTCGTTTAGCTCAAGGATCTTATGGGTTGGCGCCGGGTGTTGGCAGTTTTGAGCCAGAAAATGACCCGTATGATACTCAGTCAGGCGATCATCAATTTAATAAACAACGTACCTATGGAGCGAGTGTAACAGCTGAGTTTGACTTAGGCTTTGCCACGCTTACCAGCATCACCGCACACCGTGATAATAAAAACTTGAGCGCGCTAGATCCAGACACCGGACCACTGCCGTTTTACCACATCGATATTCACTCAACCACCAAATCGCTACAGCAAGAATTACGTTTGGCGTCTAACCAAACAACGCCACTCAGTTGGCAAACGGGTGTGTTTTTACTGGAAACTGAAAATGAGTTATTGCCGCAAGAATCCTCAGGTTTGGCCTTGACGAGTGTTGGTGGCGGCACAGAGGTGTATTCGCAATTAACAACGTGGTCTTCATCGGCGTTTGGTGAAATGACATACCAATTAAGTGATGCCACACAGTTAACGGCTGGTCTGCGTTATACCTTGGATAAACGTAAAATTATTGCCGAACAGTCGTTTTACAATACTTCAATACCGGTGATTGAATTTGATGACAAGGTTGACGATGAAGAAGTCACTTATCGGTTGGCATTGCGTCATGACTTAACAGACACCATGAATGTGTATGCATCCTACAACCGCGGTTTTAAGTCAGGGACTTATTCTATGACGTCGTTTAGGGATGCGCCTGTGGAGCCTCAAGTGATTGATGCCTATGAAGTCGGTTTGAAATCTACATGGGCAGAGGATCGTCTACGTTTGAATGCGGCTTTGTTTCATTATGACATCAGTGATTACCAAGTGCGCTCGGTAACAGGTATCGGTGCTGATCCTCTTTTGCTAAACGCCGCTGAAGTTCAAGTGGATGGTGTAGAGGTAGAGTTTGAGGCACTGCTAACGGACAACTTAAAACTCTTTGGCTCAGTAAGCTATCTCGATAGCAAATTCGAGGATTTCCCCTTGGCGCCTTATACCGTATCTAACCCTATGAGTGTGGGTGGTTCTCAAACGGTCATTCAATCGGCTAAAGGTAATGATACACCACTTGCACCAGACGTTGCCGGCAATATAGGGGTGAACTTTACTGTACCGCTCTCTCAAGGCGAGCTGGATATGACCCTGTTGTATAATTACAACGATGGCTTTTCGTTTGAACCAGATAATCGTCTACAGCAACCCAGTTACGATACCGTCAACGGTTCAATTCGCTACAGGGCCAACGAAAACTGGACGCTTGAGCTTTGGGGGCGCAATTTGACCGATGAACGATACTATGTTCAGAAACTTGGCAGCGCCCTTGCCGATATCGGCATTCCAGCCGCTCCGCGTACTTATGGTGTGAGCCTAAGTTACGATTACTAACTAGGGTAGGTGCGTTCGAGTTGAGCGCACCTTTATTATTCGTAATTATTCGTACAACCTAGCCTCTCGCTCCGCGAGCAAACAGTGAGCTATTAAAGAATTCAGCGGTGGTTGATGTGTCATCACCCAGCGTTACCTCGATAGGCCCTTGTGTGCGAAGATCGTAAGTGACTACTCGTTGGCTGAAGCGCCAGCGGTTATCGGCACATTTCTTATATTTGTCCAAATAGCGCACACACATAAAATCCTGAAGGTAACCACCTTTGCCATCAGGAAATATGTGATAGGCCAGTGCGTACACCTCGCCTTCACCGTTATCGCCATCAACAGCGATGGTATGGTTACAAATGTGATGTCCACTGTAGGGCAGGTGATTAAAAGCTTGTTCGAGAAAGTCTACATACCCCTTGGCATCACCGTTGTAAGTATCGCCGTGTGTGTCGGTGGCATCCTCTGTGTACAGGTCGCGCAACAGTTCTGGGTCTTTGCGATCAACGCCTCGCGAATACAATAATCCCAGTTCGCGAATGTCTTCTTTGGCAATCAACGCTTCCATCTTACTGTTTAGATTCTGACTCATCATTTTCTCCAAAAGAGATGTATTGGGTTAGCCTGCGGTAATGCCGTTATCAATGTTGATAATGGCACCGTGATAACCTTCGGCGGCGTCGCTGGCCAAAAACGCGACCATGTTGGCAACCGTGTCAATATCCACTAAGCCGCGCAGTGGTGAAATACGACCTAACAAGCTAGGGTCTGGATCTTTCAAGTTGCGTAAGCCTGCTGTTAGTACGGTCATCATGCCGCCAGGCGCTACGGCATTAAAGCGAATGGGTTGATGCATGTATTCCATTGCCAGTGATTTGGTCATGTGATTCAGTGCGGCTTTGGTGGATGAATAGGCAGCGAGATAGGCTTGACCCATATGGGCCGCGCAGGAACTCACGTTTACCACAGCACCGTGGTTTTCTAATAAATGAGGAATCGCGGCGCGGATCAGTTTGAAGGGCGCGGTAAGGTTAACGGCAAGGGTCGTATCCCAATCGTCGTCGCTCATGTCGGGCGTGTGCGTAGGCATAAACACCGCGGCCACATTGCAGAGGGCATCCAAACGACCAAACTCATTCATCGTAGACGCGATAATACCAGCACACTGTTGCGTGTCAGCAAGATTCACGCACAGAATCAATGCCTGTGAACCCTGCGCTCGAACGTCAGCTGCGGTGCTTTCTAAGCCATCTTGGTTGATATCTACCAAAGTAATATGAGCACCAGCTTTTGCTAGAGTGATTGCTGTGGCTCGACCTAAGCCGGCCGCTGCGCCGGTGACGATGGCAACTTTGCCTTTTAGGTTGCTGGGAGTGAGCATGTGGTGATCCTCTGAAGTAGTGGTCGTGAGTGTGCTTATCGTCTTCTTATTGTTATAGGCCGCCGTTGTATTGTTAATGGGTAGCGAGGTGTAAGCTGTTCTGCACGGCAGTCTGCAGAGCGACGAGCTCACTAGGCATTGACCTAAAATCCTATTTTTACTATATTCGGTTTATGTCGAATATACCAAGCTTGGCCCTCAGTCCGCAACAGCGACAATTCATAGATGACCTCTCAGAGCTTTTACACCCTTGGGGTATGGCAATCGGGTTGGGGCGGTTGTACGCCTATTTGCTTCTCAAAGCGGAACCGACTGGCCTGGACCGGATTTGCGAGCAATTAGAGATCAGCAAAAGCACGGCCAGTGTTGCCGCTCGAGAGCTGGAGTATTCCGGTATGATCAAACGTCACAGCCAGCGTGGTACAAAACGAGTGCTCTACAGCATTGTGGAAGACAGCGGCATTAAAATGGCCGAGCATGCCATGATGATTGGGCGTTTTGCCGAATTGTTACAAAAGAATATGGGGCATGCTGACGGCGTTCAAGCCAGTCAGCGTATGCAGAAAATAGCCCAATTTAATACCGCGATGAAAACAGCACTGGAAACAGCGCTAACCAAATGGTCATCTGACCGCTAAAGCTTATATGTCAGTCTGGGCATTTTATAACGCTGGTTGATTACGGTACCCTCGGTTGAAGTGTACTGAGCACGCTCACTGACTGATGAACTCTCTCTTTCCTCCAAGAATGGTTGCTCCTTATGAAACAGTTTCGCTCTTATCACCTCGATGGTATTGATTCTCTGAAGTTAGAAGAGGTTGATAATCTAGGCGCTATTGGGCCGGGTCAAATTCGAATTGCTATGAAAGCGGCCTCTATTAACTACCGCGATACCATGACGCTATCTGGTCAGCTTGGCGCCGTTGGGCCTCAGGGGTTGATTCCTTGTTCCGATGGTGCCGGTCAGGTGGTCGAGGTGGCCGCCGATGTCTACCGTGTAAAAGTGGGGGATCGAGTGGCGCTCACGTTTAACCCCGACTGGGTCGGTGGGCCTTGGCGTGGCAGCGCCGCAGCAATGGGGCGAGGCAGTATCATGGTTTCAGGGGTGATGAGTGAACAATTGGTGGTTAATCAGGTCGAAGTGGTCAAGCTACCGGATTCTTTAACCTATGCCGAAGCGGCAACATTGCCGTGCGCTGGTGTCACCGCATGGAATGCCATTTGTGGGCCAGAAACCTTGTACCCAGGGATGAGTGTTTTATTAGAAGGTGCGGGCGGCGTTTCAGTATTAGGCTTGCAGTTGGCAAAACTGTTTGGCGCTAAGGTGATTATGACGACCTCCAGCGAGGATCGAGCCGAAAAACTGAAAGCTCTAGGTGCCGATACCGTGATTAACTACCGTGATAATCCCGATTGGGATGAGGCCGTACGAGCGGCTACGGACGGTCTTGGTGTGGATGTGGGTGTGGATATTGGCGGTGCTGGCACAATTGATAAGACATTCTCCGCGACTCGATCGGGTGGCCGTGTCGCATTGGTAGGGTTGTTGAGCGGTTGGCCAGAAAAAACATCGAAGTTATTTTCGGCTGGCGTATCGGTGAATGGCATTAAAGTTGGCAGTCGTGATGATTTCGAACGCATGCTGCGGGCAATGGATTACCATGCAATGAAGCCGGTGATTGATCGCTCATTTGATTTTGAAGAGCTGCCAGAAGCGCTGCGATATCTAGAGTCTGGTAAGCACTTTGGCAAGGTAGTGATAGATTTTTAAGTCTGGATGGATGGCTGCTTCACTGAAGCCGTCATCCAACTGCACACCCGTGTGCTTAATGGTTACACACGTAAATTTTGCTGTAGCAAAAGATGAAACAATAAAGGGGCATCGAACATGAAAAAATTACCACTGGCTATGCTGATGGCTATCGCCGTATCGTCTAGTACGTTTGCGGATTGGAGTGTGGTGAATGAAGCGTCCTCGCTGAATTTTGTTTCTGTCAAAAAAGGCACTGTGGGCGAAGTGCACAGTTTTAAACGTTTAGAGGGGCGCCTTACCGACAGTGGTACCGTTGAGCTCAAAATCCCCCTGACCAGTGTTGAAACCAATATTCCCATCCGTAACGAACGCTTACAGTCGATGCTGTTTGAGGTTGGCCAGTTTGCAGAGGCAACCGTGACAGGGACGGTGGATGTGTCTCGCGCGATGAGCCTAAAAGACGGCGAAGATTACACCGATACCATTGATTTGGCTTTGGCACTGCATGGCGTGACTAAAAGCGTTACCGCCCATGTGCGAGTCACTAAGTTAGCCGACAACCAAATTTTAGTGGCTTCACTGAATCCTGTGGTGATTAACGCGGAGGATTACGCCTTGGCGCAAGGCGTCGAAAAGTTACGTGTTATCGCTAATTTGCCTTCCATCAGTACAGCAGTTCCTGTCACTTTTAGTGTTGTCTTTCAATAACCAATACCGTGAAAAAAACGGCGCATCGGCAGGCTTGTCGTGCGCCTTTTTTATTGTGTGATCCCGTTTTTATTATGTGATAAAGCAAAAGGGTGCCCCCATTGATTGCAAAAAAATACACCCCCTACGTATTCGCGTTTTTTATGGCGCTACTGATGTCGTGTCTGATGTCTTTTGTTATCACTGTCTTTAATATTGGGTTCGTTAAGGGGCTGTTACTGATTTGGTTGAAAGCGTGGATTTTTGCTTTTGTAGTGGCTTTTCCTTCGGTGGTGATGGTTTCTCCTGTGGTGCGAAAGTTGGTGCATCTTGTGGTGGATGATTAAACGATGAACGTTCTCGCTACGGTACCTTTAAGTGTGCTGGAGCAATATTCAACAACAAATAAGGAGGCGACATGATGACTGATTACACAGCTGTCTATTGGGGGATCTTGGTTGCGATCGTAACGCTGATACTACAAGGCGTGACTGCTGCGGCGAGCAAAGGCGCGCAAGAGGGTGCAGTGCCGGGAAAAATTGACGAGTCCTTGAGCCATTCATCTTTTGTTTTTCGTTCCCACCGAACGTTCATGAATTCATTAGAGAACATACCGGCTTTCTTAGGCGCTGCTATTCTAGCGGTTTTCGTAGGGGCAGATACTTTTTGGACTGCACTGTATGTTTGGCTTTTTGCTGGCGCAAGAATTGTTCATATGGTGTTGTATTACCTGATCGCGACAGAAAAAAACCCAAGCCCACGCAGTTATTTTTACCTTTTAGGTTTGCTGGCCAATATCGCTTTGTTGTCGTTGTGTGGGGCCAGTTTATTGTAATAAACTTTTGCGACGATATTGGCTCTTTTTTAAAAAGAGAGTCATTACAGACCTTACTGAAGTTGAAGCGCTTTGGCGTTATGATTCGTCGTCTTAATGTTGTGGGTTAGTTGGCGATGCTTTTGAGCGTGGCAGATCGGTAATGAATATGAATAATGATGCGCCTATCGGTATTTTTGATTCTGGCGTGGGCGGCTTGAACATAGCGCGCCGAATACGAGAACAGCTGCCCCATGAAAACATATTTTATGTGGCAGACTCTGGTTATGCACCTTATGGTGAAAAGTCTGAATCCGACATTGCTGAGCGCGCCTTAGCGGTGACGGAGTTCTTGTTGTCTCAGCAGGCCAAAGCAATTGTTGTCGCGTGTAATACTGCAACGGTTTCCGCAATCAAGATGCTAAGAGCCCGCTTTTGTGAACCCATTATTGGCGTTGAGCCTGGCATTAAACCTGCGATTGAGCGTTCAAAAACGGGGGTGGTGGGTGTGTTGGCGACCACACAAACCCTAAAGAGTACCTCCTTCCATCGTCTGATAAAAAGCCTCTCTGGATCTGTCCGCGTCGTGTTTCAACCTTGTCCTGGGTTGGTGGAGGCCATCGAAGCGTTGCAGGCCGATTTACCTGCAACACAGGAGTTGCTCACCCGTTACGTAAAGCCATTATTGGCCCAAGGTGCTGATCATATTGTGCTGGGGTGTACGCACTACGGTTTTTTAGCGTCGGCAATTCATAAGTTATCGGGTGATGGTGTTGCTGTCGTCAACACCGATGTGGCCGTCGCCAATGAAACGGTGCGTCGTCTACGTGACGGCGGACTTCTGTCCACAACAATGACACTTGGAACCACCACGTTTTGCACCAGCGGTAGTGTCGATTTAGCACGACAGCAGCTGGGTGTGTTCTGGGGTTCTCCCGCTCATATTGTGCCGTTTTCCTCTGGTTTTGTACCTCACTACGGTTGTTGATCTTTGCTCTGATTGGCTGGGCCTATCGTTCCCTTCGCTCTAACCTATTTGCGAAAGCAATGGCCAATCCCTATAACTGTTATACGTTTTTAGAAATTAATCTGAAAATTCACGTACACACGTTAGTACAAGGAGCTTCACCATGGCCGACATCAGCCAATGTCCATTTCACAAGTCTCCCACAGCGGGCACAAAAAATAAGGACTGGTGGCCCAATCAGTTGCGTCTGGGCATATTGCACCAGCACTCCTCTCTGTCCAACCCAATGGGTTCTGATTTCGATTATGCCAAGGCATTTAGCCGTTTAGACTTGGCGGCCGTCAAGCGAGATCTAACAGATTTAATGACAGATTCTCAAGAATGGTGGCCAGCGGATTTTGGCCACTACGGACCTTTCTTTATTCGTTTGGCTTGGCACAGCGCAGGCACATACCGCATGGGAGACGGCCGAGGTGGTGCGGGTACTGGTAGCCACCGCTTTGCGCCATTGAACAGCTGGCCAGATAATGCCAACCTCGATAAAGCGCGGCGATTGCTGTGGCCAATCAAGCAAAAGTATGGGCGCAAGTTGTCATGGGCCGATCTGATGATTCTGGTCGGGAATGTGGCATTAGAATCTATGGGGTTCAAAACCTTTGGTTTTGCCGGTGGCCGCGCTGATGTTTGGGAGCCAGAGGAAGACATCAACTGGGGTTCTGAAACTGGATGGTTAGACGATGAGCGCTATTCTGGTGAGCGAGATTTGGATAACCCTTTAGCTGCTGTGCAAATGGGGTTGATATACGTTAATCCAGAAGGGCCAAATGGTGATCCTGACCCTCTGGCGGCAGCGGTTGATATTCGTGAAACTTTCGCGCGCATGGCGATGAATGATGAAGAAACGGTCGCTCTGATCGCTGGTGGTCACACGTTTGGCAAAACCCACGGTGCAGGCGATCCCTCTCTTGTCGGCCCGGAGCCAGAAGCTGCCGACATCACAGAGCAAGGGCTTGGATGGGCCAGCAGTTACGGTAGCGGTAAGGGCAGCGACACCATTACGGGCGGCCCAGAAGTGACTTGGTCAGCCACACCGACACAGTGGGGGCAGGGCTTCTTCGAAAATCTATTTGGTCACGAATGGGAACTGACAAAAAGTCCAGCCGGTGCTTATCAGTGGATTGCGAAAGACGCTGACAATACGATTCCAGATGCTCACGACGCGAGTAAGCACCATAAGCCCACTATGTTAACGACGGATCTATCGTTGCGCTTTGATCCTGCCTACGAAAAAATCTCACGTCGCTTTTATGAAAACCCAGAGCAATTCGCTGATGCGTTTGCGCGCGCTTGGTTCAAGCTGACTCACCGTGATATGGGGCCTCGTGCCCGTTATCTCGGCCCCGAAGTGCCCGCAGAAGAATTGATCTGGCAAGATCCTATTCCCGCTGTAGATCATCAATTGATCGATGATAGTGACGTCGCAACGCTCAAAGAACAGATATTGGCAACTGGGTTGTCCGTCGGTGAATTGGTTTCTACAGCTTGGGCATCAGCGGCTACTTTCCGTGGCTCTGATATGCGCGGCGGTGCTAACGGGGCACGCATTCGTTTTGCGCCGCAAAAAGACTGGGATGTTAATGAGCCAGAGCAGCTGGCGAAAGTGCTAGACGTTTTGGCGCGTGTACAAGCGGAATTTAACGCGAAACAGTCTGGCGGTAAAAAAGTGTCTTTGGCGGATTTGATCGTATTGGCGGGTGGCGTGGGTGTTGAGGACGCGGCAAAGCGTGCTGGACACAGCATCAGCGTGCCCTTTAATCCTGGTCGTATGGATGCTCTAGAAGAGCAGACCGATCATGAGGCTTTCGCTGTACTCGAGCCCTTCGCCGATGGTTTTCGCAACTACCAAAAGGCCAAATATTCCGTGTCGGCCGAAGAGCTGCTGCTGGATCGAGCGCAACTGTTGACGTTAACAGCACCAGAAATGACAGTGCTTGTCGGCGGGATGCGGATGTTAAACACCAATGCGGGCGGAACTGACTTAGGGGTGTTGACGGACCGACCTGAAACGCTCAGCACTGACTTTTTTGTCAACCTGCTGGACATGGATACGCACTGGAAACAGGTTGACGATGGTGAAGATGTCTTTGTTGGCAATGATAGAGCAACTGGTACACGCAAGTGGACAGCATCAAGAGTGGATTTGGTGTTTGGTTCGAACTCGCAACTGAGAGCTCTGGCTGAGGTTTACGCGACAGCTGATGCCGAGGCGCAATTTGTGAGTGACTTCGTTGCAGCGTGGACAAAAGTCATGAATTTGGATCGCTTTGATATTGTGTGATCTTTATGTTTAAAGCACGACTATTGGCTAATGATGTATTTAGCCAATAGTCGTGAACGCTATGTTCAGCGTTACAGCGTGAAACATGGCGCACATTCAAAGCTGTCATTAAAAATTCTTTGTTCATTACGAATGAACAGTTGGTACTGGGCAATAACTACTGTAGACTGGCTACCAATTGATCGAGAAGAGCATCTTCTGGATCAATACCCTCTGATTCCTTCCGATGCTCAAATGAGCGCTTTAGTAATCCACCTTATAATCCTTCCATTGATTATTTAGGCCAAGGGCCAGTATTAAGCAGTGATTCTGAGAGCATCGGGTCTCGGCTGACAGTTTTAAGATCTATTGACGTGATGGTGATAGCGGTAATAGAAATTTTCTTCACTATTTAAAAGAGTACAGTATGAGTAAAGGTACAGTTAAGTGGTTTAATGCAGACAAAGGCTTTGGCTTCATTACTCCAGAAGACGGCGGTAAAGATTTATTTGTTCATCATTCAGAAATTCAAGCTGGTGGCGGTTACGCTACTTTGAATGATGGTCAAGAAGTTGAGTTCGAAGTAGGCCAAGGCCAGAAAGGCCCTTGTGCTAACAAGGTACGTGCTCTTTAAGAGCGTGCTTTGTAAGAACTAGCTTTAAGCAAAGCCAGTAACGTTTCCTCACACTAATGAACTTTCGTTAGCTGTGCTGTGAGTTGTCGTTCTGGCTTTGTTCTTTTCTGAACAGCAATAATTTACTTTCTCTAATTCCTCCCTTGCTTTTTATTCAATCATTCTTGAATGGCATCGCTTTTTTATTTTTCCGCAGATCCTTTGACGTTATGGTGTTTTCTCTCTGACAGTAGACGCTTTAAAATGTGAATTTTAAATGATACTTCTACGCATCAGTGGTTTCCTCATAAAGAGTGCATCGTCATGGCAAGTCAACAACCCAACAATCCGCTACATGGATTAACACTAGAGCGTATTTTAACGGCTTTAGTGGAGCATTATGAGTGGGAGGGTATGGCCGAACGCATTCGCGTCAACTGCTTTATGAATGATCCATCGATCAAATCTTCCCTGAAATTTCTACGTAAAACACCGTGGGCACGGGAAAAAGTAGAAGGTCTTTACCTTTCTACTTTTTCGGTATCAGAAAATATTGCGACGCCGTCACCCTGGAAAACCGAATCGCGCTAAAAAGAGTGCGACAGGCTGCTGACAAAGGTTTATGTTCGCCAGCGACGGCATATGTCTGAGATTAAATGCGGCTGAGTAAGTCCGTTTTTTTGGTGTTGAACTCTTCATCGGTCAGTGCACCTGCATCACGCAGTTGAGCCAGCTTTTCTACCAGTTCTAATGTGGCATTTACATCGTATTGCTTGTCAGAGTTCTGTGGTTGCGAGCTGTAACTGTTTTGTGGCGACTGATGATTTTGTTGCCTTTGGTCGTTTTGCTGTGGTGGTGCCGGCTGGGCAAAGTTGGTTTGTGGTGCCGATGAAATGCCAGGGCCGGAAATCAGCGGCAGGGTATTGACGGCAATGGTGCCGAACTGACTGCTGAAGGTAAGGGAGTCATTGCCGCCTTGCTGTTGGCTGACGCCACCAATGTTGTTGTTCAGGGTGTCGTAAACAGACACCTGCCCGTTCACTTCAACCGCTAGGCGATTAGGAAATACAGCGTAGCGGGTATTGTTTTGGCCGCCGCTGCTAAATGGGCTGCCAAGATCTGACGGCCACCATTGGTTGCTACCGGGAGTACCTGCTGGAACTACCGGGAACATTTGATTGTTTGCCAGCAGGTTAGCAAGCTCATTGCAGAGGTTGTCTACGGTGTTTTTTAAGCCGTTATTGAACATGTCACCCACCATGGTCATTCCGCCTCGCATCCACTGGCCTGAACCGCCTAACTCTGGGCAGTTAAATTGAGCCATGCTGCCGTTACCATTATTAACGGCAACCAACATATGTACTACAGCGGCGTGACTGAGTCCGTAGCGTGAGGCGACATTGTTAACCAAGTTTTCGCCAACGTCCGTGAGCGTTTGCATTAGGAATATCCTATTTAAAAAGAGAGTGTGGCTTTGGGGTGTGACAACGATGTCGGAGATCTACCAAAGTTGCTAGTGAGCGTAGCGCGGGGGCGTGACATTGCCATTAAACTGATCGAACTTCAACCAATCTTTTGAAAAAATGTACATTCGAAGCCCCCTAGATTTGTGCTGGGGGCATTAGTCTCTTTGAAGTGTGTGGATCAGCGCCCTTCTTTCTCAAAATAGACGCCTGTCAGTTCCTCTGACAAGCCCCAAAGTTGCTGTGCGGCTTGAATATCCATTGCATCATCTGTGGGTGTGACTGGAATGGGTGGCCCTTTAAGTTCTCGTTCGCCGGCCGGGCCGTAATAACTGCCTGATTTCACGCTAGGATCTACAGCTGCGCGCAAAGTCGGCAGTGCGCCAGTGGTAGAATCTTGTGCAAAAAAACGGCTCATAAACCGAAACTTCCACGTATGTCTGGCAAGATTGGTGATGGTCCAGCCAGGGTGGGCGGCAACAATTAAAGGGTGGTTATGCCCCTGCGCTGTTATTTTTCGGTTCAATTCAAAAGCAAATAAAAGATTGGCCAGTTTGCTGTCGGCATAAGCCTGAGAGGTGTCATACGAGCGTTTTTGCCAATGTAAATCTTCGGCGTTGAGCTTTCCTCTTCGATGAGCCAGACTGGCAACCACTACTACCCGCGATTGTGGTGTCTTTTGCAGTAGGGGAAGCAGCGGTAAAGTGAGTGCAAAATGCCCTAGGTGGTTGATGCCGAGTTGAGTTTCAAAGCCGTCGAGGGTGACGTCATAAGGGCACATCATGATACCAGCGTTATTCACCAGCAGATCCAGCCTTGAGTGTGTACGAGCAAACTCATCCACGAAGTCTTTAATGGAGCTCAGCCGGCTTAAGTCCAACAGCATGACATCCAGCTTGGCGCTGGGGCAGTGCTTGCGTATAGACTTAACGGTTTGCTGTCCTTTTTTGGCGCTGCGTACTGCCAGAATGACATGAGCATTCTGAGCCGCCAGAGCACGGGCTGTTTCTAGCCCAATGCCGCTATTGGCACCGGTAACAATAGCCACACGGCCGGTTTGGTCGGGTATGTCGTTGAGGCCCCAGTGTGAATCTGTTGTGATCTTATTCAATCGCTCATTGCCTTTGGTTGGTTAAGTTCGTAAAGAGGGTCGCCGCTAAAAGTTATCGGTCGATAACGCTTTGAATCGTTTTTTCAAGCCAGTTGATAACGTCTTGGTCAGCATTGTGCGTGTCATCAATAAGCGGAATCTGGCGAGAGTACATCACATAACTGGTGGCCAGCATAAATATTTCTAGGGCTTTCGCTCGGCCTTGCTCCCCGCCTAACCAGTTTGCCAGAGGTGCGATTACATGAGTCTCTGTCACTCTAGCGGCAATCTCTCGAGCGTCTGAATGCCCGGCAGATAACGCTATGATCGCTGGAGGTGTGATTTCAATATCAGGGTTTTGAAAGATCCCTACCAGCATTTTGGCTAGCTTTGATTGGTCGGAGTTAAAAATACCTTCCATATTCACCGCATCAGTTAATGCAGCCTCAAACAGTCCGGCCTTGGATCCGAAATAACGAATCAGCAGTGGCGAGCTGATGCCAGCTGCTTGAGCGATGTCACGAATGCCCGTCTGGGTATAGCCAACTTTGGCAAAAGCCCTCTGAGCCGCTTTTAGGATTTTTGTCTTGGTGACTTCTGCGTCACGTTTTTTTGGGGGCGTCTGCATGGCTGTCATCATTTCGAATTGATCTATAGGTTAACGTAAGAGTTGATTATGGGCCAATTGAGAGTTAGGTTATCCACTGGTTACGAAATTAGGTGTTATCATTTGATAACAGATGGCGATAAAGGTATTCGTTTATCCATGAAGAGGCAGATATTGAAGAAACATGCGTTTGTTTAAGACAATTGAGGCGAAAATAAACCGCTAGCTGGTAAGTTGTGCGTATTGATCTGTTAATTTGGCTGATAACCAGCTCTAACTGTGTCAAAATGCGGCGTTTATTTGAAACACCTTTGTTGCGCGGAAAGCTTTGTGTATCAAATTTAGGCACCAAAGAAGGTGCTACTGAAAAGATTGAATCGAGAGGAGCTAAATAATGACAACTGACATAACGTCAATAGACCCAGGTACGCTTAAGGATATTTATCGTCAAATGTCGCGCATTCGCGAAGTGGATAAAGGTATCCAGGCGGGTCTGTCCAGCGGTAAGTTTATGTTTACCTACTGGCCAATGACAGGACAGGAAGCCATCCCAGCCTCCATTGCTCCTCTGATTACTAATGAAGATCACATGGTTACCATTTACCGTGGTATTCACGATCAGGTGGCTAAAGGTGTCCCCCTGAAAGGCTTGTTTGCAGAAGCGTTGGGCCGTGTAGATGGCGTGAATAAAGGTAAAGGTGGTTCGCCACATATCTCGGACCCTAATTCTGGCTCTATGCTGACGACTGCTATTGTGGGTGCTGGTGCGCCAATCGCTAATGGTCTGGCGCTGGCTGAAAAGCTGCGTGGTACAGACAAAGTGACCATCGTAAACTTCGGTGATGGCGCGACCAGCATTGGTGCAGTACATGAAGCCATGAATATGGCTGGCATTTGGGATTTGCCGGTTATCTTTATGTGTCAGAACAATCTGATCGGCGAGTACACGGCGATTCCTGACTACACCGCCAGCGAAGGTTTTACCGCTCGTGCTGAAGCTCTGGGTTTCCGTGGCGTTAAGCTAAACGGTAATGATCCGGTTGAATTTCATAATGGCATGAAAGAAATTATCGGCAGCGTGCGCAGCGGTAAAGGTCCGGTTTTTGTTGAAGCTATGACTAACCGCCTAGGCCCTCACGCAGGTGTAGGTTGGAGTCACCTGCTGAAAGGTGATGACTTGGCCGCAGCGAAAGCCGAGTGGCCAGTACCTGCGACTCGTCAGCGCTTGATTGATGAAGGCATCTGTACCGAAGAAGAGTTGGCCGAGATCGATAGCGCTGCTAAAACCGAAGTAGAAGAGGCAATGGCGTGGGCTTTGGCCAGTGAAGTTACCGGTGAAGATGAAATGCTGCTGGACGTATACGGTGATCCCGATACTGTGCCACGCCGTGGTCAGCGCACCAAGCGCGAAGCCGAGCCTGAATACACGGGTGAAACCAAAACCATGGCGATGTTCGAAGCGGTTCAAGACGCTTTGGATCTTTCTATGCAAGCTGACGACAATGTCTATTGCTTAGGTGAAGACATCGGCGACGATCCAGGCGGTGTGTTCAAGTGCTTTAAGGGCATGCAAACCAAGTGGGGGGAACGTATTCGTCCGACGCCTATCGCTGAGCAGGCGATCATTGGTTGTGCTACTGGTTCTGCTCTGGTTGGTATGCGCCCAGTTGCTGAAATTATGTTTGCTGATTTCGTTGGCGTTTGTATGGATCAGATCACCAACCATGCCGCTAAACAGCGTTACATGTCCGGTGCCAAAACCAATGTACCTATGACCGTGCGTATGATTGCCGGTGGTGGCATCGGTGGTTTCGGTGCTCAGCATTCTCAATCCACTGAAGCGACTCTATTGCATCAGCCAGGTTTGAAAATTGTTTACCCAAGCACACCAACCGAGGCCAAAGGTCTGTTGATGAGCTGTATTTTCGATGATGATCCATGTATCCAAATGGAATCGATGATGCTGACTTACTCAATGAAGGAAGAAGTCCCTGTTGGTGATTATCGCATTCCTCTGGGTGTGGCGAAGGTGAAGCGTGAAGGTACTGATATCACACTGATTACCTACGGTTGGCAGGTAATGATGTGTCTTCAAGCGGCTGAAGAGCTGGCGAAAGAAGGCATTAACGCGGAAGTTCTTGACCTGCGTACCTTGTTGCCATTGGATTATGATCGTATTCTCGCATCCGTTGAGAAAACCAACCGTGCTCTGGTGGTTCATGCGGCTGTTGAGTTCTGTGGTCTCGGCTCAGAAATTGCGAGCACCATCAACGAAGAATTGTTTACCAAACTGAAGGCGCCCGCCTCAAGATTTGGTGCAGCATATGCTCCGATCGCGTATTCTAAGACCATTGAAACCGCACAGGTGCCTAACATTGCAAGCATCGTGACACGCGTTCGCGAACTGTTTAAATAAAAACAAGGGGATTATCTATGTCAACTTCATTAACCATACCAAAGCTTCAGATGTCTAGCACTGAAGGTACCTTGGCCGAGTGGCTTGTAGACGATGGCGCGACTGTTACTGAAGGTCAGCCTATCTACTCTCTGGAAACGGATAAATCCGTACAAGAGATCGAAGCTCCTGCTGCCGGTAAGCTGGTACAAAAGCAAGCTGCGGGTGAAACTTACCCTGTGGGCACAGAGATCGGAGAAATTGTTTAACAATTTCTTGGTACTTTGTGAGTAAAAAATGGCCCCAAAGGGGCCATTTTTTTGTGCGCTTTTTAGAGAAGGCTAGGAACACTATGAGCACTGAAGTACGGCTTCCGCCGGTTGGTTTTTCAACGCAAGAATCACAGCTGATCGCATTTTTGGTGCCCGATGGTGCCGCTGTGACAAAAGGGCAGCCACTTTTCGCTCTAGAGCTGGAAAAATCTGTGCAAGAAATAGAAGCGGTCGCCAGCGGTACCTTAAAAATTATTGCTGAAGTGGGGAAATCCTACCCCGTGGGTGAATTGATCGCGGAGATTCTCTAAGTTTTCTTGTTATTCGGCTCTGCATGTTTTGAGCTATTTTTTGCTGATGTGATCACGCCCTTGGTGTGGACACATTTTATAGCAGACGTGATACCCTACCGACCAACAGTGATGCCTGCTCAATAAGCCTCGAAATACTGTCTGCTGTTGACCTTGTTGGATGTGCGTCCAAACATATTACAGATACGGGTTGGGCCTACACTTAGGTTTCTAGGTTTCTAGGTTTCTAGGTTTCTAGGTTTCTACGTCAGCAAAGGGGCGGTGTGCGGGTTTCGAAATCCACGTAAAGAAAAGGGTGAAGAGATGGAATTAAAAGATAAAGTCGTAGTAGTGACCGGTGGTTTGGGTTCTTTGGGACGTGCAGTTACCGAAGAAGCGGCTAAGCGTGGTGCAACGGTTATCGCTGTTGATGTCGTTGACGGTCAGCCAGCTGATGGTGTTGATTCGGTAGTGACAGCCGATTTGGGCGATGCTGAAGGTACCGCAACGGCTATGGCTGGTATTGCCAGCAAGTACGGTCGTATCGATGCATTGGTCAATATCGCCGGTGGGTTTGTTTGGGAGCCAATTGCCGATGGCTCTATTGAAAGCTGGGATCGCATGTATCAAATGAACGTGCGTACAGCTGTAAATGCCAGCAAGGGAACGCTGTCTCACTTCCCAGAGAGCGGCGGTCGAATTGTTAGCATTAGCGCGATTGGTTCTGTTAAAGGTGAGTTTGGAAACGCCGCCTATTCAGCTTCCAAAGCGGGTGTTTCTCGTCTGACTGAGTCCCTGGCTGATGAATTAAAATCGCGTAACATCACCGTCAACGCTGTTATGCCGAGCATTATTGATACCAAGCCTAATCGTGATGCCATGCCGGATGCCGATTACGCCACGTGGGTTGCACCGCAAAAGTTGGCTGAAGTGATTTTGTTTTTGGTGAGCGATCGCGCCGAGGCTGTAACAGGAGCTTTGATCCCTGTTGTTGGTCGCGTATAACGCACCACTAGCCTAGCGCTAACGAACGGTGCCTTTTAACTTGCTTAATCTTAACTCGCTTAAAACGGCGCCGTTTGTGATCCTGCCTTTAGAATATCTGTTTTCCCTTGTGTTTTTTTAGGCTTTAAGGTGCCTCATGCGCCAAACCTCCCTTTCTTCTGAGTGGCTATTAACTCCACAGCGCTATGCCGATATGCTGTTATCCTCTTGTGGTGTTACTGCGACCTGTGTGGTTCAAGATCAGCGAACAGAAACACAGCTGTGGCCGCAGTCTGGCGCCCTGTGGCTGACGGGTCATGCTGATCAGCCACAGGGCGCGGCGGTTGCACCGCTGGCCACTTGCGCACAGGGTGCCTGGTTGGCGTTGTCTGCTCTGGCCGGAAAAACCACTGCACTATCGGCCCAGTTTGCCGCTTATGAACTGCTGGGTGAGAGGGCGGCCATTGCCCAACTGACGCGCCAAGGGCGTGTGTCGGCCGGTGGCGCGTGTCATTTGCTCAACTGTGCGGATGGCACTTTGGCATTAAATCTCGCCCGTAGTGATGACTGGGAGCTACTCCCAGCTTGGCTAGAGACAGATACGTTAAACATCGAGAGACGAGTTATTGATGGTGGTCCAGATTCAGCAAGGCTCTTTACAGATTTAGCGGCTCTGCTTAAGCAAAAGCCTTTATCCTTACTGCTTGAGCGCGCGAGGGTATTAGGTTTGGCTGTGGCCGCGATGGTTCCTCCCGAGCCTTGTACTCAATGGTATAAGGCAACACGTTATGCGGCTGTGAATCAGGCTAAGTCGCACTTGAAAACGCCGCTCGTAGTGG
Source organism: Pseudomaricurvus sp. (assembly GCA_965656525.1). Taxonomy (GTDB): domain Bacteria; phylum Pseudomonadota; class Gammaproteobacteria; order Pseudomonadales; family Cellvibrionaceae; genus Pseudomaricurvus. The sequence continues at coordinate 57,157 of CBFHKY010000007.1, read as the reverse complement.
ACTTGAGCGCTCTATGGGCGGGGCCATTATGTGCTCAGCTATTGGCTGCTTGCGGAGCGCGGGTAATCAAGGTCGAGAGTGAATTGCGGCCCGACGGCGCACGTTCAGGGCCAAAAGCGTTTTTTGATCTTATGAACGCTGACAAAGAAAGCCTTTCTCTACCCTTGCACTTACCGGAAGGAAAAGCGCAATTAAAACAGTTACTGTTGCAGGCAGATATTGTAATTGAAGCCTCGCGACCGCGGGCACTCGAACAGATGGGTATTTGGGCATCCGAGATACTGGCGCAAAGCCCTGGTCAGGTATGGCTCAGTCTCAGTGGTTATGGGCGCAGTGAGCCAGCACGGGACTGGATTGCCTATGGAGATGATGCCGGTGTGGCTGCGGGGTTATCGTGGTTGGCCGGTGGGTATCGCGGTGACCCTGTCTTTTATGGCGATGCTATTGCCGATCCACTAACTGGGCTTCACGGAGCGGTACTGGCACTGGCCAGCTGGCAGCAGGGTGGTGGTGAGTTGATGGAGCTGGCGCTGACGCAAGTGCTGTCCTATTGCATTGCAGCTGGAAGAGTAGATCCTATAGGTTCGAAAGTGTCAGGCTCGAAAATATCACGCTCGCAAATGTCAGACACACAAATGTTAGGCAGTAAACCCGTGTCGGTGTCGTTACCCAAGGCGCGCCCAGTACTGAAGTCTGCCAGACCATTAGGCGCCGACAATGAACGCTTAATGGCAGAGTTTCTGATGGCACGCTCGAATGAATAAACCCCTAACACGCACGCTATGAATAACCATTCCACGATTAGCAGTCGTCAGAGTCATGGTGTAGGAACTCGTGAGTATGAATATGGATGACCCAACGGACAAGCAAGCGTACTGGATTCGTCAGGCGCAGTTGTTGGACGGTCGGCTGGTGGACATTCACCTTCATGGCGAGCGTATTGTTTTAGTACAAGCCCACGGCTCAAATCTTATGCCTGTTGGTGATTCCTCAAAGATTGACGTGGTTGAAGCCAATGGTGGCTTATTGCTACCGGGTTTGTGGGATCACCACATGCATCTATTGGGTACTGCAGCGGCGCAATCATCTCTGCGTTGCGGACCACCTGCGGTGAACAATGCGACTGAATTACAGGCCGCGCTAGCAAAGAAGGCTGCATCGCTAACTCAGCATAGTGAGCATCAATGGATTCGCGGTGTTGGCTTTCATGACAGTGTATGCCCAATGCTGAATCGTTCTTGGCTGGACGAAGTTTGTCCAGCTCACCCTGTTCGTATTCAGCATCGCAGCGGCATGATGTGGATCTATAATTCAATGGCCATTCAGTGTCTTGGTGTCAGTGACACGTCTTTCGATTTGCCCGAGGGTGTTGAGCGGGATAACGCGGGTAAGCTGACTGGGCGGTTTTATAATTTGGATCGCTGGTTGGGTGAGCGCCTGCCCTCCGTATTGCCACCGCTGGCTGAGCTATCCAAGCAATTGGCGGCTTACGGAATAACAGGTGTTACAGACACCGGCGTAAATAACACTCGACAAACACTGTCGCTGTTGCAGCACGCTTGTACGATTGGTGAGTTGAAACAGCGTGTGATGTTGATGGGCAACACAGATTTGCACCATGTCCCTAGCTCCGGCAGTGACGAGATTTGGGTGCGGCGGGGAGCATTGAAAGTGTATCTACGTGAAGTGGATTTGCCTGATTTTGACGACTTGGTGAATCGTGTGTCCATCGCACACACGGCTGGGCGGCCAGTGGCTGTTCACTGTGTGACATTGGCTGAATTGCACTTTGCGTTAGCTGCTTTGGATGAAACGGGTGTACTGGAGGGGGATCGAATCGAGCACGCTTCAGTGGCCGACGACCACGCCATTGATAAAATGGCGAGCTTGGGGTTGACGGTTGTCAGTCAGCCGCACTTTATTGCCGAGCGAGGTGAGCAGTATCGACAAGATGTTCCCACGGATGAAATTCCACTGTTGTATCGCGCTGCCAGTTTTCTGCGAGCAGGTGTGCCCTTTGCGGCTGGTAGCGATGCGCCTTATGGTCGTTTAGACCCATGGGCGGCCATGACGGCCGCCATGGCCCGTTCTACTCAGAATCAACGGCTTATGGGAGAGGCAGAGCGGCTGACGTTTGATCAAGCGCTGACCTTGTATACTGGGTGCCCCGCCGCGCCCGGTAAAGTGCATCGAGTGATTGAACGAGGCGCTCTGGCGGATTTGTGTTTACTGGACTGTGATCGGCAAGTGCTGGCTCAAGATCTAAGCGCCAGTCATGTAGCAATGACGTGGGTTGCTGGTCGACGAGTGTATGACGTAAACAGTGTATGACGTAAATAGTGAAGGGCGAATACAGGCATAAGGCAAACATGAGCAACACATTAATATTGCATGAAGATCAGTTGCCTCAAGATCCGTTGTGGTTGCACGAGCAGGCTTGCCCTGTGATTGCTTTCGGTGAACGGCAAGATAGCGGTAATGCTGACGTCTGGGCGTCGGATTTGAAATCGGCACACGCGCTTAGCGTGCGCGCACAAACCGCACCGCAAACATCTTTGGTCTTAGTGCAAGTGTTACGGGCTACAGAGCAGCTGCCAAGTGAGTTGGGTTTAAATGTAGAATCCTTAGCCTATTCAACGCTGCAAGCGGGTGCCGAATTCAAGCTTTGGCAACAGAGTTTTCAGCCTGAACCCTGGCCTGTATGTGAAGGGCCTGCGCTACAACTGGAGCGGATCGACGATGTTGTGAATGTGACGTTAAACCGCCCAAGCTTACGCAACTCCATTACCGTTGAAATGCGTGATGCCTTGGTGGAAGCGATTGAACTGCTGCAATTCGATGACACCATCACCGCGATGAATGTGCGCGCCACTGGCGCCTGTTTTAGTGTGGGGGGCGAGTTGCGTGAGTTTGGCAGTTTTACTGATCCCGCTACGGCGCATTGGGTGCGCTCCGTTCAAAGCCCTGCACGACTGTTATCGCGTTACCGTCACAAGATTACCTGTTATGTGCATGGCGCTTGCTTGGGTTCTGGCATGGAGTTACCCGCCTTTGCTAGCAAAGTGATTGCTCACCCTAAAACATTTTTTCAGCTGCCAGAGCTGCAATTAGGCCTGATTCCAGGAGCAGGAGGAACGGTTAGCCTGACACACAGAATTGGCCGTCAAAAAGTGGCATGGCTGATGTTTAGTGGTAAGCGTATTAATGCAAAAACCGCTTTGCAGTGGGGCTTGGTGGATAGTATCGCACAATAATAAATGCACACATTACTCTTGCGATGATTCTGATGAGGGTAAGAATTTTTTCAGTACCGCTTCTAAAGCACTGGGTTCCAATGGTTTTGTCAGATAATCATCCATGCCAACCTGCATCGCTTTTTCTAAATCTTGATCCATAGCATTGGCAGATAAACCACAAATTACCAAATCTTTGTGCCCTTGATTCCTTAGTGTTTGGGTCGCTTCATAGCCATCCATTAATGGCATTTGTATGTCCATAAACACTAGGTGATAGGTGCCGCTATACTGTTCGACCTGCTCCAGAGCTTCTACGCCATTTTCGGCAAGATCATAAGTCAACCCGAAGTCTTCCAGTAAACTGCTGGCAACAACTTGATTGATCATGTTGTCTTCCACCAATAATACATGGCCTTTGAATAAACAGCCTGTTTTGAGGCTGTCGACCTGAGCGCTGTTGCGACTGGGTCGGTGTTGAGCACGAATCTTTTCAAGTTTGTAGGGTGTTATGGGGTGTGAGATAACAAGATGGTCGGTTTTATCCGTCAAAAATGTATTGAGATCACTGGGTTGAGTATCGGTCACAAACACGATGTTATTCTGTGTTCGCAATAATGACTCAATGCTATCTTTATGGTCTTCGTAGTATTCTTGGGTTGGGCAATCAATTAACACGGTGTATGACGGGTCGAGCACACTAATGTCCAGTTCAGAAAACGCAACGACTCTAGAGCTGTTCACCTGAGGGTAGTAGTGTGGATTTTGTATCAGTGGCGTCGGTGCATCGCTTAGATAAAGAATATCTACTTCAGGCTTCTCATCGAAATGATCGCTAGAATCAAAAGAGTTCGCCTTATGGGTATTTGAGTGATTGCTGATATCGTCTGCAGGAATACGAGCATCCAACCGGCTACCTTGACCTAATGTCGAGTCGACGCGAATGTCGCCCCCCATTAAATGAACAAGCTGTTTAACGATAGCCAGCCCTAGTCCCGTGCCACCGTACTGTCGACTTGTAGAGCTATCGGCTTGGGTGAAAGATTCGAAGATATGTTTTACTTGATCTTCATTCATACCAATGCCAGTGTCGATAACGCTCATCGTTAAATAATGACTGTCATCGCTGGAGTTTTTCTCATAGCCCAAAAAAATCTCTACAGAACCTGTATCGGTAAATTTAATACCATTAGAGCAGATATTTAACAGGATCTGATTAATTCGCAGTTCGTCACCTAGGATGTATTGCGGTAATGATGACGTTAGAGAAAATCGAAGATTTATAGCTTTCTCTTGCGCCTTAGGCAGGACTGATGAAACAACACTTTCAATAATGTTGTTAACCTGTAAGGGCTGTTTTTCAATGTTCAGCTTTCCAGCTTCGATTTTTGAAAAGTCGAGAATGTCGTTAATGACGCCCATCATCAGCTGACTGGAGTAGCTGATGTTCACCAGATAATCTCCCTGCTTTTGAGTCAGCTGTGTTTTTTTGATCAGATTGACTAACCCAATGATGCCATTCATCGGTGTTCGTATTTCGTGACTCATATTGGCAAGAAACATGCTTTTTGAACGTGTTGCAGATTCTGCATTGTTTTTAGCGATCACAAGTTCTTTGTTTAATTGTTCTTGCTTTTGATTCATCGCTTGTGATGCTTCTAAGAGAGACTTGGTCTGTAAGTTTTTCTTATGAAAAATATTGGCCGCTACCGTCAGTAAGCCAATTTCATCTTGGCGGTTCATGTTGGGGATAATATCGATGGCTTCGTCATTGGATAATTTATTAAAAAGGGTTGTGAGTGACTTGATCGGCCATAAAATTCTAGACATTACCGAGAATGAAAATAAAGCGGTGATGAGAATACAAATGACCGATACCACATTGGTGATCAAACCTATTTGCTCAGTGGCTTCACGTGATTGGTGGATAACGGATTCCTGACGGATAGTGTACTTTTCACGTAATGTTTTAGCCGCATAAAGAAACTCATTAGCCGATCCAGCCATGACAACATTGACTAAGAAAACATAACCTCTAGTAATTTGTGTCAGACGATTGAAGTTTTGTTTAAGTACTTTTATATTTGAATCTATTTCAGCCGATGAATATTTCTCATTGCTTAAATTTTTTGTTGTTTTTTCAATGTTATTAATAAAGCTGTTGATATGTTCGTAGTCGGGTGAAATTAGATACTGAAGAACAGAGTTTCTTGCCTGTTGCAATGAATTTTGTGCTGCTAGTGAAGGTGTTAAAAATTGAGGTTCTATTTTTTTAAGTAATCTGAAAATAGTTTCAAATCTATCTTTTATTTGATTTTTAAAAATTTCAGTCTGTTGATTTCGACCTTGAGATACCTCGTCAAAATTATTTTTATAATCGATTAAATGGACTTTCATTTGAGAAAGTAGATCTAACGTTTCTTTGTCATCATTTAACAACTCTTTTTGATAGAGTTGATCGGTGTTATTAAGAACTTCATTGAAAATTTCATGAAATCGAGTGACAGATGTTTCACTAGCCGTTTCTTTGAAAATTAAAGCGGTACGCTGTAAATCAACAACATTACGTTCAAGTTGGCTGACAGTATCGAGCTTTATGAAAGCGGATTGTGTTTTAGATTGGTTGTTCGCCAATGTTTCTTGATTTCGAAAAGATACAATGCTCTGCGCGGAAAAAACGATAAATAAAATGGTTAATAGAATTGAAAATTGCGCTTGTAAGGATCTAGGCATGCTTTGTTAGCCGTAGATTTGGTGAAATATTGGATCGATTATGGGGCATTAATTTAAGCACTGATGAACTCATACCATTTCTGAAGGCTGTAATCGTATGTGGGCATCACTGTATTCCAAACGGCAACGTTACTGAACCGTTGTGTGTAGCTGCCTCCTCTGCGCTGCTCTCCCTTCTTGACGGAGACTTTACCATCGGTGCCATGCAGGTTTTGGTTGGCAGGTTTGCCGTCGTACCAGTAATCCCATTCCTCCGGGTTTAAAAAAGGGCGCGACCGATGAGGGTTAGAAATATAATAGCCTTGGCGTGCAATGAATGCGCCTGGCCACCCGGACAGCCACCAATTCATATAATCGTAAGCCGCATCTTTTGTACGACCTGTAGTGGTGGAAGATAAACACATAACGCCGTGCCAGCCACGATAGCCTTCTTTAGGCGCCGCATACGTAACGGGAATTCCTTCGCCTCTCAGTGTAGAGACACCAGGGGAAAACATACTTTGTATGACGGTCCGGCCGCGTGACATAAAGCGCACCGATTCTGGTACGGATGTCCAGAATCCACTAAAGTGCCCTTGTTTTTTAAACTGCATTAATATTTTGAATAGCTGATCCAACTCAGTTTTTGTGATTGCGCCAATATTATTAAATTGCATTAAGCCTGCGGCTTGTACAGCCAATACAAGGTCAAATAATCCAATAGTCGGTGCGTTTACAATTCCGACTTTCCCCCGATATCGTTCGTCCAGCAGCCAGCCCCAGCTTTCAGTGGTGTACGGTATGCCCTCTTCAATAACGTCTGTGTTATAAGCGAAGGAATCTACGTTATGGACGTACGGTAAAAAGCTTATGGTGTCTGTTGTGTTTGAGCCGAGAGAACCATCGGCTTGCACATTGAGTAGGGTGTAGGGTGTATCCCCTTCGCCAAACTTGGCGTTTGGGGTCAGTCTTCCAGTTTTGGTGAGACTGTTAATACCCTCCCAATCATAAATGCGTTTTTTTTCAATGGGCTGTATGGACCCAGATCTCCAAAGCACATTGATACTGTTAGACCATTGTTCGTATAAATCGAAAGACTGTGGGGAAACCGAGGCTTTTTGTAATACGGCTGCACTGCCTTTGGGCTCAAAAATAATATCAATACCTAGGTCATCCATGGCTTGTTGACGCAGCTCTTCTTGCAACGTTACGTGGGTGCCTAGCACTTTCAATTGGGTTTTGGTGCGAGCAAAGACATAGGGTGCACGCGTTGCCATACTGCCAGTTAGGCCTGCACCTATGGCCAGCTTTAGCACTTGACGACGGCCTATACCTCGAGTTTTAGGCGTAGTAACCGCAGACTCTATCTTTGACGGGCAGGTGTTGTTCAAGGCATTGTGTTGTGAGTCCATATCCATATCTGGAGCCTGTGTTATTTTTGATGCATTACTGGACTTGAGGGCAAACCCAGAAGTATAGACGCTATTAAGTACTTAACAAGTATAGTCATTGTTCTGTTGTTCGTGAGTGTTCCACAAGTTTTTTTCAGCGATTCAAAAAAGGCCAATGTTGTCGTAATTGATTTCCAACCTGTTTGATTGGTGTGGTTCATCTTTCACGAGCTGCCGATAACTGATGACTTGGTCGCGCCCTGAGTGTTTGGCTTGGTAAAGGGCCTTATCAGCAAGCCCAAAGACTTCGGTCGCTTGGCTGTTGGAGCCTATTGGTGCGTATCCTAGGCTGACGGTTAACGGAGCGGTTTTTCTGGTTTCTTTGGCTAGATACCAATTGTTGGAAATGGCTTTCAAAGATTTTTCGGTTAAATAACCCCGTTAATTTATCGCTATCGATTCAGTGAGTATAGACCAGTTTCTGAGAACTCAAGCGCTGTCACCGTCTCGTATTCAGCGCCGTGCAGCGTGATATCAGACACCGATTGAGTCGGTAAAAGTTACACGATGAGCAATAGTTTTTGTAAGAAGGTACTGCGAGTCATGAGGATTAAGGCTCTTGAGCCTTGATAAGTACGCGCTGTAAAAATCAGTGATTGGCTGGACAAACACCCGAACTAAAAGGGCTTCAGAAGAGGATAGACATTTTATAAGCGGTTGGCATAGGGATTGCAAAAACTTGTATGAGACATTACAAAATAGTTAATTCCAGGAGGAATCGTAATGAAAAACTATCGTTATATGAGTGCAACAGTGACTTCTTTGATGGCTGCATCTTTACTGACGGCATGCCAAGGGTCCGGCCAAAGCGATGAAATGGGTGCAGCAAATAATGGACAAGAATACGAGCTGGTTTCCATGAAAAGTGATAGCGGTGAGCATAACGTATCGGCGGACAAATCATCGGTATTTTCTGTGCCAGCTGAAGACACTAGCAATACTACACAGAGCTCTTCTGCCAGCGAAAATAGCAATGAGCCAGAGCCAGCTGAGGTGGTAGTTGAAACCGTCACCGAGGAGGTCGAGTTTGCTTTTGATTCACACGCGTTAACACCCATGGCTAAGGCGGCCCTGGATAAACTCGTTTCAGATACACAGGACATGCCTGTTGAGCATATCGATGTCGTGCTGGCGGGGCATACGGACGCTATAGGGACTGACCAGTACAATGACCATCTTTCACGTGAGCGCGCTGATGCCGTTCAGAATTATCTTGAGGGTGAGTTTCCAGACACTCATGTGAGTTGGGATTTAAACGCCTACGGTGAAGATCGTCCAACAGCAAGCAATAATTCTGCTGCCGGTCGTCAAGATAACCGTCGTGTGGTAATCACTGTCACACCAGATATGCAAAAGCAAACGGCTCAAATTGACTTGAGCTCTAGTGCTCCTGTAGCGATCAATTAAGTTAAGCACAGGGTTCTAACGCACAGTTTACCCACTGAAAAGATGCAGTATTCTAAGGACGGAATACTGCGTAAGTTCCCTATCGTTTCTATCAGTCTTTCTTCCCTTGAGCAGACGCGTTCCTAGCATTGTGTTTATTGCTTAGACTAAGCGGCCCGTTAATCGCCATTAGACGAAACTTAGCCATACTCTTATTGCAAGTCACTTGTTAAGTGTTTCAAGCAATATCACGCCGTCTCTTTCACGCGTGCGACATCCACAGACACGCTCATAATGGGGTTCTCACCACCACCATAAATCACGCCTTTCAACGGAGTTACATCAAAAAAATCACGCCCCCAGGCGGTGATAATATGTTGCTCTGCCGCGAGGCAATCGTTGGTGGGGTCAAATTCAAACCAACCTTCGGTGGGCGAATAAACCGATAGCCAAGCATGACTCGCATCGGAGCCCACCATTTTTTCTTTACCCGGAGGGGGCAGTGTCTCTATGTAGCCTGATACGTATTTGGCAGCAAACCCTAAAGCGCGTAAACAACCGATCTGTAAATGCGCGAAATCTTGGCATACGCCTTTTCTTTCAGCCAGTACTTCGCTCAATGGCGTTGCAATAGTCGTCGATTGAGGGCTGTAGCTGAATTCTGTGTAAATGCGGTGCGTCAGATCCATTACTGCAGACAGAAGCGGTCGATCGTCGCTGAAGCTTGGTCGTGCATATTCAAGTAACTCGTCGCTATTGCGAATCATGTTGGAGTCCAGCAAGAACTCACGTGCGAACAAGGTTTCTGGGTCACGGCTCGTAAGCATCAGTTCACGAGCTTGCGCGCAGGTAATACCAAAGTCCAAATTTAACTTAGAGTGCTGCGCACCAGTGATGACTTCACTGCTGGCGGTAATAACCAGCTTTTTGTGAGGCCTCTGAATTTCAAAATGATAAGCGATGTTACCAAAGTAATCTTCTTGTTGGGTGGTGTGAGCCGAACCTGGTTCAACACGAACACTGCTGCTCAAACATTTTTGTCTGAGGCTGGTACGAGGAATCATATGAGCTAAGTTGTAGCAATGAGAAACCCGACTGGCATAGCGATATTCGGTGATGTGCTTAATTCGATAGCGCACTTAAGTGGTCTCCCAGGTGCTAGTCACCAGCTGCTGTGATGTTTCGCGGTGGTCAAAGTATTTGTCGCTGATTAAGTGACTGATGGTGCTTAAATACTTATTAAGGTTATCCAACGTCTGTTTTAACAGCTGACGTTCGCCGTCGGTACGAGTACTCAGTTCCGTTAACAGCGACAATTTAATCAATGTCTCAGCTTGCAGGGTGGCGCGCTCTTCAGGCGGTAGCTGGTGCTTTGAGCTGCCTGAGTGGGGTAGCTTGTTGATGTGGTGGCTCAATTGTTCCAGTTGATGCAACAGAGACCTTGGGTTGGACGTGTCCATCATCACCAAATCGAGAGCCGACTGCACTCCCATACGAGCACGATACCGACGGCGGTAGCTGATAAGTGCCTCCAAAGATAACAGCAATGATTCCAGCATGACGTTTTGATCGGCTTCGGGTCGCTCAGTGACCACCAAGCATTTAATAATGGCGGTGGTTTGGATGGCGCGTTCTAAGCGACGACCAATATCAATAAAACGCCAACCGAAGTCACGGATCATACTTTCGTGTGCAAGCCCTGAAAGTGCCATCAGCGCTGTCACTAAGGGGTCCAAAGCATCTTCGGGCGTAGAGGTCCATTCGCTGGTCATTACAGCATCCAGCTGGCCTAAACCGTCGCGAATGTCATTAATCACGCGCATGGTATCGGATGACAGTAGCTCTTGTGATTCGTCGGCACAGAACAGCAGTGCTTTGAGGTTGGAGCGAACACTTCCGCTGAGAGTGGCATCGCCGATTAATCGGCGCAATTCCGGCTCGGGCTTGTCGATCATGGCTTGTGGCGCACCAATAAACCCTGGGCGTGTTGCTGTGATGTGAGTCAATGTCTCTAAAAGTGTGCGCTGACTTTCAGTGGATATTGGTTCTTCGCCATTCAACATGACAAACACGGTGCGCAGTAAACGTAGCGAAGCTTCAGCCCGTTCGGCATAGCGCCCCATCCAAAATAGATTTTCCACCACTCGGCTAGGCAAGCTGATAAGGTCTGCTTCACGTATCGGTGTGACATTAGCATCGGTATCAGGTAATGCACTTTCGGTATCGGGCTCAGAGCTGATGATCCACGTATCTTTGCTTTGCGCGCCTACTTGATTCGAGATTACAAACGATCGCTCCTGTGCGCCGACTCGGGTTAAGCCCCCGGGCATGACGCTGTAAGAGCCGGCACCAGCTACAGAAAAGCTGCGCAAAATAGAAGGGCGAGGTACCAGCTGGCCTTTTTCATAAGTCGGCAACTGTGTCGATTCTAAGATAGGCTGACCAACAAATTGCAGGGGATCCGCTTGTATTTTCAGTTTCAGCTCATTCAATTGTGCCGCGGTTAAATCTCTGCCACTGACACTGGTTTTACCGGAGCCTCGGTAAATGGGCTTGATGACGAGGTTTTGCAAATTATCCAAGACATGAGCAAGGTCTTTTTTATCACCACACCAATAGTTTTCTACAGACTTCAGCCGAATCTCACGGCCGAGTAGCTCTTTTGCAATGCCGGGCAAGTACTTTAAGAATACAGGGTTTTCCAACACACCAGACCCCAGCGGGTTGGCGATCACTACGCGTCCAGCGCGAGCGACTTCTAAAAGACTAGGGACACCCAGCTGTGAGTCGGCGCGCAGCTCAACAGGATCGCAAAATAGGTCGTCTACGCGGCGCAGAATAACGTCAACACGGCTGAGGCCGTCCAAGGCCTTCATCCACACGTAGCCGTTACGTACAATTAAATCGCCACTTTGTACCAAGTGAAAACCTAAGTAATTCGCAAAATAAGCGTGCTCAAAATAGGTCTCGTTATGCGCCCCGGGAGTGAGCACCACAACTCGAGGTTGATCCTGATTGGGGGATAGGGCGATGAGCTTGCTGCGCAGTTGTTGGAAAAAACTAGACAGTCTGTGGACTTGGCAATTGCGGAATAAGCTGGGAAATACCCGCGACATGACGGTGCGATTCTCTAAAGCATACCCAGCCCCGCTAGGGCTTTGAGTGCGATCGGTCAGCACCTGAATGGAGTTGTCAGGACCACGGATCAAGTCGGCAGCGTGTAAAATCAGCTGGTGTTCTCCGGGAATATGCAAACCATTACAGGCCCGTAAGAAGCCTTTATGGGCATAGAGGGCTTCGGGTGGAATCACGCCTTGACGGATCAACTGGCGATTACCATATAGGTCTTTGAGCAAGAGATTAAACAGTTCGGCCCTTTCCAGCAGGCCAGCCTCGATTCGCCCCCATTCTTCACTGCTAATGAGAGCAGGCACAAGGTCCAAAGGCCAGTTGTGGGCTGGTGTTTGTTGCTCATCATAAATGTTGTAGGTGGCGCCGTCGTCTCTCAGAATACGGCGAGCTTTGCTTTCACGATCGGCAAAGGCCTGTGGACCGAGAGCTTGAAAACTGTTCAGTACAGGTTCCCAGTAGGGCTTGATGTGACCGTCAGCGTCATACACCTCATCGAGGAGGCCTTCGCGGCGCGTGTACAACAGCTTGTCCGTGGCCGGAGCCTGAACGGGAGTAGGTTGTGTGGTAGACGGTTGCATCTGAATTCTCTTAAAGCGTGCGCAGCTCTTTAATGGGGGTGTGTATCGTGATGGCTGCAGTATCTAAGCGCATTGTGCCAGACTGAGCAGTGAAAGTACTGTATTGACTGCGCTCCTCAGTGGTTAATGCTTTTGTTGCTAAACCATTATAGAAGTTGTTTGCGGTTAAGTCGTCCTAGAATACTGACATCAGACCCTGTCATTACGGCTTTACGCGATGACAGGGTCGTCATAATTACCGAGTATTATGATGCAAGGTGCGTCAATTTTGTATGTGCTCTTGGACATACAGCAAAAGAGCGAGGGTCAGTGTCGCTCTTTTGCTGGTCTCTAGGAGAAAGGCCTCGTTTCATTAGAGACTGCCCTGGATGGGCAGAGCTTCGTCAGAGCAGCGGCCCCGCCGGCGGCTGTCGGCGAAGATCCAAGGTGCACGGGTATTCGTCCGGCGATTCTTCGGCTGGCGGCGCCATCGGTTTTGGTAAATGGCTGGGGTAAAACGTGCGTAGCGCGTCAACTTCCGGTTTTGGTGTATAAGGCCCAGAGGTAAAGCTGGTGTTGTCGAAACGATTACCTCGTCGCGATTCGGCTTCGAACGCATTCACCGGGAAGGTCTCATAGCTGCGCCCACCAGGGTGAGAGACGTGATAAGTACAGCCGCCGATAGAGCGCCCATTCCAAGTGTCAATCAAATCGAACACCAATGGCGTATGTACACCAATGGTCGGATGCAGTGCCGATGGTGGCGCCCATGCTTTGTAGCGAACACCGGCTACGCTTTCGCCTTGGCGACCAGTGCCGCGCAGAGGTACTCGGCGGCCATTACAAGCCAGTACGTAGCGATCTTCAGTGACGCCTGACACTTTAACTTGCAGTCGTTCAACGGACGAATCCACATAACGAGCGGTGCCAGAGCTACCACTTTCTTCACCTAATACATTCCAAGGTTCAACAGCCCAGCGCAGCTCGATTTCCATATCATCCAGCTTGGTACGACCGTAATGAGGGAAGCGGAACTCCTCAAAAGGCAGTAACCACTCAGCTCGGAAGGGGAAGCCGTGATCGTTGAGATCTTGAACCACTTCCTTCATGTCGGTCCATAAATAATGCGGCAACATGAACCGATCGTGTAACTGAGTGCCCCAGCGTACCAGTGGTTTGTGGTAAGGCTCCTGCCAGAAGCGAGCGACCAATGTTCGAATCAGTAACGACTGGACTAGCGCCATACGGCTGTGTGGTGGCATTTCAAAGCCACGGAACTCAAGCAAGCCAAGGCGGCCTGTCGGACCGTCAGGGGAGTAGAGCTTATCCATACAAAACTCAGCACGGTGGGTATTGCCGGTAATGTCGGTGAGTAAGTTGCGCATGATTCGATCGATCAACCAAGGCTGATCGACAATACCTTCTGGGATTTGCTGAAAGGCTGTTTCCATTTCGTACAGCATTTCATCGCGACCTTCATCAACCCGAGGCGCTTGGCTGGTGGGGCCAACAAATGCACCAGAAAAGACATAAGACAAGCTGGGGTGATGCTGCCAGAAAGTGACGAGGCTGCGCAAAATATCGGGGCGGCGCAGCATCGGGCTGTCGGCGGGTGTTTTGCCGCCCAGAGTGATGTGGTTACCGCCACCGGTGCCAGTGTGGCGTCCATCGAGCATGAACTTTTCGGTGCCTAAGCGGGATTCGCGTGCAGCGGCATAGAGCTCGGTGGTGTTGCTAACCAGTTCTTGCCAGTTACTGGAAGGGTGAATGTTAACTTCAATAACACCTGGGTCCGGGGTCACCAGCAGCTTTTGCATGCGGGAATCTTTTGGTGGCTCATAGCCTTCAATAATAACCGGCATTTTTAAACGCTTGGCGGTCTTTTCAACGGCGGCGATCAATTCGACGTAGTTGTCCAAACTGTAAACCGGCGGCATAAACACGTACATGCGACCGTTTCTGGCTTCTACACAAAGTGTGGTGCGAATAACTTGGCGCCATTGGCGCAATTTCTCACGCTCTTCTTCAGTCAGCTCGCTGTCATCATCGTCCAGTACTGCTGCTTCTTTGGCTTTTGCTTCTAAAGCGCGCTTGTCGCCAGGCGTCTGTTGTATGGGCTCCTTGGCGGGCGTGATGTCTGGTCCGACAGCTTGCACCGGTGACATTGGGAACTTCCACTTGGTGGGCAGTGGCTCCTGTGGCGCGAAGGGGTCTTTGCTCAAGCTCATTTCCGTTTCTGTACTAATGGGCAAGTCGCTCAGTGGTAAACGTAACCCCATAGGCGAATCGCCGGGTGTCAGGGTGACGTGATCGCGACGAGTTTCCCACATGCAGGTGTGCCAGCAGTCTGCCACGGCATCCCACTCCAGTGGCAGTAAGAAACCTGTAGGGGTGCCCATTCCGCGCTCTAGAATTTTAGCAAGACGCGTTCGATCACTATCGGTTTTGGCTTTGATTAACGCGCTGTCAATGTTGGTTGGCAGCTTGCGTTCTTGCAGCAGGTAGTAAAGTGCATCTTCATAGGCTGGTTGACCGTAGGTTTTTTCTATCCCGAGTACCTTGGTTAAGCTGCACATGAATTTTTTCGCATCGCGTGCGCTGTATCCATAATCTTTGTCGATACGAGCTAGCCATTCCGGCTCGTGCCAGAAAGGCTCACCGTCGGTGCGCCAAAATACGCCCAGTGCCCAGCGAGGGACTTCTTCACCGGGGTACCATTTGCCTTGGCCGTAATGCAGTAAGCCTTTGGGAGCAAAATGATTACGTAATTTGAGCAGCAGTGTTTTGGCTAAACTGAGTTTTTGCTCGCCCAGTGCACCGGTATTCCACTGTGCGTCTTCCATGTCATCAATAGACACAAAGGTAGGCTCGCCACCCATGGTTAAGCGTACGTCCAGCTCTTCGAGCAAGTCATCTACGCTGTCACCCAGACTCATAACTTCGGCCCACTGCTCTTCTGAGTAGGGCTTGGTGACGCGTGGATCTTCTAAAATTCGAGACACTTCATTGCTGTGCTCGAATTCAACTTCACATTTGTCGGTGAAGCCTTCAATGGGTGCCGCTGAGACAGGGTCCGGCGTACAGGCCAGAGGAATGTGCCCCTCGCTCGCAAACAAGCCCGATGTTGGGTCTAGGCCTACCCAGCCTGCGCCAGGTAAAAATACCTCACACCAAGCGTGTAAATCGGTGAAGTCTTCTTCAGCGCCAGATGGGCCATCTAGGGATTTTTCATCGGGTTTTAGCTGTACCAAATAACCAGAAGCAAAGCGAGCCGC